>JAFWKJ010000002.1 GCA_017511375.1 Bacilli bacterium | reverse complement strand
TATGATAGCAAAGTTTAATGGTTTTTGAACTCTATCTTCCTTTTTTACTACCATATTATCCCTTAAGTAGTCAAATCCCAATTCACTATTAGTAGAATACATAATATCACAATTATATTGTTCTTTTTTTTCTTGTGGTGTCATATCTCTTAGATTAACACCTACTGTTAATCCTAGGAATTTATGAATTCCACCCATCCATTCAGCATCACGGCCAGCTAAGTATTCATTGACTGTAATGATATGTACTCCTTCACCTGTTAAGGCATTTAAATAAGCTGGAAGAACAGAGGTTAAGGTTTTTCCTTCCCCTGTTTTCATTTCAGCAATATTACCATAGTGAATGGCTAAAGCTCCTAAGATTTGCACATAGAAATGTTTTTCTCCGATAACACGATAGGCAGCCTCTCTTGCGGTTGCAAAAGCTTCTACTAAGATATCATCTAATGTTTCTCCATTTCCTAATCTCTCACGAAACTCATCTGTTTTATTTTGTAATTCTGTATCTGTTAATTTTGAATACTCTTCATCTAATGCCATTACTTGTTGTGCTATCGTATCAAATCTTCTTAATTCTTTATATTCATGGTCAAATAACTTCTTTAATATATTCAAGTTTATCAACTCCTTCAAGTATTTATTCTACCAAAAAAAAGAGAGAAATAAAAGATATTTCCTCTCCATTTATCGTTTATTTTTTATTCTGATTCAATTACTCCATAATTTCCATCATATCTTTTGTATACAACACATGGAGCATTTGTATCGCTGTCCTTATACATAAAGAATTCATGTCCAAGTAATTCCATTTGAAGGATTGCTTCTTCTTCGTTCATCGGTTTTACTTCGATTGTCTTTCTTTTTACGATTTTCTTTGTTTCTTTTTCTTCTTTCTCGAGTTCTATGCTATCAAAGTTGAAATCATAACTTGGTTTAACTTGTTTTGAAAGTATTCTAGTTTTTTGCTTTCTAACTTGTCTTTCCAGCTTATCTATTGTCTTATCAACAGCCGCATAGAAATCGTCTTGTGTCTCCTCCGATCTTAGAATAAATGATTTTAATGGGATTGTAATTTCCACCGTATTATCGTGACCTTTTACTTTCACTATGACATGTCCGTGAACATTTTCACTATTTTCTAGGTATTTATCTAATTTTCCTATTTTCTCTTCTATATAACTGTGCATAGCGTCCGTAATTTTGATCTTCTCACCACGAATTTTAATGTCCATTAAATCTCCTCCTTTACAATTTTATTATACCAAAGAAATAAAAAAAATACCACTAATTAATAGTGGCTGCTTCTCTTAGAAGTCTTACATTAATTGCTTGATAGCCTTTGCTTGTTTCAATTAGTTTAAATTCTACTAGTTGCCCTTCGTTTAATGTTTTATATCCATCTAACTCAATGGCGGAATAGTGTACAAATATATCCTCATTTTGTTTAAAACCAATAAAGCCATATCCTTTATCATTATTAAACCATTTCACGCGTCCGGTCATCACTTCTACCACCTCAATTCTACCATACTGCTTATGGTAGTTTTATTCTATCAAGTACTAATGTTGAAATTTGTCGAAAAAAAAGAGATTACTCTTTTTTTATTCCTATCATTCTTTCAATCTTTTTGATTCTTTGAGGATTTTTATCTGAAATAATCGTTGTGTGAAAAACAAACCACGCTACTAATATAAAGATTATATAGAAAATGACTTGTCCTACTTTAGGATCTACTAATACAAATATTAAGGTGGCCACTGCAAATAATATATTGATTCCATAAATAATAAGGACTGTTACTACTTGTGAAAAGTTCATTCCTAATAATTGATGATGTAGATGTTGTTTATCTGCTTGGAATGGTGGTTGCCCTTTTAATATTCTTCTAATAATGGCAAATAAGGTATCTAGAATTGGAATTCCTAAAATAGATACAGGTACAAAGAAGGATATTAAGGCTGGTCCTTTAAACTCTAGCAAGGTGATTACTGCAATGATAAATCCCATAAAGGTTGCTGCATCTCCCGCAAAGATTTTTGCTGGATGAAAATTGTGTAATAGAAATCCTAGGGTTGATCCTAACATAATCAGTGTTAAAACCATTACTAAACTTCCAAATCTTCCTTGGAAAAATCCAATAATCGCAATTGTTATATAAAATATGGTACAAATACCTCCGCTTAAACCGTCTAATCCATCTATTAAATTTATAATGTTCGTACAAGCTACAATAAAGAATATCGTGATTGGATATGATAGTATTCCAAAATCAAAAGTATATCCAAACGCTGTAATGACATCTAAAAGAATTCCTCCATAAAAAACGATAATACTTGCTGCTACAATTTGAGCAATAAGTTTGTGCATCGCTCTAATTGGTTTGATATCATCTACAATCGATGTAAGAATAATAACAAAACTACCAATTAATATGGAATTCATTCTAACACTTTGTTCTCCAAATAACATATATCCAAATAAGAAACCTAAGAAAATTCCTACTCCTCCTAATTTGGGAGTGGCATTCTTATGAATATGCCTATTTCCTTCTTCAGTTCTTGGTACATCCATCGCATTTACATGTCTGGCAACCTTTCTCATTAAAAACATTATGATGGCAGAAAAAACAAATGTTACCATTACGATTCCTGCTGCCGACAATAACTGAGATTTCATAATATTCCTTCTTTCTAAAAAAATTATATCATTTTTCTTTATAAATCAAAAGAAAAACCAACTATTGTTGGTCTTCTTCTAATTGCTTTCTATTATTTAGTAGCATTCCACAACCTTCTGCTACACAAGTTAGAGGAGATTCTGCCATTAAAACTGGTATCGTTAATTCTTCTTCCATTTTATCGGCTAAACCATTTAGTTGAGCTCCTCCTCCTGTTAGGATGACTCCTTTTTCAACAATATCTCCTGCTAATTCTGGTGGGGTCTGTTCTAAAACACTTTTAGCGGCTTTTATAATACGATTCACACCATCTGATAAAGCTTCTTTTGTTTCTTCTTTCGTAAGATCAATGGTAGCAGGAAGTCCTGTTAAAAGGTTTCTCCCTTTTACTTCCATTTTTTCTTTTTTACCACCTTTATATACATTAGCGAAATTGATTTTAATGTCTTCTGCGGTTGGTTCTCCAATTAATAATTTATATTTTTCTCTTATATATCTAATAATATCTTGGTTTAAGGAGTTTCCTGCCACTTTGATAGAGGCAGAACTTACAATTCCATTTAAAGATAATACGGCAATATCGGTTGTTCCTCCCCCAATATCTAATACCATGTTTGCTGTTGGTTTTGAAATATCCATTCCTACTCCAATGGCAGCTACTTTTGGTTCTTCTTCAATATATACTTTTCTAGCTCCCATTCTTTCAGCTGCTTCTCTGATAGCATTCTTTTCTACTGGTGTAATATTGGTTGGACAACATATTAAGATTCTAGGTCTTGCAAAAAGATTTCTAGCTTTAATCTTTTTAATAAACATATCTAACATGATTTCTGTTAATTCAAAATCGGCTATAACGCCATCCTTCATAGGTCTTATAGCTTTTATTTTACCGGGAGTTCTCCCTAACATTTCATTGGCTTCTTCGCCTACTGCAATTACTTTCTTTGTATCTGTTTCAATGACAACAATGCTTGGTTCATTTAAAACGATGCCTCTACCTTTCACATAAATTAAAACATTGGCTGTCCCAAGGTCTATTCCTATATCTCTTGCTAACATATTACATTCACTCCCTAATTTTATTCTATCATATTTTTCTGTTTACTATTAATATATTTTAAAATTATAAAAAAAGAAGAACTAATTCTCCTTTTTATAGTCTTTGTTTAGATAAAGTGTTGGATCTACATTATGACCATTTTCATAGATTTCAAAATGTAAATGATTTCCTAATTCTTTATCCATTTCATTTGTTCCACTTTTACCAATTACTTGTCCTTGTATTACAGAATCACCCTTTTGTACTGTTGTTTCACTTAAACTTTGATAAATAGATATCAAACCATTTCTATGTTCAATTTCTACCACTTTTCCTACTAATTCATCCTCTTTTACATCTAGGATTGTTCCTTCTGCGATAGAAACAACCTCAAAGGAATCTTCTTTCACATAATCTACTCCTGTGTTTTGATAATATGTATTGTTTTGTACAACAAGAGCATTTTCTTGGGCTGCTTCTTCTCCTTTATAATCATAGAATGTTTTTCCAATTGTGACACTTGGATCAATATATGGATTCGTTAGATAATTATTCTCATTAATAACGGGAATAATATCCTCATAATTTTCTACGATAGTTGGGCTTTCTGTAACAGGGGCATCATTCATTTTCTTTGATAAGATGGATGCTACTAATAAAAGGGATGTAATGATTGTTACAAAGATTAATAAAGGAATTCTTTTTTCTAATGATTCCATTCTCATATATTCACCTCATTTATCATTTTGGCCAAAAAAAAAGGATTTATACATCCTTTTTTAATTTGTTTGAATTTCTCTATAAATATAGGAATTTTGTTTCTTTTCCTCTTCTTGGTCTTCTACTACTATTACTTCGTGTTCTTGTTGTGTATCATTATTGATTACTTTATCTTGCCAATCATTGTGAATCCTTTCAACTATTACATCTATTGATACTTGATATCTATTGATAAAAATCTTCCTTGCTTTTTTATCAAATATAAGGAGGTGTTTTAATGCTTTTTGCATTTGTTTCTTTAATTGATTAATTTCTTCTTTTGTTTGAGGTTTTTCCTTTAGTAATTCAATAATCTTTCCAGCTAATTTACTTTCTCCATACTCTCCTTGATATTCTGCTAATGATCCTATAAAATCATCTAATGTCATTGGTACTTTTGTATTTTGGTTTTCCTTACTAGTATCTGGCATTATCATATAATCATCCTATTCCATCTATAATATATCATAAAAATAATTTTCTTTTCTTCTATCTTTCTGCTCTTTGTCATTTTTTTACATAAAAAAACTACGGCTGTAGTTTTTTAGATTATATTTACGGTGGTGATTAAATCATAGATAAAGTTTGTTACTAAATAAATGATAGATAATCCTACAAAGAAATAAAATAGTTTTGCTTGAATCGGATTCGCATTCTTTTTAAAGATTTGATTAATATTAATGGTATTCATTGTCCATATCACTAATATCGTTATTACAAAATATAAAATAAATTTAAATGACATACTTATTTTTCCTCATATTCTTTAATTTTATTTCTTCTTCTTACATGTTTTTCTTCATTCGATGTTTGAGTCGTTACAAACGTATTTACAAAATCTAATGCTTTCTCAAATGGTATCTTTTCTCCAAAGGCTACAATGTTAGAATCGTTATCAATTCTTGTTGCTTTTACGTCTTCCACACTATCTACTTTAGCACAACGAATTCCTTTTACCTTATTGCAGGCTATACTGATTCCTATTCCAGACCCACAAATGGCTACTCCAAAATCAACCTTTTTATTTATTACCTCTTCACCCAATTTAAAAGCATAGTCTGGATAATCTGTTGATTCTTCTGAATACGTTCCAACATCCTCTATTTCATATTTTTCTTTCAAGGCTTCCATTAGTTGATTTTTTAGTTTAAATCCTCTGTGATCACTTGCAAATCCTATTTTCATCTTTTCTTCCTCCCTTTTAGTTCTTGGAAGGATAGGCATCCTCCCATAGTCGTCATAAAGTGGCTATAATCGATTCCTCTTCCATCCTCTGGTTCGTTTTCGGCTCTTAGAAAAAAGTTTTCTAACTCTTGTATCGTGGTTGGTAGATCACTTTCATATCCACTTTCAACCTTAATTGTTCTTTTTAAGACATAGGTTCTTCCGTTATTTATATTTTTTAATAGGGGTCGAAAACTAGCATAGAAACTTCCTGGCTTTATAATTCCTCCTGAAAAATCACAGGTTATAGGCTTTTTGGCTCTCTGTTCTTTTATGTTAGGGTACATCTCCATCATTTCTCCTGAAAAGAAAAGTTCACTTATTAGTTGTCGTTCCTCTTCTTCTATTTGATCCATTAATTGAAGGATAGAAGAACCATATTCTTTCTCTATGATGTCCTTTGCAAGCTTATTTCTTTTAAGGTTTGCTATTTCTTGTTCATACCACTCTATTAGTTTTTTGTCGTTTAACCTTTTTATTTCTTCCTGTGACATTTCTTCTATTGTTTTCATACCGACTCCTCTAAACTATTATAACATTATTTTAATAAACAAAATAAAAAACTGCTTATTCAGCAGCTTTTTCTTTATCAAATCCATATTTTTTGTTGAATTTATCAACACGTCCTGCACGTGATGATCTACTTTGTTTTCCTGTATAGAATGGATGACATTCTGAACAAATTTCAACACTTATTTCTGGCTTAGTAGATTTGCAAGTAAATGTATTTCCACAAGCACAAGTAACTTTACAATCTTGGATTTCTGGATGAATATCTTTCTTCATATTTATCTCTCCTTCCGCCATGACAATTAATTTGTCATAGTAATAAACGCGTTATTAATATATCAAACATTTTCTTTGTTTTCAAGTGTTTTTTGAATTATTTTAGTTGCTATACGTTTATATCCTAATGCGTTCGGATAATGGCTCCTTGGATTTGAGTAATATTTTTCTCTATCTTTTAAGAGTTCATTAACATCAATAAATATAACTTCTTTATTATTCTTTAATATTTTATTCAATTTTTGTATCCCTATTTGTTTATTTCCATCAAATCGACTATCTTCTATGTAACCAAGTACTATAATGTCTTCTTTATAATACTTTCTAATTTCTTCTATGAGTTTCTTATAATCATTTTCTATTTCTTCTATGATTTTTTGAACATTACTTTCTTTATCATTTTCTTCTATTGATAAACGATATAGAAGATCATTGTACCCTAATGATATTACAAGTACATCTGTATCATATAGATCTTTTTTTATATTGGGTGTATTTTGAATGCTTTGAAGACAATTTTTAATACTTTGGTCTTTTTCATTATAGGTTTGATTGATTTCAATATTTTCTTTTGTCTTTAATAAAATTTCTTTCATATCATCCAAGTAACTATTTTCTATTACTCCATAGGAAGTGTTTCCTAAAGAAAATTGATCTCCTAAACTCATGATTTGATAGTACGAATTACTTGTTTTTTGATATACCCAATAGACAGAAAGACTAATCACGAAGATACTTATCAGTTTTATTATTCGGTGCATAAATCCTCCAAAAAAAAGAAATATATTAATCTATATTTCTTTTAGCGTTATTTTAGCACCTACATTCGTTAATTTTTCTATGATGGATTCATATCCTCTTAAAATATGTTCGACGTTTGTTATGGTTGTTTTTCCTTCTGCTTTTAGTCCGGCGGCTACCATGGCTGCTCCTGCACGAAGGTCTGTTGCAACCACTTCACATCCTACTAGTTTCGTGGGTCCTGTTACCGTTGCGGTTTGATTTTTCACTTCAATATTCGCTCCTAATTCACATAAATAGGGAATGTGCATGAATCGATTTTCCCAGATGGTTTCGGTCGTCTTACTTTTTCCTGTCATTTGTGTTTGTAGAACAGTAAATGGTTGTTGAAGATCTGTTGCAAATCCAGGATATACGGCTGTTTTAATACTCGTTGCCTTATACTTTTCTGGTTTTTGCACCATGACATAATCTGCGCCTATTTCTAAATCGACTCCTGCCTCTTCTAATTTTGATAGTAAAGAATCAATATGTTCTGGAATAATATTATCTATCTTTAGTGGGTTTCCACATAATGCCCCAATAATCACATAAGTTCCTGCTTCAATTCGATCTGGTATAACTTCATGGAAACATTTTCCTAAGTGTTTTACGCCTTCTATTTTGATAGTAGAGGTTCCAGCTCCTGTAATCTTAGCTCCCATATTATTTAAAAAGGTTGCTACATTTACTATTTCTGGTTCTTTTGCTGCATTATCTATCACGGTTTTTCCTGTGGCTAAAACAGCTGCTAACATAATATTGATTGTTGCTCCTACAGAAGCAATATCTAAATAGATGTTGGCTCCTTTTAATTCTTCGGCTTCTACCGTATATTTATTTCCTTCATTACTAACAGTTGCTCCTAAAGATTCAAACCCTTTTAGATGTAGATCAATCGGTCTAGCACCAATCGAACAACCTCCTGGGAAGTACATAACTACTTTTTTATATTTTCCTAGTAATGCTCCCATAAAATAATAAGATGCTCTTAACTTCTTTGAAAATGATTCTGCAATCTCAACGTTTTGCATTTGAGCAGGATTTATAACAATGCTTTCACTCGCTCTTTTTACATCGACATTTAATTCTTTTAAAATATCACATAATGCATCGGTATCTGTTATCTCTGGCACATTACAAATGGTTACTTCTTCATCCGTTAATATAGCCGCTGGAATTAAGGCTACTGTTGCATTTTTGGCTCCGCTAATTCGGATTGTTCCCGATAATTCTTTTCCGCCTTCTATTTCCATTATTTTCATGCGAAAACCTCCTAACAAAAAAATAATTTTTTTGCCTCTTTCTCTATTTAATCATACCTTTATCCCTTGTGAATTGTCAATGAAATCGGCCTTTTATTCCTTTGTTTGTCGTAAATTTTAACTCCTTATAAATTCTATGTTAGAAGAGATTTTCCCATACCTTTTTTAGAAAAGAATCATATTCAACATTTTCCCCTTCCTCTATCATACATAACGGAGGGAATAAAACACACCAAAAATTATCTCCTTTTCCTTCTCCTAATGTAATTACTAATGATTCATATTCTCCCTCCGGATAGGTATTATTCTTATATTCTTTTTCTGGAAAATAATTCTCTCCATATTTTATTTGATAGGGTTCTTTAATTGTCTCTTTGATTTTTTGATTGATTGAGGGAATCTGATTTTTTAGGTACTCTCTTTCTTCTCTTATGTTTTTGCTTTTATGAGTTAACTCCTCGGATATTACTTTTATGATTTTTTGTTTTGTTTCTTGATCTATTTGGGTATTACTATTCGCAATAATTCTAAAACGAATACTTTCTTCTGGAATTCTACTCTTATAAATCACTAATACTCCTATTATAATGGCTAATATAATTACAATTTTCTTCATAAAAAAATCTCACCTTTCATTTCATTAGTGAGATTATTTTATTATTTTTATTCCAAATTTTTATAAATGAATAACATTCTATCTCTACCAGAGAGATCTTGTTTTATTTCTATTTTTACATTTTCTAGATTTGCTTCTATTAGTTTTATAATTTGTTCTCCTTGGTCTTTTCCTATTTCAAAAGCAATGAAACATCTATCTTTCATATTTTGACTTATATGATTTAATATCTTTTTATAACAATCTAATCCATCTTTTCCTGCATATAAGGCAAGATGGGGTTCATTCTCTCTTACGATCTGTTCTATTTCTTCATCGTCTCTTATGTACGGAGGATTACTGATAATCACATCATACTTTTTATCAAGCCCTTCTAACATATCGTTTTGAATGAGATTGGCTTTCGATTGTAGGGCCTCTTTGTTGATTTTTGTTACTTCTAGAGCTTCTTTGGAAATATCTATACAATCCACAGATGCTGTGGAAACTTTTTTTTCAAGAGTAAGACCAATCACTCCCGTTCCACATCCTAAATCTACTATATCAATTGGTTCTTGAAAGTTTTCTTTGATGATGGCTATCGTGTTTTCTACTAATTCTTCTGTTTCAAATCTTGGAATCAATACTCTTTCATCTACATAAAAGGGATATCCAAAGAAGTTAACCTTTCCTAGTACATATTGTATAGGTTTTCCTTCTTGGAGAGCTATGACCGCTTTTTGATAGTTGGTTACTTCTTCTTCTGGTACCTCTTCTTCTAAATAATTTAGTAATTCTAATGGGTTCTTATTAATGATTTCTCCTAGTAGTATTTTGGCGTGATCGGAATGACAATGACTTTTTCCAAATACTAAGCATTCTTCTATTGTCATTTTATTCACTCCTTTTCTTTATTAGTTGAAAAACCTCTTTTTCTTCTTTATTGAGGTTTTCTTCGCCTCTTAATCTTGCTCCTCCAAGCCATTTATCAAAGTCTTTTAATTCTATGTGATTTGTTACCTTTCGGCAATTAACGCAATAAAGTCTTTTTCGATGAAACATTCTTCGTTGTACAGACTCTTTTCTCATAATGGGAAATACATTCCCACATTCTGGACACACAAGTTTTGTTTGAATATAATTAGTCACTTATCTCTCCCTCTAGTTTTCTCTTTTGATCTTCTTGTATTAGGGCATCAATTACATCTTCTAGTGCTCCATCCATAATTCTATCAAGGTTGTTTGTGGTAAAACCTATTCTATGATCGGTTACTCTATTTTGTGGATAGTTATAGGTCCTTATCTTTTCTGCTCTATCTCCTGTACCAATTTTACTTCGTCTTTCATTTCCTTCTTTTTCTGCTTTTTCTTGTTCTTGTAATTCATAAAGACGTGATTTTAATACTTTCATCGCTTGTTCTCTATTTTGAATTTGACTTCTTTCATTTTGACAAGTTACTACAATTCCTGTAGGTAAGTGCGTAATTCTTACGGCTGAATCTGTTGTGTTAACCCCTTGTCCTCCATTACCACTTGAACGATAGATGTCTACGCGAATATCATTTGGATTGATTTCTACTTCTACATCTTCATCTGCTTCTGGCATTACTAATACCGTTGCGGTAGAAGTTTGAAGTCTTCCATTGGATTCTGTTACAGGTACTCTTTGTACTCTATGAGATCCACTTTCATATTTTAATTTAGAATAAGCTCCTTTTCCTTTGATAATCAATTCTATTTGACTAAAGCCTCCTGCGGTACCATCTACTGAATTATATACTTGATAAGAAAAACCTTGTTTTTCAGCATATCTCGTATACATTCTAAATAGATCTCCTGCGAAGATATTAGCTTCATCTCCACCGGCAGCGCCTCTTATTTCCATAATGACATTTTTTGAATCATTAGGATCTTTTGGAATTAATAAAACTTCTAACTCACCATCTATTTTTTCTTTTTCATTTTCTAGGTCTTTTAATTCTTCTTTAGCCATTTCAGAAAGTTCTGGATCTTTTGTCATCTCTTTTGTTTCTTCTATACTTTCTAAAATCTTTTTATACTTCTTATAGCAAACAACGATTTCTTCTAATTCTGCCATTTCTTTCGAATATTGTTTTGTCTTATTAATGTCAGATAAAATCTCTGGTTTCGTTAGTTCTTGTTCTAAATCTTCATATCTTTTTAGGGTTGCTTCTAATCTATCTATCATATTATCACCTATTCTTTCCCAATTCAGTCTTATTATACCATAGTTTATGAAGAAAAAAACTAGATTATTGCTCTAGTTCTAATTCATCTTCATCAATTACGACTAAGTCTTTTAATTCATCATTTGCATCTTCATCATACACTTCATCATCTTTATCATCGTAACTATCTTCTTCCATTTCATCTTCTTGGATTTCTTCTTCTTTTTCTTCTTCAGATTCATCCTCTTCTTCATCATCTTCTGAACTTACTTTAATTACTTTATCAGAGGTATGATTTACTCTTAAATCCCATTTTCCATTATCTAATAAAATGAATCTTTTATCTGTTGCTAAAGATGTATAGAAATCTGCGATCTTTTTTTCAAATGTTGATTCTGGTAAATCTAATAATTTCATAATTTTTCTAAAAAGATCTGCTGTATTTAGTGTTCTTTTGCTATTTTGTAATATTAATTCAGCTATATCTTTATTTGATAATAATTCTAGCTCTTCTTTCTTGATTTTTAGACTCATAAAAAGCCCTCCTACTTAACTGTTTTTTTCCTTAAAAATTTGCTTACAAATAAAATCTAAATAATTTTATATCATAGAAATATTTTAATAGCAAGAATTTTTTACATTTTTTCTGGGACATCTATTCCTAATAGATCTAAAAGTAATGAATTTACTTGATATACAAGGTTTGTTAAGACAATCCAAGATTCACGTAATTCAGATTTTTCTTCTGTAATTATTTTGTGTTCTGCATAAAACTTATTATAAAGAGATGTTAAATTAAATAAGTATTCTGCGATGTCATTTAAAGATCTTACTTCTAGGGCTTTGTTTAATACATTTGGTAATTCTAATAACACAAGTGCTATATCTTTTTCTGTTTTTCCTTGAATCTTTTTTATCTCTTTTGCTGGTATCTCTTTTGCTTTATTTAATAAGGATTTCATACGAATGGTTGAATATAATAAGTATGGTCCTGTTTTTCCTTCTAAATCTGCAAATTTTTCTACTTCAAACACATAATCTGTTTCTCTATATGGTAAGAAGTCTGCATATTTTAATGCTGCTATAGCAACCTTTTTTGCTACTTCTTCCCTTTCTTCTTCAGGAACTGTTTCAGGATTAATTCTTTTTCTGGTTTCATCTGTCACAAGAGAGATTAATCCTTTTAAGGACATAACTCCTCCATCCCTGGTTTTAAATGGTTTCCCATCTTTTCCATTCATCGTTCCAAAACCAATGTGTTCTAATACTACATCGTCTCTTACTAATTGAACTTTTCTTACGGCTCTAAAGATTTGTTCAAAACGTAAGGCTTGTCTATTGTCTACACAATACCATATTTCATCTGGATCAAAATCTTTTTTTCTTTGTAGAATGGTTGCTAAATCTGTTGTCTCATAAGATATAGTTCCATTGGATTTAACAAACAATAATGGGGGCATAGGAGAAATATCCTTTTCCTCAGATACATCTATAATTAATGCTCCTTGGCTTTCTTGTAATAGGCCTTTTTCTTCATAAATATTTTTTAATTCTTCAAAGTATTCTGCTCCATCACTTTCTCCTAACCATAAATCAAACTCTGTATTTAATTCATCATAAACTTGTTTAATATCCTCTTTTGATATTTCTACTACTTTTTTCCACAAATCATAGTATCCTCTTTCATGATTTTGAATTTTAGCAGTTACTTGTCTTCCTTCTTCTAGATATGTTTCATCTTCCTTGGCTTTTTGGGATGCTAAAGGATATATTTTTTCTAAATCTGCATTTGTGATTGGTAGTGTTAATTCTTCAAAGTTACCTGTATAAGATGGATCAAAATATGGTAGTTCTGGATACATTTTTTGAATTTCTAATACGACAAAACCTAAGGGTCTTCCATAATCTCCTAAATGAGCATCTCCTAGAACTTCATATCCTAGCGTTCTTGCTAATCTTTTAATGGCCTCTCCAATATTTGCACTTCTTAAGTGTCCTACATGTAATGCCTTAGCAACATTAGCTCCCCCGTAATCTAATATAACTTTTTTCTTATCTCTTTTATCTATATTATTATATAAATCCTCATTCATTTTATTAAGAAAATCTACTGTATATTTTTCACTTAAACTAATATTAATAAAACCTGGGCCTGCAATATTAATATTCTCAAATCTATCATCTTGTTCCAATTCTTTAACTATTTTCGTAGCAATTTCTCTTGGGTTTTCATGATAGGTTCTTGCAAGCTGCATGGCATCATTTAATTGATATTCTCCTAAATCTCTTCTATTAGAAGGTTCTATCGCAAGATTTTCTACTTCATAACCGGCTTTTTTTACAATTTCTTTTAAATCTTTTTCTAATTCTTTTAATAAACTCATTTTACTTCCTCTATCCTATATAGAAATTCTTTTCCTTCTACTTGGAACTCTATTTCTATATTAAGATTATTTCTTTCTATCTTTTTTGTTTTTATCACTAATTCAATACTTTTATTTAACTCTTTCATAGAGATAATTCCTGTTGTATCCTTTTTTAAATCAAACCGATACGTCATTTTAAAGTCTTTGTTTTCCCGAAACAAGGTGTTTTCCCGATAATCAAATTGAACTTTCGTATCTTGATTTTCTCTATAGTGAATCTTTTCCTCTTTTATGATGGCAGGCACACTATAATTTTGATTTTCAGCCTCATTTTTTATAGAGACTTTTATATTCATTTTAGGCATTAAATCACCTACTTCAAATTTCAGTATTGATTATATCATAATTTTAATTTTTTTCCATATTTTTCATACATATTTTTCTTAGCAACTTCCATACTAATATTGGTGATGGGTATGAAACATTTTAAAAAACTTGTTCGTTTCTTTCTTTTTATTCTTTTATCCATAATCCTTATAGGAGGAGGTTTCTTCCTCTATGCAAAATTTTCTCCTAAAATATATATTAATAGCGCTAATAATATTACTATGTTAGATGCAGAAGACCAGGTGTTTTTTAATGGAAGTGATAATCAAGAGTGGATTCCTCTTTCTGATATGTCTCCTTATATTATAAATGCTACTATTTATACAGAAGATAAGCATTTTTATCAACATTTTGGTTTTGATTTTTTGAGAATTGGAAAGGCTTTTCTTAATAATTTAACTACTAACAATCATTCTCAGGGAGCTTCTACGATTACGCAACAGTATGCTAAAAATTTATTTTTGGATTTTGATAGAACTTGGAAAAGAAAATGGGAAGAAGCATTATATACAATGAGAATAGAAGCTAATTATACGAAAGATGAAATCTTAGAGGGTTATTTAAATACCATTAATTACGGGCATGGACAATATGGAATTGAAAATGCAAGTCAGTACTATTTTCATAAAAGTTGTAAGGAATTGGATTTAGCAGAAGCTTCTTTGCTTGCAGGATTACCAAAAGCTCCTGGAAATTATTCTCCTTTTATTGATGAAGAGGCGGCTAAGAAAAGACAAAAAATTGTTTTGAATCAGTTAGAGAAAAATGGAATTATTTCTAAACAAGAAAAAAAGAAAGCCTATCAGGAAGGACTTGTTTTTGTGGGAGAAGAACAAGAAGAAGTTCTTACTAGTATCAATTATTATCAGGACGCTGTCATGGAGGAATTAAAAGAACTGCCCTCTATTCCTACTGATTATAGTAAGCTGGGAGGTTTAAAAATATATACTTCTTTTCACTATGATTTACAAAAAAATTTAGAGGATATTATTAAAGATACTTTTCCAGAAGAAAGTTCTTTACAAACAGCTGTTGTTGTAATGGATCCAAATGACGGGGGAATCATGGCGTTGATGGGTGGTAGAAACTACCAATCTTCTAGTTATAATCGCGCTCTTTATTCTAAGAGACAGGTTGGTTCTACTATGAAACCTTATCTATACTATGCTGCTTTGGAAAATGGATTTACTCCTAGTACAGCTTTTATTAGTGAACGGACTACCTTTCCTCTTGAAAAAGGAAAAACCTATTCTCCTCATAACTATAATGATGTCTATGGGGATAAAGCGATTTCTATGGCTACTGCTATTGCTTATAGTGATAATATCTATGCCGTTAAAACTCATTTGTTTTTAGGAACGGATACCCTAATACAAATGGCTAAACGTGTAGGAATTGAAGAAGAATTAGATGAGGTTCCTTCTCTTCCTTTAGGAACGAGTGAAATCAATATCATTAGTATGGCGGAAGGATATTCTACTTTTGCGAACCTGGGGTATAAAGTGGACGGCCATACAATCCGTAAGGTGGTAGATAAAGATGGGCATGTTTTATATGAAAGAAAAGAATCGAAAGATTATGTTTTAAATCCTAGTTTAGTCTATATCTTAAATCAAATGCTTACAGCACCTTATGATCCTGCCTATATAGATTATAACTATCCTACGGCTATTAGTTTGTCTGGAAAACTAAAGCACACTTATGCTTTAAAAAGTGGAACAACGAGTGGAGATAACTGGAATATTGGATTTAATAAAGATGTGTTATGTGCCGTATGGGTTGGATATGATGATAATCAAGAGCTCGTGAAAAGTGATTATAAATATGCCCAAAACATTTGGTATAGAACGGTGGAAGGCTATGAAGAAAATGTAGATGAGCAAGATGGGTGGTATGAAAAACCCAATAATGTTGTGGGCGTCCTTGTAGAACCTATATCAGGAAGACCTGCAAGCGATCAAGACCAAAATATTAAACTCATGTATTATTTAAAAGGATCTGAACCAAGAGGTGATGAACCCGTGTTTGATGAAATAGAGAAAAATTGATTTCTCTATTTTTGTTTTATTGTATAATTGGTTAGAGTTTGCTATAATTTAGATGATATGGAGGGATTTTAATGTGGATGTATATTGTAGGTGGAATTGCTATTGTAAGCTTTATTCTACTTGTTTGTACTGTTATCAATAATCGTTTTCAAATAGCAATTATTAAGATTGAAAAAGCTGAGGAAGATATCGACATTTATTTAGAAAAAAAGAGAGAATTATTAGATCGTACAAGACCTGTTGTTTCTAAAGAGTTAAAACTAGAAGATTTTTTACCTGAATTAGAACAAAATTTCCAAGAGATTAGTAATTTTGATGAAAATGATATTTTAAAGAAATGTTATAATGATTTGTTTAAATTAATTGATGATAACGAAAAACTATTAAAAAGTGAAACCTTAGGAAATATTCTTATTGGTTTAAATGAAAATGAAGAAAACATAGTGGGAGCTATTAAATTTTATAATGATACGGTAGTTTCTTATAATAATTTGGTTGTTTCCTTTCCTTCTAATATTATTGGTTTCTTTAAACGATATAAGAAAAAGAGTTTTTATAATAATGAAAAAAGAGAAATATTTGATGTAATCAATGAAAAGTGAGGATAGAATATGAATTTTATTGAAAGTATTAAAAATCGTGCTAAAAGCAAAAAAATGACCATTGTTCTTCCAGAAACAATGGATGAAAGAGTGTTAGAAGCAGCTAGTATTGCCATGAAAGAAGATCTTGCAAATATCATTTTAATTGGTCATCCAGTGAGTGATAAGTTTGATTTAAGTAAGGCTACTATTATGGACCCTGCTACTTCTGAATTAACAGAAGAACTAACAAATCAACTTTATGAATTACGTAAGGACAAAGGAATGACTCTTGAAGAGGCAAAAAGATTATTATTAGAAGACTATATGTATTTTTCTTGTATGCTTGTCAAAACTGGTCGTGCAGATGGTGTTGTTTCAGGAGCTTGCCACTCAAGTTCTAATACATTAAGACCTGCTCTACAAATCATAAAAACAAAACCTGGCGTTTTGCTTGTTTCTGCCTTTTTCTTAATGGTTGTTCCTGACTGTGAATATGGGTCTAATGGAACCTTTATTTTTGCTGATGCTGGTCTAGAACAAAATCCTACTCCTGAAAAGTTGGCTGCTATTGCAGCAAGTAGTGCTGAAAGTTTTCAGTTATTAGTAGAAAAAGAACCAGTAGTAGCATTCTTATCTCACTCTACAAAAGGAAGTGCCTCTCACGCCGATGTTGATAAAGTAGTAGAAGCTGTAAAAATTGCGAAAGAACAATATATTGAATATAGAATGGATGGAGAGCTACAACTAGATGCAGCCATTATTCCTGAAGTGGCAAAATCAAAATCACCTGATAGTGATGTGGCAGGTCATGCCAATGTCTTAGTATTCCCTGATTTAGATGCAGGAAATATTGGATATAAACTTGTTCAAAGACTTGCTAAAGCAGAAGCTTATGGTCCTATTACCCAAGGAATTGCTGCTCCTATAAACGATCTTTCTAGAGGTTGTTCTGCAGAAGATATTGTGGGTGTTATTGCTATTACAGCAGTTCAAGCTCAGAATAAATAAGGATGTGATACTATGAGTAAATGCCCTCATTGTGGTGGTGAAATACAGTTTTCTGTAGAAAAACAAAAAGTACATTGTAATTACTGTGGAGCCGATTTTGATGCTTCGGAACTAGTGCAAGATACTAAAAAAGCTAAAAAAGTAGAAGATCTTTCCCAAAAAGAAACGCTTTCAGGAAAATCCTATTTATGTAGTCAATGTGGGGCTACCCTTTTATCTTTTGATGAAACGGCTGTTACTTTTTGTAGTTACTGTGGTTCCCAAAATGTTTTAGAAGATAAACTTGTTGTTCAAACGGCACCTGATTTTATTATCCCATTTTCTAAGACACAAGAAGAGTGTATTGCTAATTACAAGGAAGCAATCACAAATGCTTGGTTTTGCCCAAATTATATGAAATCAGATCTTGTAGTTAATCGATTTAGAGGTATCTATATGCCTTATGAACTATATAATCTTCATTTTTCTGGTGACTGTGTTAATAAAGGAGAAAAGTATGCTGATTTTAAAGATGACTTTATTTATTATGACCAATATGATTTACATTCTGAAGTAGATTCTACTTGTAATGGAATCTCCTTTGATTTATTATCAAAATATTATGATGAATATAGTCAATCTATTCCTTTTGATTACAAAGAAGCAAAACCATTTAATTCTAATTATTTACCTGGTTTTTATGCAGATTGTAAGGATTTAGATGAGAGTGTTTATGATGAGAAAGCTATCAAGATTGCTGAAAATATATCTAGAAGACATTTAATGCACAATCCTGTTTATATGAATTACAATTGTCAAGATCCAAAAGTACCTTATCAAATTACAGAGAGAAAAACAGGATTGTGTCCTGTCTATTTTACTGCCATAAGAGATAAGGATAACAAACATTTACATTATGCGATTATTAATGGGCAAACGGGGAAAGTGTGTGCAGATCTACCTGTTGATTTTAAAAAATATTTACTTTTCTCTATTCTTTTTGCCATTCCGCTTTTCTTTTTTGTAAATTCTTTGGGAATTATTTTTCCTTCTATTATCAATGGATTTGCTCTTTTTGCTGCCATTGCAGGTACTGCTATTTTTCTTAAACAATTAATTAAATGTAATGAGAAAGAAAAAAGAGATAAGGATATTGGATATTATTCTCATAAAAAAGATGAAAAAACAAGTAAGGAAAAAACTGAAAAAACGAAACAAGCAAAAGGAATCATATTCCTTGCTAATTTTGGTATAATCAGCATGCTTATTTTAACGGGTGTTTTAGTTATCAGTGGTAAAGCATTCATCAAATTGTATGGTCTTACTGGTTTTCATTATGTAGCTTCCTTTGTTATGGTTGTATTATTATTATGGTTTTTTCTCTTTAACTTTTTTGCAAATATAAAAGGAAGAGTTCAACCTGATTTTCAAATTTTTGATAATAGTTTCCTAGTCAAAATTATTCCATCCGTCATTATTCCTACTATTATAGTTATCCTAAATCCTATTAGTGATTATTACTATTATATTTCTTCCGTTATTAGTTTATCTTTAATACTATTATCCTTTTATGATTTAGTAAAACTACAGAACAAATTGGCCTCTAGACCAATTCCTCAGTTAGAAAAACGTGGGGGTGATGAACATGAGTAAAAAATTATTGTTATTCTTAATAATGATTGCCTTTTTATCTGTATCTTTTGTATTTGCATTAGAAGACAATCCACATAACGAAACCCCTGTGAATCTTGAAGAAGAGGATATGCTTTATAAAAATAGTAATAATTCTTATGAAGCTAGAATTGTCGATCATGCAAATTTGTTAACACAAAACGAAAAAGAAAAACTATTGAAGGAAATGATTCCTCTTACCGATTATGGTAATATTTTGTTTTTCTCTACAGATGCTACTACGGAAGAATACTATGCGATTCACGTATATCAATCATTTTATGGAACAAGTACTGGTAGTTTGTTTATGATCGATGCAGAACATAATAAAACTTCTATTTTTTCAGAAGGGAAAAACAAACAAATCATTACAAATTATAAAGTATATTCTATTGATAAGAGTCTTTCTTCTTATATGTCCCAAAAAAATTATTATGGTTGTGCATCCCATGCTTTTTCAAAATTCAATACCCTGTTATCTGGTGGAATTGTGTTAGAGCCTTTACGATATGCTAGTAGTGTATTTATTGCTTTAACCTTATCCTTCCTATTAAGTTTTTTATTCTTACTATTTAAGTATAAGAATAAAACTAATATCAATCAGGAAGAACTATATGATTTTCATCATACGCAAGGAAAGGTTACTGTCAACAAAACAGGAACACGTCATGATGATGGGCCTTATCCCTATAATCATCGTTATTAGAAACCATTATAAAAAAATCCTAAATCGATAAGACTTAGGATTTTTTATCCACAGGTGTTGTGGATTTTTTTATTCAATTCTCCAATCAATTTCCTTAATTCCATTTTTCTTTAAAAAGGCATTCGTTTTGGAAAAGGGTTTACTTCCAAAAAATCCGTTTCGTGCCGAAAAAGGAGAAGGATGTGCTGACTCTATCACAAGATGTTTTGGATTCGTAATCAGTGACTTCTTGGACCTCGCATAAGATCCCCATAGAATAAATACAACTGGTTCGTCTCTTTCATTCATGATTTTTATAACGTCATCTGTAAAGGTTTCCCAACCCTTTTCTTTGTGAGATGTCGGTTTATGTTCTTCTACCGTTAAGACTGCATTTAGTAGTAATACTCCTTGTTTTGCCCAGGGTTTAAGTGAGTTTGCTTCCGGAAATGGTATTTTCAAATCACTTTCTAGTTCCTTAAAAATGTTTTGTAAAGAAGGGGGTTTTAGGACCTCATTTTTCACAGAAAAGGATAATCCTTCCGCTTGATTAGGTCCATGATAAGGATCTTGTCCTAGGATAACTACCTTTACATTTTGATAGTCCGTATATCGAAAAGCGTTAAAAACTTCATTTTGTTTTGGATAGATAGTTTTGCTTTTATACTCCTCTTTGACAAAATCCAATAAATTTTTAAAATACTCTTTTTGATATTCCTCTTTTAGTAAGGTGTCCCAATTATTACCAATCATTGTATCCCTTCTTCTATTTATGATAACTTTCGTTATGGTTTATTTTAAATGCTCGATAGATTTGTTCTAGTAATAGTACTCTAAATAATTGATGAGGAAAGGTCATCTTTGAAAAAGATAGGTGCATATTTGCCTTTTGTTTGATTGATTCTGCTAAACCATAGCTTCCTCCTATAATAAAAGTAATATTACTATTTTCCATTTGAATTTTTCTTATTGCTTCCGCAAACTCTATAGAGGTATACCCTTTTCCTTCAATTTCTAGTGTAATTACATATTCTTTTGGGTTTAGGTATTTCTCTATTTTCTCTGCTTCTAATTTTAAGGCTTTTTCTTCTTCTACAATGCCTTCGTCTTTTACTTCTATTAATTCTAGATTGGTATATTTACTCAATCTTTTTTTATATTCTTCTATGGCGTCTTTTAAATAGGCTTCTTTGATTTGTCCTACTGTAATAATTTTAATCATATTATACCTCTATCATAGGTCCTTCTACATACTGGTCTGCAATATAGACTTTTATTTCTTTGGAAAGATTTAATTCTTGAATCGCTTCCATTGCTTTTTCTTTTGTATTATTTGTTTCACTTAGATGCGCTAAAATAATTGTTTTGGTTTTAGGACCTATTATTTTGTTTAGATAGGATGAAGTTGTTTTGTTTGAAAGATGTCCACTATCGCTTATGACTCTTTCTTTTAGGAACCTTGGATAAGGTCCATCCATTAACATCACTTCATCGTGATTGCTTTCTATTAAATAACAATCTTTATTTTTCATTTTTTCTAAATATTTTCTATTGATATAACCTGTGTCTGTCACATACACTAGACTTTTTTCTTCTTGACTCATGATATATCCAACAGAGGAAGGAGCGTCATGTGATGTATGAATTAATTCTATTTCTACATCATTGATATTAAATTGATCTTCTATAAAAATACATTTTGGGTATGGAATAAACTCTTTTAAACTTTCATACATTCCTTCTGGAATATATACATTTAATTTTGTTTTATTAAGGAGGGTTGCTAAGCCTTTCGTGTGATCTTTATGACAATGTGTTACTAAGATTCCTGAAAAATCTTCAAAAGAAAGGGAATTTTCTTCTAATGTCTTTTTCAACGTTAAAAAGGAAATTCCCATATCAATGATTAAATTTGTTTCGTTGCATAACACAATTGTACAATTTCCCTTTGATCCACTAGCAATGGTTTTAATCTTCATTTTAATAGAACTGCATTGCGTTTAAAGGAGTTCCTCCCATATAAGGATATCCATACCAAATTGCAAAGTGTAAGTGTACTCCTGTTGCGGCTCCTGTCATACCCATTCCTCCAATTGGTTGTCCTTTTTCTACGTAATCTCCTTCTTTTACAGAACGACAACCTGGGCATAGATGTGCATACATTGAATAGTATCCATTGTGATGATCGATAATAATGTATTCTCCATTATCACCATATCCTCCTGCATACCATCCAGATTTCATACCAGAGAAAACAACCGTTCCTGCTTGCGCAGCGAAAATATTAGATCCATATCCACAACCAGCAATATCGGTTCCATCGTGTAGAGATCCCCAACGCCATCCAAATGGACTTGAAATAGAAGCACAAGTTGCAGGCCAGCCCCATTCTCCAGCATATGGAAGTGGTGAACCATATCCATAGTATAGGGATTGTTTTCCACCCTTTATAATAATTTCATTTACGGGTTCTTTTAAGGTTTCTGTATTGATTGGTGTTCTACTTTCTACTACGCCGTTTACTTTATATACCACTTGGGTTACTTTGTTTTCTCCCTTGATTCCTGCTTGAATTACTTCACTCCAACCAACATATTTATCATTATCATATCTTGTTTCGGTGGAGAAATTTTTTTCTTCTTTAAATACGACTCTGTCTTGTTCTACTACACTGAATTGTGGTTTTAATAATCCTAGAGTTACTTCTTGTCCTGGTGTTAATAAACTGTTTTCATTTTGTAATTCTGGGTTGGCGATTAAGAATTCTTGTGTAGATATCTTATTAGCAAAAGCGACATCTTGAATTGTATCTCCTGCTTGAATTGTGTACTTTTGCTGTTGTTCTGTTGTTCCAAACAATAAGTATTGACTTAATTCTTCTTCTGTTTGATAGATCTTTTTATCCACAGGAATTAGATCTTTTTTTATCGTTATTTTGTTCTTAATATAAATGTTTTCAATGTACTTTCCAACATCCTCTATTTCTTGTTGTGTATCATTTTCATAATTTTTGTAGTCTTCTTCTGGAATAAATGATTTTACTGCCTTTTCTATGGAGTTTGTGAAAATTTTCTTTTCAATTACATAAATTTTTTGTGTTTTTCCTTTTATTTTTTTTCCGTCTTCTCCTACGGTATCTAATCCCCTAATCTTAACGACATATCCACTAATTGTAAAAGGAGAAGTATCTTTGATTTCTTCATATATTTCTTCTACTGATTTTACTTTTTTATCAAACGTTGTTTCTTTCACAATATCAAGATCTGTTGGGACATATACTTTTTGAACGTTATATCTTTTTTTTATTTCTTGTTGTTCTTGGTCGATATAGTTTTCTAACTCTTTTTTAGATTCAATTAATCCAAGAGATTGTCCTTTTAAATATACTCTATAGAGATCGTGTGGTTTGTTTGAAAAACTAGTAAAACCTGTAGTAAAAACATATATACATATTATTCCTAATAATACTTTTATATTTTTATGCACTAGGTTTTCCCTCCTCATTCTTATTCTTTCTTAAACTTAAAAAGGTTGATGTGTTCTTTTTAAATAATAATTCTATGGTTGCGGTTGGTCCATTACGATGTTTTCCTATGATCAATTCACTAATACTATTATTATCTTCTGATCTTAATTCTTTATTGTAATAGTCTTCTCTATATAGGAAAGCAACAATATCGGCATCTTGCTCAATGGATCCAGACTCACGTAAATCACTCATTAATGGTCTCTTGTCATCTCGTGATTCGACACTACGTGATAACTGAGAAAGAGCTATTACAGGTACTCCTAATTCCATAGCTAGTGTTTTTAAACTTCTTGATATGTCCGATACTTCTTGTTGTCTATTGGCCCCATAGTTTCTTCCTCCTGAAAGTAATTGTAGATAGTCGATTACGATAAGAGCTAGGCCTTTTTCACTACTTGCAAGTCGTCTACATTTAGCTCTTAATTCTCCTATGGTAATTCCTGGTGTATCATCCATTACAAGATTTGTATTTGATAATTGAGAAGCCGCTTCATTAATTCTTTTCCAATCTGGGTTTAACAACTTTCCTGTTCTTAGTTTAAATCCATCAATTTGGCCTAGAGATGAAAAGATACGCATAGCCAACTGCTCAGCACTCATTTCTAAGTTAAATAAGGCAACTGCTTTATCTTGCGTCATGGCAACATGGGTTGCCAAATTTAGCGCAAACGCTGTTTTTCCCATGGCAGGTCGTGCTGCAATAATAATAAGTTCATTTGGATGTAGACCTGTTGTAATTCTATCAAAATCCATCCATCCAGTTTCTAGTCCCGTGATTTCTCCATCTCTTTCTGACAGTCTCTCTAAATCTGATTTTGTTTTAGAAACAATGTCTTTAATCGTTCTAAATTCTGATGAGGTTCTTCTTTTAACTATATTTAGAATCTTCTTTTCAGAATTATCTAAAATTTCGTTGATTGTTTCTTCTTGATTATATCCCTCTTGGGCAATATCTTCTGCCGTAGTAATTAATCCTCTTAATACGCTTGAATCTTCTACACTTTTTATATAATAATCTACATTGCTTGCGGTAGGCACATAGTTTAATACCTCTGTTAAGTACTCAACTCCCCCTACTTCAGAAAGCATATTCTTATTTTTCAAATAGCTTGTTACGGTTGTTATATCGATTGGGGTTGCTCCTTCTTGTAAGGCAATCATGGCTGCAAAAATCTTGGCATTCTTCTCGCTATAGAATGCTTCTGGTGTAAGTGTCTCTGCTGCTTTTTGAAGTGCATATTTAGATAAAAAGCATGATCCTAATACGGATTCTTCGGCTTCTAAATTGTTTGGTAATGCTCTGGTTGGCATTTTATCACCTCTATTTTATAACGTGTACTTTTATTTCTGCTTCTATTTCTAGATATAGATTGATTGTTACATTATGAAAGCCAAGGGATTGAATCGTATTTTTGATTTCTATTTTGCTTTTTTCAATCTCATACCCTTTTTTCTGTAACGCATCTTTGATCTGTTTAACACTGATGCTTCCAAAAACTTTGTCCCCTTCTCCTGTCTTTACTTTAAATTCTAGTGTCTCTTTTGCCAACTTTTCTTTTAATTTGATTGCGTTCTGTTTGTTTTCTTCATCTTGTTTCTCTTTTTTGGCTATTTCATGGTTTAATTTTGATAGATTTTCTTTTGTCTTTTTTACCGCATAACCATTCTTAATTAAATAGTTTTCGGCATATCCATCTTTAACCGTTTTAATCTGCCCCTTTTTACCTTGGTTTTTTAAATCCTTGATAAAAATAACTTCCATTCTATTCTCCTTCTTCTTTGATTAGTTTTTTTATTTCCTGTTCTACTTTGCTGATCGTTGATTTTTCAAAAGTTGCGGCTCCACTTGTTGCATCTCCCCCTCCACCTAGTTTTTCTAAAATGGAACTGATGTCATAATTTCCTAAACTTCTTGCACTTACGCCGATTGTGTCTTTTGCAATTTTTCCTACTACGAAAGACGCCTCTATATTGTTAAAGAACAAAAGGGTATCGGCTACTTTAGCAAGTTCTTCTCTTCTATATTGTGTATATTGTGTTGCCTTTGTAAAAGCAACGTTGTCATTGATTGTTTCAATAGATGACAATAGTTTTTGTCTTTCTGCATACTCTTCAATATTCTGTTTCAATAGGTATTGTACCTTTTTAGCGCTTGCTCCTAAACTTGCTAAATAATAAGATGTATAATATGTTTCCGCATTCGTATTTAAAGTATAGTTATTGGTATCTAGCACAATTCCAGATAAGATGATTGTGGCATAATATGGCTCAATCTCTATATCATAATATTCTATAAGATTTGCCACCATTTCACAAGCACTAGATGTTTTATTATCAATAATTAGATTGGCATCTTTAATCGTTGTCTTACCAATATCGTGATGATCTATTACTAATTTATTCTTTATTTTTGATAACGCTTCTTCACTTTGTACCAATTCTTTCTTGTTTGTATCTAAGATAATTAGCAAGTTTTTAGAAGCTCTAGGGTATAAATGTTCTTCGATTTCATCTCCGTGAATTAAATCAATACATCCTTCTAGTTCTCTTAATACTTTTTCTACTCCAACCTCATGTGTTTTATCATCAATTACAATAAAACTTTTCTTCTTTTTCTTTTTTAATAACATGTACATACCGATTTGACTTCCTAAGGCATCTAAATCTAGGTTTTTATGTGCCATTAAAAAGACGGTCTTTGCACTGCGAATTGCTTTATTGAGTTTTCTACGTTCTTTAATAATTCCCATATTTCCTCCTATAAAGTCCCATTTTTATTATATAATAAATGGCAAGGTTTGTCTAATAAAAAGAGGGCCTGAAAACCACAAAAAAAATGTAGAAATCTACATTTTTATTTTGTATAAGGTATCAAAGCAATTGCACGTGCTCTTTTAATTTGTTTTGATATAAATCTTTGATGTTCAGCACAGTTGCCTGTTACACGTCTTGGTAATATTTTACCTTTTTCATTGATATATTTCTTTAATTGTTCTGGATCTTTCCAATCAACAGTTTTTCCAGTACACATAAAACATACTTTTTTCTTTCTACGATTGAATTCTGCCATGTTTACTCCTCCTTTTTCTTAAAAATTAGAATGGTAATTCATCGTCGCTTATTTCGATACTTGAACCAAAATCAGCAAATGGATTACTATCAATATCGGTTCCCTTTGGTTCTGGAGCATCTCCAAAATCATATGGGGTTGGTTCAGCGTGATTATCTGCTGAACTATTTCCATTATTAGAATTGTTTGAGGAATTCTTTGATCCTAAAAACTCAACATTATCAGCAACTACTTCTGTTACATATCTCTTTTGACCGTTTTGATCATCATAACTTCTTGTTTGGATTCTTCCGTCTATAGCAACTTGACTTCCTTGTGAAAGAAAGTTTTTAACATTTTCAGCTTGTTTTCTCCAAACTACAATATTAATAAAATCTGTTTCTCTTTCTCCGTTTTGATTAGAAAAATTTCTATTAACGGCTAAAGAAAATGTTGCAACAGCTGTATTACTTCCTGTATATCTTAGTTCTGGATCACGAGTTAATCTTCCTATTAAAAATACTTTATTCATAACTTTACCTCTTTATTTATTAGTCTTCTACTTTTACAACAATATGACGTAATAAACTTTCATTAATTCTAGCAACACGTTTAAATTCTTCTTCTGCTGCTGGTGTTGCTTCCACCACTAGTAAGAAATAATATCCTGTATTAAACTTTCTTACTTCATAAGCTAATTCTCTTTGACCCATTGGTTTGTCTTCTAAGATATTTGCTTTAGCATCTGTTAGAACCTTTTTCATAGCGTCAGCTGTTTTTCTTATTTCAGCTTCTTCCATATCTGGTCTAACAACGAACATGATTTCATACTTATTCATTGTTTCCACCTCCTTTTGGACATAAGACTGTTTTTTAAACAGTAAGGAGTATTTAAAATACTCGATGGTATTATAACAAATATATGTTTTTCTGTCTAGGTGTTTTCTTATTTTTATGATATAATCTTCCTATGGTGATTAGATATGAAATTAATTGAAAAGAAATGCCCAAATTGCGGAGCTAGTTTAGAGTTTAGTGAAAATGACAAAAGTTGCAAGTGTCAGTATTGTAAGAGAGGCTTTGAAATTGAAAGAGAATCCGATGATTCTGATGAATATAGTTTGGTTGAACAGAAAGCTGATAAAATCTTGACGATTGTAGATATTATTGTTTTATTTTTAGCTATCTTTCTTATCATATATGGTTCTTATAAGATATATACTATTTACTTTCGTCATAATAAGACGCTTGTGAACCCTATTATAAATACTCGTATGGATTATTAAAAAATAGACCAAAAAACTGGTCTATTTTTTTAATACATAAAGAAGTGATAACAAGCTAGCCAATTGTCTTCTTTATATAAATACTCAACTAGAGAATCAGATTGAGTTTCTAATTGATATTTTTTTATTGTGTATTCTGATGTGTTTTTGTTCCAAGGACTTTCTTCATAATATAGTTTTCTCAGATATGTAGTTCTTTCCCCTGGCCTTTCACTGTCTGTTCTAACGATTTTTTCTAAAACAAGATTTTTATTTTCATCATATTCTCTATTTACTATATATTCTTCTTGATATGTATTATTAAAATTTACATTTACCTTTATATTCTTTATAAGATCTTCTTTATAGTCATAGTTATAGTTAATGACTAGTTTACCTTCATTCCCAAGTCCTTCAAATCCGTCTGAATCATAAATAATTTCATCTTCTTCTTTAATGATATAATCTACGCTAAAACTAGTTACATTATTTTGTTCATCATAAGTATATTGATTATGATATTCTGTTCCTCCTTTAATATGAAAGTTTTGATTAATTATGTTATTGTTTTCATCATATTCAAAAGTAACCGTTGATCTTTCTTTGCCATATTGAGAGCCAATTCTTTTACTAATTCTTTTTTGACTATCATACTCATACGTCACAATAATGTCTTTTTCTTCTCTATTCATAAGGACAGCATCATATCCATACTTTTTGATTGGGTTTAAGTCATCATCCTCATAGTAAGTTGATACGCCATCCTTTGTATATAAGTCTATTTTTACAAGATTATGTAACTTCCCATTTTTATGTTTATATTTGTATTTATATAATCCTCTAGCAGCCGTTTCCATATAAGTACAATGTTCATAATCTTTGCAGTCATATTTTAGTTTTGCAGATTTAACGTTTCCTTTAGAATCATAGGAATAACTAATCCGTTCTATTAGTTTATTATTACTATATCTTTCTTCCTTAGAAAGAACCATTTTATCCTTTGATATATTGGTTTTTGTTGGGGATTTTTCTCCCTTTGGCTCTTCCTGTTTTGATGCTACTACAAAACCTATTTCAATCATAACAAAGGCTATCACTAAAATAATGATTCCTATGATTGTCATGTGTTTTGATTTCATATTACCCTCCTTTTATCCTTCTTTTTTCGCTTTTATTATTTTATCTCTATATTGTTTAGATAAGCTTCCTTCTCTTTCTCTATAGAAATATTGATATAGGATTTCTTTAATATTACTTCTTTTTCCTTTTCTAACCCTTTCATTAAAATCTCTATCTTCTCCTATATTTCTATTTTCATCGAAACGAGTTTCTCCAATTAGGCTTTTCTTATAGATACAATTACATACAGAACAGTTCCATTCTTCTGGCTCTCTTTCTATCATAAATTCTTTTTTCTTTGTCTTCCAACCAAAATAACAATAGTCGAAATCCTCTGCTTTTATTTTATTTAATATCGTTTCAACATAGTTTGGGGCTATCATGTCATCTGAATCTATGAACACAATATATTCTCCTGTTGCTAAATCTAGTCCAAAATTTCTTGGACGAGAAGCATTCCCACTATTATATAGTAGGTGAATTGGGATTGTAGCAAATTCATTAATTCTTCTATCATGACAACCATCATCTATAATAATCCACTCTACTTCATCTGTTAATTGAGGGCGTAATACATCACTAATTTTTTTTAAATATTCATAGGTATTATAGTAAGGGGTTATAATACTTAGTAATTTCATTTTTTCTCCTTATACATTAAATCTAAAGTGACAGATATCCCCGTCTTGCATTAAATAATCTTTTCCTTCTAGTCTTGCCTTTCCTGCCTCTTTTACCTTTAATTCACTTCCACATTCGATTAAATCTTCATAAGACATTACTTCTGCGCGAATAAATCCTTTTTCAAAATCTGTATGAATAATTCCGGCACATTCTTTGGCGTTCATTCCTTTTCTAAAGGTCCAGGCTCTTACTTCATCTTTTCCTACGGTGAAATAAGTTGCAAGTCCTAAAATATCATAGGTTGCTGTTATCAACTTGTTTAATCCCGATTCTTCTACTCCTAATGCCTCAAGCATTTCTTTTTTATCTTCTTCTGACATTTCTGATAATTCTTCTTCTACTTTAGCACATAAACTTACTACTTTTGCATTTTCTTGATCTGCATATTCTTTTACTTTTTGTACATATTCATTATCAGGATTTCCTAGTTCACTTTCTTTGATGTTTGCAAGATAGATAATTGGTTTAGCTGTTAAAAAACTATAAGTTTTTATTAGTTTCTTTTCTTCTGTCGTTAAATCTATTTGTCGGATTGGTTTATTTTCCTCTAATGCTTTCTTACATTTTTCTAAGATTTCTACTTCTAGCAAATCGTTTTTATCTTTTGTTGTCTTTGCCTTTTTTGCAACCTTTTCTAGTCTATTATTAATAATATCTAAATCTGATATTGCTAATTCTAAATTAATGGTTTCTATATCTCTTATGGGGTCAATCTCTCCCTCTACATGAATGATTTTGCCATCATCAAAACATCTTACTACTTCCACAATAGCATCCACTTCACGTATATGAGATAAAAACTTATTTCCTAACCCTTCCCCTTTACTAGCACCTTTTACTAATCCCGCAATATCTGTAAATTCATAAGCGGTTGGAATAAAACGATTAGGGTCATACATTTCCTTTAATTTATCCATTCTTTTGTCTGGTACAGTTACAACTCCGACATTAGGTTCTATTGTTGCGAATGGATAATTTTCTGCTAATATTTTTTGATTTGTAATTGCGTTAAATAGTGTTGATTTTCCTACATTTGGTAGGCCTACAATTCCCGCTGTTAAACTCATTTTTACACCTCTTTTGTCTCTTGTTTATTATAACATACAATCTAAATATATTATAGAAAAAATCATATCTTTCGATATGATTAAATCGTTGGTAAAACACCTGGTCCAATTGGTAAACCAATTAGATACCATAATACAACTAATAAGATCCATGCTACAAATATGATTAAGAAATATGGGGTAATAAGTGCTAGTGCCCCTTTTATTGTATATGGTTTGTTTTTATTTAAATTATAAGCATTTAGATATCCTATAAAAATAACAAATGACGCAAGTAATGGAGTAAATCCTTTTGTCATAGAATCTCCCGCTCTCATGATAATTTGTGCAAACTGTGGAGATATATTTGATTGCATAAACATTGGTACTACCACTGGTGAAAAGATTAACCATTTATTGGCAGCGGATGTCAAAACAAAGTTTGCAAGAGAAATCATAATTAATGCTGTAATAATAAGTGGGATTCCACTAAATCCAGTATGTTCTAGAGCTGTTGCTAACCAAGAGGTTACAACAGGTCCAATATTACTTTTTCTAAATACGGCAATGAATTGAGCAGCTGCAAAGATTAGAATAAAGACGCTTCCTATGTTATTAAAGTTTTTATTTGCATTTTCAATGATATTCTTGTCGTTCTTAATAGATTTACTTCCAATTCCATAAGCGATTCCTGTAATGATAAAGAATAAAGATACTAAATAAGTAAAACCATCTTGGAAGTATGCATTGGCTCCAAATAATTGATTCACATAAGCTGTTTCTTTTAAGTCTAATAACATTCCTGAAGATGGTAGACCTGGTATTAAAGCATAGATAAAGAATAATCCAAATAAGATGGATACAACTAACGCATGTCTTAATCCTCGTTTTTCATATTTATCTTGCTCAATTTGACGTTGTTCTTCGTCCTCTAAATCAAAAGAATGATATTTTTCCGTTGGAGATAAATCATCTTCTTTTTTATACTTTCCTATCTTAGGAGCAATGATTTTTTCAATAATAACGGTTCCTACAATAGATAAAATAATAGAGGCTGCGATAATAAAGAATAAATTTGATGTTAAAGCAACATGTACTGTATCATCAATTAATAAAGCAGCATTTTTGGTATATGTTAATAAAGATATCTCCATAGATCCTACAAATATGGATACTCCATATCCAAAAGATACTCCACAAAAGGCCGTTACAATTCCTAAGATTGGGTTTCTATTGTTCATAAAATAAACTAGAGCAATTAAAGGAATTAAAATGGTATATCCTACTTCATTGATTAAAGATGAAATGGTTGATAGAAAAATCACAATGAATGTAAGTAAAAATTTTGGCATTTTGCTTAAATGTCTTCTTGTTACTGTTTCTATTAATCCTGTTCCTTCGGCAACAGTTAATCCAATAAGTGATATTAATAGTGATCCTAATGGAGCAAAACTTAAAAAGTTCTTTGCTGCATCACTTATAATAAACTTTAAACCATCAAAAGATAACATATTCTCAATTGTAATCAATACGGGTTCAAGTTCTTTTGTATTCACATTTATAGAATTATAAGTTGCTTGTGTCTCAAATAAAGACAAAATCCAACTTGCTAACATCGTAACAAATAACATCACAATAAACATTGTTACTGGATGAAAATAAAATTTTCTTAGTTTTAATTTTCCTCTTTCGCGCATATAATTCTCCCTTATTCCTTTATTTTTTTCAACTTTCTATTGAATTCTACTCGTGGAATTAAAACCGTTCTTCCGCATCCCAAGCATTTTATTTTAATATCGGCTCCTACGCGAACAATTTCCCATTCGTTTGTACCACATGGATGTTGTTTTTTCATCACAACAATTGTTCCAAGTCCATAATTATTTTGTTCCATTTTGCACCTCACTTCGTGCTTGCATTCTATTTATCTACTTCTATATTTAATAATTCTAAAATTCTATTTAAATCATTATTATTCACAAAGTAAATTTCAACTTTATTTTTCTTAAATTTTACTCTTGTTCCTAATTTTTCACTTAATTCATCTTCTAAATAAGCATATTCATTTTGTTGTTTACGCTTCTTTTGTGGATTTGTTTTTGTAATTTCAGATTCTTGCGTTATTTTTTCTAATTCTCTAACGCTCATTCCTTCTTCAATGATTTTCTTTTCTAGTTCTCTTTGTTGCACCACATTATCTAATTTACTTAATACACGGGCATGTCCCATTGTTATTTTTTTGTTATTAATATCATTTTGAATATCTTCTGGTAAGGATAATAATCCTAACATATTTGTAATATGACTTCTACTTTTTCCTAGTCGATTTGCTAATTCTTCTTGTGTTACTACAAGTGTTTCTTGTAATTTTTTATATGCATTTGCTTCTTCAATTGCAGTTAGGTTTTCTCTTTGTAAATTCTCTAGCAATGCAATTTCCATCATTTGCGTATCACTAAAATCTCTAATAATTGCAGGAATTTCTTCTAAACCAGCCATTTCTGATGCTTTTACTCTTCTTTCACCCGCAATGATTTCATAACCTTTTATTGAATTTTTTACGATAATTGGTTGAAATACACCATGTTCTTTGATGGATTCAGCTAGTTCATTTAAAGATTTTTCATCAAATACTTTTCTTGGCTGATATGGATTTGGTCTCAAATCTTTCAACTTTATATTTGTAATGGCTTCTTTTGGTGTTTCATTTACTATTTGTTCTTCTACGGTACTATAATCAATAATTTCACTATTAAATAGTTCTTCTAGTCCTTTCCCTAGAGCTCTTCTTCTAGGAATTCCACTTTCATTAATATTGTTCGTTTCCATTTCTTTCAATCACTTCCTTTGCTAGATTGATATAAGCTTCTGATCCTCTACTCTTTGGATCATAAACTATTATAGGTTCTCCATGTGAGGGAGCTTCTGTTAATTTAACTAATCTTGGTATGATCGTATTATATACTTTTTCTTTAAAGAAACTACGAATGTCTTCTACGACTTCAAAACCTAAATTGGTTCTAGAATCAAGCATTGTTAATAGAACTCCTTCAATATCAAGTGTTGGATTTAATGTCTTTTGAGCTTGCATAATAGTTCTTAGTAATTGTGTAATTCCTTCTAGAGCAAAGAACTCACATTGAACAGGGATAATTACTGAGTTTGAAGCAGTCAAAGCGTTGATTGTTATTAAATCTAGAGATGGAGGACAATCAATAATAATATAGTTAAAATCGTCCTTTATTTCTGCTAAACACTCTTTTAATTTTTCTCCTTTTCTGTATCCAGCTTGCGTTCTACTTTTTTCAAGCAACTCTGCATTTAAACCTGCTAAATTAATCGTTGCTGGGATTACATATAGATTATTATATTTTGTTTTAATTACAGTATCTTTAATATTACATTCCTCAATTAAAACATCATAGATACTCTTATCTATTTCTCCCTTATTAATTCCTACACCAGTAGTTGTGTTTCCTTGTGGATCTAAGTCTATTAATAATACTCTCTTTCCTAATACTCCTAATGATGCAGAAAGATTGATACTTGTTGTTGTCTTTCCTACTCCACCTTTTTGATTCACTAATGATATAACCTTTCCCATCTAATCACCCATTTTCATATTACATATATTATTCTACCAAATAAACTGTTTTTTTGAAATGTTTTTACAAAAAAAAGTAGATTTTTCAATCTACTTTTTATTCTTTATCAATTTTAATGATTATCTGATAAGATTTAGGAAAATCCATCTCATCAGAATGTACTTTTACTCCGTGTTGTTTTAGGTCCTCTACTAAATCTACTATTTTTTTCTTGGATTCTTCTACTGTGTAAGTATCCCCTCCCATATCAAGAGATGGAAGAACAGAAGACTCCCCTACTGTATTTGGTATTAAAGGGTTTTCAATAGAATCATCCTTTTTTTCGTCCTCTTCCTCATCTAGTTTAATAGATGGGATTTCTGGCGGTGAAAAATAGTCTTCTTTTTGCATTTGCTCTTCTTTACTTAATGGGACTGTTGATGAAGTATTAATATTTAACAAATTATCTAAGGCTGCTCCTGAGGATGGTTTGATATCGGTTGCATTTTTTCTTACTTCATCCATATCAATATGTCTGCTAACTGGAGAAAGAGGTTGTTCCTCTAATCCACTATTTGGTCCTTTTCCATTGTCTCCAAAGTTTATGAATTTATTCGTAGAAATCTCCTCCTCATTCTTTGTTTCTTCTTTAGGCTCATCTGTCGTCTCTTTAGGAGGGGCAATTACCACTTTTCCATAATTAGATACTTCTTCTTGAATAGCATTTGCTGTTGGTTTTAGTGGTGTTGCATTTAAGAATTCGCCTGTGGAAGCATTATTATCAATCGGAATATCATCTCCCGTTTTTCCTTTTGGAAACATTTGCTCAATTTTTTCTTCTAAGGCTCTTACACTCATTTTGTCTGCAATTACTTGGTCCATAAGTTCTCTTTGAATTTTTGAATCTTTTACATTTAATAGGGCTCTTGCGTGTCTTTCTGAAATTCTTTCTTTTAAAATAGATTCTTGAATATCATCTGATAATGATAATAATCTTATTTTATTAGCAACAGCGGACTGACTTTTTCCCATTGTCTTAGCAAGTTCCTCTTGTGTCATTTGATCTAATTCTAATATTTTTTGATAAGTTCTTGCTTCTTCAATTGGATTTAGATTCTTTCTTTGTAAATTTTCAAGTAGTGCTACTTTTGAACTTTCCTTATCATCCAAGTTTCTTATGATGGCAGGAATCTTTGTTAGCCCTGCTAAAGCAGAAGCTTTGTATCTTCTTTCTCCTGCTATGATTTCATATTTTCCATTTACGTTACGAACGATAATTGGTTGAATTACACCATGTTCTTTAATAGAAACAGCTAGTTCTTTTAATGCTTTTTCATCAAACACTTCACGTGGTTGAAATCTATTTGGAATGATGTCGTCTAAATATAATTGAACAACTTCGTCTTTATTTTCATAGCCTTCATACATGACAATCCCTCATTTCATTCTTCTCTTAGTTTCCCTATGTTATCATTATATAGTATTTTTAGGTTTCTTTCAATAAATTTTATCTATAAAACTCGATATTTTTGCACAAAAAAACTATCAACAAAAGTTGATAGTTCACTTTTAATTCTAACTATTTTACGATTTCTCCTAAATCATAGAAGCTTCCATCTTTTGTTGCAGCGATTGTAGTTCTATAACCACCACCGTTTTCAACAGAAACATCAGCTAAATAGATTTTATATACATCTTTTACTCCAGGAACTTTTCCTTGGCTTGAGAAATACGTAGAAGTTACTTGTCCGTTTTCAGTTTCTTGGGCATAATTCATTACATAATAGAAGTTACCATTTGAGTCTTCTGCTTTAGCAAATACTCTTGTATATTCAACAGTTCCATCTTCCATTAAATAGAATAATCTAGTTCCTTGAATACTTTGTCCAACTTCTCCAACAAATCCTGATGCAATCTTACCATTGAAGTTTCTGATTTCTGTCTCATATGGCTCTGGTCCACATACGATGGCAGCAAGATTACAAAACTTAGGATCTGTAATTAATACGGCACTATTTCCAGAAACTTTAATTGTTAATCCAATATCTTCTTGTGTTTCTTTGGCATTACTATATGCTTTTCCTGTTGTATTTAAACTCTTTGTCAAATCTAGTGGGTTAATTGCGTTTTGATTTGTTTCTCCAATTTCGTTACTTGGTTGTTCTGAAGATTTGAAAAAGTTTTTGTTCTTTTCTCCGGTTTCATGGTTGAATACAATTTTATCTATTGTTTTTGAAGAACCTGCCAAATACCCTCCAAGGGCTGCTGTACAAATTAACAAACTTACAAGTATTGTAATTCTAATAATTGATGATTCACTAGCAATTATTTTTTTGTCTGTTGTTTTTTCTTTCTTTTCTTTTCCCATTTTTCCTTCCTCTCCTTTTTATACCCTTATTTTAACATTTTATTAGTTCTTAATCTCGGAAATGGGAAAAAAATATTTCTATTTACATATATTTTACACATTTTTTATTAATATGATTGTTCTAGTACTATTTTCTATTGGTAATGAAAATCTTTCTATTTTTATAATTTTGTACTTTCTACTTAGTTTCTTCTCTACAATTGGTGATAATTCTTCCTCTATATTTCCTTTCATGGCAGCAAAAACACCTTCTTTTGATACTAAGTGCATTGTATATCCTACTAATTTTTCAATATTTGCCACTGCTCGAGAAGTTACTACATCAAATTGACCCTTATAATCTTCTCCTCTTGCGTGAATTGCTTCTATATCTTTTAATTCTAATTCTTTTATTACTTCGTTTAGATAATTTACTCTTTTTTGTAGAGAATCAATTAGTGTTACTTTTAAGTTAGGAAATACTATTTTTAGTACTATCCCAGGAAATCCGGCTCCCGTTCCTACATCACATAATGTTTTTACCTCTTTTAAATCTACTACTTTATTTAATGTGAGAGAATCATAATAATGTTTTAGGTAAACATCCTGTTCTTCTGTAATTCTTGTTAGATTTATTCTTTCATTCCACTCAATCATTAAATGATAGAACTGATCTAGTTGTTTTAACTGTTCGTTTGTAATTTCAATATTAATTTTTTTACACGCTTCTACAAATTCCTTTTCATTCATTTTTACCATACTCCTTTTTTAAGTACACGGATAAAATAGAAATATCAGATGGATTTACTCCACTGATTCTTATAGCTTGTGCTATGGTTGTTGGTCTTACTTCTTTTAATTTTTGTCTTGCTTCACTGGCTATATTTTTTATTTTGTCATAATCTATTCCTTCGGGAATTTGTTTTTTTTCTAGTTTTAATAGTTTTTCTGCTTCTTTATAGGACTTTTCTATATATCCTCTATATTTTAGAAAGATTTCTACTTGCTCTTTTATTTCATCATCAAATGGAAATTCTTGAAATTGTTCTAGAAATTCGATATTGATTTCTGGTCTACTTAATAATTGCTCAAAAGTTAGGGTTGCATTAGGTACTATGAAGTTTCTTTCTATAAACTTTTCCGCTATTTCTTTTGTTATTTTTAATTTTTGTTCTATACACCATTCTAGACAACTATTGATTTCTTTTTCTTTTTGATTCAATCGATTTATTTGCTCTTCATCAATTAGTCCAACTTCATAACCATGTCTTCTTAACCGTTGATCTGCGTTATCGCTTCTTAGTAATAATCTAAATTCTGCTCTACTTGTTAGTAATCTATATGGATCTCTTATTCCTTTTGTTATAAGGTCATCTATAAGAACACCAATATAGGCTTCATTTCTCTTTAATACTAATGGTTCTTTTCCTTCTAGTTTTAAAGACGCATTGATTCCTGCCATTAATCCCTGGCACGCTGCCTCTTCGTAACCACTGGTTCCATTGATTTGACCTGCTGTATATAAATTTTCTAATACTTTTGTTTCTAAGGATGCTTTTAATTGTGTAGGATAAATGGCATCATACTCAATTGCATAACCATACTTTAATATTTTGGCATGTTCAAAACCAGGAAGTGAGTGTACCATTAATTCCTGTACTTCTGGTGGCATACTTGTAGAAAAACCTTGTAGATACATATCGTCATAATATCTACTTTCTGGTTCAATAAATAATTGATGTCTTTCTTTATCGCTAAATCTTACTACTTTGTCTTCAATAGATGGACAATATCTTGGACCAATTCCTTCTATATCATCTAAGGCTCCATACATGGAAGATTTATTTAGATTTTCTCTTATAATTCTATGGGTTTCTTCTGTTGTATAAGTTAAATGACATGGAACTTGATCTTCTATTTTATATTGTGGTTCTAAATCAAAACTAAATGTTAGGTATTTGTTATCTCCTGGTTCTTCTCTTGTTTTTGAAAAATCAATAGTGTTTTTATCTATTCTTTGAGGAGTTCCTGTTTTTAATCGTATGATTTTAAATCCATATTCTTTTAATTTATCACTTAAATGTAGGGATGGCTTTTCTCCGTGTGGTCCTTGTCTTGTTCTTGTACTTCCTACTAAAATGTCTGCTTTTAAATAAGTACCTGTTGTTAAAATAACTATTTTAGATTCATTTTTTTTATTATTATCAAGGATTACTCCCTCTACTTTGTTATTTTTAACAATTAAATCTTCTACCATTGCTTCTTTAATTTCTAGATTTTCTAAAGATTCTAATGTTTTTAACATTTCTTGTGGATAAGTTACTTTATCCCCTTGTGCTCTTAAAGACTGTACCGCAGGTCCTTTGGCACTATTTAGCATTTTGATTTGAAGGTGTGTTTTATCAGCAATTTTTCCCATAATTCCGCCTAGTGCATCTATTTCACGCACTACGATGCCTTTTGCGGATCCTCCTATATGGGGATTACATGGCATATCTGCAATATTTTTTAAATTACTTGTAATTAATAGTGTTTTATGTCCTTTTCTAGCACATGCATAGGCTGCTTCACATCCTGCATGTCCTCCTCCAACAACTATTATTTCTACCATTTTCTCACCTTCTTTCATTTATTTGGATTTTTTATTATTTTGTGGTATATTATTGGCAGAAGAAGTGATTCCCTCAGAGAATTGGACTCTGGAAGTGGGCACTTCTTTTTTTATTTACCTAAACAGAATCTAGAGAACATTTCATCTAATAATTCTTCTTCATAGGTTGACCCATTGATTGTTCCTAGTTCTTCCCATATGTTTTTAATATCTAATTCAATCATATCGATTGGCATATTATCTTTTAGAGATTTTTCTATATCTTCTACACTTTTTAAACATCTTTTTAAGATACTTATACTTCTGGCATTACTTAAATACGTTGGATCTTTTGTTTCTATTTCATTAATATTAAATAGTTCTATTATTTTTTCTTTTAATTCATCGATTCCTTTATCTTCTATAATACTTAATTCAATGATTCTATCCTCTTCTATATTTAGGTTTTCTCTTTCTAATTTGTTATCTAAGTCTATTTTATTAATTAAGATTAAGTATTTTTTGTTTTTTATTTGTTCTAATAATTCTTTTACATCTTCTGTAAGCGGTTCATTATTATTAAGCATAAATAGGATAAGATCTGCTTCTTCCATCATTTTTATACTTTTTTCAACGCCTATTGCTTCTATTGTATCTTCTGTATTTCTTATTCCTGCGGTATCTATCATATTAAGAAGAATTCCGTTAATCATTACTTGCCCTTCTACAATATCTCTTGTTGTTCCAGCAATATTTGTTACAATCGCTTTATCTTCTTGTAATAAGGCGTTTAGAAGGGAACTTTTTCCAACATTAGGCCTACCTATAATAGCAGTTTTAATTCCATTTTTTATAATTTTTCCATTTTCTGATTCTTTTAATACTTTTTGTATTTTTTCTTTTAATTTCTTTATTTTTGGAATTAATACATCATCTGTAATAATTTCAACATCATCATATTCTGGATAATCTATATTCACATTAATGTTTGAAATTATTTGTACCATATCATCTCTTAATTCATTGATTAGATTTGAGGTTTTACCATCTATTTGGTTGGCTGCCATTTTTCTTTGAGTTTCTGTTTTAGCATCAATCATATCCATAACAGCTTCTGCCTCTAAAAGGTCAATTCTTCCATTTAGAAAAGCTCTTTTTGTGAATTCTCCTGGTTCTGCAAGACGACATCCATTTTCTAATAAAAGTTCTAATACTCTATTGGTTGGAGCTATTCCTCCATGGGTATTAATTTCTACAACATCTTCTGTAGTGAAGGTACGAGGAGATTTCATAACTGATACAAGAACTTCATCTATTACTTCTTCATGATCTACTATATGACCATAGTGAATTGTGTGTGATTCTACTTCTGTTAAATCTTTCTCTTTGAAAAACTTGTTTACTATTTCAAAAGCTTCCGTTCCACTTACTCTGATAATAGAGATGGCTCCCACCCCTTGTGAAGTTGCGATAGCACAAATTGTATCATTCATAGTATCCCTCCTTTTTTGACTTTCCTATTATAGCATATATCCATATTAATAGGAATATTTTTCTTTGGAATATCCCATATTATCTTAATTTTATCATTTATGGAGAAATATTGGTTTGTTTTCTTAAGGAGTAGGGTGTCAATTTTGTAAAAAAAAGATATCCTATGATATCTTTATTCGTTATTTCCTAGTATATAAGTAATCATATAATCCTTTGTTTCTAATATAAACATGTCTTCCACAGTATAGAATAGGGTAGTCTTTTCCAATTTTTCTAGTTCTTTCTCAGAAATTGTATATATTTTTTTTATTTCTTTTATATATCTATGAGTCCAATGGAGAATACTATCTATTGTTTTTTGATCATTCATAAACCATTCTTTTAATTTTTCTTCAAAGGATAGGGTAGTAGAAGTGTATTTTATTTTGAAATACTTATCAAATTCTTCTTTATTATAACAGTCTACTAATATGTAGGATGGTCCCATATTTTTTGATAGAGAGGATGCCATATTCATTATTCCATCTAAATAGGCATGCATATATTCTTTGTTCATAAAATCACCTAAAATTATTATAGCAAAAAAAGAAGATTATTCCTCTTCTTTTGGTTTCACTACTACATAACGATTAGGTTCTTCTCCTTCACTTTCTGTATAAACTCCTTTGTAGTTTGTTAAAGTGTTATGAATTATTCTTCTTTCATAAGAATTCATTGAATCTAATTTTGCTTCTACCTTTGTTGTTTTAACTTCTCTAGCTATTCTTTTTGCTAGTCTCTCTAGTGATTTCTCATGTTTTTCTTTATATTCATTTACATCTAAAGTAAATTTATAATTCTTTCCTAATTCTGTATTTAAGTGTTGACTTACAATCATAGATAATGCTTTTAAGTTCTTTCCATTTTTTCCAATTAGTAAAGCATCATTATCTGAAAAAATAACATATTTTGGTACTTCTTCTTTATTTTTTACTTCAATATTAACATTGAATCCCATGTTTTTTAATATATTTAGTAAATACTCTTTAATGTGTTTTACTACTTCACGTTTTTCAACCACTTCTATTTCTACCTTTTTACTCTTAAATAAACCACCTTTTGATTCCCCTAATTCTTTAATGAATAAGTTTTCTTCTACTTCTTGTAATTCTTCTTTTGCTGCTTGAATTGCTTCTTCTTTTGTTTTTCCTGTATATTTATGCTTTTCCATTTAATTCTTTACTCCTTTTCACTAATTTATTTTGAACTATGGTGAACAAATTAGATGTTACCCAGTAGATTCCTAAGCCTGATGGCATAAACAATGCAGTTATAATAATCATTCCTGACATCATAATTGGCATCATTTTCATTGTTGGATCTTCCATATTAGCAGTGGAATTCATTTTGAATGCAAAGAAGGTTGTTCCTGCAATCAATAACATTAATATAATATAAACATAGAATGTTGAAGAACTAATTCCCACAGATGGAGTTGTTCCTAAGTGTAATCCAATTCCTAACAAATTATCTTCAAAAATAACAGGTGTTCTTTGTACTGCTTCAAAGAAAGCAATAAAAATTGGTAATTGTAACATAGCAAACAAGCATCCTGATACGGGACTAATATTATATTTTTTATAAATAGCCATCATTTCTTGATTTTGTTTCATCATGGATTCTTGATCTTGTTTTCCTTCATATTTCTTTTGAATTCTATTTAATTCTGGTTGAGCTTTTTTCATGATTTCTGACTGCATAGCTGTTTTCTTTGTAATGGGATAAGCTGCCAATCTAATTAGTAAACTAATAATAATAACAGAAACTCCATAATCCCCAATCAACCCTCCTAGTTTGATTAAAACATAGGCTAATGGTTTCACAAAGATACTTGTCCATAATCCTTCATATCCTCCAGAAGTAATTTTAAAATTTTTACATGTAGGTAATTTATCTATATTTACTTTATTATCTTCATATAATTTTCTAATTTCTTTGTTTTCTGGCTGACAAAGAATGTTTTTTGTTAGTTTTTGTCCTGTCTTTTTATATTCAACAGGTTTCTTATCTGTTCCTACTAATGTTTTAGTACAACCTGTTGTTAGTAATAATAGAATGATAATAACCAATATTTTTAATTTCTTATTCTTCATAGTATTTCCTTTCTCATTATCTTATAGTAAACAAGTTAGTTGTTTTTCTAGTTCTTGATACTCCTTCTCTAGAGCACCTCTTCTTAATATTATAATATAATCTTTTCCTTTTATATAGTCTTTTTTATAATTATCAATGATTGATCTTATCTTTCTCTTATAACTATTTCTAAAAACAGCATTTCCTAACTTTTTACTAACAGATATTCCATAACGGTTATAAGGAAGTTGGTTTTCTTGATAATAAACTACAAAACATGTATTTTTAACGCAATGATTTTCTTTCATGATTCTATCAAAATCTCTTGCATGTCTTACAATATATAGTTTTCTCATGATTTTATCACCCCTTATAGTAAAAAACCACTGTTCATGCAGCGGTAATTATTTACATAATCTTTTACGACCTTTACGACGACGACGATTTAATACATTTGTTTTTTTACGTGCAAAAAATCCTAGTCTTTTTGATTTTTTACGATTGTTTGGTTGATATGTTCTTTTCATTCTTCCACCTCCAGTCATAAATCTACATTATTATAATAATAGAATCCTTTATTTGTCAAATAAAACTTTCTATTTTTCTATTTATCCACACTTTCCACAGGTTTGTGGAAATCTTTTCTTCACATTGTTTATAAAAATTTGTGGAAAATGTGGAAAAATGTCGAATTTGTTTATTTTATCCACTATTTTTTTGTGTATAAATATGTGGTTTGGTTGTGCATATTTTTTTTTATAAAAAGTGGTTTATTTTTTTCACAATATCTTGTAGAATAATACGTATAAATGAATCTTGTGGGGAGATGGTAGTTTGAATGTAGATATCGTATGGTCTAAATTGCTAAGTAAACTAAAAGATAAACTTTCAACACTATCTTTTAATACTTGGTTTTCTGAAACGGAATTATATAAATTACAAGATGGTAAAGCAATTATAATCGTACCTATGCTTATCCATAAAAGAAATTTAGGGGGGCAATATTCAGATTTAATATCTTCTTTATTATATGAAATTACAAATTCTAATTATGAACTTATTTTTTGTTTAAAAGAAGATATTGAAGAAGAAGAAGAAAATAATAATAAAATTGAAATTGTGGAAGAAAAAATTGAAGAAAAACAGGAAGATTTTTCTTACAAAGCAAATTCAAACTTAAATAAAAATTATACTTTTGAAAACTTTATTGTTGGAAATTCTAATAAATTTGCACAGGCAGCAGCTTTATCTGTTGCGGAAAATCCTGGGAAAATATATAATCCATTATTTTTATATGGAAATAGTGGGGTAGGGAAAACTCATTTAATGCATGCTATTGGTAATTATATAGGAGAACATTCTAATAAGAGGGTCTTATATGTTACTTCAGAACAATTTGTAGATGAATTTGTTAAAACAAATAGAAAAGATGAAAATGGTACTAACTTTAACTACGTTGAATTTTTTAAAAATAAATATAGAAATATTGATGTTTTAATTATTGATGATATTCAATATTTAGGTGGTGCTCAACAATCACAACAAGAATTCTTTCATACATTTAATAACTTATATAATGATAGTAAACAAATTATTGTTTCTTCTGATAGAAGTCCTGATGATTTAAAACAATTAGAGGAAAGACTTAGAACTCGATTTAGTTTTGGTTTAGGAGTTAATATTTCTCCTCCTGATTATAATCTTAGACGTGATATTATAAAGAAGAAAATTATTGCGAATAATTTTGAAAAAGATATACCGGATGATGTGATTGAATATATTGCTTCTAATATTGGTCCTGATGTTAGACATTTAGAAGGTGCTATTACTCGATTGGTTGCTTACTCCACCATTATGGGAGGAGAAGAAATTACCTTAGAGTTAGCAATAGAAGCTTTGAAAGACTTTAATAGTAAAGGTATGGGAGAAAAAAATGATATCTATCGAATTCAAAAGATAGTATCAGAACATTTCCAAATATCAGTTGATGATATCAGAAGTAAAAAAAGAAGTTCTAATATTTCATTTCCAAGACAAATTGCTATGTACTTATGTAGAAATATGACAAATGAGTCTTTTCCTAAAATAGGAATTGAATTTGGTGGAAAAGATCATTCTACTGTAATGCATTCGGTTGAAAAGATTGAAAAAGAAATGAAAGATAATAAAGATTTATATAATATTATAGAAAAATTAAAAAAAGATATTGGGGTTGTTTAAAATTTTGAATAATTACAGTTTTTTCAACAGGTAATTTTTAATTATAATTGTTATTTTAAAAGAAAAAAAAGAGGTTATACACTTTTTCCACAGTAATAATAAAAATAAAATTAGAAAGAAGGAATATAAATGAAATTTACGATTAAAAAGGAATTATTATTAGATGCTTTAATAAAAGTATCAAAAGCTATTTCAACTAAGAATCTTATCCCTGTACTTGGAGGAATAAAGTTTGATTTAAAGAAAAAAAAACTTACATTAACAGCAAGTGATAATGATATTACAATTCAAACAGTTATAGAAAGTACTTCTGATGATGAATTTAAAATAGATAGTGAGGGAAGTATCATTATTTCAGGTAAATATATATTAGATATAGTAAGAAAATTACCTGATGAATATATTAATATAGAGGTTGTTGATGATTTAAAAATTCTTATTTATACAGAAAATAGTGAATTTAATTTAAATGGTATTAGTGAAAGTGAATATCCTAATATTGGATTAGAAGAAAGTAAAAAGAAAATTGATATGAATGTTGGAATATTTAAATCTATTGTGAATCAAACTGCTTTTGCTACTTCTAATGAAGAAAGTAAACCTGTATTAACTGGTATTAACTTTAATATAGTAGGGGATATTCTAGAATGTAATGCTACTGATTCTTATCGTTTAGCAAGAAAAGTTGTTAAATTAGATAAAACCAGTGATGAAAATTATAATATTGTTATTCCTAGTCATAATTTAATTGAGTTTACTAAAATCATTGGGGATGATGATGATGTTGTTGAATTACATATTTTTAATAATAAAATTCTATTTAAGAATGGTAATTTAAAATTTGAATCAAGACTTATAAATGGAGCATATCCTAATACAGCTAATTTATTACCTGAAGATTCTATGTTAGTTGTAAGTACAAATTTAAATGATTTCTATAATGTAATTGATCGTGTTAGTATTTTAACTAGTGATAAAGAAAAAAATATTGTTACTTTAGAAACACAAGGAAATACTTTAATACTTAAGAGTAGTTCTGTGGAAATTGGTAGAGTAGAAGAAAAAATGATTATTAGTAAAAATAATGATGAAAATATTAAAATTTCATTTAGTGCTAAATATATGATGGATGCATTAAAGAGTTTTTCAACAGATACTGTGGAATTACATTTTGTAGGAGAAATAAAACCTATTTTAATTAAATCTGAAGAAGATACTACTTTAACACAATTAGTATTACCAATTAGAACTTATTAAAAAAGAGAGGATTTTCTCTTTTTTTTTGAATAATATTTATGAATCGACATATATTGAGTAAAATCGACAAATAATTATGTTATTTTACTAAGCAAGACCTTAATAGGTCTAAGGGGGATTATTATGATTAATAAATATGAATTTAGTAAAGGAACTTTAGCGATTGTTCCTAATGATGGGAATACTAGTTTAGTATTAGAGGATAATGATAAATATATTATTTCCGTAAAACCATTTCAAATCATGGAGGATAGTTGTAGATATTTTGGTAGTTCTTATGAAGGAAGAAAAGAAGGTTCTAAATCTATCTTAGGTGCTGAATATAAAGTACCTATTGTGGTTGAGGATTCTTCTAATTTAATTGCTTTTCCTACTACGTCACCTTATGCAGATGATTGTATTTGGATTTCTTTGAAAAGAGTTTATAATATTTATAAAGTAGATAATTATAACACGAAAATTATTTTTGATAATCAAGAAGAAATAATTATACCTTGTTCTTTTAGATCAATTGAAAATCAAATGTCTCGTGCTTCTCGATTAGATCTTGTTTTAAATAATAGAAAAAATAGTTAAAATAACTATTTTTTTGTGTTTTTAAGGCTCATATATGCTATAATATATTTGTATGTATAGTTATACCACATTAGGGATAGGTGAGGCGTATGTGTCTTTTAATAGGTTTTAAATGAAAATTGGTAATTTAAACTTAGTTCATTTTAGAAATTATTTAAAATTAAATCTTACCTTTGGTCAAAAGATGAATATTTTTGTTGGAGATAATGCACAAGGAAAGACAAATATCTTAGAAGCTATCACGATTTTAGCTTTAACTAAATCTCATAGAATTGGTGTTAATCCTAATATTATTATGTTTGATCAGAAAAAGTGTAAGATTGCTGGATCTATTAAAAAGAATAGAGTATTAACTAAACTTAGTGTGGAGATAGATGAAGATACAAAAAAATTAAGTGTTAATAGTTCTAGTATTAAGAAAGTAGCAGATTATATTTCTAATTTGAATGTTATTATCTTTACACCAGACGACTTAGAAATACTTAAGGGATCTCCTAGTATTCGAAGAAATTTATTAAATATAGAATTATGTCAATTATCTAAAGAATATCTACTTATTTATAATGAGTACAATAAATTATTAAAGACGAGAAATGAGTATTTAAAAGTATTATTTAATAATAGTATTGCAGATGTGAATTATTTAGATGTTATTACTGATAAATTGATAGATAAGGCTATTAAAATTTATCAAAAGAGAAAAGAATTTATTGATTTAATTAATTGTCATATCAATTCTAATTTTAATAATATTTCTGGTGATAATGATTTAAGTATTCATTATATAACAAATGTAATATTTGATAATTATGAATATGAAACCATTCGAAAAAAATTAAAACATACTTTTAAAAAGAATTATTTAAAAGAACTTAATTATGGAATGACTATTTATGGTCCACATCGTGATGATTTTTACTTTGATTATAAAGGGAATGATTTAAAATATTATGGATCTCAAGGTCAACAGAAAGTTGCTGTATTATCTTTTAAAATGTCTGAAATACCTATTTTTAAAGATATTACAGGTACATATCCTGTTTTATTATTAGATGATATTTTTAGTGAATTAGATGTGAAAAAGAGAAATAAATTATTAAAAATGATTCAAGGTTATGATATTCAAAGTATTATTACAACAACAGATTTAAGAAATATTAATAAAAAATATATTGAAGAGGCAGATATATTTATTGTTAAAAACGGAAATGTAGAGAGAAGGTAAATAATGGAAGATGAAAGAGTAAATAAAGAGTATGATTCCTCATCAATTCAAGTATTAGAAGGATTAGAAGCAGTAAGAAAACGTCCAGGAATGTATATAGGAACAACAAGTTCTAGAGGATTACATCATTTAGTTTGGGAAATTGTTGATAATTCTATTGATGAAGCTTTAGCTGGTTATTGTAAACATATTGAAGTTACAGTTTGTAAGGATAATAGTATTATTGTAAAAGATGATGGACGTGGTATTCCTACTGATATTCATCCAAAAACAGGAAAAAGTACTGTAGAAACTGTGTATACAGTATTGCATGCTGGTGGAAAATTTGGTGGTGGAGGATATAAAGTATCTGGTGGACTTCATGGAGTTGGTGCTAGTGTTGTTAATGCTTTATCTGACTGGGTAGAAGTAAAAGTATATCGTGATGGTAATATTTATTATCAAAGATTTAGTCATGGGGGACATCCTGATGATGAATTAAAAATTATAGATCATTGTGATAAGGATAGAACAGGTACGACTGTACATTTTTTACCTGATGATGAAATATTTACGGAAACAACAGTATTTGATTATGATATTTTAAAAACAAGATTAAAAGAGTTAGCTTTCTTAAATAAAGGCTTAAGAATTTCTTTATATGATGAAAGAGAAGCCGAAAAAAAAGACTCTTTCTACTATGAAGGTGGAATTGTCGAATATGTTGAAATGCTTAATAAAAACAAGAATCCTATTCATGAAACAATTGTAGATATTGAAGGTGCTGATAAAGATATTAAAGTAGAAGTAGCTCTTCAATATAATGAATCTTATAATGAAAGTGTTTATTCTTTTGTTAATAATATTACGACTCCTGAGGGTGGAACTCATGAAGATGGTGCTAAAAGAGCGTTAACAAGAATTATGAATAAATATGCAACAACGAACGGTATTTTAAAAGAAAAAGATGATCCACTTACTGGTGAAGACTGTAGAGAAGGATTAACGATGATTATTTCTGTGAAACATCCAAATCCTCAATTTGAAGGTCAAACTAAGACAAAATTAGGAAATAGTGAAGTTCGTGGGATTGTGGATAAAATATTTTCTGAATCTTTTGAGAGATTTTTAATGGAAAATCCTGATCAAGCTCGTGTAATTATTGATAAGTCTATGACTGCTAGTAGGGCAAGAGTTGCTGCTAAAAAAGCAAGAGAATTAACTCGTAGAAAAGGAGATTTAGATGTTACTAATTTTTATGGTAAGCTATCTGATTGTAAAAGTAAGGATGCTACGATTTCTGAAATTTTCTTAGTCGAGGGTGATTCTGCTGGAGGATCTGCTATCAAAGGTAGAGATTCTATGACACAAGCTATTCTTCCTTTAAGAGGTAAAATACTAAATGTAGAAAAAGCAAGACTTGATAGAGCTTTAGGTAATGAAGAAATTCGAACTATTATTACTGCTTTTGGTACTGGAATCGGGGAAGAATTTGATTTATCTAAACTACGTTATCATCAGATTATTATTATGACTGATGCTTATGTAGATGGTAGTCATATTCGTGTTTTATTATTAACGTTATTTTATCGTTTCTTTCGACCAATTGTTGAAGCTGGACATGTGTATGCTGCCCAACCTCCATTATTCTGTATTAAACATGGAAAAACGATTAAATATGTTTTAAACGAAGAAGAAAGAGATGAATATCTTGCCAGTTTATCTCCTAATACAAAGTATGATATTTCTCGTATGAAAGGTTTAGGAGAGATGGATGCTGAAGAGTTAAATGAAACGACTATGGATATTCATAAACGTATTTTGAGACAGATTACAGTTGAGGATGCAATTGCCGCTGATGAAGTTTTCTCTAAATTAATGGGTGAAGAAGTTGAACCTAGGCGTGAATTTATTGAAACGAATGCTCCTCATGTTGAGAATCTTGATATTTAGGAGGGTTTTATGGATCGATTAGAAAAAAATAATATTGTTAAAGAAGTAGAAGATTCATTTTTAGAGTATTCCATGAGTGTTATTGTTGCTCGTGCTTTACCTGACCTTAGAGATGGTTTAAAACCTGTTCACAGACGTATTTTGTATTCAATGTATGAATCAGGTTATACGCCTGATAAACCTCATAAGAAGAGTGCTAAAATCGTTGGTGATGTTATGGGTAAATATCACCCACATGGTGATTCTTCTATTTATGAAGCTATGGTACGTATGGCACAAGACTTTAGTTACCGTTATATGTTAGTAGATGGACATGGTAACTTTGGTAACATTGAAGGTTATGGAGCTGCTGCTATGCGTTATACAGAGTCTCGTTTATCTAAGATTTCATTGGAATTACTTCGAAATATTAATAAAGATACGGTTAATTTTACTCCTAACTTTGATGAGAGTGAAAGAGAACCGGAAGTATTACCTTCTAGATTTCCAAATATCTTAGTAAATGGTACTACGGGTATTGCTGTTGGTATGGCAACCAATATTCCTCCTCACAACTTAGGGGAAGTAATTGATGGATGTGTTGCTTACATTGATAATCCGGATATTGAACTTGATGGTTTGATGCAATATATTAAAGGACCGGACTTTCCTACTGGAGCTACTATTTTAGGAAATAGTGGTATTCGTCAAGCTTATGAAACTGGTAGAGGATCTATCACGATTCGTAGTAAAGCAACGATTCAAGAGGAAAATGGAAAACAATATATTGTTATTGATGAAGTTCCTTATGGTGTTAATACATTAGAACTAAAGAATAAGGTTGCTGAACTTGTTCATAATAAGATTATTGATGGTATTGCTGATTATCATTCTGATTTAAAAGATGGTATCAAAATAACTATTACTTTAAAGAAAGATGCGAATGCTCAAGTTGTTTTAAATAAATTATTTAAACATACACAGTTTCAAACAACGTATGGAATCATCTTCTTGATGCTAGATCAAGGTGTTCCTAAAACACTTGGTTTAAAAGATATTATTGTTAAATACATTGAATATCAAAAAGAAATTATTATTCGTAGAACTCGCTTTGAACTAGATGGAGCAGAAAAAAGAGTTCATATCTTAGAAGGTTTAAAAATTGCTCTTGATCATATTGATGAGGTTATTAAAATTATACGTGGTGCAGGAGACGATGAAGAAGCTAGAAATGGCTTAATGAGTAGTTTTGGTCTTACAGATGTTCAAGCAAACGCAATTCTTGAAATGAAATTACGTCGTTTAACTGGATTAGAGCGTGATAAGATTGAAAGTGAATTATCTGATTTATTAAAACTTATTGAAGAATTAAAGGCTATTTTAGCAAGTGATCAAAGAATCCTTGGTGTTATTAAAGATGAATTGCTTGAAATTAAACAAAAATATGGTGATGAAAGACGTACCAATATTGATATGACAGCCATTGAATATATTGAAGATGAGTCTTTAATCCCTGAAGAAAATATTATTATTAACTTAACGAAGAATGGTTATATTAAACGTTTAAGAACAGATACTTACAAGACGCAAAATCGTGGTGGAGTAGGTATAAAAGGTATGTCTACTAACGAAGAAGACTTTGTGGAAAAAATATTATCAATGAGTACACATGATTATTTACTATTCTTCTCTAATCGTGGTAGAGTCTATCGAATGAAAGGATATGAAGTTCCTGAATTTTCTAGACAATCTAAAGGATTACCTATTATTAACTTATTACCGCTTGAAAAAGAAGAGAACATTAGTTCGATACTTAGTGTTAGTCCTAGTGATGATAATACGAAATATTTAATGTTCGCAACTAAGAATGGTATTGTTAAACGTACGGCTATAGAAGAATTTGATAATATTCGTAAAAGTGGTAAGATTGCAATTGTTTTGCGTGAAGATGATGAGCTAATTAGTGTTAAAAAGACTTGTGGAAAAAATGAAATTGTTATTGGAGCAAGTAATGGCCGTATGGTTCGTTTTGATGAAAATGAGATTCGTGCTATGGGACGTAGTAGTTCTGGAGTTAAAGGTATAGAATTAGATGGAGCTATCGTCGTGGGGGCAGATGCTGTTGTTCCTGGAGAAATGGTTTTAATTGTTACCGCTAATGGTTATGGTAAAAAATCTTTGATTGATGAATATCGTTTAACACATAGAGGTAGTAAGGGTGTTAAAGCATATAATGTTACCGATAAAAATGGTGCTTTAGTTTCTCTTAAATGCTTTAATGCTGATGAAGAACTTGATTTAATTATGATGACGGATAGTGGTATGATTATTAAACTTCCATTAGATCAGGTATCTACCTTAAAAAGAGCAACACAAGGTGTTCGCTTAATGAATTTAAAAGATGAACAAAGATTATCTACTGTAGCTCTTGTTGAAAAAGAAAAACAAGAAGAAGAAAGTTCTGAAGAACTTGTTGAAACAAGTGAAATTAGTGAATAATTTAGAAAGAGACTATTATGTCTCTTTTTTTGTTCCACGTGAAACATGTATTTTCCGGGAAATATTTCTTTGTTTTTTATCAAATTATTTCCCGGGAAATAATTTTTAATGCTATTTGGGAAATAAAAACAGTACATTTTTATTAAGTTTCACGTGAAACGAGTAAAATGTTGCTTTTATTGTTTACTTTTTTATTTCTTTATAATACAATAAGAACGTGCAATGGAAGTGACTGAACCAGGTCAGGATCGGAAGGTAGCAGCCTTAAAGTCCTCCTTCCATGTGCACTTTTTCTTTTTTAGGAGGAAAATATGAATAATAGATTTTTTGATATAGCTTTTAAAGAGGCACAAAAAGCATTTGAATTAAATGAGGTTCCTGTAGGTGCGGTGATCGTAAAAGATGGAAAGATACTTGCTAAAGCACATAATATGAAAGAAAAGAAAAATTGTAGTATTTATCATGCGGAAATTCAAGTTATTCAAAAAGCCACACGTAAACTGAATAATTGGAGATTAGATGGCTGTGAATTATACGTAACACTTGATCCGTGTCCTATGTGTGCGAGCGCTATTAAACAATCTCGTATAAAATGTGTTTATTCGGCTTTAAATAATCTAGATGAAAATAATATTAAAATTATTCAAAAAATCTTTCATAAAGACAAAATAAATCCTGAAGTGATTTTTGAATCAAATCTGGATATTGTGTCTTCAAAAGAAATATTAAATTCTTTCTTTAAAAAGCAAAGAAATTCTTAAGTTCTTTGCTTTTATTGTGTTATAATAACCTTGATGGGAGGTTAATTATGTATCGCGCTTTATATCGTAAATATCGACCTACAGATTTTGATTCGGTAGTAGGGCAAGAGTCTATTATTAAAACATTACAAAATTCTATTGTTAATCAAAATTTTTCACATGCTTATATGTTCTTTGGACCTAGGGGTACTGGAAAAACTTCTGTTTCAAAAATCTTTGCTAGAAATGTTAATTGTTTGTCTCCTAAAAATGGTTTAGCTTGTAAAAAATGTGATGCGTGTCAATTTTCTTTTTCTAATGAATGTGTTGATATTATTGAAATTGATGCTGCATCTAACAATGGTGTAAATGAAATTAGAGAATTGCGTAATAACGTTGCTTTGGTTCCTTCTGAATTAAAATATAAAGTATATATTGTAGATGAAGTTCATATGCTTTCTGACGCTGCTTTTAACGCGTTATTGAAAACACTAGAAGAACCTCCTGCACATGTAATATTTATTTTAGCTACTACAGATCCTGAAAAAGTTCCTGATACAATTGTTTCTCGTTGCCAATGCTTTTCTTTTAAACGTATTTCAAATGAAACAATTCGTGAGAGACTTGCATTTATTTGTAAGAAAGAAAAAATAAAAATTGAGGATGCTGTCTTAGATAAGATTGCCTTATTATCTGATGGAGGACTAAGGGATGCTATTGGTTTATTAGATAAAATGGTTTCTTATACAGATGAAAAAATTACGATAGATGACTTTAATGAGGTAAATGGTATTGTATCTGATCAAGATTTATTTGAATTGATTCAAAGTATTATGTCGGGTGATATTAAAAACACTCTTGAAATTATTTCCCAGTTTAATATTAAAGGTAAAAATTTAATTCAAATTATGATTCAAGTTGTTAATTATACTCGTGATATTATTGTGGATTATTATTTAGAAAAGAAGAATACAGATTTGTCTATAGATTTATTACAGGTTTTTGTGAATGAATTAAACGAAAAAATGAATGATATTAAAAGAAGTAGTAATACAAAAGTATTTATTGAAATGTTTTTATTAAAATTTATAAATGATTATATTTCTTCTAATGATAATATCGAAAAGAACCCTGTGGAAAAAGATAAATCAGAAATCAAATCAGAAAAAAATATCGATAGTAAGCCTAAATTAAACAATAACGACTTTTACAGTGAAACGGATGTGGTCAATCATTCTTCTGAAGATGTAATGGATTATAATTATCATGTCCCTAAAATAATAAATATTGACGAAATCCTTTCTGTTAGAATTAATAATACTTTTGCTACAGCTGATAAGAAGTTATTAAAGGAAGAATCTTCTAATTTTGAACTTCTTAAAGATTATTCATTTGATCAGGAAATTGGTTATCTAGTTAATGAGTTGTTGGATTCTAAAATTAGAGTTGTTGGAACTGATTCTATGATAATTAGTTATGATTCTGATGCTATTGTTGCTCAAAATCTTGTTAATATTCTTAAACTACAAGATGTTTATAATCAAATAACGAAATCTAATAAGAATATTGCAATTGTTTCTGATCAGCAATGGGATGTCTTAAAAAATGAGTATATTTCAAAGATTAAAAATAATGAAAAATATGAGTTGTTGAAAGAACCGGACATACTCTTGGAAGAAATAAAGAATGATGATATAATATCAAATAGTGCAATATCACTATTTGGTGATGATATTGTTGAAATTGAGTAAAAGGAGAAATGATTATGAATATGCAAGCTATGTTAAAGCAAGCTCAAGCTTTACAAAAAGATATGATGAAAGCGAAGGAAGAGATTGATTCCACTGAATTTGTTGGGGAAAGTTCTTTAGTTAAAATTACTATGAAAGGGTCAAAGGAAGTTACTAAAGTTGAAATTAATTCTCAAGATAGTTTAGATAAAGATGATATTGAAATGTTAGAGGATATGATTGTTGTTGCTATCAATGATGCTAACAAGAAAATTGATAAAGTGACTGAACAAAAAATGAGTAAATTTGGTAATATTCCAGGGTTGTTTTAATGTATCCTGAAAGTTTAAAAAATCTAATTGAAGCTTTTAAGTATCTTCCTAGTGTTGGGGAAAAAACAGCAGAAAGGTTTGCTTTTTCTGTTTTTGACTTGGATGAAATGCAGATTGAGTTGTTTAAAGAAAGTTTAGAGGATGTTCGTAATAAAATTCATCCTTGTTCTCGTTGTAATGTTTTAACAGAGGATGATCTTTGTTCTATTTGTTCTGATTCAAGTAGAAATGATAAGACTCTTTGCGTTGTGGAAGATGTAAAAAGTGTATTCTTGTTTGAGAAGATTGGTTTATTTAAAGGAAAATACCATGTTTTGAATGGTTTGATTTCTCCTCTAGAGGGTATTAATCCTGAAGATATTGGTATTGATAAATTGTTAGATCGTCTTCATAATGAAAATTTTGAGGAAATTATCTTTGCTTTTAAACCGAGCATTGAAGGGGAAACTACGGCTTTATATATTAAGAAGATTTTAGAAGGAATGAGTATAAAGATTACTAAACTTGCCAATGGTTTACCTATTGGTGCTGATATGGAGTATATTGATAGTCTTACTTTAGAAAGGGCTTTGAGTGATCGTAAAGAAATTTCATAGTTTCATCATTTATTCATAAATATTATTGGGTGATATTATGAAATTTTTATTTAAGTGTATTAAGAAAATTACGATTAGTGCCTTTGTCCTTTATATTTATGATTATTTTGCCATTTATTTTCATATGAGTGTTCCTATTAATTGGATAACGCTAACCATTGTTTCTATGTTTGATTTATTTGGATTAGTTGGTTTAGTATTTTTTAAATATTTCTTTTTGTGAGGGTTCTATGAATGATAAGTCTATTATTAAAAATAATTTTATAAAATATGTTGATCAAATTATTCAAAATAATAAGGTATCTCATGCTTATTTAGTTGAGGTAGATAACTATGAAGATGATTTGTCTTATGTTTTTCATTTTATTAAAATGATTATTTGTAATTTATCATATTCAGAAGTAGATCTTTCTAATAATCCTATTATAGAACAGATTGATCATCATAATTATCCTGATATAAGTGTTATTTCAAGTGATACCAATGTTATCAATAAATCTCTTTTGACAGATTTACAAAAAGATTTTATGAATAAATCTATGTTGGATGGAAAGAGAATTTATGTGATAAAAGAAGCGGAGAAGTTGAATGGTTATTCTGCGAATACTATTTTGAAGTTTCTAGAAGAACCTGAAGAAGATATTATAGCTATTTTAGTTACTGATAATCGATATCATGTTTTAGATACTATTTTATCTAGATGTCAGGTTTTGTCTTTGAAAGAAGATTCTTTGTTATGGGATTTAGATGATCAATTTTTTGACTTTCTAGATTGTATTATTCACCCTAATAACTTTTTTATTAAATATAATTCTTATATGAAAGATGTTTATGTTGATAAAAATGTTATTTTAAAGCATTTATTAGAGGTTGAAAATGTTATTCTTAGTTATTTAGAAAATAATAAATCATTGCATAAAGATGTTATAAATATATTGTCTTGTAAAAAGGATAAAGAACTTATTCATATTTTGTCTATAATGGAAGAAGAACTACCTAAACTTAAATTTAATGTTAACTTAAAATTATGGTGTGATTCCTTTTATTCTAGATTAATTGGAGGTTAAATTATGATTGATGTTGTCGTTGTTGCGAGTAAAGAAACTAATAATATTTTTTATGTTTCTCCTAATTCTTTAGAACTTAAAAAAGGGGATGAAGTTTTATTTGAAACGGAGAACGGTATTTTTTCTGGAGTTGTTTGTAAGGAAACTTTTCCTGAAAAAAAGAAAAATTTAATTTTACCATTAAAAAAAGTTTTGCGTCTTGTAGGGGAAACTGATAAAAAAACTATCAAAAAGAATAGTACTTTGGCAAATAAAGCTTTAGAGGATGCTAAAAAGTTTAGTAAAAGTTTGGATTTGGAAATGAATTTTGTAGATGCTTATCTTAATTTTGATGGTTCTCAAATGTTTCTTTCTTTTATGTCTGATAATCGTGTTGATTTTCGAGATTTAGTTAAGAAAATGGCTCAGAAGTATAAGATTCGTATTGAACTTAGACAAATTGGTGTAAGAGATAAAGCTAAAAAAATAGGTGGATTAGGACCTTGTGGATTATTTTTATGCTGTAATTCCTTCCTAACTGATTTTGATAGCGTTTCAATTAATATGGCAAAAAATCAGATGTTAGCGTTAAATCCTTCTAAAATTAATGGTATTTGCGGAAGATTATTATGTTGTTTGGGATATGAAAATGATAATTATTCTGAGTTGAAAAAGTCCTTACCAAAGCTTGGTTTGATGATGGATACTCCTGAAGGAATGGGTAAAGTTGTAGATATTGATGTATTTGGTAATACGTATTCAGTTGATTTAGGGGATAAGGGAATTGTTAAATTTCCTGGGGAAAAGAGAAATGGAAAGAATGGATGATATTTTAGGGTATCCTAATTTAAAAATATTTCAAAATCCTCTCTTTTTTTCTTTTTCTTTAGATAGTATTATTCTTGCGAATTATTCAACGATTCGTTTAAGAGATAAAAAGATTGTTGATTTTTGTACTGGGAACGCTGTTGTTCCGTTGATTTTATCACAAAGATGTGATAAAAGTATTGAAGGCGTTGAAATTCAAGAAAAATTATATCAACTTGCTTGCCATTCGGTTCAATATAATTCATTAGAGGATCGTATTCAACTATTTTTAGATGATGTGAAAAATTTTTCTAATGATAAAAATCGATTTCATTCTTATGATTTGGTTTTGTGTAATCCTCCTTATTTTAAAAATAATGAGAAGAGTACGAAAAATTTATCTTATGAAAAAATGGTAGCTAGACACGAGATTTTAATTGATTTAGACACCTTATGTGATTGCGCCAATAAAATATTAAAAGAACATGGGAATTTATGTGTGGTTCATAGGACAGATCGTCTTATGGATGTTATTCAATCCTTTAAGAAGTATGGTATTGAGCCAAAACGCATTAAATTTGTTCATGAGACGATTGAAAATGTGTCTTTTTTGGTTCTTGTTGAGGGTCAAAAAAAGGGTGGGGTTGGTCTTTCCATAGAAAAACCTCTTATTCTATATAATCTTGATGGTGAGATGACAGAAGAATATAAAAGACTACAAACGGAAGTGATAAAATGATTCAGAAGAGTTATGATGATTCTCCTAGTTTATATTTAATACCAACTCCTATTGGAAATTTAGATGATATAACCGTACGATCTTTAGATGTATTAAAAATGGTAGATGAAGTATTATGTGAAGACACACGAGATACGGGCATGTTACTGAATCATTATCAAATTAAGAAAAAACTAGTGAGTTGCCATGAATTTAATGAAGAAAAAATGGTTGATTATGTTCTTTCTAAATTAAAAGAAGGATTAAATATAGGCCTTGTGACGGATCAGGGGACGCCGATTATTAGTGATCCTGGTTATATTGTTTCCCGTGGAGTTATTGCAGCCGGTTATCCTGTTATTAGCTTGCCGGGAGCTACTGCCTTTGTTCCGGCGCTTACATCTTCAGGTTTAGAGCCATCGCCTTTCTTGTTTTATGGTTTTTTAAATAGTAAAAATAGTAAACAAATACAGGAATTAAATGCATTAAAAGAGTATCCTTTTACTCTTATATTTTATGAAGCGGTTCATCGTTTGAAAAATACATTAGAAAATATGCTTTCTGTATTTGGAAATAGAAGAATTTCTATTGGTAGAGAACTATCTAAAATTCATGAAGAGTATACTAGGGGTACGATTGAAGAGATTCTTCCTTTGGTTGAATCAATGAAGGGGGAGTTTGTCCTTGTTGTAGAGGGGAACTCTCAAAAAATAGATTTTAGTAATTTAGATGTGGTTGAACATGTTAAAATGTATTTAGATGATATGAGTGAGATGGATGCCATAAAGACCGTTGCTAAAGAAAGAGGCGTTGCGAAATCTATTATTTATCAAGAATATCATAATAGGAAGTGATACGATGAAATTGATTGTTGGTTTGGGAAATCCTGGTAAGGAGTATTCTAATACGAGACATAATATTGGTTTTAATTTTTTAGATTATTATCTAGATTATAAGAAGATTGAACCGTCTTGGGCTTCTAAGTTTAATGGTAAATATCTACAAACCAGTATGGGAGACGAAAAAGTGATTTTTTTAAAACCGCAGACTTATATGAACTTATCTGGGGACTCAGTTAGAAAAGTGATGGACTACTTTCATATAGATTTGTCTGATATCTTAGTAATTTCTGATGATTTAGATTTGAATGTGGGTAATTTTAAATTGAAGTTATATGGTTCTTGTGGAGGACATAATGGGTTGCGAGATATTGAAAATAAACTAGGGTCACCTCAATTTAAACGTTTAAAAATAGGTATTTCTAATAATAAAGAGTTAGATACAAAAGATTATGTTTTGGGAAGCATTTCTTCTCATGATAAAAAGGTATTTGATGAATTGTTTCATGAATTGTGTTTTGTGCTAGATGATTATTTTTCTATGCCATTTGAGGAGTTAATGAATAAATATAATCGTAAGAATAAATAGGTGATTAGATGAATTTACTGGATGATGTATTACAATTTGAAATCAAAAAAGACATGGGTCTATATAATCTGACCGATGAGTTTTTTTGTGTTGTTTTAAAAGCCTTATTTCAAAAAAATAAGAAGAATATTTTATTGGTTGTAGATAGTTTGTTTGAAGCAAATAAGATTTATAACACATTAAATAATTATATGGATCAAGTTTATTTGTTCCCAATGGATGATTTTTTAACGAGTGAAGCACTTGCGATATCTCCTGATTTAATGATTACAAGACTTGAGACAATTCATACAATAACCACCAATACACCTTGTGTTGTTATTACAAACCTAATGGGATATTTAAGATATCTTCCTAATTATCAAACATACCAATCTCGTATTTTATCTTTAAAAGTGGGAGAAACCATTGCGCCAAGTTTGTTGGCAGAACACCTTGTTTCTCTTGGCTATTCGAGAGATACTATCGTGAATAAAACGGGGGAATTTGGAGTAAGAGGTTTTGTGATAGATGTTTTTCCTGTTGATGAAGAAGCTCCTGTTCGAATTGAGTTTTTTGATGATGAAATTGAGTCTATTCGTTATTTTGATCCGGATACACAAAAATCTATTTCAAAGTTAGAATCCATATCAATTTTACCTTTTTCTGAATTTTTAACTTCTAAGAAAGTGTTAGAGGAACATTTTGGAAAACAAAAGTATCTTCCTGTCTATGAGAAAGTGAATAATATTCTTGATTATATGGGTGATTGTTATACTTTTTTTAAGGATTATAATCAATTAGAGTTGTCTTATCAAAATATTATGAATGAAGTCATTACTTATAAGGAAGATAAAGATATAGATTACAAAGGTAATTATATGTTTGATTTTGGAGAAATCGTTTGTGATTACCCTGTTTATTATCATTCTTTAGATAATCTTGATTCTATGAAAGAATCTTCTAATTATCATTTTCATATAAAAGCTATTCAGAACTTTCATGAAGATACATCTAGAATAAACCAATTTATTATGGATTCTATTCATAGTCAAAAGATTGTTGTTTTAAGTATCAAAAAATATCAATTTAGAACGGTTTATAAATATTTAAATATGAAGGTAGTGGAAACTGATTTTGAACATCTACAAAAAGGATGTGTTAATTTAGTAGATTGCGCTATGAATCAGGGTTTTGTTTTTCATTCTTATGTTGTTATTACGGGGAACGAATTATTTAATAGTATTTCTACCAAGAAAAAATACCAAACGAAATATAAATATGCCTCTGTTATTCATGATGTGAATAAATTGAATGTAGGAGATTATGTCGTTCATAATGTTCATGGAATTGGTGTTTATAATGGTATTAAAACGCTTTCTTTAAATGATATTACAAAGGATTATTTGGAAATTCTATACCAGGGAACAGATAAGATTTATATTCCTGTGGAAAAGATTGATTTAATTTCTAAGTATTCTGGTAGAGAAGGGGTTGTTCCTAAAATTAATAAATTGGGTGGAACAGAGTGGCAAAAGACAAAGAATCGGGTTAAATCTCGTGTGAGTGACATGGCGGATCAGCTTATTAAATTGTATGCGGAAAGAGAAATGAAAAAAGGATTTTCCTTTTCTAAAGATTGTGATTTATCTTTGGATTTTGAGAAGGATTTTCCCTATGATTTAACGCCTGATCAAGTTCGTGCTATTTCTCAAATCAAAGAAGATATGGAGTCTGTTTCTCCTATGGATCGTTTGTTATGTGGCGATGTTGGCTTTGGAAAGACAGAAGTTGCTTTTACGGCGGCTTTTAAAGCTATCCTAGATTCGAAACAGGTTTTGTTTTTATGCCCAACGACTATTTTATCTAATCAACATTATGAGAATGCCTTAAATCGTTTTCGTAATTTTCCTGTTTCTATTGCTTTATTAAATCGTTTTACGACTGCTAAAGAGACAAAACGTATTCTTCAAGGTATTAAGGATGGTACGATTGATATGTTGATAGGAACACATCGTTTATTAAGTGATGATGTTCAATTAAAAGATCTTGGACTCTTAATTATAGATGAGGAACAAAGGTTTGGGGTTCTTCATAAAGAAAAAATCAAACAGTATAAAACAAATGTGGATGTACTTACTTTAACGGCAACGCCTATTCCTCGTACCTTACAAATGTCTCTTGTAGGAATAAGAAGTTTGTCTTTAATAGATACCCCTCCGGTTAATCGTTATCCTGTTCAGACTTATGTAGTGGAGGAAAACAAACAAATCTTAAAAGATGCGATTTATAAGGAATTATCTAGAGATGGTCAAATCTTTATCTTATATAATCGGGTTCAATCGATTGATGAATTTTCTAATCGTATTCAAATGATTGCTCCTGATGCGAGAATTGCGATTGCGCATGGTCAAATGAATAAAAACAAGTTAGAATCTACGATTTATGATTTTGTGAAACATAAATATGATATTTTAATATGTACGACTATTATTGAAACGGGTATTGATATTCCTAATGTTAATACACTTATCATTATGGATGCTGATCGATTTGGATTGAGTCAGTTATACCAAATTCGTGGAAGAGTGGGTCGAAGTGATAAATTTGCGTATGCTTATTTAATGTATCAACCATTCAAATCTTTAACAGAAACAGCGATGAAAAGGTTAAATGTTATTAAAGAGTTTACGGAACTGGGAAGTGGTTTTTCAATTGCGACGAGAGATTTATCGATTCGTGGAGCGGGAGATATTCTTGGTTCAGAACAAGCTGGTTTCATTGACTCCATAGGAATTGATTTGTATCTAAAACTTTTAAACGATGAAATCAAGAATCGTAATCATGAAGAAGTTGAGGAAGAAAAAGAGGAAGAAAGTAAACCCCTTATTAGTGTTACAACTCATATTTCTGATCAATATGTATCTGAGGATGATCTTAAGATTGAAATTCACAAAAAGATTAATTCGATTGATTCTTTATCAACTTTTAAATCTGTTAAAACTGAATTAGAAGATCGGTTTGGTAAATTATCTGAAGAAATACTAATTTATATGTATGAAGAGTGGTTTGAAAAATTAGCGAAAAAAGTACATCTTACTAAGGTTCATCAAACACGTAATTCTATTGAACTTGTCTTTAATTCTGAAGCCGTTTCAAATTTGGATACGGAACAATTGTTTATGGATGCTTTTCATATAAGTACCATGTTTCGCTTTGTGAGTAAGGGTTCTAATTTAGTAATTGTTTTAGATATTATTAAGTTAGATAAACATCCTATTTATTATTTGGTAGATTTACTTAGTAAAATTAATGACAATTTAAATCATTCTCTTGACGAGAAAAAATAGAATTGCTACATTTAAAATACTGGAGGTGTAAACATAAAGAATTTAGAGTTAGATGAATTGTTAAAACAACATGAGGATAATTATAGGACATGTCTAATGGATATTATTAAAAATAATACGGAGTGTTTAGTAGATCAAGATATTGTTTCGGTATTAAAGAAACCCCCATTAGATTCTATGGATTCATTACGTATGAAATTATTAGAACTTGCTAAAAAAAATCAAATTGTATTTCATACAGAAAAAATGGATTCACTATTGGATTCTTATCGTATCTATTTATTAGATTGTTGTGAAAAAATTAAAAGGATTCGTATATCCCCATTAAAAAAGATCGTTGAAGGGGAAAAATTACGTGATAAAGAGATTGTTAAAATCACTAAAAAGGATTTTATGAGTATTAATAAAAATATCAAAAAAGAGTTAAAAGAAAGATTTAATGAGGCTTATCAGAAAGAGATATTAGGACATTTTACTGAACTCTTATCCGATTCTGTTGAGGAGAAAGTTTATGATAATATTCTTCAAGATTTTACGAAGTATTATAAGGGACCTTATCAAAAACAATTGATTGAGAGTTGTGAATTAAAAATTTTAGTGAAAGACACAACGCTTATGAATGCAATTAAAGAGCAAGGGGATCGTTATTTATTTACTTTAGAACATTCTCGATTACTAAATGATAGGGATGCTTGATTATTGCTTTCTTTTGTGTTATATTATGTGCATATTTGAAATGTTTTGATGAAGAGCGCTTTTTTCAGACGGTTATTAGAGAGAGCTTTGTTGGTGGAAATAAGCATAAACAGAATTAAGCAGTATGGCTTCTGAACTTCTATATTGATAGGTAGGTATAGGCGTAGGCGGCGTTAACGTATAAAGTGTGTAATAGAGATTATTATGAAGTAAGGTGGTACCGCGATGATTCGTCCTTACATTTGTAATAGTCTTTTTTTTGGAGGGATGACTATGGAAAAAGAAAAGAAAAAATATTATATTTCAACGGCAATTGCTTATACATCAGGGAAACCACATATAGGTAATACATATGAGATTGTTTTGGCTGACGCAATTGCAAGATACAAGCGCTTACAAGGTTTTGATGTTTATTTTCAAACTGGTACTGATGAACATGGAGAAAAAATTGAATTAAAAGCCAAGGAGGCAGGCGTTACACCACAAGAGTTTGTGGATGAAAAAGCAGCGGATATAAAACGTATTTGGGATATTATGAATACGAGTTATGATCGTTTTGTGCGTACTACAGATAAACATCATGAAGAAGTTGTTCAACATATTTTTAAGTATATGTTTGATAAGGGTGATATTTATTTAGATAAGTATGAAGGTTGGTATTGCACGCCTGATGAATCCTTCTGGACAGATAGTCAAGTTGTGAAGAATGAAGAAGGTCAAGTTGTTTGCCCTGAGTGTGGAAGAGTTGTTGAAAAGAAGAGTGAAGAGGCTTATTTCTTTAAGTTGAGTAAATATCAAAAACAATTGGAAGAGTATATTGAATCTCATCCTGATTTTATTCAACCTGTTGCTCGTAAAAATGAGATGATTAACAACTTCATTAAACCTGGATTACAAGATTTATGTGTTTCTCGTACTTCTTTTAGTTGGGGAATTCCTGTTGATTTTGATCCTAAACATGTTGTTTATGTTTGGTTAGATGCATTAACAAATTATATTACGAATATTGGTTATGATGTAGATGGAGGCAACGATGAATTTGCTTATAAATGGCCAGCTGACTTGCATTTAATAGGAAAAGATATTATTCGTTTTCATACGATTTATTGGCCTTGTTTCTTAATGAGTTTAGATGTTCCTCTTCCAAAACAGGTGTTTGGACATCCTTGGTTAATCATGAGTGATGGAAAGATGAGTAAATCTAGAGGAAATGTCATCTATGCAGATGATTTAGTAGATGAATTTGGTGTAGACGCTGTCAGATATTACTTCTTACATGAAATTCCATTTGCTAGTGATGGTGTTTTTACACGTGATTTGTTAATTGAAAGAATTAATGGAGATCTTGCTAATATCTTAGGAAATTTAGTTCAAAGAACGATTTCTATGGGTAATAAATACTTTAGTGGTAAGATTTGTAATAAACATATTACGGATACGATGGATGATTCCTTTATCCAATCTATTAATCAATTAGAAAAGAAAGTTACTGAGAAAATGGATGAGTTACAAATTAGTGATGCCATTACGGAGATATTTAATGTTCTTCGTTCAAGTAATAAGTATATTGATGAGACCACTCCATGGATTTTAGCAAAAGATGAAAATCAAAAAGATCGTTTAGAAACGGTTTTGTATAATTTGTTAGAATCTATTCGTGTATGTGCTGTTTTACTTGAGCCTTTCTTACCAGAAACAAGTAATAAAATATTAGAACAAATTCAAACGGATTGTAAGGATTTTGTTTATCTTGATGATTTTTCTTATGAATTGGGTCAACCAAGCCCTTTGTTTATGAGAATAGATGTTACAAAAGAATAAGTTCTCCTTATTCTTTTTTTGTAGTATAATTTTTTTATCTTAGTGAATTCGAGGTGATTTCTATGTTTATTGATACGCATTGTCATTTATCTTTGGAGGATTATGAGAATATAGATTCTGTGATTCAAGATAATAGACAAGCAGGAATTAAGTGTATAATTATTTCTGGTTGTACAAAGGAAAGTATTCAAGAATCCTTGAAGTATGCAGATCTTTATGAAGATGTCTATGTTACGATTGGATATCATCCAAGTGAAGCCTCTCTTACAACCGAGGCTGATATCCTTGCGTTTGAGGAACTTCTTTCCCATAAAAAGGTTATAGGAATTGGAGAAATTGGTCTTGATTATCACTATGGTAAGGAAGATGCTTCTCTCCAAAAGGAATTATTCCGTAAACAAATGCTTTTAGCAGATAAACATCATTTACCTGTTGTGATTCATAGTCGAGATGCAACGGAAGAAACCATAAATATTTTAAAAGAATTTCCTTCGGTTAAAGGAGATATACATTGCTTTAGTGGTAGTTTAGAAACGGCTAAACAGTATATATCTATGGGATATTATCTTGGAATTGGAGGCGTGGTGACTTTTAAAAATAGTAAACTTTTCTCTGTAATTCAACAAATTGGAATTTCTTCTGTCTTACTAGAGACAGATAGTCCCTATCTTACTCCGGAGCCTAATAGGGGAAAACAAAATAGTTCTAAATACATTCCTGCTATTGCGAAATGTATCGCAGAAGTATGTGATTTAACGATAGAGGAAGTGTCTAAGATTACGCTACAGAACACATATCGTTTGTTTGACTTGAAGTAGTTTTTATGATATCTTAATAGAGAATAATGGGTGGTGATTTCTATGAAGAATAATACAATGAAAAATGCTATTATGTTGTTTGTTTTTGTTATTATGTTGTTTGTTCTTTGCTTAGGAATTATTATTCTTGTAAAAGCAAATTATTCTAAAGAACCAGTTAATCCATTAGATGTTACTTTTGATGGAGCAAAAGATGTTGTTACGATTAATCGACTTGTTGCTGTTTCCTCTGAGTTTGGAAGGACGATTACTGAGGATAATGCGGGAGCTTTTGGATATTTATTGTTTGATGTAGTTAATCATACAAATGAGAAGAGAACTTATCAAATTTATGCAACCAAAGAAGAATTAGATGGAATTGAAATTCAATCTAGTTATGTTACATTATATTTAACAGATGATAGAGACGTTCCTCTTGAAGGATATGAGGGGGAAGAGTTGTCTTCTTTCAATCAACTTTCTTATCTTAACAATAAACCAGAATCAAAACTTTTATATTATGGATTGATTGAACCAAATGAAATTGTTCATGTTAAACTACGTGCTTGGGTTTCTGAGCCTTATGTGGTGGATGGTTCTGCTTCTGGGTTTTCATTTAAAGTGGCTGCGAGAGCCGTATAGGAGGATTTATGAGTAAAAAGGGAATGAAATTATCAAAGAATTTTTGGGTTATGGTGATTGTAATATGCAGTGTATTGCTTGTTTTAATTACCATTGGTTTTATTGCATTTAGTAATAGAAAACCTGAGATTGTTGAAAAGGAAGAAGAGGGAGGATATGTAACTTTAAACTATACTTCTGAAGTGAATGCTTTGACTCTTTTAAAGGCAACTCCTATGAAGGATGAAGAAGGTATGAAAAATATGACAGAAGGTCAGTATTTTGATTTTTCTGTGGATGTTAAAGTGTTAGAGGCTCCTAAAGTTGAGTATGAGATATCTGTCATAAAAGATGAAAAGGGTTCTACGATTGATGACGACGATATTCGTATTTATTTAGAGAAAGAGGAAGATGGATTATATTCAAAGGCTTTTGGTCCTAGAAGATATGTTCCTTCCAAAAATTATTCTACCGTTGGTTCTGATTTAGGTAGTATGGTTCTAGTAAATGATAGTACCGTTAAAAATCGAACAGAAAATTATCGTCTAAGAATTTGGTTGTCTGAGGATGCTAAAGTTAAAGAGGGTAGTTATTCTGTTGAAGTGGATATTCATGCAATTGTTAAATAAAAAAGAAGTGTAAAGTTTACTTCTTTTTTTTATCTCTTTCTTTTATTTCCTCCTATTCATATTATAATAATTTTAGAGTAGGAGGTAGTTTGTATGACAGATGCTCAATATAGTTTTTTCTATAAACTTAAATATTATTCATACTTTGTAGCAAGAGCATTCTTGATTTCTATTTTTTGTTTTTTAATAATATTTGCCCTTCTATTCACAGTTTATTTAATTGATTTGTTTGTAAATGTTAAGTCAGGAAATTATAAAGCTCCTTTGTTTGGAGGATATGTAATTGTTTCTCCTAGTATGGTTCCAACGATTAATATCAATGATGCGATTGTTGTGAAACGTTCTGGTTCAGGACAATATAATATTGGAGATATTATTAGTTTTTTTTCTACAGAATATAATGCAGAGGGAAATGTAATAACTCATAGGGTTATTAAAAAGAATGAAGTTTATTCTACCGATTCTTATGTTACGAAAGGTGATAATAACCCTGTACCTGATAAAAAGAGAGTTTCCTCTTCTAATATCTATGGAAAGGTATTTTTGATTATCCCAAAACTTGGATATTTACAAAACTTTTTATCCAATCCATTAAACTTTGCCTTATGTTTATTAGTGCCTGCGGGATTTATCTTCTTATATGAAATTATTCGTATTCGAAAAGCAATTATCCAAAGCAAGAATTTTTCTTAAAAGATTCTTTCTTTTTTTTTGCTTGTCGTTTATAATAAAATGCATTGGTGATGTTATGGAAAAATATGATGTAAAATTTAAAAAGAAATTTGGTCAGAATTTTTTGAAGGATAGTGCCATTGTAAAGAGAATTGTAAGTGTAAGTGGTGTTGATTCAAAGTCTCTTGTTATTGAAGTTGGACCAGGAGGAGCCATTCTTACAAAAGAATTAGCAAGTCACGCAAAACAAGTTTTAGCTTATGAAATTGATACAGATCTATCTGTGGAATTAGAAAATAAACTACAAGGCTATGATAATGTAGATATTGTTTTTCAAGATTTTTTAGATTCCGATTTAATTCTAGATATTTCTAATTATTCTTATAAAAATTTATATTTTGTTAGCAATGTTCCCTATTACATAACGACACCTATTTTATTAAAACTCATTAAAAGTAAGATCCCATTTGATAATATTGTTATGATGGTACAAAAGGAAGTGGGAGATCGTTTTAGTACGGGACCTGGTAGTAGAGAATATGGATCTATTACGGTTCTTTTAAATTATTTTTATGAGGTGAAAAAAGAATTTTTTGTATCTCGTAAGCAATTTGTTCCTGTGCCAAATGTTGATAGTGTTGTGGTGTCTTTTCATGAAAGAAAGGAAAAATACCCTTTAAAGGATTTTGATTTTTTTGAAACTATTGTAAGAGATAGTTTTCAGTACAAACGAAAAAATATTAAAAATAATTTAAAGAAATATGATTTAAAAATTGTGGAATCTGTTTTAGAAAAATTTGGTTATGATTTGACTGTTAGAGCAGAAAACTTAGATGTAGAAGTATTTGTAGAACTAAGTAACGCTTTATGGAAATAGGTATTCTATTTCCTTTTTTTATACATATAATTTATGGGTGATGCTTATTATTAATTTAAAAACAGGAGATGTTGTCAGTAGAAAATCTCATCAGCATGATATCGTTTTTAAAATCATTCATATTGATTCTTCTATTGCTTATTTAAAAGGAATTGATTATCGTTTATATGCAGATGCGCAATTAGATGATTTGGAATTAGTTCCTGATTTTCATGAAGATGATTCTGAGTTTATTGAGCGAGGTTTAAAAGATATTAAAATCGATAGGGATCAATTTTTTTATTTGCCTGGAAATATATTACATATTGATGGGGATAAAGATTATCTGGATCGATGTATGAATTATTATCATAATTTGGGGATTAAAGCGAATGGTATTACTTTAAAAGAAAAAGATATTTCTTCTTCTATTGTTTCTTTGCTTAAAGAATATCATCCAGATATTGTTGTGATAACAGGACATGACTCTTATAAAAATCATCATTATGAGAACTCTCATTATTATGTTTCGGCGATTAAAGAAGCACGTAAATATGAGCATAATCAAGATAAACTGATTATTATAGCAGGTGCTTGTCAGTCTAATTATGATAGTTTAATTCGTGCAGGAGCCAATTTTGCCTCTAGTCCAAAAAGGATTAATATTCATGCTTTAGATCCTGCTATTATTGCCTCTTCCTTGGCTTTTTCTGAGAGGAATCAAAAAATTGATTTAATGAATATGATTTCTAAAACTAAGTATGGAAGCGATGGTATTGGGGGATTAATTACGAATGGTACGATGTATGTGGGGTTTCCTCGATGAATCTTTATACAATTAGAGAACGATTAAAATCTCTTTTAAAACAACAACATTTGTTTTGTTATTATGGGTTAAGAGGACAAAACGATTCTTTTGAAGGAAAGATTATTCAGATTTATCCACGTATCTTTTTAATAGAAACAAATAACCATGTGATTAAGAGTTTTAGCTATAGTGATTTTGCTACAAAACTTCTTAGAATATTGAGATAAAAGAAAATAGTTGATTTTTCGTTGTATTTGATATAAAATTGACTTATAAAGTGGTTATAACTTTAAGAGGGAGGAAATTCTTATGAAAATTACATCTGTAAATGTACGTAAGATTGAAAAAGAAGGATCTCGTATGAAAGGAATCGCTTCTGTATTACTAGATGACAGTTTTGCTGTACATGATATCAGAATTATTGAGGGAGACAACGGACTATTCATAGCAATGCCTAGCCGAAAGACAGCTACGGGTGGTTATCGTGATATTGCTCACCCAATAAATCCTGAAGTTCGTGCTATGTTTGAAGAAGCTATTTTAGAAGCATATGAAAATGCAGAAGATGCACCAGCAGAAGAAGAGGAATAATTTTTAAAAAGATGCTTATGCATCTTTTTTTGTTCTATCATTAATTTTTATTCATATACTTTTTTAGGAGGATTATATGGATAAAAGTGATTCAAGCATTAATAATTTTAATCATAGTATTAGTTTGTTAGAAAAAAAGACATTAGTGATTACAGGGGTAAAAAAAATAGATAACTTTGATAAAACACATTTTATTTTAGATACTACCATGGGGTATATGGTAATTAAGGGAGAAGAGTTGGAACTTATAAAGCTGGATACATTTGCGGGAAATGTAACTATAAAAGGGACAATTAATAATTTAGATTATCTTGTGGAAAATAGTAAGAAAAGTGAAGAGAGTATTTTTAGTAGGTTATTTAAATCATGAGTTTAAAAACACAAATATTTTGCTTGCTATTTTCTTTTTTGTTTGGGGTTTCTTTGTTCTTTGTTTATAAGTTTCATTACCAGTCTTTTTTTCTTAGGAAGGGAAGATGGAAATTCTTTCTACAATTTATTATTACTTTTCTTATTTCTTTTTTATATTTTTTTGGGTTAAATCTCATTAATAATGGGATTCTGCATTACTATTTTTTACTCTTTATTGCTTTTGGCTTTTTAATCTCCTATCATTTTACCTCAAAGTAGCGTAAATTGTATGTAAACACTTATGAAATATCGACATGGATTTCACGGATTTTGTGCTATTCATAGTATAATATATTATGTATAGGTAGGTGAATGTAGATGGCTAAGTACAAAAAAAGAATGAAACCTCGTAAGCGTGCTCTTGCTATTGTTTTTTTGTCGTTTTTAATCATTGTTGGCGTTACATTCTCTATCGGTAGATACTGGGTGGAAATTATTGAAAAGTATCAAGAAAAGCAGGAATTAGAAAAAGAATTAACTTCTTTAAAAGAAAAAGAAGAAGAATTACAAGTAGATGCTAATAAATTACAAAATCCAGATTATGTTGCAAGATATGCAAGAGAAAAATATTTATATTCAAAGGATGGAGAATATATTTTACAGATTCCTGATGAATAGTATTCTTTTTCTTTTGTTTTTTACTATGTTATAATGTTTGTGTTTAACGAGGTGATGTGATCGTGATTTCTATAGAAAAATTTTTTTCTTTTCACGAGAATGATAAAATCGTTGTTGGGTGTTCAACAGGGCCTGATTCTATGGCGTTAGTTGATATGCTATTAAAAATACGAGATAAATATCATTTGTCTATTATCATTTGCCATGTAAATCACAATGTTCGTAAAGAAAGCTATCAAGAAGCAGAATTTATAAAGAATTATTGTAATTTGCATCATCTTTTTTTTGAGACAATGACAATAGAAGAATATGGTGATGATAATTTTCATAATGAAGCGAGAAACATTCGTTATCAATTCTTTGATAATACTGTTAAAAAATACAATGCAAATTATTTGATGACAGCTCATCATGGGGATGATCTCATGGAGACGATTCTTATGAGAATGGTTAGGGGATCTAATCTTAGTGGGTATAGCGGATTTAAGAAAATTGTAGAGAAAGAGGGTTATCAAATTGTAAGACCTTTGATTTCTCTTACAAAACAGGAATTAATAGAGTATGATTATCAAAACAAAGTTCCGTTTTTTCTTGATAAGTCTAATGAAAAGGATAAATATACTAGAAATCGATATCGTAAATATATTTTGCCTTTTCTTAAAGAAGAGGATTCTAATGTTCATTTAAAGTTTTTAAAGTTTAGTAAGGCTTTAAATGATTCAAGTGTTTTTATAGATAAAATTACGAAAGATGCTATGAAAAGGTGTGTTCGTGATAATACAATTTTAGTAGATTGTTTTCTAAAAGAAGATGAATTTATCCAAAAAGAAATTCTTTATTCTTTTTTGAAAGACTATTATCAAGATGATTTAATTTTAATTAATGATAAACATATAGAATTGTTATTACAACTTTTTAGAAATAAAAAAGCAAATAGTTTTGTGAATTTACCAAATGATGTTCTTGCTAAGAAAACTTATAATAACTTCACTTTTGTAAAAGATGTAGATGCTATTACTAGTTATGAGATAGAATTTGATCGATATGCTTTATTACCGAATAAACATTCTATTGAATTAGTGGATTCTGTTGATAATAATAGTAATAATGTTTGTAGGTTAAATAGTAAAGAGATTATGTTACCCCTTATTATTCGTACACGTAGAATGGGAGATAGAATCTATATAAAAGGTTTAAATGGATCTAAAAAAGTAAAAGATATATTTATAGATAAAAAAATATCGGCTGATGAAAGAGATCTATGGCCTATTGTTTTAGATTCTCAAGGCCATGTTGTTTGGGTTCCTGGAATAAAAAAATCAAAATTTGATAAAAAATCTACAGAAGAGTATGATATAATATTGAGATATAACTGAGGAGGAAGAGATTGTGAATAAGAAAAACAATAATACAAATGGTATTGATAAAAAAATACTTAGAAAAGGTTTATTGCCATATTTGTTTATAGCTCTTATTATGTTGTTTGTTTATTATTATTTTAATGTAAATAATACAGACAGACATGACTTTACCTATGATCAATTTATGGAAAATCTTGATGGAGATAAAATTAAAGAAATTGAAATTGTTACAAAAGGTAGCAGTTATGTTTATGAAGTAAAAGGGTCATTAGAAAGCTATAAAGAAGATGAGTATTTTGAAGTGCGTCTTCCTTTAAGTGATGAAGTTATGAAGAAAATCGTAGAGGCTAGTGATGCACAAGATTTTGAATTAACTGTTTATCCAGATCCTGAGGCTAATACATGGTTAATTGTTTTAGTTAATTTCTTGCCAATTGCGCTTTTAATTGTTTTTGCTTTCTGGTTCTTTAATAAACAGATGGCTGGAAACAAAAGTTCTTTAGATTTTGGTAAGAGTAGAGCTAGACTTGATAATGATAGTAATAAAGTAACATTTAAAGATGTTGCTGGATTAAAAGAAGAAAAAGAAGAAGTTAAGGAATTGATTGATTTCTTAAAGAATCCTAAGAAGTTCCAAAAATTAGGAGCTAGAATTCCTAAGGGAGTATTATTATTTGGCCCTCCTGGAACAGGTAAAACTTTACTTGCTAAGGCTGTAGCAGGAGAAGCAGATGTTCCTTTCTACTTCATCAGTGGTTCTGATTTTGTGGAATTGTTTGTTGGTGTTGGAGCAAGTCGTGTTCGTGACATGTTTAAAGAAGCAAAAAGAAATGCCCCTTGTCTAATCTTTATTGATGAAATTGATGCTGTAGGACGTCAGAGAGGTTCTGGTATTGGTGGAGGACACGATGAAAGAGAGCAAACCTTAAACCAATTACTTACTGAAATGGATGGTTTTGGAGCAAACGAAGGTATTATTATCATTGCGGCAACCAATAGACCAGATGTTCTTGATCCTGCTTTACTAAGACCTGGACGTTTTGATAGACAAGTTACCGTTAATTTACCAGATGTAAGAGGTCGTGAGGAAATACTTGCTGTTCATGCTAAAAATAAAATTTTGGCAGAAGGTATCACATTAGAGAATTTAGCAAAGCGTACGCCAGGATTCAGTGGTGCTGATTTGGAAAACTTACTAAATGAAGCAGCTTTACTTGCTGTTCGTCGTAATAAGAATGAAATTTCTATGAGTGAAATAGATGAGGCTACCGATCGAGTTCTTATGGGACCAGCTAAAGTTAGTCATAAATATACAGAAAACGATCGTAAGTTGGTTGCTTATCACGAAGCAGGACATGCTGTTATCGGATTAAAATTAAAGAGTGCCAGTGATGTTCAAAAAGTAACAATTATTCCTCGTGGATCTGCAGGTGGATATAATATGATGGTTCCTACCGAAGAAAAATTGTGTTCTACAAAATCTGATTTATTAGAAGAAATTACAGGTTTGTTAGGAGGACGTTCTGCAGAGGAAATCACTTTTGGTGAAATTACAACAGGAGCTCATAACGATTTTGAAAAAGCAACAAAAATTGCTAGAGCTATGGTTACTGAATATGGAATGAGTGATTTAGGACCACTTCAATTTGAACAACAATCAGGTAGTGTATTCTTAGGAAGAGATTATACTAAAAATCAACATTTCTCAAATGAAGTTGCAAATGAAATTGATATGGAAATGAGAAAGATTATTAATGAATGTCATAAGAATGCAAAAGATATTATTAAGAAGAATAAAGATTTATTAAAACTAATTGCTGAAACTTTGTTAGAATATGAAACCTTAACAAAAGAACAAATTGATTACTTGGTTGAAAATGGGCATATGCCAGAAGAAGACGAAAGTAATTTAGAATCTTTATCTATTACAAAATTAAAAGAGATTGCTAAAGCTAAAGGGGTAAAGAATTATTCTAAAATGAACAAAGCTGAATTGTTGAAAGAGTTAGATTCTTAATCTAATTCTTTTTTTGTTGAAAAATAGTATTATTAAGTTATAATAAGAACAAAGGAGGTATTTTGTATGGTTAAGAAGGTTGATGGAAAGGAATTGGCCAATAAAGGAAAAGGATTTATAACAGAGTTTAAGGATTTTGTTCTTAAAGGTAATGTTGTAGATATGGCTATTGGTGTTATTATTGGAACTGCTTTTGCAGGAATTGTTAATGCTTTTACGTCTGATTTTATCAATCCAGTTATTGGTTTATTAGGAGGAGCAGATGTTGCGGGAGAAGTGGTTATTAAAACACTTTCTGATGGAACAAAGATTTCTTTAAATTATGGTCATTTTATTACACAAATTATTAATTTCATTATCATGGCTTTTGTTTTGTTCTTAATATTAAAAATCTTTAACAAAATTGTTGAATCTGGTAAGAAAAGATTGGTTAAGGAAAAAGAAGAAGCTGCTGCTAAATCTGATGAAGTTGTTTTACTTGAAGAAATTCGTGATTTATTAAAAAAGCAAAATAAAAAATAGAAACTCAATTTGAGTCTCTTTTTTTTACTTGTTTTATTCTTTAAAATCATATATACTAGGCACGAAGTACAAAAAAGAGGGTTATTATGGAATGGTATATTGGGAACGTAAAAATTAAAAATCAGATTGCTTTAGCACCTATGGCAGGGGTATCTAATCCTTCCTATATGAGAATTTGTGAGGAAATGGGTGTTGGATATGCTGTTACAGAATTAATTAGTTCTGAAGCAATTGTACGTGGAAATCAAAGGACTTTTGAAATGTTAGAAGGGCTTGATCAGTTAAATATTCCTTTTGCGATTCAATTGTTTGGTGCAAATCCTGAAGTGATGGCACAAGCAGCTCAGATCATTCATCAAAAATACCCCAAGGCATTGATTGATATTAATATGGGATGTCCGGTACCAAAGGTAGCAATTCGTTCTCAAGCAGGATCATCTTTATTAAAAAATCCTGATTTGGTTTATGATATTGTCTCTGCTGTTGTACAAGCGGTTCCTGTTCCTGTTACGGTGAAGATACGTAGTGGGTGGGATGTTAATAGTATCAATGCTGTTGAGATATCCCAAATCATTGAAAAAGCAGGAGCTTGCGCTATTTGTGTTCATGCAAGAACAAGAAGTCAAGGATATAGTGGAAAAGCTGATTGGAGTGTAATTTCTGATGTTAAAAAAGCTGTTTCTATTCCTGTGTTGGGAAATGGAGATATTAAAAGTCCAGAAGATGCTAAAAATATGTTAGACCAAACGCATTGTGATGCGGTTATGATTGGTAGAGGGGCTTTGGGAAACCCTTGGTTAATCTATAACTCTTTATGTTATCTTGAAGGAAAACAAATGATGAAGGTAACTATTCACGATAGAATTCAAATGAGTTTAAAACATATGGAGTATCTATCTCAAATAAAAAGTGAAAAAATTGCTTGTTTAGAAATGAGAAATCATATTGGTTGGTATTTTAAAGGAATTAAAGGGGCAGCAGATTTAAAAAATAAAGTGTATCATACTTCTTCTATTCATGATATAATTTCTTTATTAAATGAGTTTGAGGAGGGATAGTCTATGTCTAAAGATGAGAAAGATGAGAAATCAGATAAACCGTTATTTATAACAAGAAGCATTGCATTTTTATTTGATATGTTTTTGGTATTGTTACTATCGTCTGTTTTAGCGACGCCTTTTGTAAATTCTGATAAGATTACATCCCTTGCTAAAGATTCCCAAACCTTACTAGAAAAATATAATAAAAAAGAAGTTACAGAACAAGAATATATGGTAGAAATGTCTAATTTAGAATATCAAGTGGCAACTAGTACAGAATTGGTATCCTTATTTGGAGTTTTTGTAGGATTAATTTATTTTGTAATTGTTCCTCTATATAATAAAGGACAGACTTTAGGAAAAAAGATAATGAAAATAAGAATTGTGTCGACCTATAAAGACCTAAATTCTAATCAATTAGTATTTCGTTCTTTTATAGCTAATGCGATTTTGTTAAAATTTGTATCTGTATTGTTACTTATGTTTGCATCAAGAGATGTGTATACATCATGTGTTGAGTCGCTTACGGTTACTCAATACTTAATAATGGCTGTTTCTATGGTCATGGTTATTGTAAATAAAAATGGTATGTCCCTTCATGATGGGGTTGTCCATACAAAAGTAGTAAAAGTAAAATAGGAGAGATAAAATGAGAGAATTAAGTGAACAAGAAATTGTTAGAAGAGAAAAAGCAGAAAAATTAAGAGAACAAGGATTAGATCCTTTTGGACATCGTTATGATAAAGAAGATTATGCACAGGATATTGTGGATAAATATATTTCTGTAGATCATGATGCGTTTGAGAATATGTCTGATACAGCAAAAGTTGCTGGAAGAATTATGTTTATTCGTAGAATGGGGAAAGCATCTTTCTTTACGATTCAAGATAAAAGTGGTTTAATTCAAATCTATATATCTATTAATGATGTTGGTGAAAAAGACTATGAATTATTTAAGTCTGCTGATATTGGAGATATTGTAGGTGTTTATGGAAAGGTTATGAAAACCAAAACAGGTGAAGTTACGATTAAATGTTTAGAATATACACATTTAGTAAAAGCACTTAGACCATTACCTGAAAAATATCATGGATTAACGGATGTTGAAGAAAGATATAGACGTAGATATGTGGATTTAATTATGAATGAAGATGCTAGAAAAGTAGCATTTATGAGACCTAAAATCATTCGTTGTATTCAAAACTATATGGATGAGCAAGGATTTACGGAAGTAGAAACCCCTGTTTTAACTACTTTGTTAACAGGAGCATCTGCTAGACCTTTTACAACGCACCATAATGCACAAGATATTGATATGTATTTAAGAATTGCATTAGAATTACCTCTTAAGAGATTGCTTGTAGGAGGAATGGAAGCTGTTTATGAGATAGGAAGAGTATTTAGAAATGAAGGAATGGATCCAAAACATAATCCAGAATTTACTCTTATGGAGGCTTATCTTGCTTATAGCGATTTAGAGGGAATGATGAATTTAACAGAAGGAATGTATACGAAAATTGCCAAAGAGGTATGTGGCAAAACAACTTTCCATTTTGGAGGATATGATATTAACTTAGATGGTCCATGGAAGAGAGTTTCTATGACGGATGCTATTAAAGAACAAACAGGAATTGATTTTAAAGCTATTCATGATTTGGATGAATGTATTAAATTAGCAGAAGAACATCATATCGAGTTAGAAGATCATGAAAAAGCATATGGTCATATCGTTAATAAATTCTTTGAGAAATATGTGGAAGAGACACTTATTCAACCAACATTCTTGTATGGGCATCCAATTGAAATTTCTCCTTTAACGAAGAAAAATCCAGATGACCCAAGATTTGTTGATCGTTTTGAATTGTTTATGGCAGGAAAAGAATTTGCAAATGCTTATACAGAGTTAAATGATCCAATTGATCAATTAGAAAGATTTGAAGCCCAAATTGCTGAAAGAGAATTAGGAAATGATGAGGCAAATGATATTGATATGGATTTCGTTGAAGCTTTAGAGTATGGTATGCCTCCTGCAGGTGGAATTGGATATGGAATTGATCGTTTGATGATGTTGTTCACGGAACAAGAATCTATTCGAGATGTAATTCTTTTCCCAACGATGAAAGAAAGAAGATAAAACACGAGAAAACGCTCGTGTTTTTTTATGAAATTTATAAAAAAAGGTCTAAATGCTTGAAAAATCAAGGTTTATTGTTTTATAATTACTATGGGAGGTTAATTATGAAAAAACATAATATAGTAAAAGTCGTTCTAATTACTTTATTAGTATTTCTAGTACTTTCTTGGATTTTTCCAGCTGCTTATTTTTCAAGTGAGTATATAGATCAAGGACGCGTTCAAATGGGATTATCTGATGTGTTTAATTACTTCATGACTTCACTTTCATACTTTGGACATTTTGCACTATACTTAATCCTAGTTGGTTGTTTTTATGGAGTTTTATACAAAATTCCAGCTTATCGTACATTCTTAGATAAGATTGTTGCAAAGGTAAATTCAAAAGTGTTTATAGTAGTTACAGTTATCCTACTAGCATTTGGAGTTAGTTTTGCAGGATTACAATTTGGATTTGCAATTTTTGTTCCATTTATTGTAGCTCTAATCTTATTGATGGGATATGATAAGATTGTTGCAGCAATGGTTGTTGTTGGATCTATTGCCGCTGGATTAATAGGTAATACATGTGCTTATGCAAATAATAGTATATTAGTGGGAACTCTTAGTATTGACAAGAATTTCCAAATTGGTGTACGTATTGTTGTTCTAATTGTTGCTATTGCTATTGTATTGTTTAACATCTATATGTATGTTAAACGTTTAGCAGGACCAGCAAAGAAGGTTGCTAAACCTGCTAAGAAAGAAGAAAAGAAGAAAGAAGTAGTTGTTACAACAACAAAAACAGTAAAAGTAACAAAAACTTCTACAAGTAGTAAAGCTTCTAAATCTTCACCTAAGAAGGGACGCTCAACAAAGTCTTCTAAAGGAAAAGGTGGACGTAAAAACGTTAATAAAGCAGCATTAAGAGAAGAAGATATTATCGTTGTTAAAGAAGCAGTAGTAAGCGATTCTGAATATGATGAAAGTTTAGTTCCTACAAGAGTTGAAGTAACTCATAAAGTATGGCCTTTCATGGTAGGATTCTGCTTATTGTTTATCCTATTAGTACTTGCATGGATTACTTGGGGAGATTCTGGATTTGGTACATCAGTATTTGATGATGTTACTAACAGTGTAGCTGATTTTAAAATATTTGGATTCCCTATCTTCCAAAAAATCTATGGTAGTATGAATGCGTTTGGAAGTTGGACAATCATTGATTTGTTCTTCCCAATCATTTTACTATTAACGTTATTAGTAACAATTTATAAGGTTAAATTTGATGATGTTTTAGATGGAATGTTAACGGGTGCTAAAAAAGCTATCGTTCCTGCATTTATTGTATTATTACTATATACAATGTTGGTTGTGGTAACTTACCATCCATATCAACTTGCCATCTACAAATTTGTATTAGGTTTATTTAAAGGAAAGGGCATTAATATTGGTACTACTATTGTTACTACCGTATTAGCATCATTATTTAATGTTGATCCATCTTATGCTTTCCAAGCATTATTACCATACTATGCTTCAGTAATTACTAACACAAAAGATTATCCATTAGTTGCAGTTGTTGCTCAAACAATGTATGGATTCACTGCATTATTTGCTCCAACAAGTATTGCTTTAATGTGTTCATTAGTTTATTTGAAAGTATCTTATAAAGAATGGTTAAAGAATGCATGGAAAATTCTATTAGAATTATTTGTAGTTTTATTAATAATTTTCATAATTCTAGCATTAGTATAAAAAAGAGAAGCATCTTGCTTCTTTTTTTTTATTTGATATAATAAGTTCAGGTGGTGATAGAATGAAAATTTACAATACTTTGACGAAGAAAATCGATGATTTTGTTCCTTACGAAGAAGGTAAAGTAAAAATGTATACATGTGGTCCTACCGTTTATCACTATGCTCATATTGGTAATATTCGAAATTACATTGGGCACGATATTTTAGATAGAACATTAAGATATTTAGGATATGATGTTACTCGTGCCATGAATATTACGGATGTTGGTCACTTAACAAGTGATAGTGATTCTGGCGAAGATAAAATGGAAGTTGCTAGAAAACGTGAGCATAAATCAGCAATGGAAATTGCTAAGTTTTATACAGATGCCTTTTTCGTGGATTTCGAAAAAGTAAACTGTAGAATGCCAGAAATTGTTAGTCCGGCAACCGATAATATTTCGGAGTACATCAAGATTATTACGAAACTTATGGATACTGATTATGCTTATCAGTCAGGAGGAAATGTTTATTTTGACATTTCAAAGTTGGACAATTATTATTGTTTAACAAATCAAGATAGTAATTTAGTTATAGGAGCTAGAGAGGGAGTAGACGAGGATTCTAATAAGAGAAATCAAGCGGACTTTGCTCTTTGGTTTACTACTAGTAAGTTTGAAAACCATGAACAATTGTGGGATTCTCCATGGGGTAGAGGATATCCTGGATGGCATATAGAATGTACAGGGATTTCTCTAAAATATTTAGGAGAACATCTAGATATTCATGGTGGTGGAGTTGATAACATCTTTCCACATCATACGAATGAGATTGCACAAAGTGAGTCTTATCTAGGACACAAATGGTGTAATTATTGGTTTCATAATGAGCACTTAATTGATGAATCTGGAAAGATGAGTAAGTCGAAAGGAGATATATTAACCGTTTCTGTCTTAGAAAAACAGGGTTATGATCCACTTTCCTTCCGCTTTATGTGTTTGGGTTCTCATTATCGCAAGCAATTATTGTTTACTTATGACAATCTAGATCAAGCACAAAACACCTTGGCTAAATTAAGAAATAGAATTCATAATTTAAAAGAGGATGGTCCTATTGAGGAGAACTTGTTTGAAACTTATGTTTCTAAATTTAAAGAGGCCCTTGAAAATGATTTAAATACTTCAAATGCACTAGCTGTACTATATGAGGTTTTAAAAGATTCTGATATTAATGATTCGACAAAGAAGAGTTTGGTTGAGAACTTTGATCAAGTGCTTGCTTTAGATTTATTAAAAGAAAAAGAGATTCTTTCTACTGATTTGGATTCTGAAATTCAAAGTCTCATCGAGGAGAGAAAGATTGCGAAAATGAATAAGGATTTTGCGAAGGCAGATCAAATTAGAGATGATTTATTAGCGAGAGGAATTAAACTTATTGATACTCGTGAGGGGACAACTTATGAAATTATAAAAGATTAGATTTCTAATCTTTTTCTTTTTGTGTTATAATTTGCTTGGTGATTTTTATGAACGTGATGGAAATCAATGTACTTGTTCTTGCTTATTTAGGGGATACAATTTATGAAAATTATATTCGTAAATTTTTAATATTAAAAGGGATATCTAATGTGAATGACTTACAGAAAGAAGCAGTTTCTTATGTAAGTGCTTCTAGTCAAGCTTCTTATTTAACGAAGTTGCTTTCTTCCAACTTTTTAACGGAGGAAGAAATTGAAGTAGTAAAGAGGGCTAGAAATTATAAAACGACCTCTCATCCTAAGAGTTGTGATATTTTAACGTATAAACATGCGACAGGATTAGAAGCTCTTATAGGTTATTTAGATTTAACAAAGCAAAAGGAAAGGATAGATGAAATCATGGATTTTATCTTTAGGAATTAATATGATTGTATATGGTAAAAATGTAGCGAAGGATTTATTAGTTTCTCCTGATAAGATAAAAAAAATTTATTTGCAGGAGGGATTTAGTGATAAAGAATTACTTTCCTCCATAGAAAAAACAAATTTAAAGATAGAATATCGTTCAAAACGTGAAATGGATGATTTGGCAGATGGTCTTCATCAAGGTATAATTTTAACTGTTCCGGATTATCAATATCATGATTTAGATTCTGTATTAAAAAATAATACAGAAGGCATCGTTGTAATGCTTGATCATATTGAAGATCCTCATAATTTTGGCGCTATTATTCGTACTTGTGAGGCCGCAGGAATTCATTCTATTATTATTGCGAAAGATAGACAGGTTCCAGTCACATCTACTGTTATGAAGACAAGTGTCGGGACGGTTGATAACATGAAGATTGTTCTTGTTTCTAACCTTGTGAATTCTATTGAAAAATTAAAACAAGAAGGATACTGGATTATTGGGACTTCTTTAGAAAATAGTGTTGATTATCGAGAGGTAGATTATGATGGCAAAATCGTTATTATCATTGGAAACGAAGGAAAAGGAATTTCTCGATTAGTATCACAAAAATGTGATTATTTAGTTAAAATTCCTATGTATGGTAAAACGAATAGTTTGAATGCAAGTGTAGCGGCAGGAATTATGATATATGAGGTAATCCGAAATAGAAAGTAGGAGTTATGAAATATCAAAACTATAATGATTATGAACTCATCTATATGGTTCGGGAAAATGATGATGATTCTTATGGGATTCTTTTTCATAAGTATTTACCAATTATTAAAAGAATTGCGTGTGATTACTATAGAAGTTATAGTAACTATGGTTATGATCTAGATGATTTTATTCAAGAAGGTTATTTGGGTTTTCAAAGGGCTATTACTTCTTATAATGAAGACAAAGATATTTTGTTTTATACCTTTGTAACTTTATGTATTCATCGTAAAATCATTAATTTTTGTAAAAAAATCACATGTGATCGAAAAAACATTAGTAATGATTATTTAGTAGATTGTGATGAAATACCCCTTGCGGATCATGGATTTGATTTAACGGAATTGTTTGCTAATAGAGAATTGATTTCCATGGTTTGGGAGGTTGTTTATTCTTTTCCGATTGAGTATACTTCGGTGTTTGAATTAAGAATGAATCAATTTCGTTATTCGGAAATCTCTCAATTAATGGAAATTCCTTATCGAAGAGCTGAGTTTATTGTTCGTAGAATTATGAATAAGATTCGTAAAGAATGTAGTTTGTTTCTTTAAAAAGACAGTTTGAATTGTCTTTTTATTTTTTTTGTTTTACAATATATTTAGGATAGGATTTTAAGATAGGTGATGGATATGGCTTTCCAAAAACAGACTGTTGAAAAAACAACGTTACTTGAGTGGGTGAGAGATCATCATTCAGAAGAGGAAATGCGTGAGTTGTTTTTAAATATGGATATTGCTTTAAAATATATTCATGAACATGGATATTGTATTGAAGTTTTTTATCCTACGCATATTGAAATATTAAATCATAAGCCAGACCATATTCAATTTGATAATTTGATAGAATTATCCAAAGATCCTATTTCGAGTAAACAAATGATAAAAGAAGATATTTTTAATTCTTCTTTGATTCAAATTGGGTTATATACTAATACAATGAGATCATTAACTCCTGAATTTTTAAGAAGTAATTTTGATGATTTAGCAAGATTTATTCCTGAAGGAGATGTTCCTTATTATCGAGGAATTGTTCAAAGAGGAGCTTCTGTATATTTTTGTGAGTATGCTGTGGAAAGAATGAATCGTGATTTAGAACAATTAGATAAGCAGATTGCAGAAACGGAAGGTGGAAAACCTCTTCAAAAGAACAATGGACATTTTGAAGGAACAACGCTTTCTAATAACCAAATTAATGATGATATCTATAAACAAATTAATGGATTAAAAGATGTGGCGTTTATTAGTTACTTATTGGTTCCAACCATTGCACTTGTAAGTTTACTTCTTATTACCTTTGTTAGTTGGTTACTTAGTTTTTTATAATGGAATCATGTTGACATTTCTAATGGTTTATGCTATTTTATTGGTGTAAGCACTTAGAGGTGTTTTTATTTTGAAAAAATAGATGGGAGAAAAATATGGCTGAGGTTCGTAAAAAAGTAGTAGAAGATACTTATAATACTTCTAAAATTAAAGTAAAAGAAAAATCTTCTAAAAAGAAAGAAACTAAAAAGAATGAAAAGAAAGTTGTAACAAAGAAAAAAGAAGAAAAAAGAGGTTTTTTTGAAAAATTTCGTATTTTCTGTGGTGGAGTAAAAAGTGAATTTTTAAAAGTTCATTGGACTTCTAAAAGTGATATGCTTAAATATTCTATTGCCGTTATATTCTTTATTATCTTTTGTTCATTATTCTTTTATTTAATATATGTATTATTTGCTTTAGTGCAATCATTATTTGTATAAGGGGGTATTTGAAATGGATAAACAGTGGTATGTAGTTAATACTTATTCTGGTCATGAGAGTAAGGTAAAAGAAAAACTTGAAATGAGAACAGAATCAATGGATATGCAAGATTATATTCATAGAATTATTATTCCAGAAGAAAAAGTAGTAGAAGTAAAAGATGGTGTTACTAAAGAAAAGGTAAAAAAGATGTTTCCTGGATATATTCTTGTAGAAATGGTTATGACTGATGAAGCTTGGTATATTGTTCGTAATACACCAGGGGTTACAGGGTTTATTGGATCTAGTGGAAAGGGTGCTAAACCTACACCATTACAACCATATGAAGTAGATAAGATTTTAGGTAATATGGGAATTAGTAGAATGGATGTTGATACTGAATTATCTGAAGGTACGAAGGTTAAGATTATTGCGGGACCTTTCCAAGGAATGTTCGGTAAAGTTGACTCTGTTGATTTACCTAATGGAAAAGTTATGTTACTAGTTGATTTATTTGGGCAAGAGACTTCTGTTGAAGTAGAACTTTCTCAAATAGAAAATGCATAAAATCTCTTGCAATAGCAAGTGTTTTGTGATATTATTTAGGGGCTATATTGATTTATTGATATAGATTTAGTGGGAAGCATGGTTTGCATTTAATAAAAGCGGGAATCAAGCTATTTGTACCACTCGCGAAAACAAATAAGAGGAGGTGTTTTTCGTGGCAAAAGAAGCAGTTAAAAAAATCAAATTACAAATTGCTGCAGGAAAAGCTACTCCAGCTCCACCAGTTGGAACTGTATTAGGACCTGCAGGAATCAATTTACAAGATTTCTGTACTAAGTATAATGATGCAACTAGAGATAAGATGGGAGATGTACTTCCAGTAGAAATCTCTATCTATGAAGATAGAAGTTTTGATTTTATTATCAAAACTCCACCAACAGCTTTCTTGTTGAAGAAATACGCTAAGGTTCAAAAAGGTTCAGCAAACGGATCAAAAAATAAAGTTGCTACTATTTCTAAAGAAACTTTAAAAGAGATTGCTGAAATTAAATTACCAGATTTGAATGCTTATGATATTGATGCAGCTATGAAGATTGTTGCTGGTACTGCAAAAAACATGGGAATTGCTATTGAAGGAGAAGAGTAATTCTTAATTAACCATATAGGAATTAACCTAGTGGTAGGAAAAAAATCCGCTTTAACCACATAAGGAGGAAAATAGAATGAGAAAAAGAAGTAAGAAATATGTTGACGCTGTAGCAAAAGTTGACAAAAGTCGTTACTATTCAAAAGAAGAAGCTGTTAAATTAGTAAAAGAGACTTCTGTTAGTTCTTTCGATGGATCAGTAGAAGTTGCTATGAGATTAAATCTTGATACTAAAAAAGCTGATCAACAATTAAGAGGTGCCATTGTTCTTCCAAAAGGAACTGGTAAAACGAAAAAGGTTTTAGTAATTGCAAGAGGACCTAAGGCTCAAGAAGCAAAAGATGCTGGAGCTGATTATGTTGGAGATACTGATATGTTAGAAAAAATCGAAAAAGAAAACTGGTTCGATTTTGATACTATGATTGCTACTCCAGACATGATGCCATTACTTGGTAAATTAGGACGTGTTTTAGGACCTAAAGGTTTAATGCCAAATCCTAAAACAGGAACTGTAACAATGGATGTTGCTAAAGCTGTTGAAGAAGTAAAAGCTGGTCGTGTTGAATATAAGACTGATACATTTGGAAATGTTCATGGTGTGATTGGTAAGGTTTCATTTAGTGAAGAAGACTTACTTGCTAACTTAGATGCCTTTGTTGCACAAATTCTTAGAATTAAACCTGCAAC
>JAFWKJ010000018.1 GCA_017511375.1 Bacilli bacterium | reverse complement strand
CTGCAGGAATGGCTGCAGGATTAGCACCTCCATATATTGGAGTTGGAGTTGGTGCAGCTGGTGATGCAGGTCCAACTGGTGACACAGCTGTAATAGTTGGTGCAGCTGGCGCTGGATGAATTTCAGGTGCTGCCATAGGTGCTGCTGGTGCCACAGGTGTTGGAGGAGCAACAGGTGCTGCTGGTACTGCAGGAGCTGCAGAAGCAGCAACAGCTTCAGGTGAAACAGGAACGGCAGACACAGCTGGTGCTGGTGCTGCTGGCATAGGACCAGGTCCAGGAGCTACTGGTGCAGCTGGTGTTGCAGGAACTGCTACAGGATTAGCAGGTGCTGCTGGTGCAACAACTGGTGTTGCTGCTGCAGGAACAGGTGCTCCAGGAACAGCCATCGTTGATGCTTGCTGTTCAGCTTGAGCTTGTGCTTGCGCCTCTTCTTTTGCTTTCTTCTCCTTCTTAGATTTCTTACCTGTAATAATCAGTAATACTAAGGCCAAAATTAAAAATAACACTCCACCTGTAATAAATAACCCAGGTAAAGTTGTGAACCAATTTAAATCAAAACTCATTTTATCTACTCCCTTTATTCTATAATCTATAAATATAATAACAAAAAACATTTGCAAATGCAAATGTTATTTTTTTTATACATTTTTTTACAGTGTAAAAATTGTCCAATATCCTTTTTTTTCAGGATATGCTTTAAATTCTAACACTTCTTTTGTAACAGGATGGGTAAAAGATAAATAATAAGAAAATAAACAAATCTGTGTATGATCTAATACTCCATATCGTTGGTCTCCCAATAGATAATGATCTCGACTTGCAAATTGAACACGAATTTGATGATGTCTTCCAGTTTTTAAAAGAACAGAAACCAAAGTACAATCCGATTCCTTATTATATTCCAAAGCCTCATATTCCAAAATAGCTTCTTTCCCTTGGGGACTAATGAAACTATTCCCATCATTTCCTTTTTCAATCTTATCTTCAAAAACACCAGAGCCTTCTATTTTACCATGAACAATCGCTAAATACTTTTTCGTAACTTTATGTTCTGAAAAGGCTTTAGTTAATCGACTAGCCGCTTTACTACTTCTCGCAAATACCATAATTCCTCCAACAGGACGATCTAATCGATGAACTAATCCTAAATATACATTCCCCGGCTTATGATATTTCTTTTTAATATAATCTTTCACCATATCCATGATAGAAAGATCTCCCGTACTATCCCCTTGACTAAGTACATTAAATGGTTTCACCACAACAATGATATGATTATCTTCATATAGTACATTTAATTGATTCATTGGCACTCCCATCTCCCATAAATTCCACAAGGTAAAACAAATTTACCTGTCGTAATAGGAAGTCCTATCTCCCCACAAGAAACCTGTCCTTGTGAATGAGACAAAACATGGATCTTTAAAATGTTTTCAAGAACAGTAGATGATAATCCAGTTGTGTAAGAATTGATTAAAAAGAATAAAGGATTTTCTGATAATAAATCACTACACAATTGAACTAAGTAATTCAAATCTCTCTCAATATCCCACACTTCGCCATTGGCTCCTCTACCATAACTTGGAGGATCCATAATAACCGCATCATAGTGATTTCCTCTACGAATTTCTCTTTGCACAAATTTGACAACATCATCGACAATATAGCGAACATGGTCTCCTTGAAAGCCACTACTATTAACATTTTCTTTACACCAATCAACCATTCCACGAGAAGAATCAACATGTGTAACATGAGCTCCAGCAGATAAGCAGGCAACCGTTGCCCCTCCTGTATAGGCAAATAAATTAAGAACTTTTATTTCTCGTCCAGCACTTTTAATTTTAGAAATCATCCATTCCCAATTCACAGCTTGTTCTGGAAATAAACCTGTATGTTTAAATCCCATTTGTTTAATATGAAAAGATAGTTCCTTATAATGAATCATCCAAGAAGAAGGAACAGACTTTAGATTTTCCCAGTTGCCTCCTCCTTTATTACTTCTATGATAAATTGCATCAATCTGACCACGATACTTTTCTTCTAAATTTCCATTATCCCAAATAACTTGAGGATCTGGCCTCAATAAAAATAGATTTCCCCATCTTTCATATTTCATTCCTAAAGATGCATCAATACATTCATATTCTTTCCAATCTTTACTAAGAAGCATAAAGTCACCTCAATTCCTACACATTATAGCATATAAAAGAAAAAAGCAAAAGAAATTCTTTTGCTTAAGACGCAACTGTAAATGTCTTTCCATAAGTCGTGATAATCATAGCTCCATTATAAGCTAGAATATAATCCCCATACTCAGCGAAAGAAGCAGATTCCATCATACGATAATCACAAGCAACATCTGCATATCTAGAACACTCCGCATAATTAATCGCATTTAAATGATAAGCCTTTGTTTGGGTACGAACAAAAGTAGCCCCGCTATTACCATTATAATTAAAATCAATAATAGGTCCTCCATAGTCATCCTGACTATATACAACTGTTTGTCCTAAAATAGAAGGCGTTGAATTTGTTTTATCTTTACGAATCGTCACATCATATACATTTCCATCATTCTTTAAAACATAATAAACCCCATTACTAGCATCTACTGTTCCTACTTTAATCGTATCATCTGGTTTTAATAATAAATCATAAATAGCATAAGAATTATCATTATCTGTAATTTCCTGATAAGCTCCTGATCCATTATTTTGATTCACCAAAGAATAATATCTTCCATCAACCGCTTTTACAATTCTATTATCAAATATAGCTAGTACCTGAATACTCGTATCTGCCGGTTTACAATTGGCATTATTCGCAAACGTTTTTCCTATAGATAACTCATATATTCTTCCATTCGTCGTAATGAAGTGATTCCCTGTAAAAAAGTAAACACTTTCGGTAGCTGCCTCTCCAATAAAAGCATCACATATAAAGTCTCCCCCTACATTAAAGCCATCATGTCTAATAGCTCGTGTAACATCTCCTTCACAGCCACTACAAAATAAACCTAAAACTAAAACTGTAAAAACAAATAAAAAACGTTTCTTCATTTGAATCCCTACCTTCAACAAAAATATATCATATCTTGATTAGAAAAAAAAGTTTTAAAAAAAAAGAAGTGTCAATTATCTAACACCCATCTTTTTAAGTCTTTGTTTAATCATAATAACCAAATCCATTGGTCCATTCATTTGATTAAGTACCAATAAAGCATCCTGTAATTTGACACGTTCACTCACTTGCTCTTTAACCTTCATTGCCTCTTTTTTATAATCAAAATTAGAAATAGGATTGGTTTCAATAAAATCTCTAATATATTTTTCTATATCTTTCAAGATAAATTCTTTTAAAGGGTATTCATCCATATAACTAACTCCATAATACCCTCCTACTAAATATCGAAACTTATTTTCTAATTCCATCAAATCACCATTCTCATCCTATCAAACAAATCGATACCCATCATAGAAAAACTATTTTTTATTCTTTTTATTATCTTTCTCTTTTTTATCCGTCTTTTCTGCTTTATCTACCTCATCATTAAATACTTTAACCAACTCAAACACTTGGTAAATGAAGATAACAATAACAGGTAAAAGTACTAAGAATAAGAAACCAAGGCGACTTTCAAGGGTATCCAGTAGACTACCCAATTTATGACAAACTATCGTGTCTTTTCCAAGAACTCTATTAGAAGAGACTAACATCATTCCTTCATTATCAATCGTATAAATAGAATTATAATTATCTGTTTCAACTTCCGCTACAGAATCACTTCTAATTAAATAGCTCTCATCATTTACCACATAATAATAAATGACATCTCCCTTTTTTATATCATTTTTATTATGTACAATAAGCAAATCTCCTGCTTTTAACCCCTTCATCTCTTTTGAGTCTAAACGGTCTATAGTACTAATCGTATAGTTACCAAACTGCGTATACCCATATTTATTTTTACTAAGTAAAACGGCAGTCATCATAATCGTAACAACAATAATAATACATTCCAAAACTCCCCAAAGAATTCTCCATACTTTTTTCATTTAGATCACCAACCTAATAGTACAAATATTATACAATACATTTAAAAAACAATCTATGATTTTTTTATTAAAATCACGCAACTTTATAATCACTCAAAATACCTGTAAAAACTTCTTGTAACCCTTCCAATTTTTGAAAGTCTTCTGGTTTAACAATTTCAGGAAGATTCAATTTCAAACTAGTGTTTTCTAACACATATTTGACAAATTCCGCACAATAGTAGTAATACTTTCTTCTCATACGATAATTCCCCGCTGCTGTAACAACCCCCATAAAATTAAATCCATATTTATCATGATTAATTTCAAACTTATGAATCGTATCTTGGATTCTTTCATAATCTTCATCAGACACATTTAAAGAATAAACTTTAATTTTACTATGTTTAAATCTTTTGAAGGTTCCAAAATGAGGAGATTCTTGAACAAACCCTCCAATAAAAGGGTTATATGCATTTAACCTTCCAAAGCTATACATATGCTCCATATTTTTATCCAAAGAAATAGAAACATGAGAATACTCTTTTCTAGTATACAATTTAATAGCTCTAGAAAGGATGGTTCCTGTATAAGATAATACAATGTAAATCTTTTTCAAATTTAACCCTCCTATCTTCTAAAAGTATACCACAAAAAAAAGAGGAAAAACAATGTTTACCCCTTAAATACTTTTTTAATTTTTTTATAAAAAGCAAAACTACATCGATACAATCTATAGCGAAAAGGATCAATGATTAAATCAAATTCTCCTACAAGTTCATGAACGCAGGCATTAAATCCTCTTTTAAAATCAAACAATCCAAATCCCTTAGATTTCTCATCAAAATTTCCATCAATTCCATAAAAATTAAATGCTTGATATCCATTCTTCACAGCATAATCAATCATTTCATATTGTAATAGATATTGAGAATTATATTTCATAAACTGTTTATAACTAGCTCCAAATAAGTAATTGACTTCTCTTCCATAAAGCATATACCATCCACCAGCAATAATCTTCTTTTCTCCATACTCCTCTATGGTAGATTCTAATACCCCTATTTTTTCTTCCAAACGTTCTCTCTCAAGTTCTAATTCTTTTAATTGTTTATCTCGATTTCCCTTTTCTTTTAGTTCCTTTTGCATAAGAGAATTCTCTTCTAAGTTCTTTTTGGAAGTATCAAGTAACTCTTTAAAATTAATTTCTACTAACAATACTTTTACAAGATTCTCTCCCTTTAGAATCTTAAACATATTTAAGTAATAAGACAAGGGTCTATCAACAAACTCTCTTCTTTCAGCCGTATGTTTCATTAAGTTTTTAAATTCAAATAGATTTTCTTCATCAGCTTCTATTATCTTTAAAGAATTTTTACGAGAATTATTAATCCTCCACTTACAACTCTTTCTCATATGACTATATAACTCATCCATCGTCATATGATTAATATCTAAAACAGATATCCAACGAGGCTCTAAATCCGTCTTCTTATCTTGATCAATATAAAATCCATTATGAACAAACCCTAAACTCCTTAGTTTATCCATCAAGTCATTTCTCTCGGTATCAGGAACAATTTCTCCATCTACGGTACGTTCTTGGTAATCAACATAGGGATTAATTTTTAAAAACAAAGCATTCTTATCTTTTAAGAATTTTTTGATTCCCTTTGTAAACTCTTCTAAAATATCTAAACGACTATAATCTAATAAAAAACCACGAGGAGCATAAAACATATTTTTAAAGAATTTAATTTTCTTAGATAACAATAAAGTAGCCGCAACAATCTCTTTTCCGTCCTTTAATCCAACATAATAGGAGTCCCATCCATTTTCTTTTTTTACTTCCGCCCAAAGAGGCATTTGAAAGAAACTAGTAATTGGACTTTTTTCTGAATACTCTAAAAACTCTTTTTCTGTTAAGGTAACAAATTCCATATCTCTCTCTCCTATTCATTACAAGTATAACACATAATAAAAAAGATATGTCACCATATCTTTATTTTTGATTGTGATTCTCATCTTCAAAAGATGTTTTTTTAGTACCTAGATACTCATCCATCATAGCAATTAACTCATAGTCTGTTTCCGTTTTAGCTTTCTTCTCAAGTTTATCTCTTTGCTTTTGAATAGATTTTTTTGCTTTCTCTTCTACTTCCTCCGGAGTCTTTTTAAACGTTTCTTTTCGATATTCAATTCTATTAGGTAATCCTAGTTTTTCTAGTTGTTCATTATACCCATCAACAAAAGAGTTAATACCTCCTATATACCACGGATTTTTCATCTCCTGGTCAAGATCCCTATTAATGGCTTTATCAATATCCTTTTCCAAAGAGAAATTTTCCAATTCCTTACAAATTTCTATATAACGTTCTAAGTATTTATATCCAACACTTTTACCCATAGCCCTACGAATCGTAGATATTTTCCCTTTATTGGCATTTGTATACTTAGATAAAGAATCTACTGCTTCATTGATTAAAGAATGAAAATAACCAGCTACAGATGAAACAACAAGGGAGTGCGCAAAAGAAAGGCCCTTTTCCTGAAACAATTGGTATAATTCAACCATTTTATTATGATACAATACCCCAATAGACGGAAGTTTATCAACATTAGGATCTAAATCCGCTATGGCAAGAACTGCTTCCACTCCAGAGCTTTGTATTTTAGAAGCTTCATCCATATAACTTTTTATGGAATCCTCATCCGTCCATTCCCTTGTTTTAGAAATAAAATCATCAACCTCAGACATCTATATCACCTCTATAATAACTTAGCATAAAAAAAGAAAAAATAATAATTTTTCTTTTATATTATATAACCATTTACAAGCCTTTACTCAAATAACATACTGATAAAAACAACAGACATTCCTATCACAAATCCTATTAAAAATTTCTTAGGCTCTTTCGCATGAAGAATATGAGGAATAAGTTCAAATAAAATAATATATAAAATCATTCCCAAAGTAATACATATCAAAAGTCCAATCACAAACTCACTCACAATAGAGTGAATGAAGAACATAAGAAGTCCTCCAATAAAAGTAGAAAGAACCGCAAAACAATACGCAATCATCTTAGTCTTTTTAGGTTCATGTTCCATCGTAGTAGCAATCACCATTCCCATAGGAATATTATGAAGTCCTACCCCTAACGCAACCAAAAATCCTGTCTTAATAGATTCAATGGTTAAACTATAAACAGCCATTCCTTCAATAATATTATGAAGCACAATAGCTACTAAAGATACAATTCCAATATGAATTAAATTTCCTTCACTACACTTATGAGGTGCATCATGATCATCATGATCAGGAACAAAGTGATCTAGTCCTTTTAGTATTCCAATACCAAGTAGGATAAGAAAAAGAATCCAAATAAACGAAACGCCTTCCATGTGTTCCAACATTTCTGGTACTAGATCAAATAAAACAAGGGCTGTCATTGTACCAAGTGCAATCGAAATTGAATAAAACTCAATTACTTTTGTATTCTTTTGAAAATGTACAAATAAGACTCCTACTAAAAAGAATAATCCTAATATAAAGGTAATAAGTAACCCCATAATTTCATCTCCTTAAAAACAACATACCTATTATAACACAAAACAATATTTTTCTCATTTGACTACTCATAACCATACTGGTTTTAGTAATAAAAAAATGGCACTTAATTTCATAAGAAATTAAATGTCCACCATATTATTAAGGTAGACATTCAGCTTAAAACCGAATGTTCCCTTTATTATGATATGAAGTCTCCTTCATTCATATTCATCGTAACATAAAAACAAATGGGAAACAAGATGTTTACCATTTCAAACAATGGTGCTCCCATCCGGACTTGAACCGGAACTCTATCGCTAGAAACAGATTTTGAGTCTGCCGCGTCTACCAATTCCGCCATGGGAGCAACACATAAACATTATAACATAAAAAGAAAAAGAAAAAATACTATTTTTTAGTATTTTTTATTCCTCTTCCTCTATTTCCGTATAACGAGAAGTGTATAAATCTTTATTTTCATCTTCTTCAAAATCTTCTACCTTTTTCATGATATCTTCCATATTAGGTAAATCTTCAATAGAAGAAAGACCAAAATAATCTAAAAACTCATGCGTAGTTTCATAAAGGATAGGCCTCCCAGGCATATCACTTCTTCCTGCCTCTTTAATAAAACCTTTGGCAACAAGCTTCCTCAAAATTGAAGTTGATCCAACACCACGTATAGCATCCACTTGTACTCTAGTAACAGGTTCATTATAAGCAACTATCGCAAGCGTTTCTAAAGCCGCTTGACTTAAGAAATTCGTTTCAGGATTCTCTAATAACTTTTGATAATACTCTTTATGTTCAAACTTCGTAGTAATCTTGAAACGGTTCCCTAAAAAATCAATTCTAAGTCCTCTAGACTCATCCTCATAATCCTTTTTTAATTCCATCACAAGGCCTTTAGCAGTATCTTCATCTACTTCTAAAACATCCTCAATTTGGTTAATAGTAAGTCCATCTTCCCCTACTACAAATAACAAACCTTCTAATACTGCTTTCATTTTACCACCTCGCAATAAATATCTTCGAAGTTATTTTCTTGTTTAATTACTAATTCTTTATTCTTAGCCATTTCTAAAATAGCTAAAAAAGTCGCAACAATATATTCCTTCGTAACAACAGGAAATAACTCAAAGAAAGAAACACGTTTTTTACTCTTTAATAATTTCTTAATATCATGTCTTCTGGAAGAAACACTAATTTCATTCACAGTAACCTTCGTATTTAAAGGTTTTTTATCTGCTTTTCTTTGATAATAATTTTGTAAAGCATTCACCAAATCCTCTAACGTTACATCTGCATGTATTTCATGATCCTCTTCTACATAATTATAAATACTTTCAGGAATCTTTGTATAAATATCTTTTCTTAATAATTCTTTTTCTTGCAAAACTCTTGTAATATCTTTATAGGCTTGATATTCCAATAATCGTGAAATTAATTCTTCTCGAGGATCTTCTCCTTCTTCACTGTCTTCTTCCATCGCACTTCTAGGAAGAAGCATTCTAGATTTAATCTCTATCAGTTCAGATGCAAGAACCAAATACTCAGAAGATACTTCTAGATTCATTTTCTCCTGTTGTTCAAGAAAAGACACATATTGTTTGGTAATCTCTTCTATTTCAATATTCATAATATCCATTTTAGATTCTTTTATTAAATGTAATAATAAATCTAAAGGGCCTTCAAAATCATTAATTCTAAAATCAAATTCCATATGTCTTCACTCCGACTCTTTCTCATTATAACATAAAACAAATTCTTTTGCATTTCTTCTACACAAAATATATAATGAATGTGGTGATACTATGAAAATGTTTCATGAACTAGATGAAGGTTTTGTATGTGAAAACTGTGGAAAAGAAGTAAAACCTCTCGGATATACTTCTAGAGATCATTGTCCCTATTGTCTTTATTCCAAACATGTAGATATTAATCCTGGTGATAGAGGAAATCCTTGTAAAGGTTTATTAAAGCCAAAAGGAATTGAAAAATATAAAGACACATATAAAATACTCTATCAATGTGAAAAATGTAAAAAAGAACATAAAAATATCATCGCCAAAGACGATGATATGAAAAAAATCATAGAAATATCTCAAATCAATGAAAAAAGGTAGCTTAGCTACCTTTATTTTTTTATATTATTTCTTCATCCATATAAGAAGAAGCTTCAGAGGATAGAACTTGTTCTTCAGAAAAACCTTGTTGATACATCATAGGTGCTTCTATTTCCATATGTTCTAGATAATCATTTCCAAAAACATTAATGAATCCAGCACTTCCAAATTCATCCATAATAGAAAGTTTACTCTTCTTTTCCCAATAAGATAAGAATAATCCTAATAAAAATGAAATGGCTGTAATACCTAATACAATATAATAAACCAAACTCATAATATCACTACCTTAATTGTATTATACAATAGTTAAAAAAGTTTGACACACTAGATTTCAGCTGTAGACACATATTTTACACTAATCTTTTGACTTAAAGACAAGAGCCGTCAAAAAAGCAAAGATAATAGCCGCTGTAATACCCGTTGCTGTTAACTGAAACATTCCCATAAGAAGTCCAAATATACCCTTCTCAGAGGCCTTCTCCAAAGCCCCATGAATAAGCGAATGACCAAAACTAGTTATGGGCAAAAGAGCCCCACCCCCTACTTTTTTAATAATCCAATCATAAATATTGAATGTATCTAGAAATGCCCCAAAAACAACAAAAATACTGGTAACATGCCCGGGAGTCAATTTCGTATAATCGATAATGACTTGCGCAATAGCACAAAGAAAACCACAAAATAGAAAAGAATACAATAAATACATTAAACCGCCTCCAAACTAACAGCATGACAAACACAAGGAATATTTTGTTTTTGATAAAGCATCATAGGAGAAAACAAAGCCCCTGTAGCCAACAAAAGAACACGTTTATATTTTTTTTCTCTTAATAAAGAGTATAAATAAGAATAAACAACTAAAGCACTACAAACAGGACCGCTCCCTCCCGCATGAATTTCTTTTTGCTTTTCTAAATCATAAAGTAACACGCCACAATCTTGAAGATTTGGCAAAGAAAGTTGATACTCTTTTTGGAAATAATCCCTTACTATCTCTACTCCATACTTTCCTAAATCCCCTGTCACAATTAAGTCATAATAAGAAGCATTTCTCCCCGTATCTTCTAAATGTCTTTTTAAGGTATCAATAACCCCAGGAGCCATAACTCGTCCCATATCATTAGGATCAGTTTGTTCATAATCCATCACTCTTCCTAGGGTGGCACAATCAATTCTTACATCACTTTTTTCAGAAGAAAGTAAACAAGCACCTGCTCCTGTTGCTGTAAAAGTAGAAGTATGCGGTCTTAAAGAACCATATTCGATGGGATAACGAAACTGTCTTTCACTACTTAGATTGTGAGAAGAGACCATACAAAGACTATTTTGAACAAATCCCCCTTGTATCAAACAAGCAGAGAGTAAAAGTCCTAAAGAACTAGTACTGCATGCAGCATAAATTCCTACAAAACCATTTCCAACCCCCAAAGAACCATAAGTCGTTGCTGTAATTTGATTAGATAAATCTCCTCCCATTACAACATCAATCTCCTCTTTTTTATACCCGCTTTTCTTTAAAAGCATCACAATCACATCTTTAACTAATTGTATCTCCGCCTTTTCAAAAGAAGTTTTTCCACAATATAAATCATCATATGTTTTATCAAAATACCTTCTCAAGGGTCCTTTTTTTTCATAGGGCCCACAAATAGTAGCTGTCTCTTCTATATAAACTTGATTAAAAAAATAGGTCATAAGAAAAACACCTCTATCAAATAACGAATTGTACCAAAAAACCAAGCAGATACAATTCCATAGACAATAACACTTCCAGCTAACTTAAACATATTAGAACCAATCCCATAAATGGGGCCTTCATTACGATAATCCAGTGCACAACTAGCCATAGAATGAGCAAACCCTGTAATGGGGATTAATAAACCACAACGAAAGATGGAAACTAATTTATCAAACACCCCTAATCCTGTCAAAAGACTTGCCATAAAAATAAAAACAAGAATCATAAAAGTAGAGGCATCTGTTCGAGATAAAGAAAAATAAGAAACAAAAAATTCAACCAACCCTTCTCCTACCAAACCAAGAAATCCTCCGGATAAAAATGAAATAAAAATATGAATCAAACGATTTTCTTTTGGTTTATGAAGATCTGCAATATGATTATATTTTGTATTTTTCATGATATCACCCTTAGTAATATGAACAAAAAAACTTAGAATTATAATCGTGTTCTAAGTTTTTTTAAAATCTTTGATTCATTACGTGATACTTGTACCTGACTCATCCCTAATAATTGAGAGGTTTCTTGTTGTGTCATTTCTTCAAAGTATCTCGCAATAATAAGTTTTCTTTCTTCTTCTGGAAGTTTTCGAAGTTCTTCTTTTAAATCTAAAACTTCTGCACTCGTATCATCAAAAGAAGGAATCATATTATACTCTTCATCGATAGACTCTACTTCATCTGTCAGAAGAGCTTCATCTATCAATTCTACGGGGACCTCTAAATAAAGAGATATTTCTAAATTGGTAGGCGTTCTTCCTAATTTTTGTGTCATGCTTTCTTTTACTTTTAATATACGAGACTTTAACTCAATAACGCTTTTACTAATTTTTAAACTACTACTATTTCGAATAAACTTATTTACCTCTCCTAATATATAGTAATAAGCAAAAGATGAAAATTTTGTATCATAAGAGGAATCATAATGTTTATAAGCATCCATCAGCCCAATCATTCCCACTTGATACAAGTCATCTTTATCATATCGCGACGTATATTTGTTAATGATACTATATATTAAACCTTCATAGTCTAAAACGTCCTCCATTTTCCTCCTTTCCAAAATAAGAATAAAACAAATAAAAAAGAGATTCTACCTTTTCGACAAAACCTCTTATATTTAGAATATGAGATTGACTATTTCTTGTCTGTAGATCCAAAACCACCTTTACGGGTTCCTGTAGCATTATCACCATCAACTACTAAGTAAGGAGCAAACACGCCTTGCCCAATGGCTTCCCCTTTTTTGATAGTAATATCTTCCTCTTTAATATTATAAAAAGCGAACATGATATGACCATCATTATCTGGATTTCCATAATAATCGGCATCGACAACTCCCACACTATTGGCAAGAACAAGTCCTTTCTTCTTAGGATTGGAACTTCTATTATATAAATATAGAACTTCATCATCCCCCATATAAGCTTTAATACCTGTAGGAATCAAAGTGGGATTACATCCTGGCACAAACTTAGGGACTACAGTTTCTTCTGCACACTCTATATCATATCCTGCAGAATGAGCTGTTTTTCTAACCGGAAGATGAATATCTTTATCTTCCCATCCTTTTGCAATTTCAAAACCTCTTTTTCTCATAATAACCTCCCTATCTTCACATTACAATTGTATCAAAAAAAAGAAGAAGAATCTATATCATAAAAAAAGAAAATAGCATCCTTACTATTTTCTTTGTAATAACAATTACTAGTTTGTTACAACTTCATTATCTACAATAAGACCTACTTGAATCAGCAAAACAATGATGATGAGAATTACCATCCAAAAGATCAGTGCCATCATATACTGTAACAGCCCCACGAATACTAACTCCCCCCGTCAAAGTCCCCTCACTATTGTGATATAAATAAAGCTTTTCAGAATATTGGGGCCCATGCCAAATATCCATATTACCATCCTGGAATAGATCACTAATAAACGCCTTGTTACTTTCATAAAAGATAAATCCATATTTCAACTCATCTTCATAGATGTGATTATCATACTCAAAACCAACATAAGAAACAACGACTTTACCATTTGATATAAGATGCTTTAAAAAGAAAGGTTGACTCCAAGACGCCATAGCATCCTCAGGATTATCATAAGTAACTACATTACTTGGCATTGGAGAATTATTATTAATATAGGTAGATGAAGGAGTTTCTGCAGTATAAACTACATTTCTAACCTCTATAGCTGTACTATCTGCTTGACTATAAGTTACTCCAACGCGAGAGGTAAGAGTTAGTGTCGAACTAGGCAAATCATTTGAACTTATGTCTTTATTATATTGAACCCTAACTTTTAATTCCTCAGATTGGCCAGCTCTCAAAATCTGCTTATAATCTAATGGAACCCCATCTGAATATCCGAAATATGTTCTTAAATAACTAGGGTGTCCTATTACTGTATTGTTTGACATAAATTCTACTTCTAAATCCGAAGTCATTGCATCTAGTGTCCCATTATTAACAGCATTAATCGTTAACTCAATATAATCTCCTGGCTTACTAAGTGTATAAGAAGCGGTAAGAGAAGTCCCACTTTCATCCAGTGTTGGTTGAGAAAACACAACTCCATCAGAAGCATATGCGTCTTGAATCTCCCAAACAACATCCCAACTATGTGGAGCTAAAGTTGCAGTTCCTCCTATAGACAAGGTTACTCTTAAAAAAGCAAAACCTAGGGATATTGTTAAAACCAAAAGGATGATTAATGCAATACGTTTCTTCTTTTTATTTTTTTTAGGTTCATTCTCATTCATATACACTCACCTATTATAAATATAACGTTCTTAAGCCAGTTAGTCAATGAATTCAAAAGGAAAAAAGAGATGCTTTACATTCTCTTTTTTATTCACAAAACAATACAATGGTATCCTTTTTTAGGCTTTTTTGGACATCAATCACTCTTTGATTACTAGAGCCTCTCCATTTTAAATTAGGATTACGAAGTTCTTCCACAAATTGACCATCTACCAAAACATCTAAATATTGTAATACTTCTTTGCCTTTTAAAGCCTCATCAAATAAAAACCCAGACCAAGCCCAAATATTTTTATTTGGATACATCTTTTTAAAAGCCTTTGCTAGTCGAGTAGTTCCTTCTATATTTTTAGGATGCATTGGCTCTCCCCCTAAGATAGATAATCCTGTAATGTAATCATCCTTACACAAGGAAAGGATTTCATCGATGACGGAATCATCAAATTCTAATCCTCCATCAAAATCCCAAGTTTCAGGATTAAAACAGTTTTTGCAATGAAAGGCACATCCTTGTAAGAAGACAGACACTCTGACGCCAGGACCATTTGCAATATCCATTTTTCTTATCTTATGGTATTTCATGCTAAATCCTTATTATCTAAATGAATAACTCTTTCTTTAATTTCTTGTGTTCTTCCTTTGTTCCAGTAGTTATTCCCGATATATCCACACGTACGTCTCGCAACATTCATTTTTGTTTGATCTCGATTACCACAGTTAGGACAATACCACTCTAAATTATCATCAATTAAGATTTCTCCATCATACCCACATTCCTGACAATAATCAGACTTCGTATTTAGTTCTGCATACATAATGTTATCGTAGATAAAACGAATCACTGTTAATACAGAATCAATATTTCCTGTTAAATCTGCTGTTTCAATATAAGAAATAGCTCCTCCTGGACTCAATTTTTGAAATTCACTTTCTAATTTTAACTTTGTAAAAGCATCAATTTCTTCAAAGACAGGAACATGATAACTATTCGTAACATAATCTCGATCGGTAATACCTTTAATTACACCAAAACGATCTTTTAAACACTTTGCAAACTTATAAGTCGTGGATTCAATAGGAGTACCATAAACAGAGTAATCTATATCTTCTTCTGTTTTCCAAACCTTACAAGCGTCATTTAATTTCTGCATAACAGAAAGTCCAAATTTTTTTCCTTCTCCATTATCTGTATGAGAGTGTCCTGTCATATATTTCACACATTCATAAAGCCCAGCATATCCAAGAGATATAGTGGAATATCCATGATGTAATAATTCATGAATAGATTCACCTTTCTCAAGTCTTGCTAGTGCTCCATGTTGCCACAAAATAGGCGCCACATCACTCGTAACACGAGAAAGTCTTTTATGACGGCATTGCAAAGCCCTATGACATATTTCCAATCTTTCATCTAGAATCTTCCAGAAGGCATCCATATCTTTATCACTACTTAAGGCAACATCTACTAAATTTAAGGTAACAACACCCTGATTAAAGCGCCCATAATACTTTCCTTTTCCAGGAACATAGTTTTTGGCCTTCGCAATATTTCCAAGAGAAATCGTTCTATCTGGTGTTAAGAAACTTCTGCATCCCATACATGGATAACAATCTCCTACACCTAACTCGTTTTTCTTTAATTCCAACATTACTTTTTCAGATATATAGTCAGGTACCATTCTCTTAGCTGTACATTTCGCAGCTAACTTTGTTAAATAATAATATTTACTTTTTGGATTAATATTATCTTCTTCTAATACATATAAGAGTTTAGGGAATGCTGGAGTAATCCAAACACCTTTTTCATTCTTCATTCCTTCAATTCTTTGATTTAAGAATTCTTCAATAATCATCGCAAGTTCTTCTTTATATTCATCAGTCTCTCCTAAATACATATTGACGCTTAAGAAAGGAATTTGTCCATTTGTATTAGTCAAAGAATTAACTTGATATTGGAATGTTTGTACCCCATCCGTAATTTCTTTCCTTAAATCTTCTTCTACAAACTGTTTGATTTGTTCTTTCGTAAGTTTACGTTTCTTATAACGTTTTTCATAATACTCACGACTTAATCTTACAAAAGGAGCCAAATGTGTAAGGGTGATGGTTGCTCCTCCATATTGAGAAGATGTAACAGCTGTAATAAGTTGTGTTGCAATGGACATAGCCGTTAAAAATCTATGTGGTTTCTCAATCATAACCCCATTCATATTAGTACCGTTTTGAAGCATATCATCAAGATTAATTAAATCACAATTATGTAATGCATTTTGTGCATAATAATCTGCATCATGAAAATGAATAAGACCCGCTTCATGTGCCTCAACAATATCTTCTGGCAATAAAAATCTTTTTGTAATATCCGTACTAGTAATACCCGCTAAATAATCTCTTTGTGTCGTTACTACCTTCGCATCTTTGTGAGAATTCTCCGTATTCCAATATTCACTACCACCATCAATCAATTCACGAATTGACTGATCTGTCGTGTTACTACGTCTCACTAATTCCCTAGTATAGCGATACGTAATATAATGCTTCGCTAAAGCAAACTTTCCAATACTCATCAATTTCATTTCGATAATATCTTGAATATCTTCGACTAATATTCTTTTTTTACCCAAATGCTCAATATACTTTATGATATTCTTGATCTGCGTTGAAGAAGCCCTATCTTCTTCATCCACTTCCATATTTGCTTTTTCGATGGCATCTTCGATTTTAGATGGCATATATTCGACCATATGTCCATCTCTCTTGATAACCTTCATACCTTTGACCTCTTTCTATCATATTTAAATCAAATATATCACAACATACAATAAAACAAGTGTTGCATTTGCAACACTTTACATTTTTTGATATAATTTTTTTAAGGTGAGGAAACATGTCCAATTTATTTGAAAATATCTCTGAAAATAATATGTTGAAATTAAAGAAAATTTTAAGGGCAAGTTCCCAACGATATAAAAAAAACATCAACGTATTATCGAATGTAAATCGAGATGACTTTATCGCTTTAATCGACTATGGGAATATTGAACTTATCTATACAGATTATGAAGGAAATAAAACAGTCATAGAAGAATTGGAAACAGGAGAAGTTTTTGGTACTCTAACTTCCTCTATCAAAAACGAAGGAATCACCTGTATCACAAAAGAAGATACTCAAATTACATTTATTGAATATAATCAAATCACGAATGATGAAATCTTTAAAACAGATTACTATATTATTTTTATTAAGAACTTAATCAAAGTTCTTACAGAGCAATTAAATACTAGAAATATTAGAATTGAATTATTAACTAAAAGAACCACTAGAGATAAACTACTAGCTTATTTCAAATATATTGACAGAAAAACAGGGAATGGTTCAAAAACAATCAGACTACCACTTACCTATACAGAACTTGCAAGTTACTTATCGATAGATAGATGTGCAATGACTAGAGAATTGAAGAATTTAAAAGACGAAGGGTTTATAGAAGTAATTGGAAAAAGAATTATCCTACACTACTAAAAAAGAAGCATAAGCTTCTTTTTAAGTTTTAATTAATACATTGGCAGTCGTCAAATTACTATTACCGCTATTTGTAAGGATCCAGCTTCTCGCATCTATATCTTTTACATAGATTTTTTGAGTAGTTTGAAATCCATAGAAAATATCATCATAAGAAGTTGCATTAAAAGTGAATGTTGAAAGATCCAATTCAAAAGAAGTATTTGCACGACCCGTATTATAAAACATTTCTTCCATCTCTACTACGTTTTCAGTAGTAAACTTATCACCTAATTCTAAAGTGAAACATGTACTGCTACGTCCTGTTCCAGAAAACATTCCCATCATATCTGTTACGTTACTTGTATCAAATTTATTACCTAAATTCAAAGTGAAACTTGTGTTATTTGATCCTGTATCTTCAAACATACCGCTCATATCTGTTACATTTCTCGTATCAAACTTATCACCCAAATCCAAAGTGAAGTTAGGCTTACTCAATTCTTGAAACATACCAACCATCTGAGTTACACTACTTGTATCAAACTTATCTCCTAAATCCAAACTACTGATACCAGCCCTTAAAAACATTGCAGTCATATTTGTTACATTTTTCGTATCAAACTTATCGCCTAAATTCAAGGTGAAATTGTTACTAAGCCGACCAGTTTGCAGAAACATACCAGCCATCTGAGTTACACTACTTGTATCAAACTTATCGCCTAAATCTAAAGTGAAATTAAGATTGCTGACTCCCATGCTACTAAACATTAACGTCATATTAGTTACTTTGCTTGTATCAAAATTACTTCCTAAATTTAATATAAAAGATGTACTATAAAATCCTGCCGAATTAAACATATTAGACATATTTGTTACATTTCTCGTATCAAACTTATCGCCTAAATCCAGAGAAAACGACGAACTGTTGTATCCAGTATAATAAAACATATGATTCATACTACTCACTTGGGAAACGTTGAGTTTATTGATATTATTAATTGTATCGACACCCTTCATGTTAGCAAACAAATAACTACTGTCAGGGTTTGCAAAAAGTCTTCCATTTCCTTGTATATATAAATTTAAATCGCCACTTGCAAATAACATAAGATAAGCCATAACACTTTCATCATGCAATGCACTAATATCCCAAGCTCCCTTACTTGTACCACCACTTGGAGGACTTATCGTCTCACTCAAATAAATATTATTGATATTCTCACGGTATTCATCAGCTCTAAACTTACTTCTATCATTTTGAGAAGTAGCCTCAATCATACATTGACCCTTAATTAAAACATTAGTGTTTGTTAGATTAGAATTACCACTATTTATAACCCAATCCTGGGCAGTCGTATCCTTCACAAAAATAGTCTGAGTAGTGCGCCAGTCAAAGAAAATTTGATTATAACTTGTTGCATTAAAAGTAAAAGTAGATAAATCTAAAGTGAAAGATGTGTTACTATATCCTGCGTCCGCAAACATAAGTCTCATATCCGTTACTATGCTAGTATCAAAATTGTTTCCTAAATTTATAGTAAGATTTGTACTATTATATCCAGTATCCATAAACATATAGGACATATTCTCTACTTTATGGGTATCAAAATTGTTTCCTAGATCTAAAGTGAAATTTGGATTATTATAACCAACCGCCTGAAACATATGAGACATTGTGGTCACTTGACTTGTATCAAAATTATTTCCTAAATTCAAGGTAAATATTGCACTATTATGCCCAACACAATCAAACATACCTTCCATATTATGAACTTGATTTGTATAAAATTCACTTTTCAAATTTAAAGTTAATTTTGTACTACAATAACCAGCGTTCCAAAACATATATCGCATGTTTGTTACATTACTTGTATTAAACTGACTGCCTAGATCTAAAGTAAAGACTGTACTGCTATATCCTGTAGAATAAAACATATACGACATATTAGTAACATTACTTGTATTAAACTGACTGCCTAGATTTATAGTAAAGACTGTACTGCTATATCCTGTATTATTAAACATAGATGACATATTAGTCACACGAGAAGTATCCAACTTTTCGATACCGTTGATGGCATCTACTCCCGTCAAGTTTGCAAATAAATAACTGCTATCAGGGTTCGCATATAAATGACCTCTTCCTTGAATGTATAAATCATAATAATTACTATCTGTTTGATTGGTGGTAATATAGGCCATGACATTTTTGGTTTGGCTTTCACTAATATCCCAAGATTCAATATAATTCGCTGGAGGATTAATTTGATCACCCAAATTGATGATTTTAATATTTTCTCTATAGATATCACTTCTAAAAGCTGTTATATCGCTAGATGAGGTTGTTTTAATAACAGGATCTCTAAGATATAAAACTGAGATGGTGCCTCCTAACCCTAAGTTACTTCCTAAGGTAGAATACCCCATTCCCATGAAGAACACAAAAAGAAGAAAAATAAACAAGTTACGTTTCTCATGATTAAATCTGACTTTTCTCCTTTTTGTTCTCATACTATATTATCCCCTATTATAATTATAACCATGCGTCATTTGAAATTCAATGTTTTAGAGGATATAGAGGCTTACTTTACAAAAAAAATACACTAGATGTGTATTTCTTTTAAGATAGTATTTTTTTCTAAATCTTTTAAGTAAAAAATTCCATCTTGATAGATAATATAACTTTTCTTACTAAAACCTTTAGGAAGCGTAATTGATCCTGGATTCAAATAGATTTTCCCTCCTCTTTCCTTCATGACAGGAATATGGGTATGTCCTTGCATATAAACATCATATTCTAATCCTAAATTAGGCATATGATGTTCATGATAAAGATGTCCATGGGTTAAGAAAAAGTTAATGTTGTCTATGGGTAAAAACATATAATCTTTTTCCATATAAAAATCTAATAATTCCATTCTAGAAGTATCACAATTTCCTCTTACATAAAAGATTTTATTAGAATACTTGTTTAGTAATTCTGCCAATCTATCAGGATCATATCCTTCTATATCAGGTCCATACAAGATATCTCCTAGTAGAAAGAAATAATCAAAAGAAGGTTCATTTTCTAATACTTTTTTCATATTCCCATAGTTTCCATGGGTATCCGATACAATTAATATTATCATAATTACCTCTCAATTAAACTTAAACTAATTTTATTTTTTTCTAAAGAAATATCATCAACCCAACAATCCACAATATCTCCTACACTATATAAATCACTTGGATGTTTAACATAATCTCTTGATAGTTTTGATATATGAGCAAGCCCATCATCATGTAGACCAATATCAATAAATAAACCAAAATCTACTACATTTCTTACTGTTCCCTGAAGCTTGTCCCCTACATGTAAATCTTTAATATCCAAAATATTACTTTTTAAAATAGGTTGTGGATACTCATCTCTTGGATCTAAATTTGGTTTCTTTAAAGATGCAAGAACGTCTTCAATCGTATAAATATCGCTCTGATACTTTTGCGATAATTCTTCTATCTTTAAAGCATTGATTTTTTCAATTAGTTTTTCCGTTCCAATACTAAAAATATCTTCTCCTAAATCAGATAGTATTTTGGTTGCGAGTTCATAACTTTCAGGATGAATCGCAGTTGAATCTAAAACATTATCTCCTTCTGTAATGCGTAAGAAGCCAATTGCTTGTTCAAAAGCTTTATCGGTCAATAGTTTCTTTTTACGAATTTCATCACGACTCATAATCTTACCAACTTTTTCTCGATATTCAATAATCTTACTAATGGCCGATTTGGTAATACCTGAAACATAACTAAGTAAAGAACGAGAAGCTGTATTTACATTGACTCCTACACTATTAACACACTTCTCTACGACAAAGTCCAAACTGTTTGATAGTTTTTTTTCTGAAACATCATGTTGATATAATCCTACTCCTATTCCCTCAGGTGGAATCTTTACAAGTTCCGCAAGAGGATCTTGTAATCTTCTTCCAATACTCACAGCACTTCTTTTTTCAACCGCCAAATCAGGGAACTCTTCAATTGCTTGAGGAGATGCCGAATAAATGGAAGCCCCTGCTTCACTCACTATGACATACTTACAAGATAAATGATATTTTTGAATCATATCTGCGCAAAATTTTTCAGATTCACGAGAAGCTGTACCATTTCCAATCGCAATCAAATCTACGTTGTATTTTTCAATCAATTGTTTCACAACTTCCATACTAGTAGGGATTCTTTTTTCTTCTTCTCCCTTCAGAAAAGGTTTAATGACTGTACTATCTAAGTACTTTCCATTCTTATCAATCACCGCAAGCTTACAACCATTTACGTAACCTGGGTCAAACGCTAAAACCACTTTTTCTTTCATAGGAGGAGTTAAAAGCAAAGCCTCTAAATTTTTACCAAAATTCTCAATCGCTGCCACTTCTCCTTTTTCAGATAAATCACTTCTAACTTCTCTTTCAATGGAAGGCTCAATCAGTCTCTTATAAGAATCCTCTATCGCATTTTTTACATATTTCACTACAAAACTCTTTTCGTTTTTAATAATTTTATGATTTAAAAAAGCAAGAATCTCATCTTTATTCACATCAATACTAACACTTAATACTTTTTCTGCTTCTCCTCTATTTAAAGCAAGAATTCGATGAGGTTTTATACTTTTTACATTTTCACTATAAGCATAATACATTTCATATGTTTTATTCTCATCGACAGCATTTTTTTTGATCTTAGAAATTAAAACTCCATTCTTATAAAAATAACCTCGAATCCATTTACGATAGGAAGCATTATCACTAATCCATTCTGCAATAATATAACAAGCCCCCGTTATCGCTGCATCTATATCTATTACCTTATCATTGATAAATCTACTAGCTAAACTCTCAATAGATCCACTTTCAGGAAAAGTCATCATCATTTTCGCAAGAGGTTCTAATCCCAAAGCAATCGCTTCTGTTGCTTTGGTTTTCTTTTTCTCTTTATAGGGTCTATAGATATCTTCCACTTCTACTAACTTACTACAAGCTATAATAGAATTCTTTAATTCTTCCGTAAGAAGGCCCTTCTCATCAATTAAACGAATGACATCTTCTTTTCTTTTTAGTAAATTATTTTGATATTCATATACTTCATTAATACTACGAATGGCTTCTTCATCTAAAGCCCCTGTAGCCTCTTTTCTATATCTCGCAATAAAAGGTATTGTATTTCCTTCACTTAATAAAGATAATACGGTTGTAACTTGTTTATTGGAAATAGATAAATTGTTTGCTATTTCTTGAATAATCATCTCATTCATCTTAAACACCTCATTCTAATCATAACAAATCCCCCTTTAAAATAAAAGTATTGACATTTCCTATTTCCCTGAATCCTATATATTCTATTTCCCCTAGTTTTAAGAGTTTTTAAATTTCAAATGAAATAATAAATCTAGGTGATGAATATGATTATTCAAAATTTCAAATCCAGTAGAGAAAATCTAGATTTAAAACAAAAAGATATAGCTGAATTCTTTCACTTACATTTTTCTACTATATCCGGATGGGAAACAGGAAAAGATACAATCCCTATTGAAAGACTCATCGAATATGCTAACGAGTATAGCCTAAGTCTTGATTATCTATTTGGAATTATCACAACCAATAAGAAATATTATCCAATTCAATTAGATTTACTACAATTAGCACACAATCTAACAGAATTAAGATTAAAGAATAAATATACACAAACGGAAGTTGCAAAAAAACTAAATACAACGCAGTCAGCCTACTCTCATTATGAAACAGCAACCAACATTATCCCAACGGCATTCATCTATGGGCTTACGAAGATCTATCATCCGTTTTCAATAGATGAATTATTTGGAAGAGAAAAAGTATAACAAGAAAGCAAAACATAGGTTTTGCTTTTTATTTGATTTTTCAAGGGAAATCATATATAATAAGTTGCTATCTAAGGAAGGGATATTATGGATGCAATTGATAAGATTACTATTGGAAATGAAGATAGTAATATACCAAGAAGATTATTCATGAGTTTATTTAATTCATTCTATCAAAAATGTAATAAAAATTATGAAGCAACAATTTATAAGATGACAGATACATTTTGTACAACATCTAGAAAGAATATGGAAGAAAAAAATGCCGTGATGATGTACATTTTATCTAAATACGCAGAGTTAAACCATTATCGTGATAGTTTGGGTACATTAGATAATGATGATGATGATAGTTTATGGATGATTGAACAATTAAAAAAAGAAGAACCAATCCAAATCACTCCTACTATTTTAGAGGAAATGATTAATGATACCTTATATTATCTTTTCTCAACAAATAAACTCTTTCAACAAAATGCAATTAATTGTGCCATCAAAGATGGATTACATAAAAAGTTATATCATATATGTCCCACATTACTATTAGAGCACATGAATACACTAATGGAGGATTTTTCTGAAAAAGAACTCTTACTTGAAAGCATTCAGGAAGCTATAACGATAACATATGATAAAAGAACTAATAAGCATCCTAAACCCAAAGATAAAATAGATTTTTTAAAAAAGATTCGTTTCCCAAGTACTTTTCATCAAAATGTTCTAGCACAATATAATTCACAACTTGGTATAACAGAAGAAGAAAATGATAGAAAAGTCCTAATCAGTGAAATGATATTTTCTGTTTTAAATAAAAAAGAAAAAGCTTCGAATCTATCGTTTGGAGAATACCGATTATTACATAGTTTAAAACAATATCCAAAAACCAAAGAAGGACTTTCTCAATTTTATAATGATCATGGAATAGAAATAATGAATTACTTTATTACGAATATGGATCATTTTGAAACACTAAAAAAAGAAGGTATTTTAGAAGATCAACCAGAATTTTTTGATGCAAAACAAAAATAAAAAGAAGACTGAGTCTTCTTTTATTTTTTAACACAATCAAATCCACCTTGTAACATAAGTTTCATGACTTTATCAATATCTTCTTCATATTCAAACTCCAGAACACTTCCTCCTGCTTCCGTATAAGCAGCACTAACGTTTTCTAGATCATAAACAGAATAAGTAAAGGTTTCACTTTCTGTTAATTTTCCTTCTTTATAATCACAACTTACTTCAATTCCCTCAAGGCTTTCAACATTATCACGAATTTTAGTACATTGCTCATTAAAGGCATCTAATGCCTCTTCGTCTAATGTTGGATCTCCACGAGTAATGGTAACGAATTTTGCTTTTTGAAGCTTTTTATCCGTAAATTCAAACTTACGAGTAATACTACGATCAAGATTCACTGTATTAGAATCCAATTTACAAGTCATAGTTCCTGATAAGATTTCTTTAGGTCCTGTATCTCCTGCCCTACGCAAAGCGATCATTTCCGTTATATCTGGAAGGAAAACAACAAATAAAATCAAACCAATAAAGAAGAAGATCATTAAAACGGTATTTCCTTTTCCAGAAGGTTTATATTCTACTTCAACAGTTTTAAGTTTTTCTTCATTATTAATAGCATCCGGATCAATTTTTCCATCCCCACCATTTACTAAGGAATTAACATCCATCTCTTCCCCAGTAACAGGATTATAACGTGCTTTATCAGCTTCAAAGGATGACATATCTACAGGATTAGCCCTTGGTCCTTGCACAACAGCAGGACTAGTTGGTGCCCCTGTATCTTCAGCAGACGTTGTGCTTTCCGCAACCGGTACAGTCGCTTCCAAAGGAGCTGGTTCTTCCGCTTTAGGTGCCTCTTCCATAGAAGTGGCAGGAACAGCTTCCTCTACGACAGGTGCAGGCTCACTAATAGGGACCGTTGCCTCTGTGGCAGTAGGATCAATTGTTTGAAAGTCAGCTGTAGGATCAATTGTTTGAAAAGAAGGCGCATCCGTTGCTGGATTCGTAGCTCCCACCTCAGGAATTCCTACATTCTCTTGAACTGGTTCTAAATTAGCATTTTCATTATTCACACTACCAACTCCTATTCTACCTATGATTATAACATAGTTTTTTATCTTAAACTAGATATTTTTTTCTGAAAGTCATCACTCTTCACAATATAACTTCCAGAAACAACCATATCTGCCTCCCTACATAGGGAGATAGTCTCATCTGTTATTCCCCCATCTACATTAACGACTGCTTTCACATGATAAGAATCAAGCAAAGCGCGAACTTCCTTTATTTTATTTTCGGATTCTGGAATAAAAGCCTGACCTCCCATTCCTGGTTCCACACTCATTACAAGAATTTGATCCACATAAGGAAGATAAGGAACTAAACTAGATACTTTGGTATCTGGCTTAATAGCTAGTCCTGCCCCTATTGAATAAGAATGAATAAGTTGCAAATCCTCTAAAATATCTTCATCTACTTCTACATGAAAGGTAATATATTCTGCGTTTAATTCCGCAAACATCGGTATATATTTAGATGGTTCTTTCACCATTAAATGAATATCTAATCGTTTAGAAGTATATTCTCCAATATGTTTCATTTCACTAAAAGGAAGGGTCTTATTAGGTACAAATTTACCATCCATAAAATCCAAATGAATAAAATCCACATCTGTATCATTCAATTTGACTAAATCTTTTGGTATATCTTTACTACTTAAAAAAGAAGCACTAATTTTCATGATTATCCTCTCCTATAAAATTTAAATAATTGAGATAACGACTCTCTAATATATGATTCCTTAAAACTTCCTTTTTCACAACACATTCTTCTTCTTTCGTATGCATACAATCAGGATACTGACAAGGAAAATTCTTAAATTCAACAAAGGCATCCCTAATATCTTCTTTTTTATAATTCGATAATTCTAAAGAAGAAAAACCAGGAGTATCCATTACTTTTCCACCAGCAAATTCAAACAACTCTACCACTCTTGTCGTATGTTTTCCTCTCCCTAGCGCCAAAGACACCTCTCCTACTTCTAAATCCCAATCAGGATTTAAACGATTTAAAAGTGTACTCTTTCCTGCTCCTGTTTGCCCTGTAAAAACACTTGTTTTATGAGAAAGCATTGCTTTAATTTTATCCACTTCATGATTGTATAGGACATCGTATCCTATCTTACGATAATAATCAAGGATTTGATCATATTCTATTAAAGCCTCAGAATCCATCAAGTCTCCCTTCGTAATACAAATAATAGGCTTCACATGATGAATCTCCATCAAAACAATAAATTTGTCCAATAAATTTAACGAAAAGTCAGGTAATTTCAAACTCGTAATTAAAAAAGCTTGATCAATATTACTTACTTTTGGTCTTTGAAACACATTTTTTCTTGGTAATACTTCTTCAATTAGTTTTTTATCCTTATGGAAAAGAACATAATCTCCTACTACAGGAAGTATATGTTCTTTCCTAAATACACCTCTACATTTACAAGGATAAATCTCACCTTCGAAGCTAACAAAATGTAAATCACTACTTATTTTAACAATTTGTCCCTTCATAGTTCCCCCTATCAATTATTATTCATCATCCTCTGAATCATCTGTTTCTTTTGGTTTTGGTTTTACGGCATAACGAACCGTTAAATTAGATCCCTTGGCAACTACAGTATCAGCTTTTCTAGATTGATATACAATCTTTCCTTCTGCAAATACTTCCGTCTCTTCTTCGGTATAAGTACAGTTAAGTTCATTCTCATCACAATAAGCTTTTACATCATCAAGGGTATATCCTTCTGCTACAAAGTCAGGGAATTTTTCTTCATTATTAGCTACATAAAGAATGATACTTTCCCCTTTCTTTAACTCACTACCTTTGGCAATACTTTGATCAATGATTTCATCATCTTCATATTTTTTAGATTCATCTTCAGGATCTTTCTTACGAATCGTAACTTCAATTTCTTTGGCTTCTAACATTTCTTTAATCTCTGTTGCATTTCTTCCTGTATAATCTTCTACAATCACAACTTCTTCTCCAATAGATTTATAAATCGTAATCGTAGTTCCTTGTTTAATACTACGTCCTGCTTCAGGATCTGTTTTAACAACCAAATTCTTTTTAACAACAGAAGATTCTATATTTTCAATTTTAGTTGCTACTTCAAAACCTGCATCTTGTAATAATTTTTCACATACACTAACCTTTTTGTTTTCACAATCTGGTACCATAGCAGATTTCGTACTAGAAATTTTAGGATAAATCAAGAAGATATAAATAGGAATAAACAAAGAAATAATAAAGATAACAGATAAAATCAAAATAGCTATTTTCACAGATTTTGTGAATTTTTCATCCTTTTCTTCTTCTTCTGTTAATAACTCTTCTATTTCTCCTGTTTCTCCCTTACCCTTAATTTCATCCGTAAATTCATCTTTAAAATCCTCATCAATTGTATTTTCAAGATTATTCTTTACTTCCTTAGCTTCCTTACTAGCACTTTTCTTTCTTCCTTCATTTTCATTTTCTGGATATTTATACTGGTAAGGTTCCTCATTCATTCTTTCATCATTTAAAGCTGTTAATAAATCCTCATGCATAGCTCTAGCAGACTCATAACGATTCTTTGGGTTCTTTGCGGTTGCTTTACGAATAATATTTTCAATACTCTGAGGTATTTCCGGATGTTCATCTCTTAAACTAGGAAGTGGTTCCCTCATATGTTTTAAAGCAATCTCTACGGCATTTTCTCCTCTAAATGGTAAAGATCCAGATAAAAGTTCATAGAAAATAATTCCCATAGAATAGATATCACTTTTAATAGTACATCCTTTACCACTAGCTTGTTCAGGAGGTAAATAATGTACAGATCCCATAACAGAATTCGTTTGTGTTAATTGGGTAGCATTTAATGCCATCGCAATACCAAAATCTGTAATTTTGATTTGCCCATCATCTTTAATCATAATATTTTGAGGTTTTAAATCTCTATGAATAATATAAGAATCATGAGCATGAGCCATACCATCAGTTAATTGACTCATAATATCAATCGCTTCACTCAAAGTAAGAGTTCCACGCTTCTTTAATAATTGTTTTAATGTCTTGCCTTCTACATATTCCATCACAATGTAATATGTTCCATCATCTTCTCCAACATCATACATTTCTACGATATTAGGATGTGCAAGACTTGAGGCAGATAATGCTTCTCTTTGAAAACGTCTAACAAATTTTTCATCATTTGATAAGTCTCCACGTAAGACTTTAATAGCAACATTTCTATCTAGAATAGTATCATACCCTAGAAAGACATTTGCCATACCACCTTCACCAATTGATCGTATGATTTCATAACGATCATTTATTTTTTGCCCCTTTGTTATCACTCGTCTTCACCTTCTTTAGTTCGAACTAAATAAGCAACCGAAATATTATCTGTTCCACCCCTATTATTAGCTTTTTTCACTAATTTTTGAACTTTTTCTTCAACCGTTCCTTCTCCAAGTAATACTTTTTCAATTCCTCCACGATCAAGCATTCCTGTTAATCCATCACTAGAAAGCAAAATCTCAGAAATATCCATATCACAATCAAAAATATCTACATCTACTTCTTGCGATGCACCCAAGGCTTTCATCAAAACATTTTTCTTTGGATGAACACTTGCTTCTTCTTTGGTTAATTCCCCTGCACTAACAAGTAAATTCACTAATGTATGATCATAAGTAACTTTATGTAGATTTTGATCTTTCATAACAAAACCACTAGAATCTCCTACATTACCGAATAACAAGAAATCACTTGTAAGTACTGCCATAACAAGAGTTGTTCCCATTCCTTTACTCTCAGGATGTGTACTTTCATGTTGAAATATAAGATGATTGATTTCATTCACAGCATCACGTATCCAATTAACCGCATCTACCTTTGTCATATGGTGGAATGACTCTTGAAAGTGTTTTCCTAAATAACCGATAGCAATACTACTGGCAACTTCCCCAGCGGAATGGCCTCCCATTCCATCTGCGATGGCCATTAAATAATCATTTTCGTCATTTCGGACAATTGTAACGCTATCCTCATTATGAGTTCGCACTTTTCCTGCGTCCGTTAAATAAAACGTTTTCATAACTCCTCCTTCTTACTTCTAAGCTGTCCACAAGCGGCACTAATATTACCACCGAACTCTCTTCTTATTGTCACATTAATACTATTCCTTTTAAGTATATCATAAAACGTCATAATTTGAATAGTATTTGAGCGTTGAAAATCTAAATTATTTGTTTCATTATAAGGAATTAGATTAATATAACAATTCATATCTTTGACTAACTCCGAAAGTTCCAAAGCACATGCTTCTGAATCATTGATATCTTTTAATAAAATATATTCAAAAGTAACCCTTCTATTTGTCTTAATTAAATAGATTTTTAAAGCCTCCATGATTTGCCCAATCGGATAGACTTTATTAATTGGCATAATCTGATTACGAATCTCATTATTAGGAGCATGCAAACTAATGGCTAAGTTAATTTGTAGTGGAAAATCACTAAACTCTAATATTTTAGGAACAATTCCACATGTACTTACCGTAATATGTCTTGCCCCAATAGCTAATCCTTTTGGATGATTAATAATCTGAAAAAACTTAATTAAATTATCATAATTATCAAAAGGCTCTCCAATTCCCATCACAACAACATGGCTAATTCTTTCTCTTAATAACTTTTCAATCATTAGAATTTGTAAAAGCATTTCATGCGTTTCTAGATTACGAACTCTTTTTCGTCTTCCAGACTCACAAAACTTACATCCCATATTGCAACCAACTTGACTAGACACACAAATACTATTTCCATAATCATGTCTCATAAGAACTGCTTCAATATGTTCTCCATCCGCTAATTCAAACAAATATTTACAAACATCTTTATCTTCTTGAACATCCACAATTTTAAGTCTTTCAATCGAAAAATCCTTCTTAAGAGATTCTATCATTTCTTTTTTAATATTACTCATTTCATCAAAAGACTCTACCCTCTTATCATATAACCACAAAAACAATTGAAGAGCATGAAACTTTTTAGAATCATGCTCTAAAAAGTATTGTTCTAACTCTTCCAATGTATAATTATAAATACTATTCATGTTCTTCACATCCATTCCTAAAAATGACAAAAAGATAATCTACTCTATAGGATTATCTATTTCTTTTACACTATCAAACATTTCAAAATTCATTTCAATCATTAAAGTATTCTGACAATTCTCTCTATGCAAACAGAAATGATTTAATTCATAACTAATTTTTTCAATATGATTCGAAGAATCAACAACCACATCTATCTTATCTGCCTCTTCATCATAATCTGTATTCTCTTGATATAGAAATTGATTCAATGTATTACTAGAAATCAAAAAATGATACACCATTTTAGAATCTTCTTCTATTTCAGAATCCAAAGTCGCCTGTTGTAAGATAGAAGAAATATTTTCATCTTTTAATAACTCATAAAACTGATAAGGATTATCACTTTTTACCCATAAATCTTTATGAACAAAAAATTCTCCTTGATCATAATAATAATCTAAATTATTATACTTAAAACTCTCTACACCTTGATTTCTCTTTCCATAATAATCATGCAAAACACCATCAATAGTTACTTTATAATCAAAAACACAATTCTTACTTAATTCACCTCGATAAAGAGAATCATTAATCCCTTCATATTCTTGATAAAGATAATCTTTATCTCCCCCAAAGAAAATCACTAAAATCAATATAGAAAAGAATAGTGTATAAAACCCAAAGAAATAATACATCTTCTTATTTGGATTCTCACTATCATTCAAAGTATCTCTTATATTGTTTAGAAAATTTTTCATTATTGAAACACCTTACCTATAAGATTTTTTGCTCCCACTCCATTTACATAACTAGAAGCATCCATCCTCTTCTTTCCAAAGGGTTTAATTTCTGTTAAAACAATCGCCCCATCTCCTGTTTTGACAACAATCCCTTGTTTCGTAACATCTACAATCTCTCCACATTTTCCTATATATTTTTGTGAAGAAATAATACTATGATAAACTTTCATTTCACATCCATCAAAAAGTACATTAGCACTAGGAATAGGACATAACCCTCTAATTAAATTAAATATTTCTCTACTACTTTTCGAAAAATCAATATGCTCTTCTTCTCTTTTGATATTATAAGCAAAAGTAGCCTCTTCTTCTTTTTGCTTTTCTCTTGAATTGGTACCATCCATAATACTTGGAAGTGTTTCTAAAAGTAATTGCGTTCCTGCATCACTCAATTTATCATGCAAACTTTCTAAATCATCACTTTCTAAAATAGGAACTTCTACTTTAGAAATCATATCTCCAGTATCCATAGTAGCATCCATATACATAATCGTTACGCCTGTAACTTTATAATCCTCGATAATAGCTTTATGAATTGGAGCTCCCCCTCTAAGTTTAGGAAGAAGAGAGGCATGCACATTAATACAACCAAGTCTAGGAGCCTCTAATATCTCGGTAGGAATAATTTGTCCATAAGCACAGGTAATAATAATATCTGGCTTTAAATCCAAGACCGCTTGATATTCTTTACGAATCTTTTCTGGTTGTAATACAGGAATCCCATATTTGATAGCCAACTGTTTCACAGGTGTAGGCGTTAATACATGATGTCTTCCCACTAACTTATCAGGTTGGCTTACCACTCCTACAATTTCTTCTTCATAATGATCAATTAACCCCTGTAATACATTTACTGCAAAAACAGGAGTTCCCATAAATACTATTCTCATTTAAATCCCCCTAAGAATCATAATTATACTTACAATTACCCCTAATGTAATAAAGAAAGATCCTACAATAAGGAAGAAAGAAACAACTCCATAAGAATTCAATAATCTTCTAGAGAACGAAACTCTCTTTTCAGATTCCAAATGGCAATCATCTGGAATAAAACATTTATAAAACTTATCTAAAGAAACAATCTGATATTCCCCATAACGAATAGAATCTTCTACTGCTACAGAATTATATTTAGGCATAAGAAGTTTTTCAACAATCATGAGTAAAGACTTATCACTTTCTAAATACTCATTCAACTTATCCTCATTTAAAGACATAACTCTTTTCTTTTTCACAAACAACAAACTAACTCTACGAGGAACACGATATATAAAATCCCATTCTTCTTTAAAAATATGCATAACTGTTCTTTGATCACTCAAACTGAATGAATGATTATTCATAAACCTTTTCATGGAACTCATCACAGCAGAATAATCTTGTTTTAAGTAATCTCGCGGCTCTTTACAGCAAGTACTAATAAGCTGATAAAAATAACCAGGAGAAGCTACAGAGTAATGGCAAGCCATCACAAAATCATCTGTAAAATCAACAGCTGTTTTTTGAAAATCTTTACTCATGACAGCAATCTTATATTTCGCAAAGATTTGTCTAACCCTCAACATTTTTGAATAATGATTGGGATATTTTTCAGGAACAAAATTTCTTCCTTTTATAAATTCTTCATACGTCGTACTATATCCATGTACCAAATATCCTTCCATCACATATTTTTGATAGAAGTATCTTACAATTTCATTTCGTCCTTCTTCTGAATCAATATCTTTTACTTCCAAAATGGTAGCAACCAGATTGATTAACAATTTATAAACACCAAGCATCATATCATCATAGTGTTCAATTTTAAGGAACAGCTTTTCAACCTGTGCTAAAAAGTCTGGAAACAAATAAACATCATCAATGATTATTTTATATTTAAATAAAATGTCATAGAAAAGATAAAGCGCCAATTCTTCTTTCATTTCTAAACCATATTTACTATCTTCGTGAACATTCTTTTTTAAATACTTTGGATTACTTTCCAATTCACGAACAAAAGACAACACATCTTCTCTTTTGAAATATTCGTCTAGCACTTTATCACCTCCTAACCATGATAATTAAAATTTACATCGTACCAAAATAACCTGCAAAAACAATGATAGAACCTATAACAATGATGGCAAAAAGAACCAATAACAAGATTTTTACAAACCAATTATTTTTATCCCAATATCCATCTAATTTTGTAGAAGATTCTTCCATTAATTTTTCATATTCTTCTCGATTCTGACGATTAACCTCTAATTCATTATTATTATTATTATTCATAGATACTCACCTCTATTCTTATAATTAGAATATCATATTTTACAACATTTGACTAGGATTAAAATCAATATCAATTTTAACCTTAGGATTCCCTTTATAGTGATCAACTACCTTCCATAGTATTTCCCTTAAAGCCTGATCACTTTTATATTTAAGAATAATCTGATAACGGAAAATATTATTGATGCGAAAAAGATTCCCGCTACTAGGGCCAAGAATAATCACTTGATCTAAATTTCGTTCCAAACTTCTCTTAATCTTCATCGCTTCATCAAACAAAAGAAGTGCATTCCCCCCACTAACACGAATATTACATAAATAATAGTATGGTGGATATTTTAGTTGCCTGCGAATTTTCATTTCTGCCTGATAGAAAGCCAAATAATCCTGTTTTTGAGAATACTGAATGGCATAATGATCCGGATTAAATGTTTGTAGAATTACAAAACCACTTTTTTGAGCACGACCACTTCTTCCAGACACCTGACTTAAAAGAGAGAAGGTGTTTTCACTACTACGAAAATCCGGAATATTTAAAGAAGTATCTGCATTCAAAATCCCCACTAAAGTAACTTGAGAAAAATCAAGTCCTTTTGCTACCATTTGCGTTCCAAGCAAGATATCATATTCTTGCTTTTTAAAAGATTCTATCATTTTCTCATGCATGCCTTTTCGACTGGTAGTATCATAATCCATTCTAAGAACTCTAGCTTCCGGTAAGATCTGATGTAATTCTTCTTCTATCTTCTGTGTTCCAACCCCTAAATTATTCAAAGACTTTTCTCCACATTTAGGACAAGTCTTATATTCCTTTTCTCCATATCCACAGTAATGACAACGTAATGTATTACTACTTTTATGATAAGTTAGAGAAATATCACAATTAGGGCATTTAAAAGTATAACCACAGTTTTTACAGGTTACAAAAGAAGAATACCCTCGACGATTTAATAATAAAATAATTTGTTCTTGATTCTCTAAGCGCTGTTCCATCTCTTGAATAAGTCTTTGAGAAAAATGACCTTTAGCCTTTTTCATAGCTTGATTCATATCGACAATTTCAACGATAGGTAAACTTTTCCCATTCACTCTTTCAGGAAGTTCCAAATACGTAAAAACATTTTTTTGGGCACGAGCCATAGCTTCTAATGAAGGGGTTGCACTTCCAAACACCACAGAACAGTGATGGGTTTTAGCTCTCATAAGGGCTACTTCCTTGGCGTGGTATCTAGGACTAGGATCGGTTTGCTTATAGGATTCACTATGCTCCTCATCTACGATAATAATTCCTATATTTTCTAGAGGTGCAAAAACCGCACTACGAGCCCCAATCACGATGGAAGCTTCCCCTCGGTAGATTCTTCTCCACTCATCATATTTTTCTCCATCGCTAAGAGCGGAATGAAGAGCCGCAATTCTTTCTCCAAAGCGCTCACGAAATCTTTGAACCATTTGAGGAGTCAAACTAATCTCCGGCACTAAAACAATACTAGTTTTTCCTTGTTTTAAATAATAGTCTATGATTTCCATATAGACTTCTGTCTTTCCACTACCTGTGACTCCATATAACAAATAAGGTTTTGTTTCTCCATGAATGACAGCATCCACTACTTTTTGTTGCATAGGAGTTAATGTCTTTTTCACAATTTCTTGTTTTTCATATTGTAGTCGATAATGTTCTTTCTTTTCTTCTATCAAACAACCATTGCGAATCAATGTGTTTAAACTACTTGCGGAAATAGAAAGAAGATCCTGTCTCAAAGCAGAGCCTTTTTCTTTAACATAATCCACAATTCTTTGTTGGGTAGAACGCAAATCACTTTGAGGACAAGAATCACTTAAACGATAATACGTATCATATTTAATTGAAACCTCGGTTCCTCTCTTTGCCTTCAAAGCTCTTGGAAGCATCGTTTGATAACAACTAATAAGAGTTGCCAATGTCTCTTTTTGCATCCATACTCCCAAATCTAATAATTCCTGACTTAATACAATAGAAGAATCAACAATTCGAATGACTTTTTTTAATTCTTTATCGGTGCTTTTTTGATGACTTAAAGTAAGTACAAACCCTTCTAATTCTTGCTTCCCAAAAGGAACCAAAACACGAAGTCCCACTTGAATTTCAGAGGCCATTTCACCAGGCACATCATATTCAAAAATACGATCAACATTTTGATGAGATATTTCCACTAATACACCTGCAACCATAAATGCACCTCCCATAAGATTATTATACCAAAAAAAAGAAATATTCATGAAATATTTCTCTTGTATTATAAGTATTCTATCGAAGAAATAACCTCAACAATTTCAGGTTCATAATAATCACTATATTGATGATCTAACTCTGATACTTCCACCATATCATATTTAGACATTTTTTTTCGTTTCCTTTTAAGTTTTCTATGCTTCTTAAAAAAATAAGAAGTTAGTCCCACAAGGAAAGCAATAAAACCAAATAATATGAATTCTAGTATCTTCATAGACTCACCTCTATGATAATTATACACCAAAATTAATTAAAATAATCTAAGAATATCATTAAATGTAATAAACAACATTAAAATCATTAATAAGATTAAGAAAATCGTATGAATTTTATTTTCAACCTCAGGTTTTACAGGAGAACCTTTAATCAATTCTATAACGATGAATAAGATATGTCCTCCATCAAAAGCAGGAATAGGAAGTAAATTGATAAATCCAACATTGATACTTAAGAAAGCCATCAAATAAAGAACATTAACTAATCCGCCCGTCCTAGATTCACTCACAATCGAATAAATTCCAACAGGTCCAGATAATTGTGTGAATTTAATACCTCCCGTAAATAAACAACCGATGGTAACAAACATTTGCTTAAAGATAGAAATCGTTTTCTTCCAAGTAAATACAAAGGAAGAAAGAATTCCTTTTGTCTTTTCTTGTTGCATCGCAATACCATATCGATAAGATTCTTCTCCATCTTCTTTAATCTTGGTTGGTTTTACTTTAATCGTAGCATAAGTACCATTAGATCTTTCAACCTTAAAAGTACTTTCTACCTCAGGATCAGCAATCGCTAAATAAAGAGAAATATCATCACTCGTATCAATTTTATGACGATTAATCTCTAAAATCGTATCATTTGCTTGTAATCCAGCCTTCTCTGCAGCACTCCCTGCTTCCACTTCTGTAATCACTGGATTCATAGTATTACCACCCCAAACAAGGGCAATAAATAACAATAAGACAACTGCTAAAATAAAATTATTCACAGGACCAAATACCATAATTAAGAATCTTTCCCATGCACTTTTATTCTGTAATCTACGTTTTTTAGGAACCTTCTTAGAATCATCTGTATCTAAATCTTCTCCTGCAAGTTGGCAATAACCACCAATAGGAATTGCTCTTAATGAATACTCTGTTTCTCCTTTTTTTCTACCAAAGATTTTTGGCCCCATTCCAATAGAATACTCATAAACATAAACACCTGTCTTCTTAGCCAACAAAAAATGTCCAAATTCATGAAAAGCCACAATCACAGTTAAAACAAGTATAAAAACAATTATATTAACAATAATGGACAAAATAACCCCTCCTATAACAATATTCCTTTAATAATAATAAATGCGAAAGTAACAAAAACTAAACTATCAAAACGATCTAGAATTCCTCCATGTCCTGGAATAAGATTTGAAAAATCTTTTACTCCATAATATCTCTTAATAGAAGAAAATACCAAATCTCCTAATTGACCTACAAAACATAGTAACATAGTAGAAAAAATTAAGAATACTAAACTACAATTAGAATTGATAACCGTATAGTAAAAAGCTGTCGCAATAAAAGTACCCATAAATACACCACCAACTAATCCTTCTACTGTCTTTTTAGGACTAATTTTTGGACATAATTTATGTTTCCCTACAAGCATACCACTCACAAGAGCAAAAGTATCTGTAATCGTGGTAATAATAAATAAGTAAATAATATAAGTAATATCAAAATTACGTGTAATAACAATCAAATTAAAACTTAATCCAATAAATAACAAAGATCCTATCAAAAACAATGCATCATTAAAATTATATCTATCAAAATTATTAATAAACACAATTGGTGATAAGAATAAGAATAATAATAATGCCATAACTCGATAATCAAATTGAGATGTGAATTCAATAGAATCGAAATTATTTAAACAAAAAGCAAACACCATAATATAAGCAAATATTTTTAATAAAACTGGATATTTTTTCCTTGTTTCTCTTACTTTTATTAATTCATATAATCCTGCCATAGATAATACTGCCATAAACAAAGCAAATGGTAATTCACCAATAATCAATAAGGGAACAAAAACAGCAATCATGATAATGGCACTAATAATTCTTATTTTCATTTCTTTACCCCTCCAAATCTTCTATTTCTCTTATTAAATACTAACATAGCCTTATCAAATTCCTCTGGTGTGAAATCAGGAAAATACACTTGAGGAAAATAAAATTCTGCATAACTAGCTTGGTACATCATAAAATTACTCAATCGAAGTTCACCACTTGTACGAATAACAAAATCTAGTGGTGGTAAATCTTGATATAGATTTTTTTGGATAAAATCTTCATCAATTTCATCTAATGAAATATCTCCCTTTTTATACATCTCACATATTTTCTTCGTAGTATCTACCATCTCTGCATGAGATCCATAATTAAGGCAAATATTCAATACCAAATCTTTATTATCTTTTGTATCTTCCACAATTTTATCCATTGCATCCAATACTTTTTGCGGTAATGGTTCTCTTCTCCCAGAAAAAACGACTCTAACATTCTTTTCGATTAAAAAACGAAATTCTTTTTTAAAAGAAGTAATAAATAAATCCATCAAATAATCCACTTCGCTTTTTTCTCTCTTAAAATTCTCCGTAGAAAATGCATATAAAGATGCATATTTAATACCCAAATCTGCCATATGTAAACATAAGGCTTTTAAGGTTTTAATAGCATTCTTATGCCCCATGGTACGAATCATACCTCTCTCCTGAGCCCATCGTCCATTTCCATCCATAATTATACCAACATGCTTTGGTATATTTAACTCTTTATTCATAAAACTACCTCATAAAAATTATATAACATATTAAAAAAAAAAGGAAGTCAAAAAGACTTCTTAACAAATCACGAAGAAGGGCACCATTGTCCAATCAAACCAAGTTCTTCTTGCGTCAACTGTTCTTGCCCACATCTGAACTCTGTACCACCATTATACTTTGAAACATAACAGTATTTCCTTATATTATCCTCTATATCATACTGGCTAAAAGAAAGTAATGCAAGACTATCATTGTAAGAGAAAGAAACTCCTATTTTAGAAAGGCAATCAGCACATCTATACTCAGTATAAGGAGGATTATCAGAGTCATGATTTTCTTCCAGACAATTTGCAGCTCCAAAAATACTGTTCAGAATTGTCTTGTTTTTTGTAACACTATCACGTGATGATAAATAATACAAATGATTATTAGTTTCAACACCAAGATATGTTCTATCTACTACACCGTTATCGAGAATATGTTTTAAAAAAATAGGAGCCCCAAACGCAGTTATTGCATCACGATAAGACGTATACGTTGTAACTCCACTAGGAGGAGTTTGCCCATCAATCATTCCACCATAATTAACATTATAAACCCGATTTGGAACTGCAATAGCATCACCATCCGCTTGAACATAGAAAGCATCAAAGGTAACATTAAGTGTTAATGCATTTTCTTCTCTAACAAGTTGATTATTCTCAATATCCTTCTTATACTCAACTCGAATAATATATTTCTCAATTGAATTTGCCTCCAAAAGGTGAAAATCATCAGGCAGTAAGCCATCAGTATAGGTGACCACATAATTTAGATAATCTGGAATAACATCTGAGTTGTTGATCTTTTTTTCAACAGTATCAATCATCGCATCTAAATTTCCCCCATTGATCGCATCAACGGTAAATTCATAATAATCTCCTGGCTTATCCAATGTTATTTCAAAAGAAATCTCATTATTATTGATCGAAGCTGCCGAAATAACCTGTGCCCCAGTTACTGATCCATCTGAAACCCTAATATTTCCCCAATGAACATCCCAAATTCTTCCTACAATACTCGCTGTTCCATTCATTTCAAGAGTTGTGAACAAAAAGGCAAAACCAAGTCCTATAAATAACAAAATAAGAATAATAGCAAAGACTCTTGTTTTCTTTTTCATATGGCACTCACCTATGATAAATATATCACGAAGGCAAAAAAAATACAACTTGGAGTTGTATTTTAAAACTTATCGATGTTAATTTTAACATATTTGTTGCCATTAAGTGCACTACTAGCTTGAACCAAAGTTCTAATAGCATTTGCTGTTTTACCATCCTTACCAATGACTCTACCAATGTCATCCTCATTAACCATTACTTGAATCAACATAGTTTTCTCATCTTCAGAAGGAAATTCTTTCACACTAACGCCATCAGCGTCAACTACTAAAGATTTTACAATCTCTTCTGTTAATTTTACTAAATCATTCATAACTATTTATCCTTCTTTTTAGAATCAGCAAATTTCTTCATGATTCCTTCTTTACTAAATAAATTTCTTACAGTATCAGTAGGAATAGCACCACTATTTAACCACTTTAAAGCAACTTCTTCGTTAATTTTAACTTGATTTTCTTCTTTATCAATTGGTGAATAAGTTCCAATTAACTCCAAATATTGTCCATCTCTAGGACGTCTTGAATCTGTAGCAACAATTCTATAAGTAGGTCTTTTTTTAGCACCCATTCTTGTTAATCTTAATTTTACTGCCATTTCTTTCCCTCCATTTCTAAATAACAAGGATATTATATCCAAAACAAAAAAAGATGTCAACTATTTTTTGTTAACATCTATTAGCTTTAAAGAATGGGTTCATCTTCTATAAAATTATCTTGTATTTCTTCTTCAGAAACAGAATCCTCTACAATATCATCCCAAGGTTCTTCTTCTAAATTAGCCTCTATTTTTACTTTAACATCCCCTACTAATTCAATTCCCAATTCCTTTTCAATGGTATAAGTTATTAGATTACCATTTAGTTGAGTCTTAACACAACTTGGTTGTCTGAGACTTCTAACAATTACCTCTTCTTCTGTATCAGCATCATGATCTCTCATATGAATGACTTCGTGATAATGGTCTGTTTGTCTCACCACATTGGTTTTCGTATCTTGATCATAAGAATACCAAATATTAACGTCATAACTACCATCAATTATAATTTGATCATGATCTCTTACTCCTTTGAAATCATGATTGATAATCCAACAACCTAAAATAGTTGAAGGCCTATCCACCTCAATTTGATTGGTAGTAGTAAATAACCTCTTTCCCTTTGATAGGACTGCTTTCGTTACAATTTCTTTATAATTTGTCATATTTACCTCCCTTGTATTGTATGCGAAAATGTGAAAAATAATCACGTATCATCTTGTGATTTGTTTGCTTTTATCATAAAATATAATAGGATGAAGAATAAGAAGTAGGTGTAAATATGAATCAATCAAACATCACACAAGAAGAACTAAACAAATGCTTAGAAATCATGAATAAAATGAATAATTATTATGCAGAAAGAATTGTTGGCCAACAAAACCTAGAAAAATCACTACTTATTTCTCTCATGGCAAATGGTCATATATTATTGGAATCAGTTCCAGGTCTTGCGAAAACAACTGCTGCTAAAGTTTTAACAGATTCTGTATCTGGTAATTTTTCAAGAATTCAATGTACACCAGACCTTCTTCCAAGTGATATTGTAGGAACACAAGTTTTTAACTATCAAACAAGTCAATTTGATACAAAACTTGGTCCTATTTATGCCAACTTTGTATTATTAGATGAAATTAATCGATCAAGTGCTAAAACTCAAAGTGCTACCCTTGAAGCTATGCAGGAAAGGCAAATTACCATTGATGGAAAAATCTATCTTTTACCAGAAATATTCATTGTGATTGCCACGCAAAATCCAATTGAACAAGAAGGCACCTATATTTTAGCGGAAGCACAATTAGATCGTTTCTTGATGAAAGAAAAAATAGACTACCCAACGGTAAAAGAAGAAGTTGAAATATTAAAAAACATTGAAAACAAAAAGTTGCAAGATACACAACCTGTTTTAACACTAGAAGATTTAAAATACTTACAAGATATAACAGAAAGAGTATACCTAGATGAATCTATCAAAAAATATATTGCACAAATCATCTTAGCAACCCGTGTTCCCGAAAACTATATTGATAAAAAACTAGCAGATTATATTACTTTAGGATCTAGTCCTCGTGGAACCATTGCGTTTATGCAGTGTTCAAAGGCATTAGCATTAATGAAAGGTAGAACGTATGTAACGCCAGATGACATCAAAGAATTAAGATACTGTATTCTAAGACATAGAATTTCTCTAAACTTTTCGGCTGTTGCAGATGATGTTTCTGTAGAAACAATCATTGATGCTATTCTAGGAGCCGTTCCCACCCCATGATAAAACTAAATTATATCAATCGTATTAAAGCAAGACTTTCCATTCATTCTAATAAAAAATCTACCAACGTATTAGAAGGGACCTATAAATCTATTTATAGGGGAAAAAGTATGAACTTTGAAAACTTAAGAGAATACACCATAGATGATGATATGAAAGACATAGACTGGAAATCATCCGCAAGAAGTGGAAATCTTTTAGTAAAACAATTTATTGCAGAAAAGAAACATAATATTCTTTTAGTTATGGATTCCGGCATTAAAATGGATGCCGATACCGATAAACAAGAAAACAAAAAAGAACTAGCCCTATACACAGCTGGTTCGATTGGCTATCTAGCAATCAAAAACAATGATTATGTAGGAATGATTTATAAAGAGAAAGGTGTGGAATTTAAACCCTTTAAATATAACTTATATAATCTAGAAGAATATCTTTGTGCCTATGCTGCCACCAAGACAGAAGAGGCAGTCGAAATCGAGGAATTATTAGAATATATTGTGAAAAATATTCCCAAGAAGAAAGTTGTTTTTATTATCACTGATATTGCAGGAGTAAATAGCATTAGTAGACAAACATTAAAGCAATTAAAACAAACAAGTGACATATTTGTCATCAGTATTAATGATCACAATATGACAGGGGATTCTTTATATGATGTAAAAGAAAAAAACTTTATCCCTAAAATATTCTTAAAAGATCAAAGACTAGCAACGGTAGAAAAATATGTAAAATCTCAATTATGGGAAACAAATCATCAAAAATTAAAAGCATTAAATATTCCTTTAACATCCATAAGTAGTTTAGATGAATTAACCATAAAAATAACAAAACTATTGGAGGAACATAAATATGAATAATCAAGATTTAAGACCTATGTTTTCATATTCTTTTGTTCCTATTTTCTTATTAATGATGGGAATAGGAATCCTTCTTTATTTATTAAGAAAGAAAAAAGAGAAAAAACCTGCTCCCGTTGTTGTAAAACCAACAACAAAGAATCTATTTGAAATAAAGAATAGATATACCGCACAAATTAATCTTTTAGAACAAAACTTTCAAAACCAAATAATCTCCAAAAGAGATGCCTATATAGAACTTAGTAGACTAATTCGTAACTTTATTTTTGAAGTGACACAAATCAAAGTACAAAACTATTCATTACAAGAAATCAAAAGAGTTGGAATCCCTTCTCTTTCCTTTCTTGTGGAAGAATATTATCATCCTGAATTTGCAAAAGAGTCTTCTACACAAATAAATGGATCAATTGAAAGAACAAGGGAGTTGATTGAAAAATGGAAATAAAGTATCCCCTATTTTTAGTCATTTCCTTTGTCTTAATTTTACTTTATTTGTTCTACCCATCTAAGAAGAAGGAAGAGAAAAAGAAGAAGGAAAAAATTGCAAATACTTCTTTTGTAAAAAATACAGCCTACTATAAAAAGATTTTTAAAAACTACCAAATCTATAAAATCATTTTATTGATATCCTTTGGAGTAGCCATCTTATCTTCCATCTTACTATCATCAAGAATTCAAAAAACAGAGACACATGATTTAAATGAGTATAAAAGAGATATCATTTTATGTATGGATGTTTCTACTTCTGTAGATCAACTAAATGTAGAAATGATAGCGAACTTGAAGAAAACGGTAAAATCTTTAAAAGGAGAAAGATTTGGAATTTCTATGTTTAACACAACCTCCGTTTTAGTTTCTCCTCTTACGGATGATTATGAATATATTCTTTCATCTTTAGAAGACATTGAAAAATCTATTAAGATGAACATTAAGATTACAAGCGGTGAATATGTTTATCCGGAAGATAATTATTATTACATTAGAGATTATATCTACACAGGAACCATTGAAGGAAACCAAGCAAGAGGAAGTTCTTTAATTGGAGATGGCCTTGCCTCTTGTGTTTATAGTTTCCCTAAATTAGAAGAAGATCGCTCAAGAATAATTATCTTCACAACAGATAATGAATTAGCAGGAGAACCAATTGTAACCCTAGATAAAGCAGCAGATATAAGTAAAAATCATAACATAAAAGTATTTGGTATAGGAACAAGATTCATGCAAGATGGAAACTATCTAGAAATGAAAGATGCAGTAGAAAAAACAGGAGGAAAGTTTTATCAACAATCTACGCAAACAGTAAAATCCATGGTGAATGATATAGAAAAAACTTCTAAATCTCTTATTGATTCTAAGACTGAAACAAAACAAACGGATATGCCAACCATACCATTCATATTATTATTACTATCGTTTGTTTCTATCATAATATGTAGTAGGAAGGTGATTTTATGAGAGCCTTTCCTATCATTCCAACAATCATCATGTTGATAATTTGTGTGGTTTTAATCATAATTATTTTAAAAAGTACGAAAAAAGCAAAACACATCATTCTTGTCATTTTATTATTCTTCTTGAATCAACGTTATATGATTCCAACTGATACATCTTCAACCACTTCTAATAATATAGATGTGTTATTTGTGATAGATAAGACAATCAGTATGAACGCATTAGACTATCAAAACAATCAAAGAAGATTAGATGGCGTAAAGGCAGATTGCCTAAAAATCATGGAAGAACTAAATGGTGCAAGATTCGGAATTATTACTTTTGATAATAAAGCCCGCACATTAATTCCATTTACACAAGATAGTTATATGGCAAGAGAAGCGATAGAAATTATTGAACCAATAGGAGAATGGTATGCAAAAGGGTCTTCCCTAAACACCCCATTGGAAGAAATAAAAAAAGTATTAGAAAACGAACATAAAAAAGCCCCAAAGCGTGTAAAAGTACTATTCTTCATTAGTGATGGAGAAATAACAGATAAATCTACATTAAATAGTTATGCTTCATTAAATAAGTATATTCAAGATGGTGCTGTACTAGGCTATGGAACCAAAGAAGGAGCCATCATGTATTATATAGATGATGAAGATATTCAGCATCCTAAACAAAGACTAGTAATGGATACGACGGTTTCTCCCAATAAAGAAGCCATATCAAAAATCGATGAAAAGAATTTAAAACAAATTGCCACAGATTTAAAGATAGATTATATTCATATGGATAATACAGCCAAGATAAATGAAAAAATAAAAAAGATAAAAACTCAAATGGAAAAAGAAATGAATACCATCCCTATAACAAGTTATGATGACACATACTTTATTCTAGCTCCTATTATTTTACTATTACTTGTTTTAGATCTTAAAAAAGTTAGGAGGGATTGTGTATGAAAAAAGCAAAGTTTGTTTGCGTAATTCTATTATCCTTTCTCCTAATTAAATTCCTCGCAACTTATATCTTGAACGAAATCGTCATATTAGGATACAAAAACGGTATTTATAGCCCGACTCTTCTTTCTTTCAATAAAAAAACAAACATCAATGAGCGCTACATCGTCTATTACAACGAAGGAAATCTTTTCTACCAACAAGCAAGGTATGATAAAGCAATCGTTGATTATGAAACAGCTCTCAAGAAAAACCCTCCTAAAGATAGAGTTTGTGATATTAGAATCAACTTGACTTTATCGCTTGTCAAAAACATCAATACTAAAGATAGTAAATTAAGAATTAAAAAGTTAAAAGAAGCAAAAGACAAACTATATGAAGATCACTGTGCAGAAGAAGAAGGCGACAGTGGAGAAAGCCAAGAAGCAGAAGCCTTAGAAAAAGAAATTGATGATATGATCGAGGAAGAAAAGGAAAACCTACCAGAGAAAGAAAAGGAAAAAGAAAAGCAACTAGATGAAATGATGAAAAAAATAAAAGAAAAACTCTCAGGTAAGGGAAATGAAAAGGGAATCAATGAGAAGCTAGAAAAGTTAAAAGAAATGCTTTCAGAAGAAGGAAAAGAAAAAGAAATTGATGAATTAACGGTAGAAATAAAAGAAATGCTTTCAGAGGAAAAAGACAAAAAAGAAGTAGAAGAAATGATTGAAGAAATGAAAGAAGAATTAAAAGAGGGAGACCCCTCTGAACAAGATCAAGAAGATCAAAAAATTGAAGATCAATTAAACCAGATTAATAAAGAGGCCAGTGAAAGTAGACAAAGAGATTTACAAAGAAATGAAAACCTAGATAATTATCACTTCTATTCTGGCAAAAATTGGTAATACTATGATATAATACATTTATAGTAAGGAGGCGGCTTATGGCATCAGCACTTATTCATCTCGCAATCGCGAAAGAACTAGAAAATAGAAGACATCATGTTCGAAATGCATACGACTACTATTTGGGATCCATCGCACCTGATTTAGCGAAACAAATTGGTCTATCAAAAGAGGAAGCCCATTTTATAAAGAATACCTTTGGACAAGATATTCCCAATCTAAGACTATTTGAAATGAAATATCCTAATTTTAGAAATAATGATTTTGATTTAGGATATTACCTTCATTTATATACTGATAAAGAATGGAAAGAAGACTTTATGAGTCACATTACCTATGATAATTCTATTCGGTTATTAGATGGAACAGTTATTGCCTCTACTCCGAAAGAAATCCTACAATTGATTTATTCGGATTATACCAATTTAAATATAAAAATAATTGAAGAATATGATTTAGATCTATCTCTATTTTATGAAGACTTTAAAGTTCCAACGACTACGATTGATGAAATACCTGTAGAAAAGTTAGATGTTTTAATCAATAAGATGGGTATCATTATTCAAAACTCTAAAGAAGAAAAAACATATTCATTAGAGATACAACAAATAAAAGACTTTATCAGTAGAACCGTAGACAAAATTGAAAAAGAACTAGATATTATCTAGTTCTTTTTTTATGAATTTAATTTATCAGAAAAATAATCATTAAGAGATTCTTTCACAAAACAAATCATTTCATTTACTTTTTCTAAAGAATCTTGATATAAGTGATAAATGGGTATCTCCATCAATGATTGTGTACACTGATCTAATTCCTGTTTGATAGAAGTATCATATCCACTACGGATATATTTTTTTTGAAGTTTTTTTACTTGCTGAATAGCCTCCATAATCTCTTGATTATCCTTCATTTGTTCTTGAAGAGAAATACACATTTGATAATCTTTAGAAGAAATAATACAATCAATCACTGCATCTATTGCTTTATACACATTTTCCATCTAAACTCCACGTCTTAGCACTTTCAATTTCGACATCTACAATATCTCCACAGAAAAGTTCTTTCTCACTAGTAAAGTTAATAAGTTTATTTGTTTCACTATACCCATAATACATATTTTTCTTTAAAGAAGTGCCCTCCACCAATACTTTTAAAGTGGTCCCTTCTAATTTTTTATTATTCTCAAGGAAATACTGATTCACCACATCATTTAATCTTTGTAATCTTTCTTCCTTTTCCTCTAATGGTGTTTGATCTTCTAATCTACAAGCAGGAGTTCCTTCTCTCTTAGAAAAAATAAAAGTAAAGGCATTATCATATCTGCATTCTTCCACAAGAGATAGTGTCTCTTGAAAATCTTCTTCCGTCTCCCCAGGAAATCCTACAATAATATCGGTAGAAATACAAACCCCTGGAACGGTTTCTTTTATTTTATGAAACAATTCCAAATAACTCTCTCTTGTATATCTTCTACCCATTAGTTTTAAAATACGACTAGACCCACTTTGAACAGGCAAATGAACAGAAGGCATAATATTAGGATATTTTCCAATAACCTCTATCATTTTATCCGTAAAATCCCAAGGATGGGAAGTCATAAAGCGAATTCTTGGAATCTCTAATTTCGCAATATCTTCTAATAGATCTCCCATATTATAATCTTCATATAAATCTTTTCCATAAGCATTCACATTCTGTCCAAGTAAAGTTACTTCCTTATATCCATCCTGTATCAGCATCTCTACTTCTTTTAAAATATCTTCTTTCTTCCTACTTCTTTCTCTTCCTCTCGTATAAGGAACAATACAGTAAGTACAGAACTTATCACAACCATAGATAATATTGACAAATGCCTTATAAGAATTGGAACGAATAACAGGGTATCCCTCTACCAAATCACCTTCTCTAGAAAACACTTCAATTTGTTGTTTTTGTTCTTCTACTGCTCGATCAATAATAGTAGGAAGTTGGTATAAGTTATGAGTCCCAAAAACAAAGTCTACAAACTTATAGTCTTTAAGGATTTCATCCACGACACTTTTTTCTTGCGCCATGCAACCACATAATCCAATTAAAAGGTCTTTCTTTTCCCCCTTAAGATGTTTTAAACGTCCCAACATACCAAAAGCTTTATTATGAGCATTCTCACGAATACTACAGGTATTTAGTAGGACTAAGTCTGCATCCACATAACGAGTGGCTTTAGAAAACCCTAATGCTTCAAGCATAGCACATATATTTTCACTATCATGTTCATTCATCTGACAACCATATGTCTTCACAAAATAAGTTTTCCCAACATATTTTTTTTCTATATTTTGATCAAGAGAAAAATGAACTCTATTATATTTTCGTTTATCTCTCGTTCTCGCTTCTCTATAGTCTGGTAAATGCATACTACCAACTCCTTAAAACTACTTTAATTTATCATATTTTATGTTTTTTTTCAATATAACAAAAAAACTCCAAAGAGTTTTATTAGTTAAATTCTTTCATATAATAAGAACTATATTGAGAGATTTTCTGATCAAATTCTTCTTCCCCTACTTCTTCCGTTATCGTCTTTTGATCACTGAATAGATTCGTTCCAAGTCCTAAACGATTGCCCTCTATTTGAGCCCCTAAACTTGCGAGCGTTGTAGGGAAATAATCCATCGTGGTAAAAGAACGATTCGAAGTATAAATTGGCTCCACTGCTGAGTTAATAAATAGATTATAGGTCCTTCTCTTAGTAGAATCAGGATAGAAATTACTCTGCATACTAACATGATCTCCTACTATAATCACAGTTGTATTGGGATAAAAGTCTTGTTCCTGAATCCAATAAATAAAGTCTGCAATTTGCTCAGAACTACAATAGATAGCATTTTCATAAGAATTTTCAAAAGGGCAAGAACAATCATCTTCCACATATCCATCCACAGTATGTGTATTAACCGTCAACATAGTAAAATTAAAAGGTTCTTCTTCCCTTGCTAAAGAAAGGATTTCCTCTTTGGCAAAAGCAAACAATTTAGAATCTTCAAACCCCCACCAAACATAGTAATCTTCATCAATCTTCTTCTTTTCAATCGCTGTGTAGTAATCATATATTTGATAATGTCCATGGTTCTCAAAATAAAGGCCTCTATTTCCAAAATCTTTATCAGAACCAAACATTAACTCTTGATGATATCCATTTTCTTCTAAGATATCTCCTAAAGTAATGGCTTTTGGTAGCATAGAAGGTTCCTTCCATATATCTTGAAAAGAGTTCTTAAGGGGAAGTCCTGAAGTATTCGCAACCATTGAACCACTTGTCCAAGAAGTACCATTCACCATCAAAGCCCCTCCAAACAACTCCGTATCAGAAAAAGAAACATTTTGCGTCGTAAGATCCGTCAAAGGAGATAAATAGTTCTCTTCACTTCCTCCTCCCAAGTCAGATGAGAAAAAAGTACTCTCCATAGATTCTGCATAAATATAGATTAGATTCCTTTTATTTTCAGGAAACGTAATAGAAACATCTTTTGGATTCACATAATAATCCTCTATAAAAGAAGAGTCATTAGCTTGATTTTTTATATAATCAATGATTAACATTCTATCCGCACAAGAATAAAACATAAAAATAGAAAAACAAATCATAAAAAGAAATAAAACAATCTTAAAAACCTTGCTTTTCAAATGAAAAGAAGCTTTTAGAAATGAAAAATCAATATACTCTTTAGAAAGAAAACGAAGAATGATAACTAAAAAAGAAAACAATAGAATAGATACGATAACAGCAATCAATAAACAAGAAGTCACATAACTAGATAAAATACTAGAAGCTGCACTTTGAATAGGTGTTGTTAATTGAAAAAGTACTTCATCAAAACTATAAAAATTAAAAGTCGCAATAGCCCAAATACTAGAATAATGAACTAGAGACAAAAACAATAAATAAATATAAAGTATTAAATAGAGAATTTTCTTTTTCATTATAATCCCTCTCGATATGAACAAAGTATAACATGACAACAAAAAAAAGGCAACGAAGCCTCTTAATAGTGATTAATAAGATACTCTAACAATCTACAATCATTATTCATAATATCTCTCTTAATCATATCCATATTCTCACGGATTTTTTCAATCAATCTAGATAAACTAGGTTCTAATTCTTTCTTCTCCAAGTTATCTACTAATATTTCTAAAGTATTAATTTTAGTATACTTTCCATATTCTCTACTTTTAATTAAAGACTTACATAATGCCTTAAAAGTAGAAATATCAATAGAAGTAAATCTCTTATCTTCTATAAATTTAATAGCCGTACATAAGTAATTACAACTTAATGCTCGGTCTAAAATAGTCTCTCCTTTATTATGTTTAAGATTAGGACTATAATTCTTTTTTCGATTTAATTGTTCTACTACCTTAATAGCGCAAATAGAGTTATCTTTGGCCAATACATGTCCAAACGTATTTCCTTCCATATTTTTATGGTTAACATTCCAATTCCTTTTTTTCATTAAGTGTACAACTAAATCATATTGTCGTGCTTTGAGTAATCTTGTTACTAAATCGTTTCCAACACTATCCACTAAATTAACATCAACAGAGTTTTCCTCAACTAATTGTTCAACAATTTCAAAATGACCTTTATTAATCATTTTGAAGACCATCGAGGGCTCCTCCTTACAAGCATTTAGCATCTGTTGTTCATTTGAAAACATACCTAACACCTTCTTTATATGTGACAATTCACTATTCTAGCAAAACACCTATAAGGAGTCAAACCACATAAAAGGAGGTGCCATAAAAAATTCTTATTAGTTTAAAATCATTGTTTTTCAATAGTTTAAATCTAATTGCAAGTATTTTTTTGACAAATTTAGCACAAGGCAATAAAGAAAAAGTATAGAAAGAATCAAGAAATAAAACCCTACATAAAAAGAATTTATAAAAAAAAGATTATCAAATGATAATCCTTTTTATTAACCTAATTTAGTTCCACAATTTGGACAGAACTTACTTCCGTTAGAAGCAGTACCACATTCTGGACAGAACTTAGATCCTGCTGGTGCTTGAGCGCCCTCTTGAGCAGGGGCTTGAGCTCCACCAGCCATAGAATATCCTTGATTTTGGAAAGCACCTTGTGCTGTTCCTCCAATCATTCCACCACTAGCCATGTTCATCATACCAACACCCATTAAACCAGCTGCAGCTCCATTAGCGTTGTTAGCAGCATCCTTAACAGCTTGTCCATAGTCTCCAACAAGAGAACCTTGTTGCATGAATGAATTAGAAGAAAGTTCGTATTTATCGATTTTCTTATTAGATTCTTCATCTAATGTTACAGATTCAACAACAAATCCAACTAAGCTTATACCACGATCACGAATTGGTTGATCGAATACTTTTTCATCCATTGTTGCTTTAATTTCATCTGTAGCACTAGGAAGTTCTAGTACTGGTACTTTATGAGTAGAATTACCTAACTCATTTAATACGTTTTGGAAAGCTCCAATAACTTCAGATCTCATTTGTTCACAAAGATCTTCTTTCTTATATTCATCTGCTGTTCCAGCAATCTTACTCATAAATGTTGATGGATCAGAAATTTTAAATGTATATTTACCAAAACATTTAACTTCCACTCTTAATGGAGTAACTGCTCCTGTCATTTGATTTGGAATTGGATGTGACCAATCTTGGAATGGAATAGGTGCAGGTGTACCAAACTTATTATCCATAATTTCCTTTGCATTCATATAGAATACAGCTTGCTCTTTAGCAACTCCACCACCATAAGTAAAACGAGTCCACATTTCTTTAAATACGTCTCCAAATTGTCCTGCAAAGAACGTTGGAGAAGTAGATTGATCGAAAGTATAGATTCCTTCTTCTGCTGTAGCATCTAAAACCTTTCCGCTATCAAATATAACAGCAATTTGTCCAGGTGCAACTTGAATTGCACTATCCTTTGAAATAATTCCATTAGGAGTAGAAACCTTTTTCATAAGTATTTCATTTCCTAAATCTTCGCATCTGATATAGTCTTTCCATTGATCATGAAGAGTACTACCAGCTGCTTCTTTAGCCGCTTTAATTAAACCCATAATTAATCTCCTTCTCTTAAATAATTACAACTTTATTATACATGAAATTTTATACAAAATAAAGTACTTTTATGAATTGCCAGTGTTTTTTTCAGCCACCGGTTTATCATACTCACTCTTAACAATCATAGTAGTAGAACTTAAGGCTTTTTTAATACTTTGATCCACTCTACGTTGTGGTTTATCATATTTAGAATATAATAGAACAGAAACAATAAAGGATAAGACAAAAGAAACTATAAGGATTTCAACCCAAGGAAAACCTCCTTCTTCTGTTTCCCCTTCCCCTACTTTATAAGATCCAAATGTTTTTACATAAAACCCATCCGCTAACTTTATAAATTCTTCACAAGCTCCTACATAATCATTTTGATCTATATGATTTTTATAAACATATCTCAATATCTCAGTAACTGTCTTATCTGGATAAGCTTTATATACTTCGCTATTAGGGATTCCATTATTTCCCATAAAAATACTCTTTTTTTCTTCCGTTACATAAATAACAAAAGAAATTCCAGAATTAGAGAAATCATTATAGTCATAAAAACCATAGGTATAATCTTTCAAAGACAAACCTTGCAAATCATTGGTAGTAACAATCACAGCATCCAAACCCGTATTATTAATATATTCATTAATTTTAATAAAAAGTTTTGCCTCTTCTGCCTCTGTAAGCAAATCTGCAAAATCATAAATCTTAGCTTTAGAATCAACAGCAGGAATCTTTAAAAGAGTATCCATATTGACCTTAGAAAGATCCACATCCTTAGGAACCCTTAAATTATCTTTCGTTCTAGAATAAGAAATAGGTGCTGCATTTACCTTTATACAAGAGATTAAAACAATAAAACAGAATAAGAATAAACATTTTTTCTTCATAGACACCTCCTATAGGATACAGGCAATAATACACCCAATTAAAACAAAAAGTATAAAGCATACCAAGAATAGTAAAACAAGATTTCCTTTACTAGTAGGTAAATCAACAATTACATTCCCTGTTTGTCCATTCACTAAGAACAAATATTCTTGTCCTTTATAACGAAAATTAATAAAATAAATAGGAATAAAAATAGACTTAGCAGAAGAAACCCCTACTACTAAATGATTATTAGATAGTTTTTTCAACTCATGTCCCACATTTCCTCGTACAATATTCACACAGTTTTTAATAGCTCTTTCTTGAACCTTTTCAGTTACCTCAGTCTTTTCAACATCACTAGCTATCAAACAACAATCTTTTATAATTTCGGGATTAAAATCCACTAGTTGTGAAAAATCATAATCATTAATATTACTAACGGGTACATCATTAATCCTAGAGTAATCACTGGTTAATAGGTTTAAATAATCAAAATGCGTTGAATACATACATTCAAATACCTGTTTAGGAGCATTTTTTACTTTAGAGATAGTATCTGCCCCATAAAAAGCAATACTTCCTTCCACAGATAGATTATAGAGACTACATGGTAAATATACTTTCTGAATCTTTTTCATAATCCTTTTCCCTCGAAAAGAAAATGGTAAAAGGTAATCATGACGTATTTGTTTTTTATAGATAGCAAAAGCATCTTCTAAAGATATTTGAAAAGGCAAAGAACTAGTATCATAATAATATTTAGTCTCTCCTTGTGTAATACTATTTTTTCCACAGAAAATACAAGTCGTAAGATCTGGTTGAAAAGAAGAAAAGGCTGTATGACAAGTGGAACACACATAAGTATGGAAACCTATAATGTTTTCTACTTCTGATTTTCCTAATATAGGTTGTAATAAATCCTCATTCATAGAACGACCTCCTATTCTATTATCATATCACTTACAGTAAGAATCAATAGCGAACAATATCATCACATGTAAAAACACGTCCAATAAATTCTAAAATAGCTTGCCCACAGTAACTACAACTCTTTTGTCCTAACGTAGTTATAGGGCTCCCACAATTTGGACAATGAATTCCCAATACTTTTTTATCTGCTTCCACTTCATGGACATCATAAACATAAATGAACTCAGTTTTAACACGATCCTGTGTCTTTACATTTTTCCCAGCCGTATCCAAGTAGTATTGAAAACTAGAGGAAAAGTAGATGGTTGCTACTCCCCCTTCTTTTTTGTAATTAGATACAACCGTATTATGGATTTTTATATCCCGAAAAGAAACATCTTGTTTTTGATAATCACTAATCATAGAATCTACAAAACTTTTTAGTTTTCCCTTAAATAGAGAAGAATCTTTCTTCTCAACACTTTTATAAACATCTAAAAGGATCTTTTCAGATTGTCTTTTCAACTCATTAATATTAATATCAGGAAAATCCTTCTTGATTTGATCTAAATAAATTCTATCCATACTGGATAAAGACTTAGGTACTTCTTGATCCTCTAGTCTTGCTTCTTCAATGACTTCTTTTAGATTCATTCCCGCAAATCCAAAGTTATTTAAAATGCGACGAATACGATGTCGAAAATAAAAATAGACAACGACACAAAATACAATAAGAATAATAATTCCAATTAAAAATGGCATATCATCACATCCTAATGATATTTTATCATAAACCACATAAAAAAAATAACACTTTCGTGTTATTTCTTTGGTTCAATTTTTTCTTTTCCACCCATATAAGGTTGTAATGCCTTTGGTATTTTAATACTTCCATCTTCTTGATAATTATTTTCAATTAATGCAATAAGTCCTCGAGGAGTCGCAACCACCGTATTATTTAGTGTATGTAAATAATAAGTTCCCTTTTCTCCTTTAGCTCGAATACCTAAACGTCTAGCTTGTGCATCTCCTAAAGTAGAACAACTTCCCACTTCAAAGTATTTCTGTTGTCTTGGGCTCCATGCTTCAATATCACAAGATTTCACTTTTAAATCAGCTAAATCTCCACTACAACATTCTAATTGTCTAACTGGAATATCAAAGTTTCTAAATAAATCAACTGTTAATTTCCACATTTTTTCATACCAATCCATAGATTCTTCTGGTTCACAAATAACAATCATTTCTTGTTTTTCAAATTGGTGAACACGATAAAGCCCTCTTTCTTCCAATCCATGAGATCCTCCTTCTTTTCTAAAGCATGGAGAATAGCTTGTCATATGAACAGGTAAATCCTCACGTTTTATGATTTGATCTTTAAACTTACCAATCATACTATGTTCAGAAGTTCCAATTAAGTATAAATCTTCTCCTTCTATTTTATACATCATAGCTTCCATTTCAGGGAAACTCATTACTCCTGTTACAACATCACTATGAATCATAAAAGGAGGAATCGCATAAGTAAATCCAGCATCTATCATAAAATCTCTTGCATAAGCAATCATGGCCTCATGAAGTCTCGCAATATCCCCAAGCAAATAATAGAATCCTTGTCCAGATGTTCTACCTGCCGCTTCTTTATCCATTCCATTTAATCTTTCAATAATATCTGCATGATAAGGAATCTCATAAGGTGGTACTACAGGATCCCCAAACTTTTGCACTTCTACATTTTCACTATCATCTTTTCCAATAGGAACACTAGGATCCATAATTTGTGGAATAACCATCATCTTTTCTTTAATCGTGGCACTCAACTCTTCTTGTTCCACCTCTAACTTACTGATTTCTTCTGCAGATTCAGCTATTTTCTTTTTAATTTCCTCTGCTTCCTCTTTTTTACCATCTCTCATAAGTTGTCCAATTTCACCACTTAGTTTATTCTTATCTGCCTTTAAAGTATCAACTTGAACTTGAACTTCACGTACCTTTTTGTCTAAATCAAACACCTCATCTACTAATGGTAATTTTTCATCTTGAAATTTCTTTTTGATGTTTTCTTTTACTAAATCTTTATTCTCTCTAATTAATTTAATATCTATCATTTTTATTCCTCCTATACATTTAATGATTTAATTTTCATTTCTTGAAATCTATATTTTTGTTTCACATTTGGATATTTTTTATAATCCACTTCCGACGCAAACATAGCATAAGGTCTCGCATATACCTTATAAGAACCATATAAAGCTCTATAAATAACCATAGCTTCCCCTGTCTCAGTATGTTCTGCTATTTCAAGTACTAAATACATATCGCCTTTAAAGTGTCTATAAACAGTATTTGTTTTAATTTTTCTTTCCATACATCCTCCTAAAAAACAAAAAGGATGATACCAAAGGAGTGCATAATGCACGGTACCATCCTTATTTTCACTTAATTAGATAACGGTATTACCCGGAAATTTCTTTCATCTATAGAGTAGATAAATAAGACTTTAATATCGTTTTCACCAACCACGAATTCTCTTTCATTAAACATTCTTATTATTAGTTCTAATCATCGACTTGAGACAATTATAGTAAAAATTATTCTATTTTTCAAGCGTTTTTACGAAATTCACATCGATTTTCATTTTCATAAACTTCATCTAAAACAGGATATTCTACAATCGTTGAGAATGAAATATCTTCATACTTAGTCTCTGGATATCCATACTTACCATCTGTCATAGAAACATAAATTTCACGATGGCTATTACCATCTTCTCCTGGTGTCTCCACAACCTTTATATATGCCTCTATTGGTTCTCTAAAAACATAAAATGGAAGGAATGTGAAATCATATAAGTCTGAAAAGTAAAAATACTTTGTATCACTCGTATAGGTACATCTGTCTAAATTACTATCTAGCTTTATCTCAACTCTACGAACTGTCTTTTTGGTTGCATAATACAAATAATAACTATTAATATGATCTACCTCATGATTGATATTAACAGCATTACTATAAACAATCATCCCAAGTCCCGCAACAACTACAATAGCACAACTAATCCCATAGAATTTTTTCTTCCCATATTCCTTTTCTAAAGAATCTTTCTCACTAACATAGCAAATATCATGGAAACCAGATCCTCCAAAGGCAATAATAGGAATCATAACAATAGGAAATAACATTGTGATAAGACCACTCTTTTTAAAAGCCTTTCCCATTTGATAAAGTAGATAAAATAAATAGATTTCTCCCACAACAGGAATAAATACTAAGAGATTCATCAGTTTCTTTTTTGTAATAGCATCTGAAAATACATATAAATTCACAAGAGGAATCAAGGCATAAATCCATCTCTTATTCATCTTCATATACAATAATTGTATCGCATACATAAAAAGAGAGAAAAAAGAGAAAAGAAGCAAAACATAACTCAATTCAGTCCCCATCATCATATAAAGATTAGGAGAAGAATCATAATAAAAATAGACAATTCCCGCTACACATAGCAAATAACAAAGAATATTGATAGCAAAACACAAATTGAAACTACCAATATCCCCACTTAGAAAAATATTGATAGTTCCTCTCTTAAACCCCTTAGGTTGAGAAATAACATCCTTCGTATATCCACTAACTGTATATTCTTCCATATCATTTCGACTATATTTATCAAAATATGTTTCATTCCCTGGGTGATTAGGATTCAAATAACCACATTTCATACAATATCTAGAAGTACTCTTAAATTCACTACCACAACGTGGACAAGTAATCATATATTCTTGATCATCCATAGAATCCCTCCTACTCTAGTTAAATTATATATGATTTTAAAAGAAAAAACAACAAAAGAAAAGAAGGATATCCTTCTTATTTTTTCTTATAATCAATTCCATTATAGATTAAGACATCTTCTTTATACCCAACGGTAATTGTATCTTTTTTCTCATATAAATTTCCATAATAATTCTTTTTATTATATTGATAAGAAATATGAATCGTATGTTGGTCTTCATCATACTTCCAACGGCATGTCTTTAATTCCTTAATACTTACAAAACGAAGAGAACAGTCTCCATTTACTTTTAATTGAATCTTTTGATTTCCCTTAATATAAGTACCTGCAATCGTTCTTTCGGGACTAAGAATATATCCAAAGAAATGTGCAATTCCTAAAACAATAACAATAAAAGTTATCAAAAGGAAAAACCACCTAAAAATGGAATAATATTTTCTTCTAAAAATCGTTTTATGAGCTGCCCCATTATAATCAATCGAATCATTTTGTAATAAATCATCTATCCTTTTCTTTAACATCTGATGATTCCAAGTAAAGAATAGGATTGGCATATGATGATACTGATGAATCACGACTCCTCGAATGACTAAGAAGAAGCTAAATGCTGATACAGATGTTACATGTTGAATAGGAATAGAGGTTTCAATCTTCCATAAAGGGAAATAATACTCTCTCGTAATAGAATGAGAAGTAACACAGATCATTGTTTTAATAATACATTTATAAAACCAATTACAAAACAAACTAATAATAAAGAATAAAACAACAATACCAATCTCACGTAAAAAACGGATCCAGTACCCATATGCTGCACCAAAAATATTTCCTTTAAAATTGAAATAGGTAACAATAAGGAACCCTATCATCAATAGTATTAAAAAGACTTTATCCATAACAGACGAAAATAACAATCTAAAAGTATAATTATTACTATCATCATTTTTCTTCCTACGATCAATACGTTGTGCCTCTTGCACAACAGCACTTAAGTCGGCTGTTTCTTGATCTACTTTCTGTATTTCGGCTATTACATTTCTTAAATCGGTTGTTTTCCCAGAATGATACTCTTCTAGTCTACTTTTTTTCTTTCTATTCATCGTATCCCCGCCTTCGCCATTAGTATATCACACATTTAAAAAAAAAGAAGACTATTTTGCTTCTACAATCAGCTTAATAGCCGTTCTCTCTTCTGTATCAATCATAATATCCTGAAAAGCAGGTATACATATTAAATTCACTCCTGTAGGAGCCACAAAACCTCTAGCAATCGCAATGGCCTTAATAGCTTGGTTTAAAGCCCCTGCACCTACTGCTTGTACTTCCACACACCCTTTTTCACGAAAAACATTCGCAATGGCTCCTGCTACGCTATTAGGATTTGATTTACTACTAACTTTTAATATTTCCAAAATGATATCCTCGCTTTCTAATGTATCTTATGTATGAAAAAAAAGATTAGAACTCTAATCTTTTTAATTCCCTATCACATCTTTAATTTCTTTATAAACAACCTGATACCCTCTACTATTTAAAGATACCCCATCATCTGTATATTGAGGATCTAATGTATCTTTTTTACTTAATTTAGCATATAAATCTAAGTATTGTACATTTTTATCAATTGCTAATGATTTTAAAGCCAAATTATAGTTTTTAATCATTTTATTTGTCATAGTATCTTGAATAATATCACTATCATTTAAAGCTGGATTAATAGGATAAATAGATTCAATATAGACATTCGCATGAGGTCTATGCATCGTGATTTGATCCAAAATTTTTCCATAATTTTCCACAAACTCTTCTTGTGATAATCCATTATCTAAATCCATCATACCAACCTCAATAAAAATAATAGATGGATTATAATCATAAATCATATTCTTCATATGATCTAACAACTCAGAAGTAGTCAAATGATCATTCGCCTCTTTTACATAATGATAATCAAAAGCATAATCCTCAAAAGCAAAATTACGAGTATGAAAGTCTCCTACAAACACATAATTATCATCAATAGAAGAAGCTTTCTTAGAACTTGTAGCAACTCTATTCTTTGTAGTTTGATGAAAATAAGAAACAACTTGTCCTCCAAAATGATAACCAAGCATAATGATGACTATAATAGTTCCAATAAAAGAAATCGTTAAAACCACTTTTTTTAGGGCTGCTAGTACATGAACTACTTTTTCTCTTTGTTGCAAAGAAACTTCTTTTTTCTTTTGTTTCTTTTTTTCTTCCTTATGTTCAACTCTTCCTCCTAAAAAACCATCATCTAGCGTTTCCGTTTTTTCTTGTGAATCATCAATCACACGAAGTTTAGTAAGTGTGTTTTCTAAGTTCGTAACTACATCTTTCTTAATACTATTTACTTTAAAAGGAAAAGATTGAGAATTAGGTGTTAATCTACTTTTAGCGTTATATTTATATGGTCTGTTTTTCTTCTTACTCATCTTTCATCATCCTATCTAACAAATAACATTATAACACAAAAAAATAGGTGTACATATACTAAAGTACACCATATAGTAAATTTAACAATGTTTTTTTGACAAAACTCATAAAGGAAAGAGATTGAACATCAAAAGATACCATTAAGTCCCCACTTGAAAGTTTTTTCTGATGATATAATACATCAACTTTCCCAACAACATCTCCCTTTTGTACAGGTAAACTCGGAAATTGTAGTTTTAGTTCATATTGATATTTTTTATCTTGTCCCTTTTCTTCCAACACACACAAATCTTCTTTTAAAACAATGGGTATTTCAGAAGGGGTTGCTAGATCCATAGTCACCATATCCATTTGTGTTCCTTTTTTTAATAAACACTTCATTTGTGCCGTTTGAAATCCATAATCCAACAAGTCCATGACTTCTTGATTTCGTACTTTACTATCTTTTTCACCCAAAACAATTCCAATTAAGCGCATATTATCTCTTTTCGCAGTAGCCGCTAAACAATAACCCGCATCATCTGTATGACCTGTCTTTAATCCATCCGCCCCTTCATAAAAGCGAATGAGCTTATTGGTATTCACTAACCAAAACTTTTGATCACTATTTTCTCGTAAATAATCTTCATAAATAGAAGAAAACTCCAAAACTTTAGAATGATTCATGACTAATTCTCTTGCAATCATAGCCATATCATAACCACTAGAGTAATGATCCTCTTCATCCAACCCCGTACTGTTTACAAAATGCGTATCTTTTAATCCCATTTGTTTTACCACTTCATTCATTCTTTCTACAAATTTTTCCTCACTTCCCCCAATATACTCAGCCATAGCAACTGTTGCATCATTTCCACTCGCAACACTAATTCCTTTCATTAAATCTCTAACCGTCATCTTCTCTCCTTCAGCTAAATATATCTGAGATCCCCCCATACTACTTGCATGATGACTAATAGTCACAACATCATCCCAATGAATTTTACCTTTCTCTATTTCCTCTAAAATGATAATTTGCGCAACCATTTTTGTTAAAGAAGCAACACTAGAACGTTCATGACTATTCTTTTCATATAATATTTTTCCACTACCAGCCTCTATTAAAACACCACTATTTCCATTAGGAATTAACTCTTCAGCCATACTTTTATATGGAATCAATAATAGTAGAAATAAAAGAATCCATTTTTTCATATATTTCCTCCTATCATTCTCTATGTATAAAAAACTATTTTTATGCATAAAAAAAGATTGGTGAAACCAATCTTTATTCTTTATCAAATTTTTTCTTATAAAAATGATACAAATGATAAAACCCAGTAAATATAAGCCATATAAATAGCAATAAATTACTCACTTGTATAATAGATAAAATAACATCATTTTCATATAACTTAGTAATATCAATTAAATCATAGGCATTATATGCTGCTAAAGAAAGGAAAGATACAAAGAAGAAAAACATAATACTAAAAATAGCATAATTAATAACTTTCTTTAAAATGGTTAATTTCTTACTAAAAATAGTATAAATCATCATTCCTATTACAAATACCATGATAAAGAAATAAACAATCGTTGAAGGAAAATAAATATAATTCATTACTTCTTTCACAAAAGAATCAAAAGAAGTTTGAACATAAGAGGTATAACTAATAAGAATTCCTAAAATAAATCCTAAATATACTCCTATCGCAGCAATTTGTACCATTCTATTATTTCTTTTTATATTAAATATCAAAATAGCAAATAAAAGAAGACTGATAATCAAAATTTCTATTGATAAAAATGAAGAAAAAATATAGCGAAATATTACACCAATTTTTTCAAATAAAGACAAATTCATCTTATCACCTTCTTCTAGTCAATAAATTCTGCAACGTAGATAGTTTGTTTTGTTTCATCATCTTTCGTACAAGTAATAAGCGTTAAACTCATATTGGATGGTTCCCAATCAATGATAACTAATCCTGTCTTATTAACATTATATATTTGCTTTATTTGATAATGATAAACAATTCCATTATATGTAATATAACAATCATCTCCCACACTCAGACGATACAAATAAGCAAAATATGAGATATAAGAATCTCCAGAATGTGCCATCAAAGCAAGATTCCCATGACCTTCTGATGGCATTGTAGATTTTTCTGTCATTGTTACATTATATTGAATGTCATTATATTTTGATCCAACGTTGTAGAATCCCCTTTTTAACCCAATTCGGGGTATTTCCAATACTCCAAAATATTTACTATAGTCTACTGTATATTGTTCCTCATATTGTTCCGAACCAATCATCAAAGGATTCTCTTGTGATGTCTCCTCCGATGGTGTAGTATCCATCATGGCTAACTTCATATTTGAAAAAACTTCGTCTCTCATTCGTAATAAATAATTCCATGATAGAAAAATACTTCCCCCAAAAATAAGTAAAGAGCCAATCAGCAATACCTGGCTCTTTTTTAACTTTTTACTTTTCTTCAACAGGTTTGGCATTTGCATAAATAATTCCAACACCACATAACAATACAATTAGACCAATAAAATAAATTGTTTGGGCAGTAGTCATTCCTGTATCAGGACTAACTAAGAAATTAATAGGTTTTTCATTTTCCGTACGAAGTTGAGTCGTAGTAACTTTAGTTACCGCCTGAGAATCAGATAGTGCATAATATTCTCCTTGATTAACATTCTCAAAATAACCAAAAATTGTAACATATACTGTACTATTCTTTTCCGTTACTTTATCTTTAGGAACACGAATACGGAATTTCTCATTAGGGCGAAACATCTTGTCATCGGCTACCTTATTTCCATTTTCATCCACTACATAAGCCTCTTTAATTCCAGATAAAAGTACTTCATAACCAGTTAATGTTCCATTTTTAACATCTGCCTCAATTTTATCTGTTTGATAAGTTTTTCCATCATCCAATAATGAAACATCCGCTGATGCTAATTTTGAAGTGACAGATGGTTTAGGAGGATTCTTTGCAACCGAAACTTTTGTATTAATTTTATCCTTGAAGGTACCTAGTGTAGATCCATTTGCAATTTCAGTTAAATCAACATCATCATCCAGTTTTATCAATTCTAATTTTGTAGCGTTTGTAATTACTTCCATTGGTGTATAATCATTTTCAACAGCTTCATTTCCATCTCCATTAGTTTGACGTACATTTAATTTTCCATGATATGGATTAGCTACACCATTAACAACTGATGGTGCTGATTCATCTAAATATAACCAAATAGCAATTTGCGTAGCATAATACTCAATATATTTGTTATTACCACTAGATATTTGTGATTTATCAATAGCAATTCCTTCTCCACCTAGAAGGGAACTTTTGCTCAATATATATGATACACCATCACTATTAAAGCTCTCATTAACTGCGCTTTCTGATACCTCTTGATAATTTCCACCTTCTTCAATTTCTCTTCCTTGTTGGATACAAAACAAATAATAATTGCTAAAATTTTCTTCATCTGATAGATTGTGGTTATACATGATTGGAATAAAGAATGATCCTTCTTTAGTTTCCCCACCATTATTCCTCCATACACCAGAAACAAGAAGACCAACCTGTTTAGTTCCTTGCATTAGAAATTCTGGAGTTGGTGCCATATCTTCTACAGATGTAGACCCTTCTGTTGGAGCAGCATAACTTATTTGATTAAATCCTGCAACAATTAAGGACATAATCGCAAAAATAGCTACTACAAATGACAAAATAATAGATAAACTTGATTTTGAACTTCTTTGAGAGCTACTTTTTTCTTCGTAAATTTTTTCCATATTTTTTCACCTTACCTTATAAAACAATTATAACATAATTTCAACAAAATCAAACACTTTATTTATTCAAAAGTGTAAATATTTTCAATTTTTATTTCAGGAACTTTCTTTTTGTAAAAAATAGTCGCTATAACCTCTCCTTTTTTCACAGAATCTCCTACTAATTTATTCAATTTAACACCTACAGTAAAATCAATCTTATCATCCATTTCTTCTTTAGAAGCTCCCAATTGAAATACTAGTTTTCCAATCGCTAGTGCATTAATTCTTTTAATAACACCCGCTTGAGGAGATCGAATAAAATAAGTTTTATCACTAACCTTAATCTTATCCAAATGTCCCTTTTGTGAAGCAACCATTTCTTCGAATTTATGATAAGCCGAACGATCTTCAATAACTTGTAATACTTTTTCTTTTGCTTCTTTCACAGGGATCTCTAAAGACATACTCACCATCTCAGATGCCAACTCAATACATAAATCTACAAAAGGATTGTTCTTTTCTCTCCCCTTTAGTACGTCAATAGCCTCCAATACTTCTAAACTATTTCCTACAGTAATTCCCAATGGTGTATTCATATCACTAATAACAGTTCTAACCTCTCGATTGTAAAATTCTCCAATACGAATCATAAGTTCAGAAAGTTTTTTTGCCTCTTCTTTTGTTTGAATTAAAGCCCCATTTCCCACTTTAATATCTATAATAATTTTGTCAGCACCGCAGGCAATCTTCTTACTCATTATACTAGAAGCAATTAGTGGAACAGAGGACACAGTTGAACTAACATCCCTTAAAGCATAAACAACTTTATCCATAGGAACCAAATCAGCTGTTTGTCCTGTAACAACAAGGCCAATATTATAGACTTGCTTCATGATTTCTCCTTCTGTAAGATCAATTCGATATCCTGGAATACTTTCCAATTTGTCTATGGTTCCTCCCGTATAGCCTAATCCTCTACCGCTCATTTTTACAACCGTTCCACCACAAGCTGCAACAATAGGAACGATTACAAGAGTTGTTTTATCTCCAATTCCGCCAGTAGAGTGTTTATCCACTTTGATTCCTGGTAAATCACTAAAATCTAAAATGTCCCCACTATCGATAAAAATCTTCGTTAAGGCAAACGTCTCTTCATCACTCATACCATTGATACAAATAGCCATCAACAAGGCACTCATTTGATAGTCAGCAACTTCTCCATTTAAATATCCATTGAAAATAGTATCCAATTCTTGATAGGATAATTCCTTTCCTAATCTCTTTTTATTAATAATATCTAATATCATATGAACTCCTTTCTAAAAACCGACGTATCTCTCTTCTCAAAGCCAAGAGAATGATATAGTTTATGAGCCACTTCTCTTTGATTTCCAGATGTTAGTTCCATGCGTGCCACATGATTGTCTTTAGCATATTGAATCGCATATTCCATCATCTGACGCCCAAATCCTTGACCTCTATATTGCGGATCAATAGATACGTACCCCACATGATATATCTTAATATTTAAGACCACATCGATTTCTTCCATCAAATTGAAATATCCAACAATCGTATGATCAAGACACGCCACAAATTCATATACTCTAGAATCTCGGATATTCTCCTTATGATACCCAAATGTTTGAAACAAAATTTTATCTACACTTTCAAAATCTTCTTCTTTATATTTTCTAACTATCACATTCATATTATCACCTATTATAAATATATTATAACACAAACAAAAAAGGAAAGTATTATTTTCCTTTAAGCAACATCATCTAATTGTTCATCATCCGCTGTATTGTATTCATTTGGAATTACTTCCTCTTCTAAACTATTTGACTCATTTTCTTCAACTTGAGAAACGATATCTACCATTTGATCCGTTGAAACGGTAGGAGTTATATATCCAACATCATCATAAAAACCATCATCAGAATTTCCAGACATATCAAAAGCTTCCCCTTCATCTTGCTCAATAGCAACATATTCACAAGGAACAACATCCCCTAATCTATCTTCATTATCCTGAACATCTTCCGTTGGAATTACATCTTCTTCCAATTCTGGAAGAGCACCTGGTTCTATATTTAAATCTTTTTCTTCCACAATATTTCCTCCCATCCTTAAAAAGCTATTATGAACATTCTCTATATTAAGTTTACAATACAGATTATAGAATTGCAAGTTTTAATCATTTATAAACTCTCTATGGTATTCATAACAAATTCTTTATAAAAAAAGAAACAAATCATTAATCTATTTCTTTTTTCTTCTTCTTTTTCAAAATTCCTAAGTAAATAATAATATAAACCAAAGAAACAAGTATCATAGGATATCTCCAAAGAGCGACGATAGTCATCATTAACGACAAAGAAAGAGCATCCAACCCATAATAAGTATTTCCCCAAAAAGAAGCCCCTCTAAACGGAGATATTAAAACATTTCCAATAATTATAATCCATTCCCCCACACAAATAATAAAAATAATAATTCCTATTATCTGTAATAATTTAGAAACTATTTTGTTCTTGCTACTTCTATTCTTGTCATCGTTACTATCCTTTTCTTTTACTTTGTATCCTAACAAAAAATAATTCAACAAACAAAATGCAGATATTGCCATCATAGGACCGTTACTAACAACTTTAAGAGCATCAACAACTTTTTGAAACGGAGTATACCAGTAATAAGCATAGTAGGTATTCCATATGACTGTTATTATTTTTGAGATGATAATTATCAAAGATAATACTAACATTATAATCCTAATTAGCTTTTTATTTTTCATGTGTTTAATCACTTCTCTTTACTATTACATAATCATTATATCATGTAAGTTTATACTCTCTAGAAATAATTCTATCATCAGAACAATACTTTACAACGTACTCATTATCTTGCTTACATATTATTATGCCTATAGTTTTATCTTCTTCAATAGTTTTAATATTCATATCTATATAATTCATATACTTTTCGATTTGTCCAATATGCTCACTTTTAAGTTCAGTAACTTTAAGTTCCACAACTGCATAGCACTTATACTTAATATTATATAAAAGCAAATCTATATAGTTATATCTATCACCTAGTCTTATTTTATATTCGTTTTTGATATAACAAAAACCATCACCTAACTCTAATAGAAAATCATCTATATCTTCAAGTATCAATTTCTTTAATACTTTTTCAGATATTTCTTCATAATTATTACTATTTTTAATGCATATTGGTTTCTTAACAAAATCTAACACTGCGACTTGTTCTAGATTTATTAATTTGTTTTTCGTTTCATCATCTAATCGTTCATATTCTTTTGATTTTATTCTAAATTCTAATTCTCTTTTTGATAAGTTTTGATTAATTGTTAAATTAATATAATAATTAATTTCATCATAATCTTTTACCGATAATAATGATCTACAATGGCTCCAAGACAATTGTGTCCCCAACGGGGACACTTTTCTATCACGAAACACTAAATAAAATTGTCTCATTCTAACAACGTTCTCTTATTATACTTTTTACCTACCTCTATAACTAACTTCTGTGAGTATTTCTCTATAATTGACTCTCCATACTTTTTTTCTGCTTTACTAAGTAATTTACCTATTTCAAAATAAGTTTTTGCTCTATTCCTTTCTTTGGAGTAGTCTTTTACTTTCTCATATATTTCATTGTCAATTAGTTTATTTTTTATTTCATTATAATAATTCATATATCCTCCTAAAGAAAAAGCAGATTACTCTGCTTCTTCTTGTTTCTTACTAGATAAGAATGTTACTTTTTCTGCAACAACCTCTAAATATGTTTCTTTGTGTTCATCCTCTTCTTTAACTCTAGATTGAATTCTCCCCTTTACTCCAACAATATCTCCTTTCGAACAATACTCACTTGTATTTTCCGCTATCGAGTCAAAAGCAGTACATTCAACAAAATCCGTATCATAGGTTCCTTCACTATTCTTAAAAGAACGAGGAATCGCTAAACAGATGGTAGCAACTTTGACTCCTTTATCAGATTTATTTACTACAATATCCCTTGTTAATCTTCCAACTAATACAATTTGATTAAGCATGCTTCACCTCCCTTCGTGGGAATAGTCTATGATAAAAAAGAAGAGAGTACAAATGCAAGAAATACAAAAATCAAATGGAATAACAAGGGCAATTATTAAGTTTTTATAAGTAAAATTGCAAAAGAATAAAAAAGAAATCATAAAAAAAGAAATTCATAAGAATTTCTATTTTATATATTGTTTAGAACCTTCGTGTCTTTCAAAATAATCTTGTAGAGAGCTCATTTTCCTTTGATCATCTTTTATAATGTGTCTCATTTTCATTTTTTTCATAGTTCTTTCCTCTTCAAGCAAATGAATACGATCTACAAAAAACAATTCTGACTGATAGACAAATTCTTTTAAATCCCCTAAACTTACCGTTTCTGAACCAATCAAAGAATCTCCTTTAATTGGCTCAATCACATAACAAGGCCCACTTTCAACCTCTCCAGAAACACAAACAAGTCTAGTACCAAATTCTTCTCCATCATCCATCACATTTGGATAAACAGATCGATCATAAACTGTTATATTATCTGTTAAATCAAAAACATTAATATAAGTATTTCCTGTATTTAATAGAAACACATAAGCATCAATATCATTTAATTCTGCCCCTTTTGTTTCTCCATTAAAGTATTTTACACGCGCTAATTTTAGGTTTTTTGTTTTAATTGCTTTATTCCCCATTGTTTAACTCCTCCAATAATTTCTCAATTGCCTCTTCCGGCAACATAGCACAATTTTTACGATTAGGTTGCTTGTATATTTCATCATAAGCATTAAGTTCTCCTAAAATATCCGCATTATATTCTTTCTCATTAATCATATTCTTATAATGATTTAGAATTTCTTTGGCTTCTTCTGTCGTCTTTCCAATTAGCTTACGAATAAAAATAGAAGAAACAGAAGTACTAATAGCACATGCCTCTCCATCAAAGCGAATATCTTCAATAACATCGCCATCCATTTTCATAATAAAATCTAAGTTATCAATACAACTTTCACTGCTAGTATTTACCTTACAATAACTAGTATCATCTATCAATCCTTTATGAAAAGGTTCTTGATAATTGTCTAAAATAATTTCTCTTTTTAAATTAGCATCCATTCTACCACCTACAATACAACTTTAAAGATATCCTTACTATTTTTTAAGGCTTCAACAAGTCGATCTACATCTTCAAAACTATTATAAAAATAAACACTGACACGTACGGTATTTTTTATTTTTAATTCATCTTTCAACATCTTTGCGCAGTGATTTCCTGCTCTAACGTAAATGTGATAATGATTTAAATAAATTGATACATCTTGTGCAAAAACCCCATCAAGATTAAAGGATAAAATCCCGCTCTGACTATTTTTATTATATAGAATCACATTAGGAATATCCTGAATTTGATCTAAAAGGTATTTTTTTAATTCTATTTCATGTTCATGAATTTTATCCATTCCAATTTCCATTAAATATTCGATTGCTTTTCCAAGTCCTATAACCTCTGCAACAGGAGGAGTTCCTGCCTCAAAACGTATAGGGCTGTCTTTCAATTCATAAGATCCATCTTCTTCAAAGAAGGAATTCATTCCTCCCCCGTAACAAAGTGGATGCATATCTTTTAATAATTCTTTTCTGCCAACCAATACTCCTACTCCTGTAGGTCCACACATTTTATGTCCAGAAAAACTTAAAAAATCCATATGACATTTCTTAAAATCCACTGGTAAATGAGGAACGCTTTGGGCTCCATCCACGTGAAAAAGGATATGGTTTTGATGACAGTAATCTCCAATTGCCTCTACATCACGAACATCCCCAATAACATTCGTAACATGCGCAAGGCTAATGACTTTTGTACGATCTGTCACACATGTTTTAATCGCATCCAATGACAAAGAATAATCTTCATTCAAAGGAACATATTTAATAACAATCCCTATTTCTTCACTCAAACGAATCCAAGGTAAAATATTAGAAGCATGTTCTGCCTTATTTAATAGAACTTCATCTCCTTTTTGAAGATGATATTTCATATAGCCAAACACAACCATATTGATAGACATAGTCGTCCCACTTGTATAAATACACTCCTCAGGATTGGCATTTATAAACTGTCCGATCAAAGAGCGAACACGATCATATTCCTCATTTGTTTTAATTGCAAAATCATAATCCCCTCTATGAATATTAGAAGTATGATAATCATAATAATCGTTCATTTTATCAAGGACACACTGAGGCTTAAGCGTCGTTGCACCATTATCAAAATAAACAAAATCTTGGCTTAATATAGGAAAATCATCACGATTCATACATACACCCCATTTATCTATATATTATATGTATTAATATACACTAAGAAACAAAATTTATCTATATTCTAACACAAAAAAAGAAAGAATACAAAAAAGAAACCAACAAAGTTGATTTCTTTTATGATTTGAAACAACAATTAGGCAACTCTTCCTCCATAATAATTACTTCCATCATCAAATCCATAACCAGAGTCCGTTCCTAATAAAGTTCTCGCATCAGCAAGAAGTCTAACCAAATCTTGTTTTCCTTCAACTTGAGGTCTCAAGATTTTAATTTCTCTTTCTTGAGAAGCAATTAGTTTTTCTTGATCACGAACTTTGTTTTCAAGCAATTGATTTCTTGCTTCTGCTCTATTAATAGTATCTTCCATAGATCTCAATTTATTAGATAATGTTTCATATCTCATAGATTGATCTTTGTATTTTTCAGATAATATTCTTGATTGAGCCTCTAAATTCTCAATTTTACTTTGATATTGAGAAATGGCTCCTCTTTGTTCTTTATTTCTTTTCATCAACTCAGCCATAGATCTAGCTACATCTGACATAAGATGATCGCTTTCAAGTGGTCCATATGAATCATATGGCTTCGTATCTGCTATCATACTATTAAATGATCCATAAGAAGTAGATGGCGTATAAGTGGAATCAAATGGATTTGGAAGTCCAAAATCATCTTTAGGATCAGAAGTTGGGGTATTAAAGATATTAGACAACATAGTATCAGGTGTCGTACTAGCATGATTTTGTTGTGGAACCATAACTTCATCACTATCTATAATTCCATTTTGATTTCTATCAACTGTTGCAAAAACCGTTTCTGCATCTATATTAACGGGAGCCGTTTGATTTGAACTCTCGTTATCTTCTTCATTATTTGCCGTTACTGTAGGAGAGAAGATTTCTTCTTGCTCTTCGTGGCTCTCTTCTGGTGGAAGATCAACAGCAGTTTCCTCTTCTTGAGGAACATCTATTACCTCATGAATGATATCTTCTTCTTTTGGTGCCTCTTCAGATACTGTATTACTATCAGCATTTTCCTCTTCTACAATTGGAGGAGCATCTGATTCAGCAACAGGTTCTTCCCCAGCAGGAGTTCCATTCGTAAAGGCTTTTAAATCATCAGAGAACCCATTTTCAGGAGTACTTTCAGTCGCTTGACTCGCTTCTTCTGTAGCCTCCGTTTCAGGAATATCTATAAATTCATGAATAATGTCTTCTTTTGGTGCTTCCTCTGTAGCTTCTTCGCCACTTGCAACAACACCCTCAGCCTCTTGAGGTGGAGCTACTTCCGGAACAGTGATTGCCTCCATTGGTGTCTCTTCTGTAGAAGGAACAACTGCATCAACTGGCGCAGGTTCTGCCTCTACAACAGGAACACTTGGTGCGATTGGTTCTGATTGTATTCCCTCCGCTGGCATAGCAGGATTTTGAACAGCCACACTCTCAGAATTCAAAGCACCTTCAACCACTTGTGGATCAACAGTAGCAGCACTAACATCAATAGCATCTACTGGAGCCGCAACAGGTTGAGCCTCCGTTAATTCATAAGTAGTTAATGAGAATTCTGAAATAGGAGAATCTAAATTGTTTTTACTTAAATATAAACGATCATTGGCCATACAAATAAAACTATAGTTTTCTCCTTGAACTAAATTTGTTCCATTTGCATCACAAATAGTTGCTTCAGAAAATTGATCATTAAATAAATAGTTTCCTTCAACTCCCATTTGTGCTTTTATTCTATCTTTAATAGCAGCTGGCGTTGAAACCAACTGAGCGGCAGCGGTAGGATCATTTCTTAATTCAATGGCATCCAAAACATTCTGGCTTGTAGGTTCTGCTTTTTCAACAATTAATAGATTTTCATTTGCTAAACGTATAGAACGATTTTCAAATGGTACAATAACAGCACCATTTTGATCAATTACTCCAACATTCGCAGCTTTTACCATTGGATCAATGGCCTCTACTAATTGTGTAGTTGCAATACGATTACCATTAGAAATTTTCTTAGTTTCAGTTTCATCTAAAAAGTAATATTGTTTTCCATCATCTGTTAAAGCATATGTACAAACAATATCATTACGATCCTTATATTTTACGATTCCTCTTTGGATTTTCATAAACACACCACCAATATATTCTACCTTAATCTACTTATAAATATAACACAGAATTCTTACCGAAACAATAGTTTTCAAACTTTTTATAATAAAATTGCCAAAGAAAAAATAATAAGATACAATAATCGTAGGTGATTAATATGAATAAGAAAAAAAAGTTACTATTAGGTCAAGGAATACTTGCCATGATTCTAATCGTATCTTTAGGAGTAATAGTCGTAAGTGAAAAAAGTGAAGAAATGTTGAAAAAAAAGGCCGATAAAGCCATGAATACTTACATAGAAACAAATTTTAGAGAGTTAATTCCTTCTATCATTATTGGAGGAACCACTAGAGTGGATGATGTTTATACCAAAAAAGTAATGTCTCGAAATAATCATAATCTATATTTCTATATAAAGTATAATAAAAACGACTTTTCTGATACATATAATACAGATTATGAAGAAGGAAACTCTATCCTAAACCATATTGCTCAAACGATAGAAGAAAAAATCAAAAAACAAACAAATATTTCTTGTACGGTAAAACCCACTACAACATTAAATGAATACTCAACTCCTGTAAAAGAAAAAATACTAAAGGAAGAAGAAGATCTAATAGAATTAAAAATCTATTATATCCAAACAGAATTAACAATAGAAGAATGGACTGCTCAAGAAATAACGAATAGAATAAAAAGTATCATTGAAACAATGAACAACAATCATATCACACCTAAGTACTATGAAATAACAGTAACCAATAAAAAGGAAATAACTACGGCCGTAAAAATATCAAATATTACAGAAGACTTTCTAGTAAATGGTAATTCTGAAACGATTATAAGTGATATTTTAAATAAAAAAGAAATTAGTAATAGCGAAATAACATATCAATATCAAAATTAGGAGGTAAATATGAAAGATTGTATATTTTGTAAAATTATAGAAGGAGAAATCCCTTCAAGAACCGTTTATGAGGATGACGTAATTAAAGTGATTATGAATATCAATCCTGCTACAAATGGTCACTTATTGATTATTCCAAAAGAACATTATGAAAATATTTTTGATACACCAGAAGATGTCATTCAACATAGTTTACAAGTCATTAAAAAGACACTATATCCTACATTAAAAGAAAAACTTCAATGTGGAGGCATTTCTTTAGCGCAAAACAATGAACTAGGTCAAGAGATTAAACATTATCATATTCATGTAATTCCAAGATACCCAGAAGATAATGCTGACTTTCAATATGATAAAACAAAAGTAGATGATTTAGATATCATATTTGATAAATTAAAATAAAAAATACCAAATGGTATTTTTTTTATTAGATAGAAGGTCCAAGAATTATAATTAAAAGAATGAATAATACTAATACAATTGCCGTAGATGATCCACAATTTGTCATAAACATTTCCTCCTTTTTTATCTTTCAAAGTATTCTATGGCAAACCTAAGAAAATGTGCAGATAAATGCCTTATTTATTGCATGAAAATAAAATATTTGTTATGATTACCTATGTACAGGAGGAAAAAATGAAAATGAAAAAAGGATTAACCTGTGGAGTTGCATTTCTTGCAATATCATTATTATTAACAGGTTGCGGAAAAGAAATAGAAGTTAAAAATGGGTCAAAGGTAGCTGTATCTACAAAGGAAGAAAAAATAACAGCAACAGAGTTCTATGAAAGAATCAAGGAAAATAATATTTCTACTTTAATAGATATGATTGATACTAGTTTATTTGAAAAAGAATATGAAAAAACAGAAGAAGAAGACAAATATGTAGAGGATCAAATAACGCAAATAAAAAACTACTATGGAGGAACAGAAGAAACCTATAAACAAATGTTAAAAACATACTTTGGTACGGAAGATGAAGAAGAATTAAAAACAAAACTTCGTCTAGAATATAAAAGAAAACAGGCTGTAGAAGATTACATCAAAGAAAACCTAGAAGAAAAAGAAATTAAAGAGTATTATGAAACAAAAATCAGTGGTCAAATCAAAGCAAGTCACATCTTAATTTCACCAGATGTTGCAGCAGACGCAACAGACGAAGAGAAACAAGAAGCCGAAGAAAAAGCCTTAGAAAAAGCAAAACAACTAATTAAAAAGATAAAAAAAGGTGAAGACTTCGCAAAACTCGCTAAAAAGAATTCAGACGATAAAGGTTCTGCTTCCAAAGGAGGAGACCTAGACTATTTTGATCCTGATACCATGGTTCAAGAATTTGCTGATGCTGTAAGAGAATTAAAAGTAGATGAATATACAAAAGAACCTATAAAAACAGAATATGGTTATCATATCATCCTAAAAACAGGAGAAAAAGACAAACCAAAGTTAGAAGAAGTAAAAGACGATATTAAAGAAAAATTAAAAGATCAAAAACTAAATGATAATTCTGCTCTTTACTATGAAACATTAGTAAAAGTAAGAGAAAAACATGAAATCAGTTGGAATGATTCTACTTTAAAATCTGCTTATGACAAATACATGAATCAGTTAATAGAAAACGCTAAATCATCATAAAAAAAGAACTATATCAGTTCTTTTTTTTGTAGAGTAAAACATTCTCTCTACCGTAAATCAGTTCATAATCATCATTGTATTTCAAATAATAAGCAATAGGATACTTTTTATCCACTAATAGATAATCAAAATGATAATATAAAAGCAAAGCCGTAAAGTCTCCATTTAGATTAGAAAGAGCTAAATAATCTTTATAATTATATTTTCCATATAAATCAGCTCTTCCATCCACAAATACAGGTATATCATTGTAGATTAAATCTCCTCCATAGTTATACATATTAAATAGTCTCTGTGGATTTTCTTCTTGAATTTTTTGAATATCTTCCTTTTCTAATTGAAAATAATAAGAAACGGAGAATCCTCTAATAAAACTAAATAAAAGGGAAAGAATAGATACAATAATAATTCCTAATGAGGTACCCCTATCCTCTTTTCTTTTAGGAATATAATCAAATATAACAAAAGACATAATTATATAAGTATAAAACCAAAAACGAATACTTTTTAATCCTAAATAAGCACAAAAACCTAATAGAATAAAATCCATAAATTGAAGTTTTTTCTTACTAAATAAGAAAGCACAAATAATCAAGAGTAATAAAGCAAAATAAACATAATGTATAGGTTCATGAAGAGAAGTACTTCTCCACTCTGAAATATTATGAATCATGGTTGTATCTAACATATTTTGATAAGGATAAAGAAACATCTTAAAACCATGTAGATTAATACAAACACAAATCATACATAAAAGCATTACCCCAATGAATTTAAAATATTGTTTCTTAGTCAGTCTCCTAGCTTCTATCTTAGAAAAAGAAAACCGAAAAGATCCTGCAATGATAAACAAGAAGCAAAGTAAATATGGTAGATTACTCGATCCTCCATGAATATTAGCCCATAGAATGGAAATAAGTGGTAAAAAGTATATTTTTTTAGAGTCTTCCTTCTGATATAAGTCATACAAAAACCAAGTTGTAAGAGCAAGCAAACAATTACTAAGAATATGAGGTCGACATTGTAACTCCAAACATATCATCATAGAACAAATAAACCATATTAAAGTAAAAATTATATTTTTAGTTAATTGTTTTTGATTGGCAAAATAAATAATAAGTAATAAAGAGAAAAAGCAAGTAAAACAGTATACATATACATGCAAATTACCAAAAACTTGTTTTAATCCATAAATCATCACTTCAAATAACCACTCATGTGACATCCAATATTTGTTGGTAACACTCCAAGAAAAAACATCTTTTGTAAGAAGCCCATGATGTACCATATATTCTCCTGCTTTGATATGCCACAAATAATCAGGATCAATATGAAAGAATGAAAGAACAAAAAATGATAATGCAAAGATAAATAATAATATAATCCACTTATTCTTCTTCATAAACAAGTCCTTTCTGAAATAATTTTTCACGTATTTTGTTTTTTAATTCATACCCCTCATATTTACCACTATATTTTCGATAATATTTTTCATATTCTTTTTTCGCAATTTCTTGATTATTAGGAAAATCAAAATGCATAATCACAGAAGAAATAATATCATAGTCAAAACCTTGGTTTTTTAAATCATTCACTATTTTTTGTTTTAATACAAGGCCCCCTCTATTATGATTAGAACGAATCCCTTTCTCAATCAGTTTTTGAATTCTTTCTTTTTGTTCTTCTTCCGTATATATTTCCATCTCTTCCTCAATAATAGAAGAAGAAACCTTCTTTTGAATTAAGTCCCCTCTAATACGATTAGGGCCATGACTCGTAGTAACCATTTGTGTATAAATGTAACTCTTAGCAAAACTACGATCATCCAAATATTTTTGTTTTATCAACTTATCAATCGCTTTATCAACCATTTCAGGAGGATATTCCTTTTTTAATAAAATGGTTTTTAATTCATAAACACTTCTAGATCGATTCTTAATACTATTTAAGGCAACATAATAAACATCATATTCTAAGTTGGTTTGATGAATCAATAATAACTCTGATTCATCTATTTCTTTCTTTAATAGTAAATTATATTGTAAAATAGTTTCTTCATAATAGACAAATTCTCGTCCATCATCTAAGAATAAACTGTATTTACCATTTGCTTTCTTTTTATATTTAAGAATCTTCATAAGGTTCACCTATATCAAGTATAACATAAAAAAAGAGAGATTATTCCTCTCTTTTTTTAACCTCGATTAAGCCTTCTGCGACTTCCTCGAGAGCTCTCCCAATATTCTTTTTGCATTTGTAGTCGGACTCAGGCATTTGTAAATATCCCTCTTTGGCAATCTGTTTACTTCTTCTCGCTGCAATATGGACAAGCTCATATTTAGAATCAACGACGTTAAGTAATTTATCGATAGATGGATAGATCATTCATATCACACTCCCTATTATTACAATAAACCCGTTTTTGTAAAGAAGCAAGTAAACTGACAAAATTAGACATTTTTATTTACAGTGCCATTTTATTGGTATTGACTACAAGATCCACATTGAACATTACTACATACATTTTCTTCGCTACAAGTATAAACAGGACGATAAGTATGTTTATAAACATGATGATTGATAATACGTGTATGAACAGGGCAAGTATGTGGAACCTCATGGACAAAAGTTCTATGTACTACCCTTTCTCTAGGGCATGTTGTAGTAGCATTATTAGGCATAGTCATATTCACATCAATTTCATTCGTTTCATTCACTGCATTATTATTTCCCATGATATTCGTTTCGTTCTGATTTTGAAAATATTCACTATTATACATAAATATACCTCCTAGAATAGTCTATGTATGAACCAATTAATAGCCACAAAAAATATAATTGTTAAAAATAACAGTACATGATAAAATGAAGATAGAAAGGTGGAAGAAAAGTGAAAAGTAAAAAAATGGTTATTATTATTTTAGTCATAATAGCAATATTAGTTATTGGATGCTGTTGCTACACAATCTATAATAAATCTATGGACAAAGGTAGTGATACTGAAATAATAGAGAGTACAGAAAATTATGTTGGAATCTATCAATATACATTAAATGATGATGCGGAAGGAGATACGGAATCATCCCTTGAATTAACTTCAGATAAAACCTTCTTATTTAAAGCAAATATGTGTAGTGGAGTCCTTTCTATAAAAGGAGACTATAAAATAGAAAAAGATGTAATAACTCTTCAAAACATGTCTGTTCATAATGACTTTAAAGAACTATTAGAAACGAACTTACACGGTTCCAACACAATATCATTTAAAATTGTATCAGAAGAAGAAATATACTTGGAAACCTCTCAATTTGGATGTACAACCTCTGGTAAAGAAAAAGGTTCCTTTATCAAACAATAATAAAACAAATGCAAAAGCATTTGTTTTTTTTAAAATGGCATCTTCAAATTTCCATTACTTAATTGTTTCATTGTTTTTTTCATTTGTTCAAACTGTTGAAGTAATTTATTAACCTCTTGAACAGAAGTACCAGATCCAGCCGCAATTCTTGTTTTACGACTGGCTTTTATTATATCAGGATTTCTTCTTTCTTTAGGAGTCATGGACAAAACAATGGCCTCTATATGAGACATCTGTTTTGGATCAATTTTCACATCCGTTAATCCCATCTTTTTAGCCCCTGGGATCATTTTAATTAAATTTTCTAATGGTCCCAGTTTTTTTATTTGCTTCATTGTGGATAAAAAGTCTTCTAAATCATATTTTCCTTGTTGCATTCTCTTGGCTGTTTTTTCTGCTTCAGCTTCATCAATAGACTCTGTTGCTTTCTCAACTAAAGAGATGATATCTCCCATTCCTAGAATTCTGCCAGCCATTCTTTCAGGATCAAAAGAATCTAAACCATCAAGTTTTTCAGAAACACCTACAAACTTAATAGGAACATGCGTTAAATGACGAACAGATAAAGCAACACCACCTCTGGTATCTCCATCTAATTTTGTAAGAATAACACCCGTAAGTGGTAATTTATCATGAAATCCAGTAATAACATTAATCGCATCTTGTCCCATCATAGAATCAATCACTAATAATATTTCATCAGGGTTAATTTCCTTACGAATACGATCCAACTCATCCATTAGCTCATCGTCAACATGCAAACGTCCAGCGGTATCAATCAAAACATAATCGTATTTGTTCTCTTTGGCATAAGTAATAGCATTCTTTGATATTTCTACAGGATCTTTTTTCCCTTCATCATAGACTTCAATTCCTAATTGTTTTCCAAGTTGTTTCAACTGATCAATAGCAGCCGGTCTATAAACATCACAAGCAACTAATAAAGGCTTTTTACTATGTTTCTTTCTTAAGAAATTAGCTAGTTTTCCTGCCGTAGTTGTTTTACCAGAACCTTGAAGACCAACAAGCATCAAAGTAGCAGGGTCTCCTTTCATATTAAGTGGTTCACTTTCCCCACCTAACAATTCAGTTAACTCATCTTTAACGATTTTAACAAATAAATCACCTGGATTGATACTAGAAGCTACTTCTTCTCCCAAAGCCTTTTCTTTCACTGTATTTGTAAATTCTTTTACAACTTTATAATTAACATCAGCTTCCAATAATGCAAGACGAATTTCTCGCATCATATCAGAAATGTTATCTTCTGTGATTTTTCCATAACCTTTTATCTTATGAAGTGCATTTTGCAAACGGTCTCCTAAACTTTCAAACATAATATCACCTATGCACTATTATAACAAAGAAATCATAGCGAGACAAAAAAAATAGTGATAAATCACTATTTTATGCAAAACTTTCTGCAGAATCATCTGCCCCGTCATCTAAATTCAAATTTAATAAGTCAGAAGTTAAAGAAGTCACCCCATTAGATAAATCATAAGAATCTGCAATCTCAGGAGCCGAATCCAAAGAAGGAATTTTATTTCCAACTTCTATCTTATCCGCCTCTATTGGTGAAAACTGAGGGGCTAATTCAGGAGAAGATTGGAAATATTCCCCATCATCACCATGATCATCATTTGTATCACCTTGTACTACTTCATCCGTAATAGAAGATGCTTGAGCAAGGACTTCTGGAACAGGACTCATAATAGGTTCTGGTTCTTTCTTTGCCTCAGGAATAGAAAGATCCACAACAGGAGCCGATGCCTCCATAGTTGGAGCCTTTGCTTCCATTACAGGAGCAGAAGGTTCATAGGCTGGCGTATCTAATGCAATAGGAGCAGGTTCTTTAAATCCAGCATTTTCTTCAATAACAGGTTCTGGAACAGTAGGTGCTGAAACTCTAGCAGAAGATCCACTACCACACCAAATATTAACAACATCACAGTTTCCTGATAAAGGAGATGGATTAGGCATTTCCATTTTAACAATCAATGGAATTTTAAATCCAAGTCCAAATCCTAAACAAGTACCTGGTTGTAATGATTTTTGCTTTTCAATAATCTCATCCGTAATATGCGGCACCATCTCTCGAATATATTTAATATCCATAGGGTGGTTAATCTTAAAGATTAAGAAATTGGTACACTGAGAAATAACGTTATCAGAAAGTTCAACCGGTCTTTGTGTAATAATTCCTAAGATAACACCGTACTTACGACCTTCCTTAGCAATTCTTTCAAATACATTGTATCCAAATAAGAATCTATCATGATCAGCTTGAATATAACGGTGAGCCTCTTCCAAAATAATATGGAAAGGTATACTACCTCTATTTTTCAATCCTTTAGCAAAATCAAATATTAAACGAGAATAAATCTTAGTTAATACTTTAGCAAACTCATCATCAATATCGCTTAAGTTAATATTAACAATTTGATATTTCTTTCCCTTATGAATAATAAGAGAAGATAAGTACGTCTCTAAAGAAACATATTCTTTTACATCAAAGTATTTAGCATTATCTCCAACAATCAAAGAATGAAGACGAACTCTTAATGTAACAGAATCACCATAAGTTTGTTCATTTCTTAACCAACCTTCACTAATCAAAGTAAAGTTTAAAGCTTTCTCTAAGGTATCAAGATTATAATAAACACCTGTATGAGGTTCATAATCATCAAACTCTTCTTTAATAAAGGAATTAACATATTCTGTAAGAAGAACTCTTTCAGAAAAGTTACCTGTATTATCAATTAAGAAACACTCTCTAAACTTACGAACATAACCAATTCCTTGAACAGGAGCCTCTAAATTAAACTCATCTGTAGAACAAGACCCTAAAATTGAAAAGATTTCATTTCTCTTATTAGGAGCTGTTTCATTGGTATATAAAATAGACATAATAGCTTTTGCAATCAAATGGTTTTTATAAGCATTAGCGTCCATATCATTTTGACTAAAAACTAGAGCTAACTTTAACATTCTCTCAATAATTGGTAATTGAGAATGAGAAGTACATTGTAATAACAAAGCTAAATCATCTTTATTTAATAAATAAACAGGTAAACGTAATTTTTCTCCTTGTCCATCTACTTCATTTGTACTATAGAAACGATAATTAAATTCACTATTAATTTGATTTAAATTACTAAAAGCATTGTAGTACTCACCTGAAGAATCAAAGATAAATATATTTGCTTTATATGGATTTAATCTTGCATCTTGAAACATGTTTTGGAAAAGTCTTGAAACACCACAAGATTTACCAGAACCAGTGTTACCAAAAATAGCAAAATGGTTACTGAAAAAATTATTAACGTCCAAATAAACAGGGAATCCATCATAGAAAGGGCTTACTCCCAATTTCATCCAACCATTAGCATCTGTACCAGTAATCATAGGAATTTCAGAGCGATCAATAATACGCACTTTCGCGTCCATAGTTGGCTTACGAATCGTACCACCAATCAAACGGTTTCCTTCTATTTCACCCAAGAAATGAGCCTTTAGAACGCCACCATCTAAGTCATCTACTTCTCCTAATACTTTTTTAGTTGAATCTTCAAAAATCAAGTGCATGTTCATCAAGTTTTGAGTAACATCCACACCTTCTTTAAGCTTTACATTACAACCATCATTACTAATATAGGTAATTTTATCAAACATAATTATCCCTCTTTATCCTAATAATCCTATTCTAAAACTAATTATACTAAATCTAGTAGTCAATTACAAGAAAATAAACTAATTATTTTCTTGAAAATATACTTTATAAACAACCATAGTACAAAGAATCACTAAAATAGCTAAAAATGAATACGTATAAACATACAAAGAAACTATTTTCTGATATAAGAACGTATTGTAGATAGCATGAAGAATACTTGGTACGAATAATGCCAAGAATACAATCCATAACTCTTTTAAATTATAATCTTTTTTTCTACTAAGAATTAAACCCATCATAATAGCAAAACAAACATGACTAGGAGAAGATGTAAATAGTCTACTAATCGCAGTACTTAAACCATATTTTGAAGCATAAAAAACAGCATTTTCAAAAGCTAAAAATCCACAAGAAGTAATAACACAATAAGTCATAATATTAGTCTTCTTTTTGATTCGATTTAAAAAGAGAAAAAGAATTGAAAAAAACAATTTAGAACCCTCTTCAAATATAGCCACCCCAAACAAAGCATAAAAGAAAACTTCAAAGAGATTAGACTCTGCTACTTTCTTAAAATAAGAACCAAAATGCCATTCCAATCGATAACATAGGTAAGAAGAAATACAACCTCCAACAAAAGCCATCAACAAATAAGGGATTTTGATTTCTTTTCGATTTTTATCCAGTAAGAAAAATAAGATAGAAAAAAAGATTCCTGGAAAGATTCCCACTAGTATACTTAACATACAATCACCATTCAAAGTATAACACAAAAAAAGAAATCTATTTGTATAAGATTTCTTCTAATTCTTTTTGCAATTTAGAATCTTTCACAAGAGAAAGAATTTTTTCTCTTTTCTCTTTTAATTGTAAGATTTTTTCATATTCACACAACTTATCAAGAACGATATGAATTTGTTTAAAAGCAGCATTACGACTTACCTCATAAGCCTCTGCCATCTCAGCAAAACTCAAATTATGGAAATAATAATCTTCAAAGTACTTTTTTTGTTTTTCTGTAAGCAATCCTCCATAAATATCATATAGTTCACTATAATAAACGATATCTTCCATACTATCACCTACATCATATCTTTAAAGAGACCATATATATATTTTTCCACATCAAACACTTGTAAGTCATCTTTTGTTTCTCCAAGACCAATATACTTAACAGGAACCCCAACACTTTCTTTAATAGCCAAAACAATTCCACCTTTAGCCGTTCCATCAAGTTTAGTAAGAACTATCCCTGTAATATTTGTAATCTCCTTAAAAGCCTTAGCCTGGCTTACACCATTTTGTCCCGTAGTAGCATCAATCACTAACAAAGTTTCATCACAAGAACCTGCTAAACCTTCAATAACTTTATTAATCTTTTCTAACTCTTTCATCAAGTTTACTTTATTTTGTAGACGGCCTGCCGTATCAATCATTACGACATCAAACTTTTCTTTTTGCGCAAGTTCTATTCCATCATATACAACACTAGCAGGATCACTTTCTTCTTTTCCATAGAAGCCAGCTCCTACCTTTTCACTCCACTCTTTTAGTTGTTCCACAGCTCCTGCTCTAAAGGTATCAGCTCCAACCATGAGAACCTTTTTACCTTCATCAATCATCTTATGAGCAAGTTTCGCAATCGTAGTCGTTTTCCCTACTCCATTAACTCCCACAAATAGAATAATGGTAGGGCCTTCTTCTCTATAGTTAATTTTATTACTTAACACTTCATCATTAACATAAATGATAAAAAGTTCATCTACAATGATTTCTTTTAATAAAGATGGATCTATAATATTCTCTTTTCTAACACGGTCTCTAAGTCTATCCATAAACTCCATAACCGTATTAACACCAATATCAGCCATAATAAGAATCTCTTCTAATTCTTCAAAGTATTCTTCTGTTACTTTACTATACTTATTCGTTAAACTAGCTAATTTAGATACAAATCCTTGACGAGATTTAGTAAGTCCTTTTTCATATACTTTTACAGACTTCTTCTCTTCTTCTTTCTTACTAAATAGTTTCTTTTTCTCTTTCTTCTTAGGCGCCTCTTCCACAACAACATCCGATTCAGAAGGCTCCTCTTGATCAATTGCTAAAGGATTAAGACCATCCTCTTCCACAATCTCTTCTTTTTCTTCTATCTTATTCTCCTCATAAGACTTAAACATATTTTTAATTTTGTTAAATAAACCCATTGGTATCACCAACACTTATTATAACAAAACATCCATTTGAAGTAAACAAATCAAAATCGTATTTACCATAAGTCTAGAAAGTGACAATCAAGCAGGGAACTTTTCTCCCGCACCTAGACAAAACATTAAAATTATTGTATAATTTCATAGTTAGTTCTTTATAAAAAACAAAAGAAATGAAAGGAGAAATTATGAAACAAAAAGGACCCAATGGAACAAAAATTATTGTTCTAGGTGGTTTAGGAGAAGTCGGAAAAAATATGTATTGTGTAATGCATAACGACGCGATTATTATTATTGATGCCGGTGTTAGTTTTCCAGAAAGTGAAATCATGGGAGTAGATTATGTTCTACCAGATTTTACATTTTTAAAGGAAAACGAAAAGAAAATAAAAGCTTTACTTATTACGCATGGACATGAAGATCATATAGGAGGAATACCTTTCCTACTTCAATCCGTAAATATACCTGCCATCTATGCGCCTAATCACGCCAAAGAATTAATCGCAGTAAAATTACAAGATCGAAATATTAGATATGACAATCTATTCGTATATACCGACCAAACTAAACTAAAATTTAAAGATATAGAAGTAGAATTCTTTAGAATTACACACTCTATTCCAGATTCTCATGGAATTAGTATCAATACACCAGATGGAAGAATTGTCACAACAGGAGATTACAAATTTGATTTAACTCCTATTGGACCAATGGCTGATTTATACAAAATGGCATCCCTAGGAGAAAAAGGAGTAGATGTATTAATAAGTGATTCTACAAACGCCCTAAATGAAGGCTTTTCTAATAGTGAGTCTGTTGTAGATGAAACATTAGGAGAAATGTTTGATGAATGGAAAAATAGCCGTATCATTATCGCAACATTCGCATCAAACATCTATCGTGTAAAACACATTTTTGAAACCTGCTACAAACATAATCGTAAGATATGTATTTTTGGTAGAAGTATGGAGAATAATATAAACATTTCCTTAAATGGAGGATATATTGATCATAAAGAACTACTTATTTCTCCAGAAGAAGCAAACAATTTAAAACCAAATGAAGTAGCTATATTATGTACTGGTACACAGGGAGAACCATTAGCTGCGCTATCAAGAATTGCCAATGGGACTCATAAACAAATCAAATTAAGACCAGATGATGTAGTCATATTCTCTTCATCAGCTATTCCAGGAAATGCTTTAAGTATTTCAAAAACGATTAACAAACTATACTTACAAGGAGTAAAAGTCTATACAAACAATGTACTACAGGACTTACATACCTCTGGACATGCCAATGAAGAAGAAATAAAATTACTAATTCGTTTAATTAAACCAAAATATTTAATGCCATTCCATGGAGACTATAGAATGCTAAAAAAACAAGCCAATATAGGAATAAACTGTGGAATACCAAAAGAAAACACATTTATCTTAAAAAATGGAGATACTTTAAATCTTAAGAACCACGTTCTCACAAGAGGAGAAAGTAAACCAGGAGCCGATATTTACGTAGATGGAAACAGAATTGGTGAAATTGGTGGTGCCGTAATCAAAGATAGAAAAATTATGGCAAACGATGGAATATTAGTTGTTATAATCAACGTAGATATGAAAAAAAGAAAATTACTTATTACTCCAAATATTACGACAAGAGGATTCATTCTTGTTAATGAAAACGAGGAGTTAATACACAAAATAGAAGATAAAGCAGAAGAAGTAACAACAGCTTCTCTTGCAAATCCTAAAACAACATTTGCTACCTTAAAGAGTGAACTTACGGAAGCCTTATATCCATTTATCAATAACCTAACAGGTAGAAAACCAATTATTTTACCAATCATTCTAGATATTAAAAAAGAAAGCAAGTAATATTTACTTGCTTTTATATTCTCATATAAAGATCACTATAAATTAGTCTTTTAAGTTCTAATAAATCATCCCCACAAAACAATAATAAAGAATAATAAAAATAACACTCCTTAGAAGGAAGTTTTAGTAACTCAAGATAACTACTCCATCGAATTTGATTCATACATTCTATAAAGATAGGAAAGTATAAATAGAATTGTTTCATCTTTCGAATTTGAGACAATGAATAACAAAAACTATTTCCATAATAATAAGACAAATAATTAGAACAAACCTGATGAATATTCCCACAAGAAGATTCTTTTTCTTTTAAAAATCTTCCTATAAGCCATAAAGAAAAGATAGAAACAAAAATCACCTCCTATCATATTATTCCATAAAAAAAGAGGATTACCACTTAGGTAAATTATCCTCTTTTAATATTTCTTGTAGTTCCTGCAAAGAATAAATCTCTTTGGTAACCAACATCTCTTCTGGAATATCTTCTTCCATATCTAAAATTTCAATTCCATCATCATCAATATTGGTCTTCTTAGTTTCTCCAATTTCACTACTTTTCACAAAATCAGAAATCAAAGTCTCCAACTTCTTTTTAGAAATACGTTTTTTCTCATCCACTAAATAATTATCCTTCATAAAAGATATTTCATTTAACAAATCTCTAAGTTCAGGAGACATATTAAATAAGAAACCATATTGTTCATGCATAGAACGCAATCTCTCATGATCTTTATAATAACGACGAAGATAAACAATATCTGGATTCTCTAATCGATAATATATGAGATAATAACTAATCGTAATAACAAATCCTCCTAAGACAAGCATAGGATATAACCACGTAACAACCGCAAATAAAATCAATAGAATATCAATGAGATAATAAGACAACAAACTCTTTTGAGAAAAACATCTTTGATAAATAATACAAGGAATAGGAATAAAAGTTAAAAGTATCGCAATTACATAAGGGAAAACAACTCCTGCACTAGAAAACATCTGAATAATACTATAGTTTTTAGAAAGAGTAATTGGCAAAAAGATTTCTATTCCAGAAACGGAAACAATCATCAAAAGTAAAATAAAATCAATCTTACTATGATTTTGTCTTATCAGACTAGAAACAGTACTATTCTTTTCAAACACAAGAATAATCACATAATAAATCCATAATAATAACTGTATTAAAAGACTAAGGATCATACCTTTACAAGATAATTCAATATAAAAAGAATTCTTAGAATAACAACTTAAAAGAATAAAGGCAAAATGAAACAAGAAACTAACAAATCCTACAAGTATCATTCTTTTAAAAACAATATTTTTAATACTATAATTAGCACTCTTATGAAAGTAAATAATTAACAAAAAAATATAAAATATAAAACTACAAATTGTAATAGATAAATTAATAGCATAATAATTCATATTAACCACCTACTCTCCTCAAAATAATCATACCATATAACACAACAATTCACAAAATAAAAGGAACTAAAAGTTCCTTTAAGTCTTAATAAGCACATTAGCAGTCGTCAAATTACTATTACCACTATGTGTAAGAATCCAGTTCTGCGCCGTAGCATCTTTTACATAAATCTTATAATCTGATTGCCAACCTCCAAACATATTATAATAAGACGAAGCGTTAAAAGTAAAGGCTGATATGTCCGCCTCAACTCGCATACCTATAATATATCCATAATAACAGAACATTCCTTCCATATCCGTTACATTACTAGTATCAAACTTGTCCCCAAACGTAAAACTGATTGCTCCCCTTCCAAGATCTCGAAACATATAGGACATATCAGTCACATGACTTGTATCAAAGTTAATATCCATAGAAAATGAGGTCTCATCCCCTGCAGAACCAATACCATCAAACATATAAGACATGTTTACAGTTAAGGAAGTATCCAACACGTTTATATTATTAATAGACTCAACATAATAAAGTCTTGAAAACCAATAACTACTATCCGTATTCGCATAGATATGTCCATCTCCTTGAATATGCAAATCATACATCGATGGTGTAGATGAATTTGGAACAACATAAGCCATTACTCCACCATAATGACCAACACTAATATCCCACGAATCGACATATCCATTTGGCGGATTAATAGAATTACTAAAAGTAATCGTTTTGATTTCTAATCGATAATTATCTCTAAAATAAGAATAATCACCATCATAACTTGCATCAAGCATAAAATATTCAGTTTTTATAAATACATTAGAATTAGTTAGATTACTATTCCCACTATTTGTAACAATCCAACTTCGAGCAGTACTATCTTTCACAAAAATCTTTTGAGTTGTTCGCCAACTATTAAAGATTTGATCATAAGAAGTTGCATTAAATGTTAATGGAGATAAATCTAAAGTAAAAATTGTATTACTATAGTCTGTATAAGAAAACATATATGACATATCAGTTACTTGACTTGTATCAAATTTCTCTCCTAAATTTAAAGTGAAAATCATACTACTATAGCCTACAAAAGGAAACATATTAGACATATTAGTTACTTTGCTTGTATCAAATTTCTCTCCTAAATTTAATGTGAAAATAGTACTACTATAGCCTGTATAAGAAAACATAGATTGCATATTAGTTACTTGACTTGTATCAAATTTTTCGCCCAAATTTAATGTAAAGACCGTACTGCTATAGCCCGTTCTATAAAACATCTGTTTCATATTAGTTACTTTGCTTGTATCAAATTTTGCTTCTAAATTTAATGTAAAGACCGTACTGCTATAACCTGTATTACTAAACATACCAAACATTTTGGTTACTTTGCTTGTATTAAATAAACCTCCTAGATTTAAGGTGAAAACTGTACTGCTATAACCTGTAGCATTAAACATATATTGCATATTCGTTACTTGGTTCGTATCAAAATTGTTTCCCAAATTCAAAGTAAATGATGTACTATTATAACCTGTACTAGAAAACATGTTAGACATATTTTCTACTCGAGAAGTATCAAGTTTTTCTATACCATTGATGACATCTACTCCTCTTAGATTATAAAATAAATAACTACTATCAGAGTGGGCATACAAATGACCTTTTCCCTGAATATATAAATCATAATAATTATTATCTGTTTGATTAGTTGTTAAATAAGCCATGACATTTCCATTTTGGGCTACTCCTATATCCCAGCTTACTACTACGTTTGCCGGAGGATTAATTTCATCATCCAAATTAATAACTTTTATTTTTTCTCGATACGTATCACTTCTAAAAGCTGTTTTATCAGTACTAGACGTTGTCTTAATAACAGGATCCTGATACCTTTTCGCTACAATACTTCCGCCAATTCCTAGGTTTGTCCCTAGAACTGAATATCCCATTCCCATAAAGAACACAAAAAGAAGAAAAATAAACAAGTTACGTTTCTCATGATCAAATCTAACTTTTCTCCTTCTGATTTTCTTCAAATTCTCACCTACTATAATAAATTGTATCAAAAAGCAAGGGATTATTCAACGAAAGAAGCAATATAAAAAAGATATATTTCTATATCTTTTTTATAAACTATTTTGCTTCTTCTTGCGCTCTTGTCTCACGAATAACAGTAATTTTAATCGTTCCTGGATATTTTAAATTAGATTCAATCTTTTCTTTTACTTCACGTGCAATACGATGTGCTTCTAAATCATCCACTTCTTCTGGTTTAACAATAACACGTAATTCACGTCCTGCTTGTACAGCAAATGTTTTATCAACACCTTTAATCGTATTACCAACTTCCTCAAGTTGAGAGAGTCTTTGAATATAATTTTCCAATGAATCATTTCTTGCCCCTGGACGGCTGGCAGACAAAGCATCTGCTATCGCAACAATTGTGGAAATAACACTGGTAGCAGGAGTATCCCCATGATGAGAGGCAATTGCATTTACTACAATTTCATGTTCATGATATTTCTTTGCAATATCTACACCAATATCTACATGACTTCCTTCTACCTCATGATCAATAGCTTTTCCAATATCATGTAATAACCCTGCTCTTTTAGCAAGTGTAATATTTTCTCCCATTTCTCCTGCAAGAATTCCAGATAACTCAGCCACTTCTTTTGAATGTTGTAGAGCATTTTGTCCATAGCTCGTTCTAAAATGTAATTTACCAATTGTTTCAATTAACTCAGGAGCAAACTTTGTAAGTCCTAATTCAAAAGTAACATCTTGCCCATATTGAATAATCTTTTGTTTCATGTCCTTACAAACTTTATCATATAACTCTTCAATACGAGTAGGATGAATTCTTCCATCTTTAATTAAGCTCTCTAGTGTGACTCTCGCAATCTCACGACGTAAGGGATCAAAACTAGATAATACGACTGCTTCAGGCGTATCATCGATAATTAAATCAACACCTGTAATGGCTTCAATCGTACGAATATTTCTTCCTTCACGACCAATGATTCTACCTTTCATTTCATCATTAGGAAGATCTACTACCGTAACGGTTTGATCATTCGCAATATCTGCAGCATATTTCTGCATAGAAGTAACTAGCATCTCACGAGCATGTTTATCGGCCTCAAGCTTTGCCTCATTCTCTCGTTCACGAATATACTCAGATATCTCTTTCGTCATATTTTCTTTGACTTTACTCATGACTAACTCACGAGCCTTATCTTTACTAAACCCAGATATCTTTTCAAGTAAATCAAGTTGTTCTTTTTTGATTTCCTCCACTTTACTTTTTTCTACTTGGATCTCTTCTTGTCTTTCAGACAATTTACTCTCGCGTTCATCCAACGCAAGTTCACGTTTTTGATACATTTCTTCTCTTTTATCAATACTAGACTCACGTTGCATAATTCTATTTTCTGTTTCTTTTAATTCATTCTTCTTTTCACGAATCTCTTTATCTAAATCCATCTTTGCTTTATGAGCTTCTTCTTTTTGCTCAATAGCAGCATCTCTTTTTATTTTTTCAATATCTTTTTTAGCTTGTTCAATTAATTTATCGGCTTTTTTAGATGCCATTTTTCCACTAAATAAATTAATTAAAAAAGATATACCACAGCCAACAATTAGGCCAATAACTACAAGTAAAATGGAGAATGATACGTTATTCATATAATTCCTCCATCTAGACCAGAATAAATCTCTAATCTAATTCTATTGTAATTTTATTTTAAAACGATGTCAAGGAAAAGAAAAAGGGAGAAATCACTCCCTTTTAAAATAATTAGAAATCACATCATAATCATTATAATGAATCTTTTTATCCCCTATTGCCATATAATTATCTCTTCCTTTTCCAAGGATTAAAACCACACTTTTGGGAGAAGCAATCGTTAAAGCAAAACAGATAGCTTCCTCCCGATCAACAATTCGATAATAGTCTTTCGCATCCCCTACCATTTGATCAATAATATCATCAACATCTTCAAACCTTGGATCATCCATTGTAAAGATAGCTATATCACTTTTCTCCATCACGAGTTTTCCAATCAAACTTCTCTTTTTGCTTTCTCTTCCTCCTGCACTACCTGTAACTGTAATAATCCTATCATAATCCCAGAAAGTATCTAAAACAGATTGAATCCCATTCACAGTATGTGCATAATCTAAAACAATATCAAAGTCCTGTCCAAAATCTAAAAACTCTCCTCTACCTTTTATGGGACTCAGTTTCTTAATCTTATCCAGTAGCAATGAGTCGTCTACTCGAAATAAGCGACCAATAATAAAAGCCATAACAACATTATAAACATTATATTTTCCCACAAAAGGAGTACAAATTTCCCAATTATTCTCTCGGTATGAAAGATGAATTATTGTTTTCCTTCTTAAATACTCCACATCGCGAATCACATAATCATGATCCTCCAAAAAACCAAAAGAGATTTTATTTGGATAATCTAATTTTTTAAGGATAGAATCATCTCCATTATAGACAACTATTCCATCAGGTTTTAAATGATTTAATAACTCCATTTTAGAAGATACATAATTATCAAAGGATGGATGAATATTTAAATGGTCTCCTGTAATATTGGTAAAGCCTACTACATCATACATAATTCCATCTACACGATGGTGGAGTAAAGCTTCACTGGAGACTTCCATCGCAATCTTTCTACAATCGCTTTCTTGAATTCTTTGGAAATCATGATAGAGTTCGCTAATACAAGGAGTAGTATTACTTGTATCATATTCTTTGTCATAAATTTGAACTCCATTCGTACCGATATAAGCGCAAGAGTCTAGCAAATGACTAACAATCGAAGTAGTGGTTGTTTTACCATCCGTTCCCGTAATACCCACAAAAGAAAAGAAATCAATATCCACATCATAAAATTTTTTGCACAGTTCTATATAAACATCGTGGATATTTTCCACAACAAGATGGGGAAAAGAAAATGGTAATTCACGATCACATATCACAAAGCAGCACCCTTTATGAATCGCATCTTCTACATAATCAAAATGATCGACATGAAATCCTTTGGTAGCAACAAACAAATAATTGTTTTGAACTAATCTTGAATCATCAGTAATACCTTCAACCTCTAAATGGGAATCAATGGGAATTAAGTCACTCAGTTTTTTCATAAAACCCTCCCTTTTATTTTATGCATAAAAAAAGAAGGGTGTCCCCTTCCTTATTATTTCTTCTCAGGTTTTTCTGTAACATTAATATCGTAATAATCACGAACTTGTTCTTCTATTTCATCTTTTAATTCTGTGTTTTCTTTAAGCATTAGCTTAACATTCTCTTTTCCTTGTCCAAGCTTTTCTCCTTTGTAAGAATACCAAGCACCTGTTTTTTCCATTATACCTGCTTCACTGGCCAAGTCAATGATTTCTCCCTCACGAGAAACACCTTCACCATACATAATATCTACAACACAGGATTTGAATGGAGGAGCCACTTTGTTCTTAACAACCTTAACCGTTGTTTTATTCCCAACAACCCCTTCACCCATCTTTAGTTGTTCACTTCTTCGAATCTCTAATCGAACAGTCGCATAAAACTTTAAAGCACGTCCACCAGTAGTCGTTTCTGGATTTCCAAACATAACGCCTACTTTTTCTCTTAATTGATTGATAAAGATAACCGTTGTATTTGTTTTACTAATAGTTCCATTTAACTTACGAAGTGCTTGAGACATTAACCTTGCCTGTAATCCTACATGAGAGTCTCCCATTTCACCATCAATTTCTGCTTGGGGAACAAGAGCAGCTACAGAATCAATAACAATAATACTAATTGCTTCACTACGAACTAAAGCATCACATATTTCTAAAGCTTGTTCTCCTGTATCAGGTTGAGATAATAACAAATTGTCTATATCAACACCTAACTTTTCTGCATAAACAGGATCTAGTGCATGCTCCGCATCAATAAAAGCAGCTCTTCCACCTAGCTTTTGATGTTCAGCAATTGCCTGTAACGCAAAAGTAGTTTTACCACTAGACTCTGGTCCATAAATTTCAATAATTCTACCTTTTGGATAACCTCCAACCCCTAAAGCAATATCTAGAGAAAGGATACCACTAGAAACAACATCTACCTTCATATGTTTATTCTCTCCTAGTTTCATAATAGATCCTTTACCAAATTGTTTTTCAATATCATTTAATACTTGTTCTAAAGCTTTATCTTTAGAACTATCTTTCGTTGCAGCCATTTATTTACCTCCTCGTAAACAACTTACACTACCATTGTATACTATCCGGTTTTAGAAAGTCAATACTTTTTCGAACAATTGTTTTATAATTTTACACAATCGTTAACAAGGGAAAATAAAAAAATCTCTTAGGGAAAAGAGATTTTTTATTGATTTACTTTATCTAATAAATTATTTTTCATCTGCAAAAATCAATTCTTTATTGATCATATAATACTCTACAGCACTTACTACAGATAAAATACATGCAATATATAAAAGTCCTAAATCAACACGAATATTGATAAATTCAAATGGAATATTATAAAAGAATACCAAACAAATGCCAAACATCATACAAGCTGTCTTATATTTTCCTGATTTGATAGCTGCTTGAACCTTTCCTTTCGTAGCTGCTTGCATCTTTATAGCATCTACTACAATATCTCTCGTAACATAAATAACAGGAATAATAACAGGAATAAACTGGTTGGCTGCTAAGATAATCAAGACAGGGTTCACTAAAACCTTATCGGCAATTGCATCCAACATCTTTCCAAGATTAGTAACCATATTGTTCTTACGAGCAAGATATCCATCTACATAATCTGTTAAGCTTGCAACAATAAAAATAACTCCTGCAATAATATAGTTTAATTGAACCGTTACTCCATTCACATCATATTTTGGAAAATTAAATCCAAAATAAGAAAAAGGAATACACAACAAAGCTACAATTACAACAGTTAAAAATAATCTAGCAACCGTTATTTTATTTGGTAAATTCACACTAATCTCTCCAATCTAATACAATATTTTAATTCATCTGTTCTATCTTTATGCCTATTCACATTGCTTACAATGATTAAAACAATCAATGTAATACAAACAATCGCAATAATAATAGAAATAACAGGCATAAGACTTACCTTTTCTTTATATTCAATTGTATAAGGAGACTTTACTCGTTTTTCCTCTAACAACTCTTCTTTTTTCTTTTGTGCAGCACGTATATCTTCTAATGAGATACGAGATGTATGTTGAAATAAGAATCCATTAAACTCATCCACAACTTTATCGGCATCTAATCCTAAGTATTTTGCATAACTTTTAACAGAATCTCTTAACTCATAAACATCTTTAAATGCTCTAACATTTCCACTCTCTATATTTTCTAGTTGAGTTGTAGAAAAATCAAGATCTTCACATGCTTCAGTAAGACTTACACCATTACTGATTCTCGTTCGTTTTAAGTACTCTCCTAATTCTTTCATACAGCACCTCATCATAACAACAATAAATATAAATAAGCCATGTTCTGTTCCTATTGCTAGGCGACAAACATTTATCTACTACTTACGTAGTCCCTAAATCCATTCAATTCTTTCATTAGGACTCCCCTACCAAATTTGGGTTTCTCGCTCGCGGGGTTTACCACGTTTCACTCTTTCTTTTCAGAAAGAATCGTCACTGCGGCACTTTATGGACTACTTCATATCCAAAGGACTTAGAAATAGGATCCGCCGTTAGTAAAAACTACCCTAACTTATTTTTTCGCTAGGCACGAACACTACAGTCATCTCAGACTGTGCGAGCATGGACTTTCCTCAAGAGTCTCAAGAACTCCAGCGTTTGTCTATATATTAATTGTCTTCTTTATTCTCTTCAGTTTCTACTTCATTTGATGATTTAGCCCCATAGACCATTTTCTCTAATTGAGAAAGTCTACGAATAACATCCACATTAGTAACTTCTCCTGAAGCACTATTAGAAGCAACCTCAACACTAAGTTTAGAATTACGTAATTCTTGTTTTAAATTCATAATCTCAGCAAGTAAATCAGCTTTTTCTTTTTCTAAACCATTAATGATTTCAAAAAATTGTTCATAATCACTTATAACAATATCCAAAAATTGATCTACTTCCTTAAGACGATAACCTCTCGTGTCAATTTTGAACTCTTTTTCAAGGATGTCTCTAGGCGTTAAAGTTATTTTGTTTTGATACATTTCAATCACCAATCCCTTACGATAATATTATGTCATCATTGAATATTTTTGTCAATTGATAACCTACTCTTTACGCGGGATACCTCTAAGTCTATCATAATCGTATGGGTCTTTTCAATCATTTTTGAAAGAATCAATTCTATTTCGAAAGCATTCATCTAATCACCAAATAATATCATAAACGATTAGAAAATAAAAATCACAAATACGACAAAAGAAGATAAGAAAATACATAGAAAAAGATAGTGCAAAAATACTATTTCTATAGTATAATAAAAGGTAGGTGATGAAATGAACTATCCTGGTGGTATAAAAAAAGAAAAAGCAACAAAAGCAAATACAACATACGATAGTAATTTAAGTCATAAAAATAGAGGAATGACATTGGAATCGGAAATAAATATTACCAATGAATACTATAGAGAAATAGATAAGGCCTATATTTATAAAAAACCGACTCCGATCAAAATTGTTAAAGTCGATTATCCTTCAAGAGATAAAGCCAAAATAAAAGAAGCGTACTTCACAGTTCCTTCCACAACAGATTACAATGGTCTATACAAAGGAAAATATATCGATTTTGAAGCAAAAGAAACAAAAAGTAAAACAGCTTTTGCTCTAACAAATATTCATCCTCATCAAATAGAACATTTAAAAAATATTGATAATCATAAAGGAATTGCTTTTTTAATTGTAAGATTCACAAGTTTAAATGAAACATATTTGCTTCCAGCAAAAGATTTGTTATCTTACATAAAAGAATCTAGCAAGAAATCAATTCCCATCAATCTTTTTAGAGAAAAAGCATATTTATTAAAAGATAATTATATGCCAAGAATAGATTATTTAAAGATTGTTGATATTCTAATTGGAGGTAAAAACAATGCATAAAAAAGAAGTAAAAAGTAAGGTTAGAAGAAAACCAATATCAACGCCAAGAAGAAGGCCAAGTGTAAAAAACAATGGATTTACAATTATTTTAGCAGTCATTACAATAGCAATTCTATTTGCAAGTTATCAGTTTTTACAATTAAAACTTACGATAGTCGTTGCCCTTCTATTGTTTATTATTTATGGGATTGGTTTCTTATTTGGAAGAATAAAGAATAGAAGTAGAAGAAAAAAACTAATTAGTTTACTACTTATCTTTGTTTTAACAATGGGAATCATTGGACTTAGTGCTTTTTGTGTATTTATGGTATATGTAAAAGGTCAAGCAGATCCAAAATATGAAAATGCTAAACTAAATACCATTGAGATTTCACGTTTATATGATAAAGACGGAAATGAGTTTGCAAAAATCGGAGAAGAAAACCGTGAGAAAGTTAAATATGAGCAATTACCTGAAGTTTTAGTAGATGCTATTATCGCAACAGAGGATGCAAGATTCTATCAACACAATGGATTTGATGCTCCTCGTTTCTTAAAAGCTTTCATTGGACAAGTTGCTGGAGACTCTGGTGCAGGTGGTGCTTCCACTCTAACCATGCAAGTTGTTAAAAACAGTTTTACAGATAAATATGGAAAGAAAACATCTGGAATGGAAGGTATTACCCGTAAGTTTGAAGATATTTATTTAGCTGTATTTAAATTAGAAAAAGAATATTCAAAAGAAGAAATTATAGAGTTTTATGTAAATAACCACTTCTTAGGTGGAAATACCTATGGAGTACAAGAAGCATCTATTGCTTACTTTGGTAAAAGTGTAACAGACCTTAACTTAAGTGAAGCAGCTATCTTAGCTGGTATGTTTAAATCTCCTAATGCATTTAAACCAACAACCAATCCAGAAAATGCAGCTGCCAGAAGAAAAACCGTATTAAGATTGATGAGAAGACATGGTTATATCACAGAAGAAGAAGAAGAGATAGCAAACAATATTCCTATTGAAATATTAACTTCTAATGCAACCTATGCATCAGAAAATGTTTATCAAGGTTATATTGATTATGTAGTAGATGAATTAAAAGATAGATTTGGAGTTAACCCATATACAACACCACTTCTTGTATATACCAACTTAGATAGAGGAAGACAAAATGCAGTTAATTCTGTTCTAAATGGTGAGACTTATGAATGGAAAGATGATTTAGTTCAATCAGGTGTTGCCGTTCTAGATTCCGAAACAGGAAAAGTTTGGGCAATTGGTAACGGAAGAAATACCCGTTCAAGAAGTAACGGTACCATCGATCAGTTTAACTTTGCTACAGACATAAGAAGACAACCTGGTTCTACGGCAAAACCACTATTTGATTATGGTCCGGGAATTGAATATAACAACTGGTCAACCTATCAAATATTCGATGATGCACCATATTCTTATTCAAATGGTAGATCTATAAAGAACTGGGATGGTGGATACTTTGGAACCATTACTCTTAGAACCGCATTATCTCATTCTCGTAATATTCCTGCATTAAAAGCTTTCCAACAAGTAGATAATGCTAAGATAAGAGAATTTGTTACCAACTTAGGTATTCAACCAGAAATATGTGCTAAAGGTTATGATTATGATTTGAATTCAAAGAAATGTGTGAATCCAGATAATACAACAGATACTCATGAACCATATAATATTCATGAAGCCCATGCAATTGGAGCCTTCACAGGTGTATCTCCATTACAAATGGCAGCAGCCTATGCTGCATTCTCAAATGGAGGATATTATAACGAACCACATGCTGTTAATAAAATAATCTATAGACAATCTAAAGAAGAAGTTGAATATAAACCAGTTAGAAGACAAGTAATGTCTGATGCTACTGCTTATATGATTTCAAGTGTACTACAAGATGTTAGTTTAACTGGTGGTACACCACACAATGTAGCTGCAAAGACAGGTACTACAAACTATGATGATAAAACAATGGATGATTATGATATGCCATGGGATGCTGTCAGAGACTCATGGGTTGTTGGTTATTCAACCAAAACAGTTATTGGTATGTGGTATGGATATGATAGTTTAACAAAAGAACAAATCGCAGAAGGATATATCCTACATAATATTCCTGCTACCATGGCAAAAGACTATTTATTTAATGCCTATGTTAATTCAGGAGCGATGGAATATGATCGTGCAGAATTCCAGCAACCAGCAAGCGTTGTTAAGATAGGAGTTGCCGTAGGAAGTAATCCTGCGAAATTAGCAGCCCCTGGTACAGAAGGAATATATGAATTGTTCAAAAAAGGTTATGAACCAACTGAATATGATACAACAAATTATAAATTACCTGCTCCTGGAAACTTTAGAGTTACTGCTACTGGTTCACGCGTAACATTAACATGGAACTCAGTAGACCCAAGTATCTTAGCAAATCCAGCTCATGGTAAATTTGGATATAACATTTATAAAGATGGTCATTTGATAGATTGGACAGATAAAACGGCCTACTCATTCACACCAAGTGGTAGTGTTTATGGAGAATATAAGGTTATCGCAACTTATAAGAATTACACAGACGTACAAAGTAATGCTGCAACATCACGGCTTGAAAAAGAAGAAGAGCCAGAGCCTACTACAACACCGATTACTTGTCCGTCAGATGCAACACTAAATCCAGTAACTAAAAAATGTGAATGTGATGATCCAAATAAAACTTACGACAGTGCAACCAATACATGTAAATAAAAAAATATTCGTACTCAAGTACGAATATTTTTATTTTTCTCTCGACAGATATCTCGCAAACCACATTCCTCACAACTAGGATGAACAGCCTTACAATAATATCTTCCAAACAATACCATTTGTAGATGAAGTTTGGCCCAGGACTCCTTAGGAAACTTTTTCATAAGCTTCTGCTCCACTTGCAAAACAGAATCCTTAGCATTAGCTATTTTTAACCTCTTAGAAACCCTTTCTACATGAGTATCAACCCCAATAAAGGAATCCTGATAAAACTCACTTAAAAACACGTTAGCCGTCTTTCTCCCAACTCCTGGTAGTGTCATCAACAAATCTCGATCTCTAGGAACACACCCTTGATACTCATCCACTAAAATAGAAGATATCTCCTTAATATAAATAGCCTTCTTACGAAAAGAACCAATCGGTCTTAAGATACTTTCTAGTGCATCAATCGGTGCACTTTTTAAGTCCTCCAACTTTGGATAAGTTTGAAAAAGGATAGGAGTCACACTATTTACCCTTTTATCCGTTGTCTGAGCACTTAAAACAATCGCAAGTAGCAATTCATAATCAGAGTGATAAATCAGCTCACAACGAGGATTTGGAAACAAAGAATCTAAATATTCCTCAATCCTTGTCGTCTGCATCAAACCAATCCCACTCCAAACTATCTAAATCAATATCACGATCAACCTCTTTATTCTTTCCAATAGCAGCTTGTCTCTTCTTTCGATGAGAATCCACATCTTTCACACTCTTGATTCCATTCTTTTCCCATTCATACAAAATCTTATCAATATACTTTAAATTAGAAACTCCATTTAATACTGCTTCCTTTAAAGCCTCTCGAATAAGTTCTTCACTATAGTTTTGTTCAAGCCACGCACGAATAATCTCATATTCCATAGAACTAAGTGTTCTACCAAATTCTTTCTCAATCACTTCATAGATGGTAGAATCCTCTTTCTTCTTAGATTCATCTATATTAATATCTTCCACAACCGCTAATTTCAACTTTTGATAAAAGTTTTCAAGAACAACAATATCCTCCATAACACCCTTATCATTTTCAAGAGTCTCTATAGATATTAACCCCTTATCCGTTAAATCACTCGTTAATTGCATCACTTTTGATAAATCTATATTAAGTTGATCAGCAAAAAGATTAGGATTAAATAAGAATCGATCTCCTAAATTATATAAATACATCAAGAAAACAAATTCATTTAAATCCAAATGAAATTTCTTATAATTCTTTAGCAAGTACATAGGTATAACAAGATTTCCATCTTTAAATAGTTCAATAAGTTTAGAACTCTTCACACCTATCACCTCCAAATGTACCTTTAGTTTATCATATTATGATTATGAAAGCAAAAAAAGAGAATCTACTTAAATAGATTCATAAGTTCTGATTCTCCTTCTTCCGTCTGAGATTGTGTACCAGTAGATTCACTCATACCATCTGCAGGATTTGCAAGAAAAGAATTTAATTCTTCTGATTGAGGTCCACTCTCTTGGAATCCTTCTTGCTGATTAGATGTTTGTTCTACTGGTGTTTCTTCTTCTGAAGCAACAGGAGTCATCGTATTTACTTCCTCTCCATTTTCTTCTACATTTTCATTCACAACCATATTATTTGCTTCTTCAGAGGCAGGATTCGTAACTCCTGTAAATTCTTCCTTATTTTCACGAGGAGGAAGACGTAGGTTTTCTTGATTAACAGTTTCATAATTCTTGGATGCTAATCTATAAATAATCATAAAGAACGCAGCAGTTCCTAATAATCCCGTAATGGAAGAAACAATCGTTCCCAACCCCATGAAAGCCATAGGGATAGAAGCAACCAGTAAGAAAAGATAAATCTTCGCAACCATTTCTCCAAAGGCCATTTTAATCGCTAGATACTGATTACAAATAGGAATAAATACAAGAATCGTATATTCTCCATACATTCTCTTATGTAAAGCATTATAGATAAGCCCTTGTATTATATAAGATACAACAAGAATCATAAGGAAAGTAGCAATAAGCGAAGGTGTTAAATATTGACTAAGGGTATAATAATCCATAGTAGAAGGATTGTTAGGATCTCCTTCTGTTTGTTTTACAACCCCTTCACTAATTTCTTTCATCGTTAATCCTGCATATTTCGTATATCCACCAACATGACAATGTTTATTATCATCATAAACGGCATAATATATGACATCCGATGGTTTCTTTCCTTCCACCAAATAACGATCCGTCACATTAAAATAATACTCCGTTGCTTCTCCAGAATTAAGTTTTGTGTAATTATACTCTCCACTAAAATCTTGTTCTGAACAATACGTAACAAATCCTATATTTTCCTTCTTCGAATCAAACAACAAAATATCAATACTTACAGTAGCTGTAGAAGAAGAAACATTTTTAATAGATTTAAAACTAAATCTACCATATTCCTTCCCTGAAACAGTTGGTGTATAGGTAATTCCCTCATACGCAAACAACTCTGTAGTAACACTTATACTTTCTTCTATAGGAACTACGTCTCCCAATTTATAATCGGCTGCATATACAGGCAGACATATCATCCCAACGATCAAAACAATTAATATTTTTATCCCATTTTTCAAAAGTATCACCCCTTATAATGATCTATAATATATTTACTAATTTTTTCTTTTTGATTTTCTAATCTATGATAAAGAATCTCTCTTTCAATATCATCAAAAATGTCTTTTAAATACTTACCAGGTGATTTCTTTAAAAGATTCATAATAGTCTCTGCATCCATATCAATTTCATCTCTACTATGAATCGCTAATTGAGTATAACTCTCCGTAATATCTTTAATATCCATTCCTTTAATCTTTCCTGCACAACTATTCACATATAATCCATAAGTATATAATACCACAGGATCCCTATTATTCAAATCCATTACTTTATGAAGGTTTTTAATTAATTCCCTTTCGCTCTTTTGAAAAGAATATTTTGAGGAATAGTCTAACATACTCCATACTTCAGCAGAACAATCAATATCATGCCCCAACACTTTATCTAAATGTTGTATTTCTAACTCTTCATCTAAACCAAAATCTAATAATAACTGAATTCCTTTATCACGATTAGGACTATTAAAAATTTTATCTAACTCTTCCTTCTTTCTTGTATAAGATAATTCTTTTACATATCCTTTTGTTTTATGAATCGCCTCAACAACATCATCACTTAATTCAAAATCTAGTATAGTCGCAAAACGAATAGCTCTAAGGATTCTTAAACTATCATCAATAAACTTTTGTACAGGATCTCCTACCGTTCGTATAATATGTTTTTGAATATCTTCTTTCGCCCCTAAATAATCAATAATTTCTCCCTTATCATCCATACATAATGTATTAATAACAAAATCCCTTCGTAATAAATCAGGATATAAATCATCAATATACTGTATCATTCCTGGTTTACGATGATTAGTATAATCTTTCTCCTCACGAAATGTCGTAATATCAAATCTAATTCCTTTTTTTAATACAACAACAGACCCATAATCATCATTAGGTAAACAACTATCTTCAAAAAGTTCTTTCACGTCTTTTGGTGTTGCATTAGTAGTAATATCTATATCACTAGATTCAATACCAAGAACATAATCTCTTACAAATCCTCCAACAATATAGGCTTTATAGGAATGATCCGTCAAATCATTTAAAAGCTTTAAAGCAATATCAAGCATCCATTATCACCTATAAAAATTATATCATAAAACACAAAAAAAGAACCTCTTTTTGAGGTTCTTCTTAATAAACTATATTAGTTTACAGCGTCTTTTAAAGCAGATCCTGCTTTGAAAGTAACAGCTTTTCTAGCAGCTATTTTTACTGTTTCACCAGTTCTTGGATTACGTCCTTCACGAGCAGCTCTCTTAGATACTGCGAAAGTACCAAATCCAACTAGAGGAACTTTATCTCCTTTTTTTAATGCTCCTGTAATAGCATCAAATGTAGCATCAATAGCTCTTGTAGAATCAGCTTTAGTTAAACCAGTTGCTTTTGCAACAGCTTCTACTAATTCAACTTTTTTCATAATAATATACCTCCCATAAATTTACTAAGCATGTTATGCTTACATATTAAAATTATCACGATTTATAAGAAAAAGCAAGAATTAACGTTGAAATTTAACAAGTTTTTCGTCAATACTCTTAAGTAATTCAATGATATGCCCAATTGCATAGATAAAAGTTGACAATAGAAAGCCACCAAACCATACCAAAATCATAACAGAAAAGTTAAATTCTGTAACAAGACACTCATCAGAATAGAAATAAGAAGAAGCCTGACAAGTCGCAAATAAATTTCCTAAAAAGATTCCTAGTACAAATAATATAACGAATAATACAATCGCAAACCCTTGGTAGAAATTAAAGGTTTGACGATGAAATTCATTGCTTATTGCACTTCTCATCGGAAAATCTTTCTTTGTTTTACTAATTTCTTCAAACAAATCCATAATTACTTCTCCCCCTTCTTTTCATTTTTTGTTTCTTTCGTCTTTTCTTTGATTTTATCTTTTGCCTTTTTAGCAGCATCTACAATCTTATCATCAATATCCGTCTTATCTAATATATCTTTTGTAGTTTCTTTTACTTTTCCTGCGGCAGCCACTATTTTATCATCAATATCCGTCTTATCTAAAACATCATTGATATTATCATTAATTGACTTCTTAATCTCATCAAAATTTCCTTCATTATCAGCATCAATCATATGATAATCCAAATAGTCTCTATATAAATAGATATATCGCCCAAACAATAATAAATATAAAGCATCTAGTACAGGAATAAACAATCCATCAATCATCAAAGTAGAGATCAAATTAACCGCTAACCCTAATACTACCAAAACAAGTAAAGCATAATAATAACTATCATTATGAATCTCATTAAAAGGAGAAGATCCTAGTTTTAAATCATGCCATACTCTCGTATCTCGAAACATAGTATGGAATAAGTATAATAAAAGTACTACATTCTTTAAAAAATCCAATACCGTATTTAAAGAGAATGATTGAAATAACGTTAAAATAGAAGTACAAGTTGTTATCAAATAGAAAAAGATTAAGAATACATTTAAATAATTAAAGTATTTCTTTCCAAATTTTGTTTTTAACAGTACAAAATAAACAAGTACAACTAAATACACCGAATTATGATTAATAACACTCGAAAAAATAGAAAAATTACTATCTCCCGAAACAGCAAATGATTGACTACAAAATATAGCAGCCAAAATTGTAATAATAATTAAAGTCGTAATGGTATTTCCACTCTCATACCATTTTATTTGTTTTTTTTCTTCAGACATCCTATCACCTTCCAGGATAATTATAGCATTTTTTTAATTCCCTTTGTACAGAAAAGAAAAAATATTTAAAACTTTACAAACTTATGCTATAATATACGTGAATTGGAGGGGATATTATGAAATTACCAACAGTAGCTTTAGTCGGTAGACCAAATGTCGGAAAATCAACTCTATTTAATAAAATAGTAGGAAAACAAATCTCTATCATTGAAGATATTCCCGGAGTAACAAGAGACAGGATATATCAAGAAGCAAGTTACAACAAAAAAAGGTTTTATTTGATTGATACAGGAGGAATTGATGCCAGCAAAATGGATTTTAATACGGAAATTCAAATGCAAGCAGAAATTGCTATTAATGAAGCCGATGTTGTTGTTTTTATTGTAGATGGAAAAGAAGGTTTAACAGCCAATGACCTGATTGTAAGAGATATTCTTCGAAAGACGGATAAAAAAGTCATTGTAGCTATCAACAAGATGGATGTAAAAGAAGCAAAAGATAATTTATATGACTTCTATGAATTAGGTTTTGATACCTATATTCCTATCAGTGGTATTCATAATACTGGGTATATTGATTTAATGGATACGATTACCATGAACTTCCATGAACAAGAAGAAGCAGAAGATAATCGTGTGAAATTCTCTATTATTGGAAGACCCAATGTTGGAAAAAGTTCTTTAACAAATGCTTTATTAAATGAAGAAAGAGTCGTTGTATCAGATATAGCAGGAACAACAAGAGACTCTATTGACTCTGTACTAAAGTATAATAATGAAGAATATATTGTAATCGATACAGCCGGGATGAGAAAGAAAGGAAAAGTATTTGAAAGTATTGAAAAATACAGTTTATTCCGTTCTTTAAAATCCATTGATCGATCAGATATATGCTTAGTCGTCATTAATGCCGAAGAAGGAATCACAGAACACGACAAGCATATTGCAGGATATGCCATTGAAAGAGGAAAAGGGCTTATATTTGTAGTAAATAAATGGGATAAAATAAAGGACAAAACAATTCCTGAATTTGAAAAAGAAATGAGAGCGGAATTTCAATTTGCGCCTTATGCCCCTATCGTCTTTTTAAGTGCTTTAACCAAAAAAAGAATCCATACCTTAATGCCAGAGATTGTTAAAGTAAATGAAAACATAAAAAGAGAAGTAAAAACAAGTTTATTAAATGAAGTCATACAAGATGCTTATCAATTAAATCTTCCCCCTTCTTATAAAGGAAAAAGATTAAAAATATTCTTTACTTCTCAAACAGGAACCAAACCACCAAAATTTACGTTTAGAGTCAATAATAAAGGATTAGTACACTTTTCTTATGAAAGGTATTTGGAAAACAAAATAAGAGAAAACTTTGAATTGGAAGGAACCCCTATTATTCTTCAATTCAAAAATAGAAATGGAGAAGAAGAATGATAATTGGTAAAAATACAAATATACAACCAAAAAACAATTTCACAAACAACAACCCAAGTATAAATAATCAACCAAATAATAATTATATAAATGACTTGAGTCAAACAGCTCAACACAAAAACATCATGGATAAACAAGAAATGCAAGATAGATCCTTTCAAATGTTACAAGAAAGACTAAACAAAGGTCTTATCTCCCTAGATGAATTCAACAAAATTTGTTCTAAAATGGGAAAAACAAAATAAATAGAAACCTCCTAACATAAAATATGATAGGAGGTTTTATGTTAAAGGATAATTTATTTAACTCCATAGAAAAGAAAACAAATATAAAAAAAGATACCATTCTTTCTTTAGCTAATAAACTACAAAAAAACAACTTAAAAGATGAAAAAACAATACGAGAAATAATCAAAGAACTAAGTCAGATGACAGGAAAAGAAGTTCCTAAAGAAAAAGCAGATAAAATTGTCACGGCCATCTTAAACGATAAAGTACCAAAAAATATTGAAAAAATGTTTTAAAAAAGACTATTTATTTAGCCTTTTTTATTATATAATAGTAAATAGTAGGAGTGTATAAAGATGAAAGAAGAAGTAAAAGGGGAAGAGAGCTTTATGGATCAAACCAGGGTATATTTTAATGTTTATAAGCAAGCTACAGGATTGTATATTAGTGAAGAATTATGTAAACAATACCATGTAGGAAATCAAAATGATATTAAACAAATAAAGGATCAAACTTGTTATCAAGTAAATGAAGCCGATTTAGAAACCATAAAAATGGAAACACAAAATAGCTCTAAAGTCCTTATTCCAAACATTATTAAGATCTTTGATTTACAATTAGTTTTATCTTTTACTGTATATGTAGATATTAATCATAATCGAATCTTATACATTTCAGATAATACCTGTACAAAATATGGAATAACTCCTCAATCAAAGAGAATGATAAATGGTACAACTTTCTGCCAAGTAACAGAAGATAACTTAGAAGAAATAGAAAACCTATCTGCTAGAGAAAAAGTAAGACTAAAAAGAAACTACGTAGAAATAGAATTGCCAGATGAAATGAAACCAGCAGAATATCTTTTTGTACTATATAAAGATCATGAATCAAATAAAAGCTACGTCACAAGAGATATATATGATTTATTAAAAAACTCAGATTTGGAAATCGAAGGAGAACCAAAGATTATAGATAACAAAAACTGTTATTCCATAACAGAAAACCAACTAAAAGACGCAGAAGAAGCTCTTCATTATCGTAGTGTAGAATTCTTAATGAGACCAAGCACAAACATTTATGCCCGTATGAAAGAATTTCCAGATAAAAAAGATATAGAAGAAACCATTCAGAAATTATATGATATCCAAAAAAGAATGAATTTATTTGCTCACGCAAAAACTTATGATGACAGCAAAGTAAAAGATAATATTAAACCTTATATAGACAGAATTATGCCTGTATTAGGGGATGATGATATTATTAAAAGTGTTTTAAACGATGAAGAAACAATTAGAAAAGTTCTAGGAGACGACGACATCATAAAATCTGTTCTAAATGATGAAGACATAGTCAAAAAAGTTTTAGGCGACGACGACATCATAAAAGAGGTCATTGATAAACCAACAATCGTTTATCGAGATACGAAAACAGCAAACTTATACATACCAACTTCAAGAGAAGATGCAACAATTACTATCTTGAATAAACCATGTAGAGAAATTAATTATGAGGAAATTCAATCCTATGCAAAAGAACCAATCATCGCCAATGTATATCTCACAGAAAAGGCAGAATATAAAGTAATTGTATGTAATAATAATGGTCAATTATTTGTTTCTCACGATATGATATCTAAATTAGGTTTCTATGTAGAAAACCCTCATAGAATTATGGTAAACAAAGAAATCTATGAAGAAATCGCTCCAGAAGATATTGATATCATTAAAGAATTAGAATCAAATAATTGTCATATTGAGATAATCATGAAACAAATTGCTCCAAAGAGAGGTTAAAAAATGGTATGTCCAAAATGTCATACAAAACTAAATAAAGATATAAAATACTGCAGTCATTGCGGAACAAAAATAAACTCCACAAGGAATACATCCGAATGGAGTTCTTTTTCATCTAAGAAGAAAGAGAAGAAAGATATAGAGCGAGCAGATGACCAATATATAAGAGCCTGTCTAGGAGATAATACAGAGATAATGACCGGTCATTTTTCTATCTATGCTGCCATTTTTGGACCTTTTTATCTAATTTATAAAAAAATGTATAAACAAGCTTTTTTCATTTCACTAATCTATATCATGACATATATTTATTTATCAGAAGGATTAGGTATCCTTATCCGTTTAGTTCTAAATATTTTATTAGGCTTTGAAATCAATGATTATTACTATCAAGAAATAAAAAAACGAGTAGGAAGAATTAAAAAGAAGTATAAAGATTCAAAAACAATCATCGAAAAATGTAGAGAAGCAGGAAAACCCCTTTCTCTAATTAAAATAATACCCTTATTAATAATGTATGTAGCACTCATAGGGATAACTAAAATGAGTCTATCCCCAAAAAAACAAGATAAGGATCATTATACAATTTATAATATGGCCTATAAAATCCCCTCTACGGTACAAGAAACAGCCAATCATAATAATTATCAACATTTTAAAGATTCCAAACAAGGAACTTGTTTTATAACTATAACCGGAGAAAAAACAAACCTATCAGAAGAAGAGTATTACACAAGAAACCAAGAGAACTACTATCATTGGAAAGAAAAAGAGAAAAAAGAAGTCCAATATCAAGAGAATACCTGGTTAAGCATTCAACTGGAATCTAACGATACAACAAAAGACTTGTATATAAAAAAAGAACAAGAAATCTTATACATCCTTACGTTTGACGCCTATAAGAAAGACGCTTGTAAAAAAGATAAAAAGGAAATACTCAATAGTATACATTTTCAAAAGAACTTTTAGTTCTTTTTTTATTTTATAAACATATAGTTAATTGAAATAAGGAGATTAGGTATGGAAAAAAAAGACATCATAAAAAATATCGCCAAAAGAAGTGGCGGAGATATTTATCTAGGAGTAGTAGGTGCCGTTAGAACAGGAAAATCAACTTTTATTAAAAGAATGGTTGAAACACTTATTATTCCGAATATGGAAAGCGTTTATGAACAAAAAAGAACTTTAGATGAGATTCCACAAAGTGCATCAGGAAAAACCATTATGACCACAGAACCAAAATTTATCCCAACCAATGCCGCAAAAATAAAAGTAGATGATTTTACTTGTAATATAAAACTAATAGACTGCGTGGGTTATATGATAGAAAACGCCATAGGCGCAACAGATGAAAATGGTCCACGTATGGTGAAAACCCCTTGGTATAATGAAGAAATCCCCTTTATAGAAGCCGCCGAAATAGGAACAGAAAAAGTCATTAAAGAACACTCTACCATAGGAATCGTAGTCACAACAGATGGCTCTATTGGAGACTTTGAAAGAAAAGACTATGAAGAGGCAGAAAATCGTGTAGTAGAAGAATTAAAAACTTTAGGAAAGCCATTTATTATTATTTTAAATACAACACATCCAAGTCTTCCAGAAACAGAACAATTAAAAATAGAATTAGAAGAAAAATATCAGACCCCTGTATTACCTATTAGTATTGAATCTATGACAGAACAAGATATGTATCATATTTTAAAGGAAGCATTATATGAATTTCCAGTACTTGAAATAAAAGTAAATATGCCAGAATGGATATCTATATTAGAGCCAAATAATAAAGTCAAAAAAGCCTACATTCAATCTATGAAAGAAAGTATCATAGAAATTGATAAAATACGAGATGTAGAAAAAATAACCGAAGCATTTCAAACAAATGAATATATTAAAAAATGTTATTTATCAGAAGTAGACACATCCACAGGAAGCATCACAATCAATTTATCAGCTCCTGAAAAACTCTACCAAGAAACATTAAAAGAATTAGTCAATAAGGATATAAAAACAAAAGTAGATTTATTATCCCTATTCCAAGAATATAGTATTGCGAAAAAAGAATATGACTCCATCAAATATGCTCTAAATATGGTAAAACAAACAGGTTATGGAATCGCTACCCCTTCTATAGAAGATATGAAATTAGATAGTCCAGAAGTAATTAAACAAGGATCAAGATACGGAATTAAACTAAAAGCTGTAGCCCCATCTATTCATATGATAAGAGTAGACGTTGAATCTACCTTTGAACCAATCATTGGAAGTGAAGTTCAATCCAAAGAGCTAATCGATTATATCACAAAAGATCAAGATAAAAATCCAAAGGAAATCTGGAAAAGTGAAATATTTGGAAGAAGTCTAGATTCCATCGTACAAGAAGGAATCCAATCCAAAATAAATCTTATGCCAGAAAACATAAGATTCAAACTACAAAATACACTCACAAAAGTAATCAATAAAGGAAGTAACAACGTAATTACTTTAGTAATATAAAAAAGAAGCCATGCTTCTTTTTTCTTGTATACATTTTAGTTATTATAATTTTTTAAAAATTCTTCTAATTGACTATTATCTTCAAATATTTTTTCAAAAATGTTATATAGTGAATCTGTCGCATCATATTCTCCTATCGCATAACATTTTCTATTCATACCATAAGATATTCCAGCTTCTATATGTCCTGATTTACCTGCTGGTAAAACCAATAAAAAATTATTTGAATTTCTTTGCGCTTCTATATCCTCATTAAATATTCTTAAAACAGCATCGCTTTTTAATCCTAGACTTTCAAACTCTTTCATTTTCTCTTCTTGTGTTTGATTTTTATCACCATAATTCATCATTGAATTTTCACTTTTTAAAAAGCAATAATAAGAAATATTATATTTATCAAAAATATCACAAATCTTCAAAATATTATCTTTATTTCTAAATTTACCTGCTATAAAAAATTCATATTGTTTTTCCATAAATTATTCCTCCTTTAATAATTCTATATATTTTTTTATATATTCTTCTTTTTTATTTGAATTATATTGCATTATATACCTTGGATGCTCTAATGGGATTATTTTTTTAAATAGATGCAATTTATTATTTAAATCATTTAAAAATTTATAATTCTCTCCACTACCAATACAATACACTATTGAAGTATCTATTCCTAATTCTATTTGTTTTTTTAATGACTCTACAATAAATGGATATAATGCTTTTAGTAATTCTTTATTCTCATAGTAATTACAATTAACTTCATTACCCTTATCACTAGTTCTTACTATCCCTAAAGGGCAAATAAAATTCATGTAGAATATAGAATAAAATCTATCGCTTCCACCATATTTATCTATAACTTCATATAAAAAATTAGAAGACGATTTGTTTATATAAAAATCATCTATAGATATTCCTGTAGTTTTATATAAGTGCTCATTATCTTCAAAAGGTATTCCTGTAGCAGCAGTTCCTCTCCTTGCTGGAGAACTGCCTAGAATTAGAATTCTTTTTTTATTATCATTATAAAACTTATGATAAAACTTTTTGGTAATATCATTTATTTTTTCTTTGTTTGATCCATTAAAAGGATTAATAATTTTATACTCTTTAGGTAATTCTATTCTTATTCTAGATAGATAGGTATTAAACTCTAATATTTTATTTTCCAAAGTTTTTTTCATACCTACCACCTATACTAATTATATCAAATTTTTTTAGATTTGATTGCCCGAAATAATATTTCTTTTATGAACATTTACCATTTCATAAGATTCAAACTACATAATACACTCACAAGAGTTATTAATAAAGGAAGTAATAATGTAATTACCATTGTAATATAAAAAAGATGATTACTCATCTTTTCTAACTTCTACTTTTGAAACTAAAGAATTATAGTACTCCAACAACTCATCATTTTGAAATTTAATGGTACCATTATCTAATTCCCAAGAACCTTGATAAGTTTTTAAGAAATTTAACACCTCTAAACTACTATCATAGATATTATTCATTTTCGTTCTTGTTCTTTGAAACAATTCCTTAGATTGATCAAGTTCCCCCTTCATACTATCATCAAACATCAAGTCTTGATATAACCCTACATAGTATGAATCATCAATACGTTCATGAATATGATTCATAATCTGTTCTTCTTCTAAATCATATAATAACCCATCAATCTTATCATTAAAAAGTTCTCTAGATTCCTCCAAATAAGCAATCGATTCATTAAACTCTGGTCCATCTTTTTCATAATTCTCATAGGATAAAACCTTCGTTAGTTTTGGATCATGAATAAGGGTTCCAAGGTCTTGTACTTCAATCGCATACCCATCTAGATAATCTTTAATGGATTCTTCCACAACGGCATATTTACCAGAAGTTTGAATACTACGATTAAAGCGATCACTTGTAACATCTAATTTTGTTAATTCATTAATTTCTTTCTTTAATTTATTAATAGAAGTAGCATCTCGAATCACAAGAAACCCTACTAATAAAAAAGCATCTAATATAATAAAACCAAAAATATACAATAATTTTTTTCTCGAGCTCAAGAAAATCACCTTCTCACATAAAGATACTATTCCATAATAATATCTTCAATCTTTTTTAGAACCTCTTTTACTCCTAATTTAGTAACACTAGAGAAGACTACAAAATCATCTCCCACAGCTAAATCCATCGCACGAAGAATATCCTTCAAATTCTTTTCTTTTTTACTTCCCCCTACTTTATCTGCCTTAGTCGCAATCACCGTAACAGGAAGATTATAATATTTTAAGAAATTATACATCAACATATCATCTTCCGTAGGTCCATGACGAAAATCAATAAGTAAGAAAACTCTTTTTAATTCAGTTCTCTTCTCTAAATATTCTTCAATCATCAAGCCAAACTTTGTTTGTGTTTTTTTGTCTGTACTAGCATATCCATAACCAGGAACATCAATCAAATAGAATTGATTATTCACTGCATAAAAATTTAAAGTTTGTGTCTTTCCAGGCTTTGAGGAAATATAAGCTAAATTATGCCTAGACAAAATTGTATTAATAAAACTACTTTTACCAACATTACTTCTACCTACTAATAAGAATTCTGGTTTCCCATCATCAGGATATTGACTTCTACGAGTAGCAATAACATCTAAATTAGCTTCCTTAATAACCATAAAATCACCTTCATCCTAAGACTTATAATTTTGTAGTAATAAATCTAAATCCTTCATAATTGAAATTGCCTCATCCAATGATTTTGTTTTAACTCCACAAGCATACTTATGCCCTCCACCATTGTGATTTTCAGCAATTCTATTGATTTCTGGACCTCGAGAACGAATGGATACACGGTATTGATTATTTTTAATATCTTCCGTTATCGTAGCCCATACCAATACTTCTTTAATATAATTATAATTATTAACCATATTTCCCGCAGAAGCGCTATCTACTTCAAGTTGATTAATAATCTCATCATTAATAATAACATAACCAAGTCCATTAGGAGTAACTTTCATATTAAGAGAAATATATCCCTCTAATCGTACTTCATTTAATGGCCTCAAATAAAGTTTTTCGTACGTTTTGGCTAAATCAATCGAATATTGACTTAGTAGTTTAGAAACAGACAAAAAGGTATCAGCCCCACAACTATTAAACAAAAAGCGATTAGAATCAGATACAATTCCCATATATAAAAGTTCCGCAATAGAATCATTACATTGTAATTCTGTAGAAAAAATCAAATTTAATATGATCTCACAAGTAGAAGATTTATCATCTTCCACAATTTCTAAATCACAGAACTTTTCCACAAAGGGATGATGATCAATCTTAATCGTATAAGATCCTTGATTAAAATCTAAACTATCAACCCTTCTCTTATCAGGTGTATCTAAAACGATAAGTAATGCATTTTCCACCTTTTCAAGTCGATCTAACTTACCAAAATTCAAAAACTTACTACTCCCTGTTCCAATAGAAAGAACCTTCTTTTCTGGATAAGTAAGTAAAATTGAATCTCTTAAAGCCAGTTGACTGCATAAAGCATCAGGATCTACCCCCACATGTCTTGCAATTACAATCGTATCATATTCCTTTATTTTTTTTATAACATCATTATACATGAATCATTTCCTATCTATTCTTTATTAGTTCAAGAGTATCTCTTGCAATCATCAATTCCTCATCCGTAGGAATTACATAAACATCTATTTTAGATTGATCAGTACTAATTTTTTGAGTTTCTCCTCGTACAGCATTTTTCTCTAAATCAATCTCAACTCCTAAGCAAGCAAGCTTTTCACAAACCTCCTTACGAATTACAGAGTTGTTCTCCCCTACTCCTGCCGTGAAGACAATTAAGTCACAGCCTTCCAATAACACATAGTATTGAGAAATATAATCTACAATTCTACGAACATATTTATCTTTTGCCAAAATTGCTTTCGGATCATTTCCCTCGCATTTTGAAACGATATCTCTTAAATCGTGGCTATATTCACTCATTCCAAATACACCACTACGTTTATTTAAATCATCAAGGACTTCACTTGCATTCTTTCCTTCTTTTTCCATCACATAAGGAATAATAGAAGGATCAACATCTCCCGAACGAGTACCCATCATAATACCTGCTAAAGGAGTAAATCCCATACTCGTATCAACACATTTCATATTTTTAATAGCTGTAATAGAACCACCATTTCCAATATGACAACTAATTAATTTGAAATCCTCCTTTTGAAGGATGTCTTTTACAACATTTGTAATGTAGCGATGGCTTGTCCCATGAGCTCCATATTTACGAACACCATAATCTCCACACCAATGATAAGGAACCGGATATAAATAAGTAACCTCATCCATCGTTTGATGGAAAGCAGTATCAAATACAACAACCATAGGCGTATCAGGTAATACTTCTCTAAATGCCTTAATTCCTAATAAATGAGCTGGATTATGTAAGGGAGCGAAATCTTTGCACTCTTCAATATCATCCATTACTTGATTTGTCACAAAAACAGATTCTGAATACTTACTTCCCCCATGTACGATTCTATGTCCTACCCCTTTGATTTCATCTAAAGAACGAATCACTTCCAAAGCAACTAATTTATCTAATAAAATCTTAACAGCATCTGTATGTGTTTCTAAAGAAACCTCTTCCGTTATCTTTTGACCATTATATTTAATGGTATAACAACTACCATCAGAACCAATTCTTTCGAAAGCTCCAGATATCAATACACTTTCGTCTGTCATCTCAAACAAACTAAATTTTAAAGAACTACTTCCTGCATTAATAGAGATTATTTTCATTGTACTCCCTCTTTCTTTAAATATATTATTATTATACTATAAACCACCAAATAAAAAAAGTAGCAATAGCTACTTTAACTTGAAACCACATCTTCCACAATAGTTTAACCCTTTAGCAGGTTTTCCACAAATAGGACAAAAAGACAATTCTTTAAACAATGGATTCGTTTGTGGATTAGCCTCCGAAGGCTGCAAAGTATTAGAATTCGGAACAGCTGCTTGCGCAACCGGAGAAACCGCATTTGCTGGAGGATAGGTTGGAATTGGATTAACCATCGTAGGTTGCCCCACATATCTCACATTGCTAACAGGAACAACAGGTACAGGCGTACTTTGATAGTTGTAATACAAAACACCCTGATCATTTTGAACAATACTTCCACTCGCTATATTAGCAGATAAGTTTTGTTGAATTCTTGCCGTATTATCAACGGTTATAAAACAAACAATAATCATGATGATGAAAAAGATATAAAAAGGAAACATCTCCAAAATGTTATTATTCACAACCAACAACAAACTATCATAAAAAGTATGTAAAATCATAGGAACTACAATACTCAATATCGTATTTCTCACATAGATTTCATGATTCCCATTGATTTGACCCACTTTCGCTTTCGATAAAAAGTATCCCATCGTAATAGCAAAACAAGTATGTCCTGGAACCGCAAGGATAGCTCTTAAAAAAGCATTTCCCAATCCATTACTCAATACATACATGACATTTTCAAAACAAGCGAAACCTAGAGAAGCAAATACAGAATAAACAATAATATCAAAGATTTCATCAAATTCTTTATTATGATATCCCACATATTTAGATATTAACCATTTAAAGCCCTCTTCAAATAAAGCAACCCCAAACAATACCGTTAAAAACACTTGAACTAGACCATGCGCTTCTTTTAATGGAAAAAAATAATTAAATAAGGATTCACATATCAAGATAGGAAAAACAGAAACAAATCCCAAAAAAAATATAAGCGCCAACAATTTCGGAGGTTCTTTATTCTTATCTTTATAATAGATAAAAGAACATAAAGCAAAAACCGGAATTATGGCTGCTATAACTAGTATATTCATAAACTACACCTTCTATTATCATTAAACAATCGAAATAATAGAAAGTCAATGAAACAACAAAAATGAACCCGTCAATTGACAATAAAAAAAGCTCAATTGAGCTTTATTTTCCACATACGATTTCGTATGTATCTTTAATAATCATTAATTCTTCATTTGTTGGAACAACCCAAACAGGTATTTTAGATTTCTTAGTTGTAATAATACCTTCATGTTTTTCTTTAAAACTAGCAATTTCTCCATTTGCTTTGTCATCTACAACAATACCAAGTGGAGCAAGTCTTGCAAGAATATCCGCTCTTGCTAAAACACCATTTTCTCCTACACCAGCCGTGAAGACAATGGCATCTACTTTTCCTTCAAGTTCAATGAAATAATCCGCAATATATTTAGCCACTCTATCATTATACATTGTATTAGCAAGAATAGCTCTCTCATCCCCTTTAGCAACAGCATCTTCTACATCTCTAGCATCACTAAATCCTGAAATACCAAGAAGACCACTCTTCTTATTTAAATCATTGGTAATATCACTAATCGTTGCATCAGATTCTTTACAAACATATTCTAAGATAGAAGGATCAATTGCCCCACAACGAGTACCCATCATTAAACCATCAAGTGGCGTAAGACCCATCGTAGTATCATAACATTTACCCTCTTTAATCGCACTAATACTAGCTCCACTACCAATATGACAAATAATTAAATTCACATCTTCTTTTCCTAATTTTTCCTTCATGACAGTCGTAATATATTTATGACTAGTTCCATGGAATCCATACTTACGTACTCCATATCTGGTATACCATTCATAAGGAACTGGATACATATAATTCTTAACTGGCATCGTTTGATGGAAAGCTGTATCATAAACAGCAACCATTGGAACATCAGGTAAAACTTCTTTTAAAGCTTCAATACCAGCCAAATTACCTGGATGATGAAGAGGTCCTAATTTCGTCAACTCACGAATATCTTCAATGACTTCATCCGTAATAATAATAGAATCACTATATTTTTCTCCTCCATGTAAAACTCTATGTCCTACACCTTTAATCTCATCTAAAGACTTAACAGCATTATGTTCAATTAACTCATCTAATAATACTTGAACTGCTTCTTTATGATTCTTTAAATACTTAGCTTTCTTTACTTTTTCTCCATTTACTTTCGTATTCCAAAAACTGTCTTCTAGACCAATTTTCTCAATATATCCACTTATTAACACTTTTTCTTCAGGCATTTCAAATAATTGAAATTTTAAGGAACTACTACCTGCATTCACACATAAAAACTTCATAAATTAATCTCCTTTTCACGATACACTTAAAATACCAAAGATAAAAGAAAAAGTCAATAAAGACAAAAGAAAAGATAGATGAAAAAATCTATCTTTTTATCATTATTTACTATTTTTAGATTTCTTACTACTTTTTCCATTCGCAACTAGTCTTTTTGTCATTTCACCACCAACGATTCCATTATCACGACTAGTAGCATTTGCACCTAAACGAACACCAAATTCGTTCGCAATTTCGTATTTCATATTATCAACAGACTTTTTAACACCAGGTGCTTTCATTTTCGTAGAAGCCTTTGTATTACTCTTTTTCTTACGAGCCATATTATTCACCTCCTAATAATAGTTTGGAGGCAAATCAGTTTTTTATACTATAAAAAGTCATGAAATTCATCTTCTTCAGAAGAGACATTAACCGTATTCATAGAAGAAACAGCTTCCTCTATCATAGAAGAATAATCAAACTTATTCTCTTCTTCCACACAGATATCCATCCTTGGATTAATAACCGGGTGTTTTGGAACAAAGATAGTACAGCAATCCTCAAAAGGAAGAATACTTGTCTCATAAGTATCAATCTTTCTCGCAAGATCAATAATCTCTAATTTATCTAAACACGCAACAGGACGAATAACAGGCATATTGGTAACACTATTAATAACAGACATACTGGTAAGTGTTTGACTGGCAACTTGTCCGATACTTTCTCCATTAATTATGACATACGCATTATGTTGTTTCGCAAGTTTTTCCATAATTCGATACATCATTCTTCTCATAATCGTAATACAGTAATCATCCCTACAATACTGATAAATACTTTCCTGTATTTTTGTAAAATTCACAATATGTAAGTGAATCATATCTGTATAAAAAGATAGCTTTTTACATAAAGCAATTACTTTATTTCTAGCTTCTAAACTTGTATGCGGAATCGCTTCAAAATAGACAGCATCTATCTCTACTCCTCTTTTCATCGCAAGATAGCCAGCGACAGGAGAATCAATTCCTCCACTTAACATCAACATACCTCGAGCTTGTGTTCCAACAGGATAACCCCCACAACCTTCAAAAGAATTATGATAAATATAAGTAGAATCTTCTCGTATCTCAACATGAATCCATAAATCAGGATGATGAACATCCACAGAAATATTAGGAATATTTTTTAATAATAAGCCTCCTAATACACGATTATAATCTTGACTAGGAATAGGGAAACTCTTATCACAACGTTTCACATCTATCTTAAAAGTAGAAAACGCCTCTTTCTGAATCATTTCCAACAAAGTCTTTTGAATTACCTCATTATCTGAATCACAAACCGTCGCAATATGATAAGTATGAATACCAAATATTTTATTAATAATGTTTTGAATCTGAGGTAAATCTTTCTCATCAAACAAAATAGTCATACGAGCTCTATCTTTATGAATCTTGACTGAATAATTTTTAAGTTTATCAGAAATCATACGATGAAGAGTATTTATAAAGTAGTTACGATTCCCCTTTTTGGTAGATAATTCTCCATATTTAATTAAAATAACTCGTTTCATAGGACACCTCCAACATGCCTAATTCTATCACATCCATAGATAAATATCCACCAAAAAAAAGTCTTTCGACTTATTTTTCTTTTACATGAGTACGATAGAAGGTTTTTGAAACAACATCACAAGAACCACCTTTTATGTCTTTTGCAAAATAGACATCGGTTCCATATTGTTTATTATATTCATAAACAAATAACAATTCATCATAATATTGATCAAATACTTCTTCTCCATTTTCCTCGCAATTGTATAATTCTCTTTCCTCAATCTCATCCCCTTCAGGTTTTGAAAGAGACCATTCAGATACCTTATATACATCTACTGCTTTCATATCATTAAAAGAAGACTTCTCAATTAAATACTCCCCACATTTTAAAGTAGTATATGTATTTCCACCTTCTAAATCTACTCTAGATTGCGTAGCATCACAATATCCTCCACCAAATGGATTCTTGATATTAGAAATAACTCTTTCATCAATAGCTTCTTTTAAATAAACCACATTCGTATAATGAAAAGAATCTATATTGGTGGAAACTGCATTTGAAAATGCCACTCCACTCTTTTTCATCGTTGTAAGTTTTTGATTATTAGCACCTTGAATCACTGTATATCCGATGAAAGAAAAGATTCCCATCAAGATAACAATCATTGTTAAAACTTCAAATTTTCCAAATCCCATATTATTTTTCATTTAAATCAACCAACTTTCTATATATATTATCATCAATAAAAGACGTAGCCTTTATGGAACAATCCAACGCATCTTTATAATCCCCTCTATTAAACTTTTCTTCGGCATCTTCTAAACATTGATCAACTCCATCGAATGAGGAACGAAAACGATTCAAATAAACAATACATCTCTCTGCCAACTCTGCACTATGAATCATATCATTCGTAGTATTATATAATTTTAAAACCAAATCTCTTGCTGTATCTACTCTTGTATTTAATGTCTTAATGACAATTGGTTTTTGATCTAATTCATGAATCACTTCTACAATTGCTTCATTTGCTTCATCTAGTTGAACAAAATAATTATTCGTAATAACTGGTAATTTATAAGCACGAATTTGATTCTTACAATTCTTTAAAAAGCCTTGAATCTCTTCTAATTGTTCTCTAGCACGAACTTCATCATCATACATATTTCCAAGTGATTTTAAAGCTTGATCAAAATCCCCTTCCATACTTGCTAAACGATTTGTTAATTTCTCAACTTCTTCATTTAACATAGAGTATGGACAAGACTTTGCTTCTTCTTTTTGAACCATCTTTTTATAGTCATCATTAATAACAACAAGAATCTTATTTACTTCATGGATAATACTAACATCTTCATCTTCTAAGTCATACATGTTCTTAATATCATCCAATTGTTCATAAACATCACTAACAAGTTTATTTGTTTTATCAAGTCTCTTAGAAAAATCCTTAGAAACTTCCTCATAAACTTTTCTAGATAATCTTTCTTTTTCAAAATCAATAAATAAAGAATCATAATACTCAAGCATAGTTTTTAAATCAAACATGCATCCTTCAAGGTTAATAACCTTTACTTTATCAAGAATTCTCTCCAAGTTCTTTTTAGATTCTTCAATATTATAATTAATATTTAAATAATCAAGTACAAAACCTTTTTCTACCATATCATTATAAGTAGAAAGAACTTCATTCATACGATTTGGAATTACGGTATTAATCATAAGGAGAACATCTGGTAACTCTTTAATCAAAATATCCATATGATCAATCATATTATCAAGAGCTTTACAAATATGAACCACTTCATTATAATCATTTGTTTCCATTACTTTTTCAAAGTCAAGGAACCTTTTTTCAATGTTTTCTAACTGTAATTCTACAGCTTCTTGCATAATACCATATAATTCTTTATGCTCATTATATTCTTTGGCTAAAGCTCTATATTTAGATTTCAATTTAATAACAATAGCACGATACTTTTCTTCACTCAATGTAATATCTTTAATTTCATCCAGCAAGTGTTCTGCCGACTCACGAACCTTATATAATTCAATCTCTGTTTTAGCAATTCGTACAACACATGCCTTATAATCTCTTTTCTCAACATAAACATCCAAATCGATTAACATATCATCGATCACAGATAATCGTTTTTCTTTTATATATACAAATTTATCTTGCCACTCTGTATATTTTTCTTCCATCTTATCATTTTTAATAATAGGTTCAACCTTTGATAATTCAAGTAATACAGGAGTAGAAGCAATTTGATTTCGCTCTATTTCTAATTTTTTTAATGCGTTTTTATAAAACTTCGTTTCAGCTTTTTTTACGAAGTGAAGTATTACAACAACAATCACTAAGCTTAGAGCTATGACAGAACCAATAATCAGAAATTGTCCTTGCACACAATCACCTCAATTCTAACCCTATTTTAACATATTTTACATACATATTTCTACATTTTAGGAAAAGTTTCGTAATTAGACACAGAAAAGACAACAAATTCTTGACATATAAACGATAATAAAATATAATTAAAAATGCAAATTCCTTGATACAGCGGGATTTGGAATAAATTAACGTGTTTTTTAATCATAAATCAAGTAACAAGTGCTGTTAGGTGAAAGAAGAATAAAAACTCCCTAATTTATGACCAATCCTCCTCAAGATTTGTAATAAGAGGAAAGGAGAAAGAATATGGCAAGATATACAGGACCAAGTTATAAGAAAGCTCGTCGTGTTGGATTTTCAATTTCTGAAACAGGAAAAGAATTAGCTCGTCGTCCTTATGGACCAGGACAACACGGAAATGAACGTAAAGGAAAATTATCAGATTATGGTACACAATTAAAAGAGAAACAAAAAGTACGTTTCATGTATGGTCTAAATGAAAGACAATTTAGAAAGACTTTCGAAGAAGCTGCTAAGATGAAAGGTATTCAAGGTGATAACTTCTTAAGATTACTTGAATCAAGACTTGATAACTTAGCATTCCGTACAGGATTTGCTTCTACTCGTCGTGGAGCTAGACAATTAGTAAACCATGGACATGTAACCGTAAATGGTAAGAAAGTAAATATCCCATCATATAGATGTAAGCCAGGAGATGTAATTTCACTTAAAGAAGATGACAAGAACTTAAAAGTTGTTGCTGAATCTTTATCAAAAGTAACAAAAAGAGTGGAATATATCAGTTATGATGAAGGTAAAAAGGAATGCACTTACGTTAGAATGCCTGAAAGAAATGAGCTTAATGCTGATATCAATGAAGCATTAATCGTTGAATTCTATAATAAGTAAAAAGAAAGAACTCCTAAGAGTTCTTTTTTTATATTTCAAATTCCTCACAAGAGCAATTATCTATCTTTCCATCTAAGAGATTCCCTTTCAAGGGATGTTTCAATAATAAATGTCTAAGTGCGCGATAAGGACCATAGTGAGTAATAATCATGATACTTTTGTCGTCATATTTCTCTTTTAACTCCTTTAGCAAATCTTCACATCTTTGAAACAAGTCTTGGACAGGTTCAATTCCATAATCAGAGCGATTCTTATCATAATTCCAAAACTGAAAAGCATTATACTCTTCTCTCGGTCTACCTTCCAACTCTCCCATATCTCTTTCAATTAAACGATCATCGCGAACAATCTCTGTCCGATCCCCTACCAAAACAATAGAAGTCTCTAAACATCTCATTAATGGAGAGCAAAAACACAAATCATAATTTAAAGCAGACAATTTATTTTTGAGTCTAAGCACTTGTCTTCTTCCCGTATCATTGAGCAAGGGATTACTTCTACCCTGAATTTTCCCTAAATAATTCTCTTCTGTTTCGGCATGCCTAATCAATGTAATTTTCATCACTCAACACCTAATACTTTCAAGGCTTTACTATAACGAATAAATTTACTCATATAGCTTCCATCTTCATAATAAGAATAGCCTGCCACAAGATATTCATTGTCATGATATAAAATATCTGTAAAATAATCATCTCGATCCGCTCCATAAGAAATAGAATCAATTTTCTTTAAGTCCAAATCATACTTCGCAAGAATTCCATCATAATTATACTCTGTAATACCCCCTTGCTCTTTGGCAATAGCCATAGTACCAATCACAACTAAATGTTCTTGATCATCCATCAATACTTTATTAAATCTTTCGATGCCATCTCCCGTATAAACAACTTGATCCAAATAAACACAATCCAAATTATAACGGACAATCATCCCATCGGTATCATTATTGCTTCTACGAAGAGCCCCACATATATAAATGAAATCCCCATAGGCAGTAATACCACTAAAGCCTAAAGAATCCGTTGTATGATAATCATTATAAGAAATATAATTACCATCCAAATCATACTGAACAATAATCCCTATATAATCATCATCTGTACCAACTGTATAAATAGAATTATTATAAACAATAAAATCATTAAAGATAGCACTCTTATTACTTCCATAGGTCCGATACCAAAGTAATTCCCCCTCTTTACTATACTTAGCTAAGATGGCTCCTCCCTCTTTATTACCAACTCGCGTATTTCGATAAACACTTTGTCCCGTTACATAATAACCATCATCCACTACCAAAACACTAGTAAACTTAGAGTTATCTAAAAGACTAAAGTCCTTTTCAAACAAAACATTTCCCTCTTTATCATATTTCACAATAATAGCTCTTCTAATAAGTTCTTCATGATCTCTCTCTGTTTTTTCATAACTTCCAACAGTTACAAAATCAGTTCCATCTATGGCCACCCCAAAGAAAGAACTATTAAATCCTACATTATATAACTTCTCAAAAGTTTTTTCTCTTTTATTATTATATTTAGAAATTTTCGCCTTCTCAAAGAACAACTCATTATCATTGTTACTACCAACAGTAATGAAATATTTATCAGCATATTCTATTGCATTAACCCCTTCAAAATAAACAGACTTTTCGCTTTTAAAAAGCAAATGATATCCCACATAGATACATTCACACACTAATAAGAAAATCAAAACAAAAGAAATCACTTTCAACTTTTTAACTTTTTTACGATTCATAGTCTGCCTCCTTACTTTTTTATTTTACCAAAAACAAGAGGATTTATCTACCCAATAAAAAAAGAAAATATTTCTATTTTCTTTTTTATTTATAAGTTCCTAAATAGTATTTTTTCTTTCCTCTACGAATGACAACATATTTAGAATCAATACATTTATCACGCGTTAAAACAAACTCTAAATCAGTAACTTTATCCCCATTAATAGTAATAGAAGAATTAGATACAAATTCACGAGCCTCACGTTTACTAGAACAAACACCACTGTTAACTAATAAATCTACCACATTTAAATCTTCTTCTACTAGGAAAGAATCCAATCCTTTAAAAGCCATTTCTACTTCTTTCGCAGTAAAATTTTTAATATCCCCACTAAATAAAGATTCTGTGATTTTTAAGGCTTTATTATATTCTTCTTCTCCATGTAAATCTACCACAATTTCTTTCGCCAATGTCTTTTGTGCAAGTCTTTCTTCTGGTTTCTCATTATGTCTCTTCATAATATCTTCAATTTCATCTTTTGTTAAGAAAGTGAAAACCTTTAAGTATTCATAAACTTTATCATCTGTCGTATTAATAAAGTACTGATATAACTCATAAGAAGAAGTCTTATTTTTATCAAGCCAAATAGCGTTTCCTTCACTCTTACCAATTTTCTTTCCAGCCGAATCTACAATAAGTGGCATTGTGAAAGCATTCACTTGCTTTCCTAGCTTCTTATTGATTAATTCAACACCTGTCGTAATATTACCCCACTGGTCACTTCCGGCACATTGTAACGTAACATCCTTAGTTTCATTTAAATATAAATAATCATATCCTTGCATCAATGTGTAAGCAAATTCTGCAAAGGTAATACCACTTTCTAATCTTCTAGAAATAATATCTTTATTCAACATATAATTCACATTGATATACTTACCAACATCTCTTAAAAAGTCAATCCAAGAGATATCTTTAAACCAATCATAATTATTCACAAGTTCTACATTTCCATCAAAGATATCTGTCACTTGCTTCTTAATACATTCAAAATAACCATCTAAGGTTTCTTTAGAAATGATTTCTCTTTCTGCGGTTGGTCTAGGATCTCCAATTAATCCAGTAGCTCCTCCAACAAGTAAAATAGGATGATGTCCATATTTTGCAAGTCTTTTAGCTGTTATTAAACTAGAATAATGACCCACGGTTAGTGAATCAGCCGTAGGATCTGTTCCCCAATAAAAGGAAATAGGTTCCCCATTTAATACCTCTTCAATATTTTCACTCGCAACATCCTTAATTAAACCCCTATACATTAAATCTTCAAAACATGTCATTTTCTTTCCTCCTCCAATTCTAATTGATAAATTTCATTAAGATGAAAACCATAATCTAAATAGATTCCTTCCACATCTCTTGTAGTACACTCTTCTTTTGTATATCCAAGTGCTTCTACCACATTGTATACAGCCTCTTCCGAAGCCCCTTCAATTTCTACATAAGTAGGAATCTTAGGCCAATCATCGATATCCACTTCGACTCCATTGATTTCATATTGAACTCTTCTATTTTCTTGATATCCTTTAGGTTCATAGCCTAGTTCTTTTAACAACAAATTACAACGATCAAAGTTATCCACTTCTAATTCTAGCTCTTGCGTTCCATCTATTTCAGAAGTAACTAAATTCTTTATCGTAAGTGTCGTCTTTTCTCCATTGGTTCGAAGACGAATCCATTTGCTTTTCTCTTTGGGATGAAAATCATATACATATCTTTTTTGCACATGATCCCAACAAAATTTTGCATGAAGTTTCTCTAATCGTTTTTCAAAATCTTTTCGATCAATTTCCAAGATACGGACCTCATATTCAGTATGCAAAAGCATCCCTCCTTATAACAAAAAACGCGAAAATCATCACTAAGGACGAATTTTCGCGGTACCACCTTATTTCATGTTAAACATGCACTCTATGCCTTAACGCGGCAAACGATTCTTCTCCTCATAATGTAATTCATACGTTATATTCTCTTAGTTTTCACCAACCACTAAGTCTCTAAAATAAATACACGTACTACTTGTTTATGAATCATCAAAAATTACAAAGATACTATATCACGCAAAAGAAAAAAAGTCAAAAAATTTGACTTTTTACTTTGCAGATAATTTCTTTTGTGTATCTTTAGAAATCTTAATAATACTTTCTAATACATCATTAGCAGCTTTCTTTAAGGCAGGAGTTCCCTTTTCTTTTGCTACAGCAACTAATTCTTGTGCCTTTACCTTCAAAGCTTCTCCTTTTTCCTTAGCAATCTCTAGAGCCTTTTCTTTATCAAGATCCACTAATTCCATTTTGATATCTTCTACTCTTCTAGTAATATCTTTTTTTACTTCTTCAATATCAACATTTTTAGCTTGTTCAATCAAATTATCAAGTTTTGCTTTAAGATCCTTTCTAGTTTCTTCTCCAGACTTAGGAGCAAATAAAACTCCCAATCCTAATCCTATAGCTGCTCCTGCTATAAATTTTCCAATTCCTGATTTATTATTCATAATCTTCCTCCTCTTTATATTTTCCTTTAAACTTTCCAAATATCTTTGCAATTGCCGAACTTGCAGCAAACACAAAACTATCCGTAATGCTTGAAACTTTATCAGCTGCATTTCCAAACACAGTAAAGATATTGTTAAAAGCATTTACCTTGTCATCAATATTATCTACAATTTTATCAACTTTATCCAAGATTTTAAGTAATCGTAACGCAACAACAATTAGGATAATTAATAGTATGATTGCAACTATATATAATATTACTGGCAAAAATACATTTACAAAAGCCTCCATATTCTCTCCTTTCTATTTTTCTTCTTCTTTATACATTGAATCGATTAAATCAAACAAGTTGTCATCATCATCAAGGGTTGATTCTTTCTCTGGATGATCTTCCTTCACTTCTTCTACAACAGGTATTTCTTCTTTTTCTTCCACAACAGGTTGTGTATTAATTTCCTCAACAGGAATATCCATCGTCTTTTCCATAACTGGTTCCTCATCAGAGTTATCCATTGTATCTTTAATATCCTCTTCTAAATCATCAGAAGGTTGAGGTTGATTTTTACCACTTGCATCTACATAATCTACATTATATTCAAGCCCCAAATCATGATAATACTCCATGGCATCTCCCACAGTAATTTCTTTTAATTCAGGTTTCTTCTCATCTGTTAAATCAACCAATAGGTTTTCATCTTCTTCATTTTTCTCAACAGGTTCTAAAAAAGCAGGTCTTGTTTTAGGAACTTCAGGAATTTCTTCTTCCTCTTTACTTCCATAAGCCTTATCCCGAACGTCATCTACATTTGCATTCGTCTTTGCATAACTAGAATGAACATCTCTTTTACTCACAACATCTTCTTTTCGATAATTCTTATCTAAGATACCATAAATAGGAGATAGGATAGGACTAGGTCTAAAGTTCCCTTTCTCATCTCTACTAACACTACCATATTCTTTAATAGAAACATGATAAGAAGGATCCATTCCATATGGCTTACTTTCTTTTGTTTTAACTCGATAATCATTATAAATTGTATTAATCGTGTTATAAACTTTCTCTTTGCTGGAATCATACTCACGAACGTAATCTTTTTCTGTATAATTGTTCTCTCGATAGACAGGAATGGCCTGTACAGCACTTGGCTCCACAAGAGGAGTAATATCTACAGAACTGTTTTCAGTAACAGGTTCAACAACAACTTCTTGAGGGACCTCAACAGGAGGAGCCGCAACAGGAGGAACTGGTGCAGGAACATTTTCAACAGGATCATCATCCATTACATTGAAATTATCTTGGAATACTTCCTTTACTTTTTCATCTTTTGGTCGTATTTCAAAATCTTCATCCTTTAATTCTTCTTCCTGTATTTCTTGAACTTTTTCTTCTTTTTTACCTGGTAAAACAATCTTTTTAGCGATTGGTTTTTCCGCTTCATTTTGCTCATCAGCTTGCTCTTTAGCCGCACGTTTCTTTTCTTTTTTATCTTCTACTTCCACATATTCGACCTCAAAAAGAGCATTTTTTATTTTATCTAATACACCCATGAGTTCACCTCTTTTAGTAATCTAAATTGATTTTTTCATCCTCTAAATATTTAGAATAATCCTCATTTTCATTTCTTTTCGCAACGTCCATATAAGATTCCTTACTAGAATCAGCTTTAAATAAATTATAATCTTCTTCTTGATAGTTCAAAACATTCTCACCAATTAAACTGCTAAGAACAGAATCATTAAACTTCACAGAACGCAATATATAACACATATTAGTAATAGAATCTACAAGATCTTCTTCTGGAACATATGCTTCAATTTTAACATAGTTATAAACAAACTGAATAAAGTATTTTCCTTCATCTTTATCAATTTGCAAGTATCCATTTTTATGGCGATAATCAATATAGTCAGAATAATAAGATGACTCATTTACTTCATAATCGTTTTTTACCTTATGATAATAACTAATCGCATCTACATACAAATAGTATTCATTCTGATTTTGATCCATTAATAAGGCATTATATTCATCTTTTGAAACAAAAGAAATACCCTTAGGCAAATAATACTTATACCCATCATAATAAACATTATATAATTTAGAATTCTTAGATAATAAATAGTCAACATTCTTCTCAAAATCCTTAGAATCTAAACGATAAACACTACATCCCGTCAATAATAAAACCGTAACAGAGAGTAAAACAATTATTTTTTTCATATTTCACCTACTCTCTTTTCATTATATCATTATTTTCATAAATACAAAATGTTTTTACGTGAATTTACCTTGTTTTTAACACTTTCGTACACCTTACAAAATAGATAGGCATATTCTTGTTAGAAAACTTATCTTCATACTCTGTTGTAATGGTTGGCATTTGATCTTGATGTAAGTTAAGTGACACATCTTCCAGCGTATACCCAAAGGAACTAAAACTAACTAAAGAATATTGAAATAGTTCTCGATTATCCGTCCTCATTTCAATCCATGGTTCTTTTTGAAAGATAGAGTCATACTTCTCTAAAAAAACGCGACTAGACAAACGTCTCAAGTGATGTCTTTTTTTAGGCCACGGATCCGAAAAGTTTAAATAAATCCCATTAATTTCATGATCAAATATTTTATCAATCGATAGAGCATCTGCTCGTACCATCTTTAAATTAGGAATTCCCTCTGGTACTTTTAGAAGTGCCTTCGCCATAACACTATCATATTTTTCAATTCCTATATAATTGTTTTCTGGATGTGCCAAGGCATTTTGAATAATAAATTGTCCTTTCCCCATTCCAATTTCTACATAGATGGGATGAGAATTAGAAAACACTTGTTTCCATTTTCCAAAGTACTCTTCAGGATTACGAATCAAACAAGTAGATTGATTCATGATTTCTTCTTTATTTTTCACATTTCTAAGACGCATACTATCACCTGTAGATATTTTATCACAGAACCCAAAAGAATACATAAAATAAAGAGAAAGAAGTGATAATATGAACCCCTATCCATTTTATCCTATACAACCTGTAATAGAAGAATTAAAATGCATCAGAGAGCAATTAATGCGTATTGAAAACACAATAGAGAAGTTAAATATAAAGAGCGAAAAAAACTACCTAGAAAAAGATGATAATTACTACATTATCTAATAGGATTATGATATACTAATGAATGAGGAAGCGAGGTCAATCAAATGCTTAAACTAAAAAATCTAGAAAAGGAAAAATTTGACGAATTTGTTAGAAACCATAAGACAAAATCTCACTTTTTACAATCTCTTTCATGGGGAGAATTTTCCAAAATTAAGAAAAACCTTACTCCTTACTATTTAGGATTAGTAAATGAAGAGGATGAAATCTTGGCATCCGTTTTACTCCTAGAAAAAAAATTACCAATGAACAAGTGTTATTTTTATGCACCAAGAGGTTTTGTCATTGATTATAAAAGAAAAGATTTAGTGCGAGAAATGACCAAAAAAGTTGTAGCTTTTGCCAAAAGCAAAAAAGCAATCTTTGTTAAAATAGACCCAGATATTATCAAGGAGTCAACCAACTACCAAAATGAAAAAACAGAAAACCCAGATTATGATACGATTTTTCAAACACTAAAATCTTGCGGTTTTAAACATCAAGGATATACAAAAAACTTTGAAACAATGCAACCACGCTATACTTTTAGAATTGATTTAACCCAAGATTTAGAAGAGATTGAAAATCATTTTTCAAAGACAACAAAACAAAGAATCGCCAAAGCAGAAAAGTTAAATACTGAGGTAGTAATAGGAACAAAAAAAGATTTAAAAGATTTTTATTATTTAATGACTCTAACAGAATCAAGAAAAGACTTTATTTCATACAACGAAGATTACTATGAAACATTATATGAAATATTTAATGGAAATCCATCTTCTAAAGCCACCTTATTCTTAGGAAAAATCAACTTTCAAAAAACAATAAAAGCTTTAGAAAAAAATCAAAAAACAATTAATGATCAAATTTCTATTTTACCAATCGATAACCTAAGTAAAAGTGCCAAGGCAAAACTAGAAGAACTTACAAGACAAAAAGAAAACGTACTGGCAGAAATAGAAAAGTATAAAGAAGCAAAAACACAATATGGAAATGAAGTTACACTAAGTGCTCATATGATTATTGAATATGGAAACAAAGCTTGGGTTTTGTATGCTGGTAATCACAACATATTAAGTGAAACATATGTGAATTATAGTACTTATTTTGAACATATTAAATATTGTAAAAACAAAGGCATAGAAATCTATGATCAATTTGGTACAATCGGAGACTTATCAAAAAACAATCCACGATTAGGATTGCATGAATTTAAAAAGAAATTTGGTGGAGATTATGTAGAATTTATCGGAGAATGGGATTATATTACCAATCCGTTATTCTACTTTGTATTTACAAAACTGGTACCAATTTATAGAAAAATAATTCGTAACAAAAGTAAAAAAGATTTAGAAAATGAATTAAATAAAGAAAATAAAAAAGAGATCGAATGATCTCTTTTTATGATACTAAATATTAGCAGCAGCTTGTGTATCAGCAGCAATATCATGTTCTGTTACAGTATAAACATGATTCTTCATAGCTACTACATCTTGATAAAATGGCTCAAATTGAGTTTTAATATTTGCTAAATATTGCGCATTAACATCTTCTGATCCTGTACTTCCCCAGTGAGTTCCATGAAGCATACCCATTAATTCATCAATGTTTTCAAAAACGTTATGAATACGTTCAGCATGCATAAAAATTTCATCAGCTAGGCCTACAGCACGATCATAATTTTCTAAATCAAATTCATTCATTCGTTTCTCCTCCTATCCTCTGAATAAATTAGAACCCATAGCAGTTAAATCTTGTTCATTTTGATCTAAGATTTTTGCAGATTCAACAATGTTTTCTCCTCTTTGTTCTAATAAGTTTTTGAAAGACATTAATTGTTCCGTTTTTCCATCAAAAGAACTTTGGAATGCTTGAGCAGAAGCACCTCTCCAAATTCCTAATAACTCATGAACGCTTTCTTCCAAACCACGAATTTCAGTGCAAAATTCATCAGCACTATCAATAGTATTATTACCATCTTGTGTCATTTGTCCAGCTTGTACATGTAATCCTTCAGCCATAATCTTAACCTCCATTCTTAACTAAATTATATCATTCTTTTATAGTTTTCAACACAAACTGTCAATAATATGACAGTTTTTTACACTATCTTCTAAAGAACACTCTAGAAATACTTTTAAGAAAATGCCCCCCAAAAATACTTTTTGTAAGTTTTGATTGATAAGCATAACAGAAATAAACACCCGCTCCTATAACCGCATAGAAACAAATGATTAACATATTCATCATTCTTGTAGTAGAAGTAATTGGCACAAAGAATTTAAATACCATTAAGACAAATATCATAAGTAAAGATCCACATAGAATATCTACAGATTGTTTTAAAATATTATCAAACGGAACCTTATATTTATAATATAAGACCATAAAACATAATAAAGTAGAGGCAACATATCCAAATATAGTGGCTGTAATAAATCCATAATAAGCAGGGAATCCAAAACTATAGAAGGTCCTTAACAAACTATAATTCATAATAATTTTAATAAGAACACCTATTAATAAACAATAAAATACATTCTTATAATCTTTTAAGGTCTGTAATATTGTAATGACCGTCGTAAACAAAGAAACAAACAAACCAACAAAAATATAGTAAGAAAGGACACTAGGACCATAAATACTTTTTCCATAAAACAAGATCCAAATAGGTTTTGATAAGAAACAGATTCCAAAAGTAATAGGAACAATAAAATACAAAAGCATACTGATAGATTGGGATATTCTCTTATGAATTTCAAAAGAATCCTTCTTCACAATACTCTCTGTTAAATTAGGGATTAAACTAACAATAATACCCGTAGAAACAGCCGAAATAATCATATTAAATTTCTGGGCCCAAGTAGATAAAATACTATAGACGGTCTCCGCATCTTTCGCACTATAACTTGCATATTTAACAAGCCCTTTCACAACACTAAACATATCCACATAATTATAAATAGATTTAAAGAAATCAATCATAATAAAAGGAATTGCATAAATAATTAGTTTACGAAAGATTGTTTTATTCGTAATGCGTGGCTCATTCACATCTCTGACTCTTTCTTGAAACTTTCTTCGATTATTTAAATATTTAAAATATAAATAAAAGTAGGAAACAAGAGCTCCTATGGTTGCCCCAAACAAGGCAACGCCTACGCCACTTGAAATCGACAAATGGAAAGTTTTTAAGGTTAAATAACTACCAAAAATAATAATACATACTCTAAATAATTGTTCAATAACTTGGGAAATTGAAGGAGGACTCATAAACTTATGCCCTTCAAAAAATCCTCTATAAACACTTAAAATAGGTCCAATGATAATAGCAGAAGAAATGACACGTATAACATACGTAATATCTGAAATACTATTTCCTCCAGAAACATTTCCAAGAATTCCCTTCGCAAGAAGAGGTGCAGAAATATAAATAAGTAGAAAACATCCAAGTCCCATAATAATAGAAAGTCGTTTTCCTATTCTAAAAGCTCGTTGTTTCGCTTTTAAATATCCTAAAGTATGATACTCAGATACCAGTTTACTAATAGCAAGAGGTATCCCTGCCGAAGAAAAGGACACAAAAAACAAATATATGGTATAAGCATAACCATATAAAGCCCCTCCTTCATCCCCTATAATGGCATGAAAAGGAATTACATAGATAATCCCTAAAATCTTTGTTAAAACAATTCCAATCGTAGTAATCAGTGCGCCCTTAACAAAAGTATTTTTCTTCATCGTAATATCCTTCTTCATTGCACACCTCCACTCTAATACTAATATAACATAAAAAACTATTTTTTTATAGGCCCCTCATGTAATTGGTAAAGAATCATCGCAGAAAAACAAAAGATTTGTTCCTCTCCAAAAACAGATAAACCAACTTGATATTGTATCTCCATTAGTTCAATCTTCTCATTATCTAAAAACTCATTAATATCATTTTCTAAATCAAACTCATCTTCTTCATCAAATATTTTTACTTTCATCGTATCACCTCTCTAACTATAACAAGAAAAAAGCAAAAAAAAAGAAGAAAATTCTTCTAAAAAAAGATATGATTTAGACGAATTTTCCTATGTTTCTTTTCAGCCGTTTCTCTTGCTTCTTCAAATTCATCAAGTTCAGCCATCTCATCATTATTTCCACCAATATCTTTCTTATGAAATTTAGGATGTGATTTTAAGAAAGATACCCAGTTTTCTAGCTGCAATGAAGAACTATAAAAGAACAATTTGGCAAGGGCTTCCACATCATTTTCATTGATACATCTATGATATTCATCACACATAGCATTGGAAAGTAATACAGGAGCAATTCCTTGACTCAACAAATGATGATTCAATAGAATTCTTCCCGTTCTACCATTTCCATCATTAAAAGGATGGATACGAATAAAACGAATATGAAAATTTGCTTCTTTACGGAAAATATCACAAGTTCTATTATATTTCTCTCTCGCTGAAATACCTGGTTCATTCGGATCAAAAATAGTCATTCCAAAATCTTGTTTATATTCATAAAATAATTTCTGCATCTCTAAAGGAACATCTTTTCTGTCCGTAGGTTCAAATTTTGCTCCCACAACTACATTATTAGCCGTTTTATAACCAAGAACCTTATCATCATCACTTTCATTAACAATATTATTAATCTTGATAGTATCCGCAATAGAAAGTTCCTTTTGATCAATCGCATAATCACAAGCATCTAAATGATCTCGATTCATATAATAAGCTTTAATATAAGCTGTTTGTCTCTGAGGCAAGTTAATAAACAACGTATCAATTTTATGAAAGGTTGCTCTTTTATCAAAACAACCATTCTCGTCAAAAGCAATATAATAATGAATGTACGGTTCAAAATAGAAAAAGTGTTTATTATATAATTCCTCAAACTGTTTATTATCACCCGTCAATTCATCAGGAAAGACTCCATAATAAGCTCCTTTATAAACAATAATTTGTCGTAAGGTCTCTGTAATCTCACTTTTTTCTTTATGAGACAAACGATTATATTGTTCAATCGCATCATTATCCATCGTAGAGGCAATAATCAAATCAAAGTTTTCCAAATCATGAAAAGCCTCTTCAATTGATAAACTAGAATGCCCAAAAGCTTCTTTAAAACGCGTCAATAAATACAAAAATAAATAATAGGGAAATCTTTGTCCCGTTATAATTACGTCTTCGCCTTTTTCAAACATAAACAACCCACTCCAATTAGTAGCGTATTCTACCATACAATAAGATAAAAGTCAATTTTAGCGCAAAAATAGAAAGGCAAAAAGCCCTCCTATTTTATAACAATATTAACAATTTTACCCTTAATAACAATTACTTTTACAATTTCATGTCCTTCGATATGTTTCATAACATTTTCACAACTCATAGCTTGCTCTTTAATGGTCTCTTCATCGTCATCAATAGAGATTTGAATCGTAGCACGAACTTTACCATTGACTTGAACAGCAATTTCTTTTGTCATCTCATAAGTTTTTTCATCATCATACTGAGGCCACTGTCCCTCACAAATTGGAGAATTACCAATTTGTTCATTCAACTCTTCTGTCATATGAGGAGCAATTGGATTCAATAACGTAAGAAGTAAACTATAGTCATCTTTTGTAATAGAATCCATATCATCATAAGCATTGGCTAAAATCATTAAAGATGAAATAACCGTATTATATCCCATATGAAGCATATCATATTCAATCTTTTTAATCGTTTTATTCTGTAAAACAATTAGTTTTTCACTATATCCAGATTGATCATTAATCTTATCCTTCATACGTTCAATTTTATCAAGGAATCTCTTACATCCTCTTAAGGAATCTGTACTCCATGGAGCATCCATCTGATAGTCACCCATAAACATCTCATAAACACGTAGCGTATCAGCTCCATACTCTTTAATAATATCATCAGGATTAATAACATTTCCTTTGGATTTACTCATTTTTTGATTATCAGAACCCAATACCATTCCATGAGATACTCTTGTCCAAATCATCTCTTTATGAGGCACTAATCCAATATTATATAAGAATTGTACCCAAAATCTAGCATATAATAAATGTCTTGCAGTATGTTCCATACCACCATTATACCAATCCACACGATTCCAATATTTCATCGCATCCATAGACGCAAATTCGTGATCGTTATGAGGATCCATAAAACGTAAGAAATACCAAGAAGATCCAGCCCAGTTAGGCATAGTATCTGTCTCTCTCTTAGCGTCTCCTCCACACTTAGGACACTTACAATTAACCCAATCTGTAATATTAGCAAGAGGACTCTCTCCATCTTCTGTAGGCTCATATTCAGCCACATCTGGAAGCAATAAAGGTAATTCCTCTTCCTTCATAGGAACCCATCCACATTTTGGACAGTTAATCATAGGAATTGGTTCTCCCCAGAATCTTTGACGAGAGAAAATCCAATCTCTCATTTTATAATTATTAACTCTACGACCTAATTTCTTCTTTTCAATCATATTGGCAATTTCGACACGAGCCTTATCAACAGTCATACCATCAAATTCTCCTGAGTTGATCATTTTATAATCATGACCCATATACTCCGTCTTTTCAATCGCATGTTCTGAAATATCCCCACAATCAATAACCTGAATAATCTCAAGATTATGTTCTTTCGCATATTCAAAGTCTCTTTGATCATGACTAGGAACTGCCATAACAGCTCCTGTACCATAATCTCCTAGAACAAAGTCTCCTAAAAAGATAGGAACTTCTTTTCCGTTTACAGGGTTAATAGCTTTAATTCCTTTGATTTCAACACCCGTTTTTCCTTTATTAAGTTCCGTACGATCCATCGCAGATTTCATAGCGGTTTCTTTAATATAAGCATTAACTTCGTCCTTGTTTTCAACGCGATCCATTAATTCCTTGATAAGTTTTCCATCTGGCGCAATAACAAAGAACGTAATACCATAAATCGTTTCAGGACAAGTAGTAAAGATACTAAACTTACCTCCTCCAACGATATCAATATCCACTTCTACTCCTTCACTTTTACCAATCCAGTTGATTTGACCAAGCTTAACTCTATCCGCAAAATTTGTATCATCAAGACCTTTAAGTAAGTCTTCAGAATAATCACTCATACGAAGCATCCATTGACTCTTCTCTTTTTGCTCAACCTGGCTACCACATCTTTCACAAACACCACCAGCAGCATCTTCATTAGATAAAACACTCTTACAAGTAGGACACCAGTTAACAGGAATCGTATCTTTATAAGCCATTCCATGTTTATAAAACTGAAGGAATTGCCATTGTGTCCATTTATAATAATCTGGATCCGTAGTAGAGAACTCTCTACTCCAATCAAAAGAAAATCCAATAGACTTCATTTGTGCTTTAAAAGTCTTTATATTCTCTTTTACAGCTTCTTTTGGGTGAATATGATTCTTAATAGCATATTGTTCTGCAGGCGCCCCAAAAGCATCCCATCCCATAGGATACAAAACATTATATCCTTGCATCCTCATCATTCTCGCAATCGCATCTTGTGCAGTATAACTACGTACATGCCCTACGTGAAGACCAGAACCACTTGGATAAGGAAACTCTACCAAAATATAATAAGGATCTTTTTTGGCTCCATTCTCACATTTAAAAGTTTCATTTTTATCCCAATAATCTTGCCATTTTTTTTCTATTTTATTTATGTTTTCCATGTTTGATCATTCCCTTCTTCTTATAAAATAAATAAACGATATGATAACTTACTACAATCATAATACAAACAACTACAAACCCCACAACGATTTCCCAAATAAAGGAAGAAATCTTAGTAACAATCGTTACCGCAATCGACATATCCAAACTCGATGTAATTGCACAAATCTGTAACAGTTGAGGATAAGATATCTTATCAAAATCTAAAGGATATCGATTCTTCAAATAACGAATTTCTAATAATTCTTTTTTCTCTTTCCCTTTTCTCTTAGAAGCCGGTTTCTTCAGCGGTCTAATAAATATCAGTTGATACACAAGAAAGATTAAAAGAAAAGTAAGAATAAATAAAATAAACTCTTCCATACATCCTCCAAAAAAAATAACTATAAATATAAGGACGAATCATCGCGGTACCACCTTACTTTATAGTTATGACTATACACTCTAAATCGATAACGGAATCACCCATTTGCTCCCAAGACAAGTTCATAAAATCAATCTATCTATTTTCACCAACCATAGACTCTCTAAAAGACCTTTTTTACTACTACTTCCTGCTCATTGCAAAAACTTAAGATTATTATAACACAAAATAGAAATAAGAAAAGAAAAAACTAGAAAAATCTAGTTTTTAAATATCCCTCATATAATCAAGTAGTTTAAGGAAAACATTCATCTGTTCCTTAGATAATCCATCTTTATAAAGTTTACGAATACCAATTCTTTTCTTATCAATGGAATCATCACTAAAGATAATTTTCGCAATATCTTCTTTTAGATAAGTATTAATTTTTAAATCCATTAAGACACTATCTAATTCATCATTAACCAAACGAATGGTATCAATTTCAATATCTTGTCCCTTACAGTTAATCGTTAATTGACCAATCGTAGGTACTCCTTTGATTTCCACAACAAAGTCATTTCCATCTACATAATTCGTACTCTCTAATTTTTCATTATTAAAGAAGACAACCACGGTATCTGCATGTTTTGTATTTCTAAATACCATTTTATAATTACGTCTTTCAGGAGCAATACCACTTTTACCATCTACAGAACGAATAATAACGGTATAATTATCTCTCATGTAGTTATAGTCAATAGAAGTCTTTAGGAAATATCCCTCACGATAAAGAGAAGTTACTCCATCATCTTCATATAACGTATAGGTATTACTAACTCCAGGGAATATTTGAATTTCTAAATCAGTAGGTAATCCAATATTATTGTAATCACTACGATTAGAAATAGGAATAATACTACCTGCATGGGCAAATACTGGATAATCATCTTCTTTAAAGAAAGAAACATATTTCTTATTTCCTGGAAATTTTTTACCCGTAACCCAATCATACCAAACACCATCTGGAACAAAGAATCTATGAATAGAACGATTCATAATAGGATCCTTCGGCTCTAGAATCGGACAAACTAATAATTGAGATCCAAAATAATATTGATTACGATATAAATCATCATCATATACCCACATATAGTTGTAATAGAAAGGTTGAATTAAAGGTACACCAGATTTTGTATAGTTATAAGCCTCTGTATAAATATAAGGAATTAATTTATGTCTTAATCTCAAATAATTGGCAGCAATACTAAAGGTTTTAGCATCCCATACCCAAGGCTCCTTTTTATAATATCTTCCACGAGCTCCATGGAATCTTACAATAGGTCCAAAAGTACTTAATTGAACATAACGAAGATATAATTCCCCATCTTCAATACCACCATGGTTACCACCTACATCATGGCTCCACCAAGAAACTCCAATATTGGCTGCATTTAAATACATAAAAGGGATTTGTTTCAATGCTTTCCAACTAATTTCAGAAGAGCCTCCATATAATACAGGATAACGGTGAGGTGCAAAAACGCCACCACGTGCTAAAATCATAGCTCTTTCATTACTATTTCTTCCAGAATCTAGATATAAATAATGGTTAAGTGCCCACAATTGGGTAACATCCATATTACCTGTAGAGTCATTCCAGAAGAAATCTACCCCTTGTGCCTCTAAAGGATGCAAAAACATCTTAAATAAAACATCAATATGTTTTGGATTTAGAGGATCAAATTTAATGACACTTCCATCACTAACACCTAAATACTGACTAGCTTGTTGATAATACATTTCATGAGGATAAAAACCTCCTGTTGGATTCACAATCAATCCCACACGAATTCCACGTCTATGGAATTCACCAATCATAGATTTAGGATCTTTAAAGTAGTCTGTATTAAAGGTATACCCTACTTTTAATCTCTCTCCAAATTCTGAATTACGAATATGCCAATCATGATCAAATAGCATTACAGAAATAGGAATATTTTCTCTTTCAAAATGACGAATCAAATCATGAACAGTCTCATCCGTATAAACCGTATTACGACTCCACCAATTTCCCAAAGCATATCTAGGAATCAAGGCAGGAGCACCTGTCATCTTAAAATAATCAAACAACGTTTGTCTAAAATCTTTATCATACATGAAGACATACATATCAAAATGGTTAGGCATTGGATCTCCTAGCGTACCATCTTCTTCAATCACTCTACTATAACTATCATCAATAGAAGAAAAACCATCAATGGAATACAATCCCTTTTGCAAATTTCTTGGAATATTTACATCGACTCCTGCCATATTTCCAAGTAAGTTTCTAGCTTCTGGATGTCCAATATACCAGTCTTTTTGACGATCTCTTTCACGAGAAAGCAAAGTAATCTTTAGTGTTTTCATAGGATCTACCTTTGTTCCAACAAAAGGTTGCTCCTTAATATAACTCAATGCAAAATATTTAGTTGTAATTTCCACAACATTGGCATCTTGTCGAACAGAAAAATCTGGTATTCCGATATTTCTTCGTCTTACCAGTTGAGTTGGTTTATCTAAAAATTGTCCATCCGGTGAAAACTCTAGTCTCACAATACGTTCACTCATAACAGTAATACGAAAACGTGAACCTTGAACAACAGTTTTCTTATCAGCTTTAGCTTTTGAATAGTCAACTTGAAACTGCTTACCTAGTGGATACATACCAAACACCTTCTTATTACTCTATTAACATAATACCATAATAAAAAAAAATAGCCAAGGCTATTTTTATTCAAATTGAAAACTAACAGTATTACAAATTGTATCGATCATAGGTAAGGCTTGTTGCCAATCTCCACTTTCAAATAATTCAATCGTACCAAAGGTAGTATATTTTGAATTAATCTTAGTTAAATATAATACTTTTTTAGCCCCATCTGCTTGTAATTCATACAGCAAGAACAAACGTCCATTGGCCTTTTTCTCAAAGACAGATAACACATCATACTTATTTTTAATTAACTGTTCTTTTAAAGTGGCTTGATTATCATAATAAGCATCAAACTCTTCTTCTTTAATTTGAAAAGAAAACTTATAATTTTCATTATCAGTCGCATACAAGAAAGATCCTTGTACCGTAGAATCAAGTTCTCCTGGAACTACAACAGAATAATCATCAATATTTAATTTTTTATCCGCTCTTTCAACAGGGGCTGAAACCGTTGGTGTTGGAGTAACAACTGGCTCAGAACTATCTTTAATTAAAGTAACAATAATAACGATAATAGAGATAATCATGACAAGGAATAAACCACCATAGATTAAATAATCTGTAGTGGTAAGGTTTAATTTTTTGCGCTTTCTTCTAATAGAAGTACTTGCAACAGGTGCAGAGGGATAATCATAAGAAGACTCTTCTTCATCCAAAAAGTCATTATCTTCAATATAATTACCACATTCTAAGCAATACTTACTTCCTGGTTTTAAATCGGCGCCACAATTTTTACAAACCATATAATCACCTTCTATTTTTCCAAAAACAACACATAATACTCTTCTAATGACATATTATTGTGTTCATATACATATTTAGCAATCTCTTTTCCCACATATCTATAATGCCATGGTTCTTTTCTAAATTCCGTTAAATCTTCATATCTTTCATCAAAACGGTAAATAAATCCATATTTATAAGCATTATCTTTCATCCACGCAAACTCTTTAGAATTTTCAAAAACACGAGAATTACGACTACCAATATCAAAAGCAAGACCCGTTTGATGTTCAGAAAATCCAGGTTTTGCAACATACTTATCTACATAATTTTGTCCATAAGCATCTAAATAAGTTTGCGTTAATTCTACTTGATCCTGATAACTACGATAAGCAGAATTAATCACCAAAGAATATCCTTCTTGCGTAGCTGCCTTATACAATTCCATATAAGCGTTTAAAGCAAGTCTACTACATTGCAAATCATCTTCATCTGTATATTCCTTACTAATAGTCGTTAAATCATTGGGAGCAAAATCCTCCGTTAAATTATGATGTTTATTTACAAGCATATCTAAGGAAAATTTAGAAACAACATGCGAATATTCATAATCAGGCTTATCTATATCTAAATTAACATGGAGAATTGTCTCCAATTCATCTTCACCTGTTTCATCAGAATAAGCGACATATCGATCATAATTCTCTAGCTTCGCAAAATCATAAGAAAAGAAATCATCTAAATAACGGACTCTATCTCTTTTCGCAAATTCTCTAACAGATTCATCTGTTCCATGAGCTAAAATAATGTTAATATCATTATTACTATAACCAACTTTTAATAAACGATGAATATTATCAATAAGATGTTCATGATCTACATACTTTATTTTGGCATAATTATTCAAATATTCCTGTTTAAAAGCCTCACTCTCAAAAGCAGCATTCAATGTTTTGTTTTCTCCATATTCCATCACATTTCTCTTGTTTTTAGAAAACAAAATCGCATTACTTGCTTCTTCACTATAACCAAGAACTTTCAAATCATGAATCTGAATACGATAATAGATGAATATACCTAAAAGACACACAAGAATAAATCCCACAACTTTAAAAATTGCGGCCACTTTAGGCTTAACATGAACTCTCTTTATCTTTTTCAAGTATACCACCTAATAGTATAATATCATAGTTCGTTGTAAAAAACTATACTTTATGATAGAATACACTTTGATTTGACAAGGAGAAAAATATGTTTCAATATTCTAATAATAACAAGCGATATCACACGCTAGATTATTTCTATAAAAGCAAATTTAAAGAAAAAGTATTTAAAGTAAGTTTAAACGCAGGATTCTCCTGTCCAAATTTAGATGGTACAGTAGGCCGTGGAGGATGTATATACTGTTCTAAAACAGGAAGTGGAGAATTTGCGGGTAACAAAGAAGACAACATCATAAAACAATTTAAAGAAATCAAAAAAGAAATGGCCAAAAAATGGCCAAAGGGAAAGATAATTGGTTATTTTCAAGCTAGAACAAACACTTATGCCCCTATAGAAGAACTAAAAAAAGTATATGAACCCATTTTAAAACAAGAAAATGTAATAGGATTAAATATCGCAACACGTCCCGATGCCATAACAGAGGAATGCCTTGACTATTTAGAAGACTTAAATAAAAGAACCTTTCTTACAATCGAACTAGGACTACAAACCATCAAAGAAGAAACATCTATCTTGATTAATCGCTGTCATACATTAAATTGCTTTAAAGAAATGGTAGAAAAACTAAGAGATAGAGGCATTAATGTCGTAGTACATATTATAAATGGACTGCCTTATGAAACAAAAGAAGACATGATTAATACTGTAAAGTATTTAAATCAATTAGATATTCAAGGAATTAAAATTCATATGCTAAGTATCCTAAAAGGCACTCCTATCGCAAAACTATACGAAGAAAAACCATTCCCAATTCTAACGAAAGAAGAATACATCAATATTGTAATTAACCAATTAGAAGAATTAAGACCAGAAATTGTCATACACCGAATAACAGGAGACCCTAAAAAAGAAGAATTGATAGAACCACAATGGTTAATTAAAAAATTCTGTGTATTAAATGATATCGATAAAGAAATGGTAAAAAGAAATACCTATCAAGGAATAAAGTGTAACAAATAAAAAAGAGAGAAACCTCTCTTTTTTAATCGTCAAAATAACTATCAAAGTCATAATCATCAGTATTACCATAATCAGAAATATCAACCCATTGATCATTGATAGTTTCCGTAATAGAATTCCAAATAGGAACAAGCGTAAATGATGCAAGTAAAAGAAGAAATCCTAAACCAGAAATAATCGTACCTGCGATTGCCAATCCTTTTCCTTTTCCACCTACTTTATTAGCATTCACAATACCAACAATTGAAAAGATTAAACTAAGCCAACTAAGTGTACCACAACATAAAAGAAAAGATACAATAGAAACTACAAAACCTGTAATTGCCATGGCATTTCCTTTTTTAGATGTAACAGGTGTAGGTGTTGGGGTTGCTGGTGCTACTGGTGCACTGGTTGATGCACTAACACGAGTTCCACATTGACCGCAAACTGCAGCTCCTTCTACAAGCTCTTTTCCACAAGAAACACAATACTTTGCCATTTTTTCACCTCTCTATAGTATCATTATATCAAAAATCCACAATAATTGTAGAAATTTTTTTATCTTTCTCAGAAACAAAATCATAATAAACAATCCCTAAACTACAAATAATATGTCAAATAAGTGTCATATTTATTAATTTTACGACAAATATCCTATAACTAGACAAATCCTATATTATAATAATATTGAAGATAGGAGTGGGCATATGAGACTAAATAGTAGAGAATTAAAAACATTAGCAATCGTGATAGCCGTATGGGGATTCTTTCTCATCTCAAGTGGAACCGTCATGAGCCAAAGTAAAAAAGTAGAAATTAAGAAAACATATAGCATAGCCGTATCTGCCAAACAAATCTCAAAAATTCAAGCAAGAAAAACTGAGATTTCTCTAAAAGACCTACAAATTGAAGAAGGTTCACCTATCAGTACAAATATAAAGGATTATCTTGATAATCCCGAATCAATTTCTGATAGTATGCTAAATCTTTTATCACAAGGATTAGATACATCTAATGTAAACGTTAACAAACCAGGAACTTATACTTATACAATTACCTATAAGAAAAAAACCTATCAAGCAAAAATAATTGTAAAAGAAAAAGCCCTACAAAATATTAAAATCACACTAAAAGAAAAGAATATGCCTACAACAGGAACTATTTCAAGAAATATTAAAGATTATATTTATGAAGATTTAGAGGAATCTGTTTATAACGAAATGATTTTAGATTTAAAAGATGTAATTGAACATCAAAATGTTCCAGGTAAATATAAATATTCTATCATTTATAAAGATAAAACCTATTATGGTGACTTTATTATTCATGAACCAGTAGAAACAGTTGTTACCGCACTTATGTGTCCAGAAAACTCTACAGCAGATGTGAACAACAATACTTGTATCTGTGACAAAGGAATTTACGACATGGATAAAAATATATGTGATTAAAAAAAGAACGAATCAACGTTCTTTTTTTTTAACTTAAATTAACAATTTCTCCATCCACTACATCAATTAACTCACAATTAGGTTTACGAGAAAGACCTGGCATAGTCATAATATCTCCAAGAAGTACCGTAATAAACCCAGCTCCATTATAAAGTTGAACATCTCTAACTGTAACTTCAAAATCTTTTGGAACGCCAATTTTTTTAGCGTCGTCTGAGAATGAATATTGAGTTTTAGCAACACAAATAGGAAGATTAGAAAGATTGTTTTTCTTAATATCTTCTATTTTTTCTTTGGCCAACTTACTAAAGGATATTTTTTTAGCCCCATAAATCTCTCGACAGATCTTGCGAACTTTACTTTCAATAGGACTATCTAACTTGTATAAGCATTTAAATTTACCCTTAGGAGCCTCAACTACTTTTTTAGCCAAATCAAGAGCCCCAGAACCACCTTCAGCATAAGCTTTAGAAACAGTAAATGTATATCCCATCTTTTCCGCATGTTTTCGAACTAATTCAATTTCACTTTCTGTATCCGTATGGAATTTATTTAAACAAACAATTACATTCACACCATACTTTTTTAAGTTTTCATAGTGCTTATCTAAATTTTCAAAGCCTTTTTCTAAAGCTTCATCATTTTTTTCAAACACTTGCTCTTTAGAAACACCTCCATGGTACTTCATCGCCTTGATTGTGGCAACCAAAACAACTGTCTGTGGTTTTAAATTTCCTAATCTACATTTAATATCTAAAAACTTTTCCGCTCCAAGATCCGCTCCAAAACCCGCTTCCGTCACAACATAATCTGCATACCCTAAAGCCGTTTTAGTCGCAATGATACTATTACATCCATGCGCAATATTCGCAAACGGACCACCATGAATAATAGTAGGAGTATGTTCTAGTGTTTGAACTAAATTAGGCATCATCGCATCTTTAAGCAAGGCTACCAAAGATCCCTCAATATGTAGGTCTCGAACATAAATATATTCTCCTTTACTATTCGTACCCACAATGATATTTCCTAGTTTTTCTCTCAAATCATCTAAAGAAGTGGCCAAACAGAAAAGCGCCATAATCTCACTAGCAGAAGTAATGGTAAAACTATCATGACGAGTACCAAGATCCACATCTCTTAATGCTCTATCATTCACATCCAAACATCTCTTAAATAATACATTTTGAATATCCAAACGATTACCAAAATAAATATGATTATCAATAGCGGCACTGATTAGATTATTCGCAGAAGTAATCGCATGAAAATCCCCCGTAAAATGAAGATTAATATCTTCCATAGGAACAACTTGAGAATAGCCTCCTCCCGTTGCACCGCCTTTCATACCAAATACAGGTCCCATAGAAGGTTCGCGTAAGGCAATCATAACCTTCTTTCCCATTTGGTTTAGGGCATCTCCTAATCCAATGCTGACTGTTGTTTTACCCTCTCCCATAGGAGTAGGGCTAATCGCTGTAACAAGGATTAACTTCCCTTGTTTTTTTCGTTTAGCACTAGTTCTAATTTTCGCTTTATAATTACCATAACATTCTAAATCGTTCTTCTTTAAGCCTATTTTCTTCCCAACATCTAAAATATTTTGTTTGTTACTATTTCTAGATATTTCAATATCAGTCATGACAATCACCTCAAAATCATTATAACATAGGAAACTTTTATTTTTAAGCCCACATCCCCTTCAAAATAGTTATTTTTATAAGAAAAATGAGAAAAGCAACCAAAAAAATCCTTCCTAATAACAAATCACCCATTTGATATATAAGAACACCTACTTTATAATCAACCTCATTAAGAAAAAAGGAGGGAAAAGATGAAAAAAAAGATATTTTTCTTAATAACAATCATGGCAATTTTATTGGGTGTAAAAAAAGTGCAGGCAGAAAGCTTCTACGAAGCAGAATTTATTAATGGTATTTATATGAATAAATATCAATATTCCAACAACACAATTTATTATCAACAAGCTAGAATGTTTCGAAATAGCGCAACAGGAGAACTAGTCTATTGTATAGAGCCTTTAACCTTTTTTAAAGAAAACAGCTCTTATACCATTACAAATAGTCCTAGGAATCTATCTTCTGATCAACTGACAAGAATCAAAAAGATAGCACACTTTGGATATCAATATAAAGGTCATAATGATACTACTTGGTACGCAGTAACACAAATAATGATATGGAGAGAATCGAATCCATATGGAGGCGATTATTATTTCACAGAAACATTAAATGGCCAAAGAACAAACAAATATGATTCTTATATAGAAGAAATCAATCAACTTATAAGAGAATATGATAAGAATTTACCCATTCATAATCAAACCTACACCTTAGTACAAGGAGAAGAAAAAGAAATAGAGGTAGGAAATTCTTTAAATGATTATTCCTCAAACAATGATGAAATAAAAATAGAATCTGGAAAAGTACTTATAAAACCATTAGAAGAAGGAGATTACTCTATTTCTTTAACGAAAAATAAAGAAAGATCCTTTGGTAAAGACTTTACCATTTATCAAGCAGTCGATAGTCAGACTCTTATGACCCTAGGAGATTTAGACTCTAAAAAAGCGCAATTTCAAATTCACGTAATAAGTAATTCTATCAAAGTAATCAAAATAGATGAAGATACCAAAAAATCGATTCCCCAAGGAGAAGCAACATTAGATGGAGCCATTTTTCAATTGCTAGATTCTAAAGAACAAGAAATAGAACAGATAGAGATTTCAGAGGGCATAGGAGAGATAAAGAATATTCCTTTAGGAACTTATTATTTAAAGGAAATAAAAGCAGGAACAGGTTATACAATCAATGATACTATCTATGAAATAAACCTATCAGAGGAAAATCCAAATGCTGAAATAACTGTATCAAACAAAGTAATAGAAAAAGAAATCGTTCTTCAAAAAAAATATGGAGAAGAGGAAAATCTCCACCCAGAAGAAAACATTTCATTTGATATTATAAACAACCAAAATGAAATCATAGACTCTGTTATCACAAATGAAGAAGGAATAGTAACATTTCTATTACCCTATGGATCTTATACCATTAAACAAACCAATACTACAGAAGGTTATGAATTATTAAAACCCTTCTTATTGATCGTCCACAATTCTGAAAAAGAAATCCTAGAATTAAAAGACTATAAAATACCAGTTCCTAATACTAGCACAAAAGATAAGATAAATATATGGAAATACATTTTATTAATATTCTTACTATTTTGTTAAAGAAATCATTTCTATTTCTAATTATCTTATCCTGTATACTAGTTTCATTAACACTCATACGTATTGATAAAAAAGAGGTGTTTAAAAATGAAATCACAATGCAAAATAAATCCTCAATCAGAAGATCTATAAAAGAGGAACAACCCATCGGTATCATCCAAATACCAAAAATAGATTTAGAAAAATCATTATATGATAGAAATAGTAAAAAAAATAACATAGAAGAAAATGTAACCATTCTAAAAGAATCAAAATATCCAGAAGAAGAAAATAGTATCCTGTTTATAGCAGCTCATTCAGGAACGGGAGAAATCGCTTTCTTTCAAAGATTAGACGAATTACAAGAACAAGATGAAGTACATATTCTATTATTTGATAAAGTATATACCTATCAAGTAAAATCTATCTATGAACAACAAAAAGATGGATATATTAGAGGATATAGAGAAGAAAAAAGACAACTTGTCTTAACAACTTGTTGTCCCCAAAAAGAAAACTGCCAACTCATTATTAATTGCATAGAAAAAGAGTCATCCTAATGACTCTATTTTAATAGGGAAATAGCTTTATGCAATTGACTATCATCCTTTTCTAAGTATTCCACATAATAGACAGGATCTTGCTCTTCTTCTATATCTGGAGTAATTCCTTTTCCATTCACCTGAACCCCTTTAGAGGTTAACCAAGATTCTACTGTAAATTTAATACTAGACCCACTACGCAAAGAAATAGACTTTTGAACATTTCCTTTTCCATAAGTTTTTGTCCCAACTAAATGAACTTCCTTATAATTCTCTTGAAAACAAGAAGCTATCACTTCTGCAGAAGAGGCAGTATTACCATTCACTAAAACTACAATAGGATAATCTCTAGTTTCTTGATTTAAGGAATAAATCTTATGAATAGACCCACTCTTTTCAATCCGATAAAGAATCGTCTTTTTAGGAAAGAACATACTTAATATCTTTCTTGTTTGATCTAATTGCCCTCCAGGATTATCCCTCAAATCAAGAATTAAGGAATCAATTTCTTTTTTTTCTAATCGTTTTAATACTTTAGAAAACTGTTCATAAGAATTAGAAGAAATCACATCAATCTTAATATATCCAATCTTTCCATCCTCTTCAGAGAACACCTTCCCAGTAACACTCTGAATTTCAATGACATCTCTTTTCATTACAAACGATAGTTTTTCTTCTCCTCGCAAAACCTCAAGAGTAACAGTGCCTCCCAAAGAACCACTAATTAGTTCATATAATTGATTCGGATATAGCCCCTTACAATCCTTTTCATTCACAGATAATATGATATCTCCCTCTTGAATTCCCGCTTGAGAAGCAGGACTATTTTTTGTGATAGAGGATACATGATTATATTCCTCCTCAAAGTAGATAGCAATTCCAATTCCTACATACTCTCCATCCACTGACTTATTAAAGTCACCAGACATGCTTTCATCTAAAAAAGATGAATAAGGATCCTCTAAAGAGGAAATCATTCCTTTAATCGCCGCATCAGAAAGTTTCTTCTCATCTACTTCATCATAATAATTATCTATAATACTATTATACGTATTCACTACTTCTCCTAAATTAGAATTAGAACGAACACGTCTTAAATTACTATTTCCATAGGTAAGTAAATATCCTATAATGACACCAAAAACAACAGATATCAAGATTAAAACAATCACTTCAAACAAAGAAAAAGTGGAATCATTCTCAAAATGGTTCAAAAATTGATTTCGAATCTTTTTTTTCTTCATAAAACACCTCATAGCAAAAAAGACAGGATTGTCTTTTTTATTTTAAATAATTAGTGATATCTTCTACACCTTCTAAATATTCCATCACATTTCCCTCTTTAAAATGAATTAAAGATGGCCCAGAGATTGCTAAGTCAGAAACAGACTCTGGATTCGTATTACTTTCCTCAGCAGCATAAGTTTTATTAATACCACGACTCATATCAACAGAATACAAAGCATAATGTTCAGGATCTGAACGATAATCTGATACAAGCGTACTCATATCGGTATGCAAATCCGTATCACTTTGATCATAATATAAAACTAAGTATTCATTCTCAGGCATAGAGAAACTTCTTCCTGCAATCGTATCCGTATAAGATATAGTAGTATCCTCAGAAGAAGTAGTCGTTTCTTTCTTATCACGTCCAGTAATATAAACTGTCAAAATATAAAATACTAAAAAGATAAGAATAATACTACTTGCCACAAAAAAGATATGCATAAAATCTATATTGGAATCCCCTACTGTTTCTATTTTTTTATGATTCTCCTCCTGAATCTTCTTTTTCTTATTAGTTCCTTTACTAGAAGAACTTTTTTTCTTACTAACTTTCTTATTATTTGCCATAAACCTCACCTAAAAACCATTATATCACAATAAGAAAAGGAAAGTCTATTATTTAAGGGAACTAACCCCAGCAATGGATTGTGCAACATCCACAAGTTCTTCTCGGCTCATAACTTCACTCACAAGATAGTATTCCATATTTCCACTCGACCAAGATAGGGAATTATCTGTCATTACTCCTATGGTGTCCATTAATGGATAGGGTTCCCCAGAACTTGGAATCACCATAAAATCATGAAAAACATCCAACGTCTCTTCCACTAACAAGAAAGATTTTTCTCCTTCAAAAGTCATAATAACCCTTTCTCCATTCGATTTAGAGACCTTTTCTTCATTCACTAACTTCGTACCATCCGGTAATAATAAGGGATAGATGACATCCTCAATCACACCAGTAGCCTCTTCCTCCATCTCCTGATCCGAATCAATGATAGAATCTAACTCAAAATAATCTTTTGAATATTTGGGTGAATAATCAATCGAATCAACCTCTAAAGTCATACATACCACATCATTTTCATCATAAACATTTACTTTTTTAAGTTGATAATTTTTATTTAAGAAAATTTGTTGATATTTTAATTTATGATTATTTGGATAACTAACCTTTGTTTGAATCATATAAGAAGATTTTTGATTCTTAAACTGTAGATTTTTATCTTCTTCCATATCACGCATCAAAGCATCTAATAAATATATTTGCGAATTATTATAGGGCCAATCACTTTGAAATTTAAAACTCTTATTTAAGGAAGGTGTTAATAAGAAAACACCCTCATCATTTTTTAAAATAATCTGTTGAAACTGATTGGCTGTATTCACAAAAGTCACTTTATAATAGCCATCTTTTTGCATATCAACAGAAAGGTCATATTCATAAACCTCATCATTGTTTGTAACATCAAATTTTCCTTTTAATTGATAACCATTACTTTTTTCATACTTTTGACGAAACTCTTTCACGACGTCCTTTCCTTTTATTTTGCCACAACCAGTAAAACAAACAATACAAATAATACACATAATAATGATTCTTTTCATAATTATCTCCTATCTAATAAAAAGTATGAAAAAACAAAACAAATATGACAAAAAAAGAGAGCTAAGCTCTCTATTTCTTTTCCGTAATTACAATCTTGACCTTTTTAGTCTTAGAAGAATAAGCAAGTTTTAAGTCAGATCCTGTAACCGTGACTTCTACTTCATGTGTACCCACTTTATAGTTCTTTAAGTCTACATAAGCCGTAACATCCGTATCTTTGATATTTTCCAAAGCCTCTTCACTACCACTTACAACAACTGTTACCTTTCGATCGTTCTCACTATTTGCTTGAACAACTAATCCATCACCTAAATTACGATAAGAAACGGCAATATCCTTAAATTCTTTTGTTGTAGCATTATCTATCGTTACCTTGATATTCAAAGTCTTAGAACTTAATTCCGTAATACCTTTAGGTTTCTTTAACGTAACGCTATAATCTTTATCTTTCTCTAGTCCATTAACATCAATTTCTACATCTAATTGTTGAATCTCATCAATAGCAGCTTGTTCTCCATAAACCGTTATTTTAGAAATACTTGGATCAATTGACTTAATAGATTTACCAAATACTAAATCTCCCACAGGAACGACACGAATTGGAATCTCTTTACTTGGAGATGTAATGGTAACGTTGGCCTCAATAGCCTTAGGAACAATTTCTACATCTACAATATGACCATCTGTATCATAAGCTACTAATGGAATATCTTTTACATTAATCTCTCCCGCTTTTGGATTTGGAATATTATTTACATCCAACATAGCTTTAACAGAAGCAACCTTGTCTAACTTGTATCTAGCACCTTTAATATAAATCTCAGGTCGATCAAGTTCTACATTACTAATATAAAGTTTTGTATCCAATTTATTTAAATTTAAAATGTCATAAGAAAGTCCGCGACTCTCACTTTCCTTCTCATAAATCGTTACGTTAACCGTAGAAGGATCTAGTTTATAATCTAAAGATTTCAATCTTTGATTATATTTTAAAGTAACCTTATGCGTTCCAGGTTTTAAACCTGTTAAATCCACAGTAACTCCCTTAGAAGGAGATTGTCTTGCTAAAAAGATATGTCTTCTTTGTCCAATTAAAGTAACATCTACTTTTTCAGGAAGCCCTTCAACAACATAACGTTCTTCATCATAAACAACCGTAACAGTTTGATCATATAAGATTTCAGCATACTGATCAATCATCACATTGGATTCATTATCAATAAATAAGAATACCAAGAAAGCAAGCACTAAACTAATAATCAATAAAGTAGACTTCTTTCCTGCTAAACGGTCAATCCCTTTCGCAAGAGATTTTGATAATTCCATTATTTTTAAAATAATACGGGTTATAGGACTAATGATGAATTTATCAAAGAACACACCAATACGGCGAAATAATTTTCCCCAAAATCTATTTACTCTCTTCATAAATCTCTTCCTCATTTACATCTTCATCTTCATCATATTCAACATCTTGTTTAGGTCTCAATTCATCAATTAACATCATACGAACATCATCTAAAGTTAAGTTGTATAACATTTCTCCATTCAAAGCAATAGAAACTCTACCCGTTTCTTCTGAAACAACAATACAAATAGCATCTGTTTCCTCTGCTAAACCAAGGGCTGCTCTATGTCTAGTACCCAAACGTCTATTTAATTTAGGACTACTACTAGTAGGGAATACAGCTCCTGCACAAGTAATTCTATCTCCTTGGATGATAACACCACCATCATGTAGTGGATTACCTTCATAGAAAATAGCAATTAATAAATCACTAGATAAATCCGCATATAGTTTCTTCGCTTTATCAATATAGTTTCCTAAACTAACATCTCTTTCAACAACGATTAAAGCCCCAATTCTTTCTTTTCTCAAATAATCAATAGCATTTACCATTTCATATACTAAATGTTCACGCTCATCAACCGTTAAAACTTTATGTCGACCAAGCAATTGATTTCTACCCAACTGCTCAAGAATCGTACGAATTTCTGGTTGGAATATGACAATCAAAGCAATAGGTCCCCATTGAATAATATAATCCAATAGATAACCAACCGTAATAAATCCAAATAGTTCACTAACAGCTTTTAAAATAATGATAAAAATAAGTCCTTTAAAGATTAAAGACAATTTAACATTGTTCTTAATATTTTTAAGTATAAAATAAAAAATTAACCATACTAATGTAATATCTGCAATTTTTCTTAGTATTGTTAAAACATCATTCCATGTAATATACATCTCGTCATCTCCTCATAACAATCCTATACATATGATACCATTTTTGAAAGTATTTATCAACCTCAAACAAAGAAAAAAAGAGCAACTATCTTCTCTTCATTGCTCTATTTGCATTCTCTCTTTTTGCTTTAACTTTGGCATTATAATTGATACGATCAGAGTTTTGCACTTGTGTTTCATGTAACTTTTCAACAATCTCAAATTCGATATGTTTTGATTCCTTATCGGCATATTTTAAGCGTAGTTTTAAATGATCCCCTAAGAAATAATTTTCTTCACCATCTAAAGAAACTAAAGAATAACTCTCTGGACAATAAATATAGGATCCCTTCAAATCATGCGTTCTTACAGTTCCCTCCATCATATTCTCAAGTTCTACCGTTAAGCATTCAGAAGAAACACAAGTTACTGTAGCCTCAAACTCTTCCCCCACATGATCTTGCATATACTCTGCACATAACATACGAAGAACATCGCGCTCTGTATCATCAGAAACCCTTTCTTGATGAGAAGTCTGCTCTGCAATCTCAGGTAACTGTTTCTCCCATTTCTGACAACTCTTTTCAAGGTTATGGCGCTTAAATAAGCATTCCCAAATAATACGCTGATCTGTTAAATCCGCATATCTTCTAACAGGAGAAGTAAAATGGCAATAATAAGGCGTGGCTAGTCCATAGTGTCCTAAGTTCTCCGGACTATATTTAGCACGTGACATGCATCGAATTGCTTGTGTCGTTAATAAGTCTTTCAAGCGACCTCCCTTTGAAATATGTTCCAACAAATGTTGATAAGCTATTTTATTGGTAGCAAGTTCCTCGGAAGAATATTCCGTAAAAGGAAGATTAATCGCATCCAAAAGATTTAAAAACTCTTGAATTCTTTCTTCATTAGGAGAATCATGGACTCTATGTAAGAAAGGAATTCCTCTCTTAGACAAGTCTTTATCTACCGTTCTATTTGCCGCAAGCATAAACTCTTCGATAAGGTTTTCTCCAACATCTTGAATTCTTAAACCAAATCCAACAACTTTATGTGTATCATCTCTTATTTCTATCATTTCAGGCCTATCAAATTCAGCTGCTCCTGCCAAAAGTCTTTTCTTGCGCAAAATCAGACTAAGTTTTTTCATATTTATTAATGTGTCTTCATAAGGCTCATACTCGGAATCAACTACTCCCTCTTTTAGGATTTGATTCACTTTATCATAAGTCATTTTTAAACGAGACCGAATAATCGTAGGACTAATCCTGTAATTAACGATTTCCCCTTCAGGATTAATTTCCATAATACAAGATAACGTCATACGATCTACATTCGGATTAAGAGATCCTATTCCATTTGATATTTTATGAGGAAACATCGGAAGTACCGTTCCACCAAGATAAAAACTATTTCCTTTTCTAAAAGCATCTTTATCTAAAGGAGAATTCTCAGGCACAATCGATGCAATATCCGTGATATGAACCCCTAATTCATAATTTCCTTTTTTGTTCATTCTACAACTAATCGCATCATCCATATCTTTTGTATCTACCCCATCAATTGTAAAGATTTCCCAACCGGTTAAATCCTCTCTTCCAATACGATCCACATCTCGAAGTTCCCCTGGAATATATTCTAATTGAGCAAGTGATTCTTGACTAAAGTCATTATCAACGCCATGTTTAAAAGCTTCCCACAAGATAGATTCATCCGGATCATCTTTGTGATTAAATTCTTTTACAACCTCTGCAATATAAAAGTTAGGTGCCGTCTGTTCCTTCAATTGAACTGCCACTCGATACCCATCAATATAATCCCCCGGAATCGTAATCATAATACTCTGCTTTTTCTTATCCACAGGTTTTACAAAACAAGTTCCTCCCACATGATATACTTCTCCCGGTACAAATTCCAAGTTACGATCTAAAACACGTAAAACCTGTGGTTGCCCACACGTATCAATTAAAACAAAATCCCCATCAATGGCCCCATTAGATTTATCCTTCGCAATATCTATCTTTTCCTCGTTTACAACAAGTTTTCCATCTCGATCCACATAAGTAGTCGTTACAGAAACTTTTCCTCCTCCTGTTCGATCACCATAAAAACGTCCTTTTCGAAACGACGTTTTTGAGAACAATATATAGTTAAAATGTGGAGTCTTATAAATATCTAAATTAGAAACACCTTTTTCTAAAATATCCAACACGTTCATTTTTTCTTCTTCTGTTAAAGAAATTTCTTTTTGAAGTTCTTCTGATCTTAACATCTCAATACGGCGAACAATCTTATCATAAGAAATTGCCTTCTTTTCCTTCTTTAGAACCAACTCTACATAATTACGCATACAATTCATCCCCTGACAATAATAACCTTATCATAAAACCATATAAAAAAAAAGACCCTTAGTCTTTTTCAAACTCTAAATGGCTTAATAAGATTCCAATATTAACTAGTCCACAAACAGCCACTAATGTATATACAATTCTTGAAAGCAAGGACATGGTACCAAACAAAAGTGCCACTAAATCAAGGTTAAACAAACCAACAAGTCCCCAATTAATAGCCCCAATAATTGTTATACCTAATAATATTTTTTGTACAGTTTCCATATTAACCTCCTACCATTAGGATAACCATATAAAAATTTTTTATACATAAAAAAAGAGCAAATTTTTTGCTCTTAAAATCTTCTGACAGTTAAAATATGTGTTCCTGAACCATATAACCATCCATTAACGTCACTTATAATGACCCCAGTTCCTGGATTAGCCGCATGAATCATCTGACCATTCCCAACATATAAAGCCGAATGGGTTGGTTGTCCATCTGCATATCCCCATAAAATAACATCACCAGGTTGTATTTCAGAGTAGCTAACGCCTGTTCCTTCATATTGTTGGGTATAAGTTCCTCTACTAACAGATTTCCCTACGCAAGAATATACATAAGAAACAAATCCACTACAATCAAATCCATAAGGACCTGCTGAATTATAAATATAAGGCATTCCTAATAAAGAATAAGCAATCGATACAACATCATTTCCTTGAGGATTGGCAGGAGCCCCATAGTATATTGGATAATACGCTGGTTTTTCCACAACCTCTAAAATAAATGTTTGAATCGTCTTATTCCCAGAACTATCAACAGCAGAAACCGTTATTTCATGATCTCCAATACTGTTAATATCTCCTTCATATTTAAATTCAAAATACTTCAAACTGTTTTCAGGAGCATTTTCTACATAACTTAAATCTCCATCTATTTCATCCATAATAGATGCAATATTCTCTTTTAAATCATAAGAATCTCCTTCAGTAATAGATACCTTTTCATTCTTTAGAGAAATAACTGGTGCAACAGAATCAACAACAGAGATAACAACAGGTATTTCTTTTACCATATTATCCTTTTTTACTTCTAAGATGACTTCTTGAGCACCTAATGTACTAGTATCTATATCTTGTTTTACAGATACTATTTCTCCATCAACCTCTTTTATCAATTTTTTGATATCATAATTAGCACTACCATACTCTACCGTTGCAGTTTCTTTTACCACAACATTGATACTTTTGTATGTAGAATAATCACGATATGCACAACAACTGATTATCATTAGAAATGATAACACCACCAATAAGAAAGCTCTAAATGCCTTCTGAACCGACGGTCCATCAATAGTTTTCATAAAAAATATCCTCCCTGATGGGTTACTATAGTAACACAATTTAAATAATATGTCAAAACTACTCACTCAAAGATCTATAATCTTTCTCTAACATCGTATATTTATCCTCAATTTTCTTGGATTCTACGCATTCCATTACATACCATCCATTTTGAAACATAATGTTATATAATTCTCTTTGCAAATCAGATAACTTCAAGAAAATATCCTTATATTCTTGATAGAGCCACTCATTACTGGCCTCTGTCATAGCAATTACATAATTCTTCTCCATTTCCTTTAAGGTAGATAATAAACAAGTACAATAATCCTTTTCATTTAATTCAATTCCATTTTGTACTTCTGTCGCTTCATTTTTAATCTTACTCATCATCTTCACCTCCTGGATTATTTAATATATCTAGAATTGTATTTAAGTTTTGTTCAAAGAAATCAGTCGCTTTTCCAAAAAAATCAACTACTTCTGGTATACTGACATATTCCACATCATTACACCCTTTTTTAAAAGCAACATAATTCCACTGAAACATATCACTTAAATAATCTAAATCTTTCCCAGTAATTGTATCAACTGGTACACACATCATTTGATTCATAATATCCCTCCAAAAGTATTATGAAAGAAAAATTCTTTTTTTATACACAAAAAAAGCAGGATTAACCTGCTTATGCTTTTCTCTATAAATTATTAATGATGGAAACAATCGTACTCGTCGTATCATTATCCATTTCACGCTTTGAATATAAACTAAGTACCTGTCTCTCCTGATCTAAGTCTTTTACTTGATCCTTCAGTTTTGTCATTTGTTCAAAATCATCATCTAGTATCTTATTAACACACTCTTCAATGACATCTTGTGTAATCTTTTTTCCCTTTTTTTCTTCTTTGGCAAGACTATCTAACAATTTCCTAAGGGAATCTGCCTTAGACAATTCCTCTTTCTTAACAAAAACATCTAACTGTTCTTTCAAAAAATCATAGTCGATATCAACCATTTCAATTTTAAGTCCATCTGCTTTTACGGCTTTCATATTATTTCTCTTCCATTTCTATCTTTTTACAAGCATCCTCTTCTAATAATTCAGGATGATCAAAGATATATTGTAATAATTGAATAGATTTAACGAAGTAATATCCATCCGCGATACGCTCATCTAAGTTAATACCAAACTCACAACGTTTACGAATTTCTTTCTTACCATCAATTAAAACCTCTTCATCCTTTACTTCTCCAATCGTAGCCAAACTACTAGCATTACCAAAATCAGTAATATTATGGAAGATAGCATTTGATTTTAGAGTTCCTAAATTGGAAACAATAATACTACTATAGTATAAGTTATCTTCTCCAATGGAAGCAGGCATAATACCTTTCTTATCCATCCATTTTAAAACCCCTACAATAGGAACACGAATGATATTAGGAAGATGTCCCAAAACATCAATAATACTATTAGCTCCCTTTTTCTCAACTTTTTGATCTTTATCTCTTACCCGATTAACCTTATCATAGATCTTCTTACTAATCGTTTGAAGATTATCGTTTTCATCTACTCGAATAATAATCATCATTTCTTCAGCTTTATCATTAAAAGCCACTTTTGCAACAAAAGAGATATCTACATATTTATGTTCGAAAATATGTCTATCTTGCACAAATCTGTTAAGATAAGGGCGATTATAAAAGATTTTTCCTATACCTGTTACAATGGCATGAAACAAAGTAATATGTTCTCCGTTCTTTTTCTTTTCTTCCAAATACTCCATTAGCTTTGTCATATCCATTTTCATATTGATATAAACATCACTAACACATCTTTGTGGTTTTAAATCAATCATAATTTGATTCATTCCGTTAAAGTCTTTTACTCTTCTAGCAAAATCTTTCCTCATATTCAATCCACCTCATATAATACATTATAATATTAAAAAAAGGAAACTCCAATAAAAAAAGCCCCATTTGTCGGGACTTTACATTATCTTATTTAGTCTTTTTTGGAAAAATAGTAGTTCTAGAAATATACCAGAAAAACAAAGATCCAACAAAGTTACCAAGAACAGCCAGTAACAAAGACCAATCCATTGTCTTCACAACTCCTAAAGTAACAACATTCGCAATACAGTGTTGAAATCCACAGAAAATAAACAATGGGATTCCAAACAAAATACCTAATGGTGTCTTTTCTCTATACATTTTAACCGCAATATACATAATCGTTCCACAAAGGAAAGCCTTTAGGAAAAATGGTAATGAAAACTCCCAAGAAGCAACTTTCTCCATCGCAGCAGGGATTACACTCATATCCGCAACGCGATATAACAATCCAAACAAATAACCAGATACTAGATTTACAACCAAAATAATCAATAAATCTAAAGCCGGAATTTTATCTTCTATAAAAAATCCACACTTTCCAGTAAATAAATTTTGTCCTAAATAACATACCCCCAATAATCCAAAAGCAAAAATGACAGGTCCAATAGGACTTCCCAGCTTCAACAAAGCAAAATTTCCTAAAGATATTAAAAACGCAGCCCCTATACTCTTTAAAATTAGTTCAACTTTTCCTTTCACATAATCACCTTCTAAAAAAAGTATAACACATAATAAATAGAATAAATCAAATAATCAATGTGCAAATATTATCTACTTATTATGAATATCAATCTGAGTAAATGGAACTTCAATTTTATGTTGTTCTAATCCTAGTAAAATAGCGCGTAGTGCATCTCTTCTAATTTGAAGTTTATGAAGAGGATTACATTCAATTTCAAGTAAATAATCAATACTAGAATCTGCTAACTCAGTTACTCCTAAATATCTACACTGATCCACACGTTCATTCTTTTGAATTGCTTGAACAATATCATCAATAGCAGCCTCTGCCTTTTTTACAGGAACATCATATGGTACAGGAATTTTTACATGTACCAACTTAGAAACAAGAGCGGCCTCATCAATATTACGATTCGCAATCGATACTGTGTTACCCGTTTTTAATTCTTGTATTTTAGTCGTTTTTAATCCAATAACAAGTACCTTTCCTTCCATATCATTATATTTGATAATATCTCCCACTTTGAAATATTCATCAGAAATAATACTACTTCCACGAATAATATCTTTCAACCAGTCTTGAATCGCAAGTCCGAAAACAACTCCAAAGATTCCGACTCCAGCCAATACAGAACTAACATTGATTCCATAAACTTGTAATAACATTAAAACCGTTAAAACAATAAATACAGAACGAATAATACTTTTGAATAAAGACATATATGTCTTTCCCTTGTTCGTAACACGTAAACTAGCAGAAGCCTTTTTCTCACTCATATTTAAAAAATAAATAATCATTTTATAAATAATAATACTGAGAATAATAATTAAAATAGAATGAAGTAATTTAGTAAACCACGCCTTTTCAAGTAAATCCAATAACATCTCCATAATATACCTCCTATAGATATTATATCATTATTTTATTCTACCAACAGTCAAAGATGAATCCTCTTGAAATTCTAAATCTGTAGTAAAACACATAGAAAACGCCTCACAAATTTCAGGAGAGGAATAACTTTCAAGAATAGATTCTAACTCTCTATAATGCATCATTCGATTTTGATCACCAGAAGAATCTCCATCTTGCTTTTGAAAAAACATATCAATTCCTGTTTTTAAAGAAGAAATATAAACACTAGAGGACAAATCTCTTTCATTTAAACTTTTAACATATAACTCAAAAAAAGACCGAAAACTATCATCATGTAGCATTAAACATTGCAAATATTTATCTACCTCCTCAGAACCCATCTTATAATACTTATTATACAAGTAGTCAACACATTCACTGTCTTCTAAAAAGTGATCCCTTTCCTTTTCGTCACACAATAACAACAATGGCTCATAATCACGCAGAATATAGCCAACAACATCATTAGGATGAAGCCCTTTAAAATTCTCGACCGTCACAAATTTTTCCTTAGGAAGTTCATATATACAAGGATAAGAAGTACAATAAAACTCAATCATATCAGATAAGAAGTCATCAGATGTTATAACAAGATCTTTAGGTAATCCTATTCCATATTTATCTAGATACATTTTTCTGTAAATTTCATCCATTTCCTCTTTATAATCATCTTTCAAATGATATTTTTTAATCCCATTAACAGTCGCATTAGCATCCAACATACTAAAATATCTAACAATCTCTTTTTTAGAAACATGTGGACAAGCATCACAAACCAATTGAATTACATCCGTATCATGAGATATCTGACATTTCATAATATCTTCTTTATCCACCAGTAACGATAGTTTAAATAATTGTTCCCGAGGGAATTGATAAGCCGTTTCTTCTTCTGGTTCTGCATAATACTGAAAATAATGAATATTAATGGTAGAAGTTATAGCCTCTTTAATCGCCTTACTAAACCCATATGCCATATTTTGAACCTTTTTAGAAGAATGCTTAAATAGCCCATGAATCACCTCATGTGTAGTTGTTAAAATATTATGATGGTCCTCATCAATTTTAATCTTTCCTTCATAATAAGTTCCAACAACGGGTAACTTTAAATGGGCATTTCTATCAATTTTAAAACTTCTAATTCCATATAATAATTCTTCTCTTTCTTCTTCAGAAAACAAATAAGCCCAATCCTCTAAAAAGTCTTCTCCCCCATTTTGTAGTACCAAAGCTTCTTTGTCAGTATAATCTTTATTAATAGAAACATTCCTAGAAAATTCCTGAATAAAGTTTCTAGAATCATTCAGATCAATCTCTTTAGAAATCTCATACCCAGGAACCTCTCTATTTAATACATAATCTAAATTCGATCTAGATAATTCCTTTACTAAACTAATTCCAAGAGCTGATAAAGAAATAAGATTGATAACTCCACTAATTGCTATGACTTTTTTTCCAGTAGATTGTTTTAAATCATATTCCTCATCCTGATTCAATAATGTAAGTAACTCTTCATTCTCATAAGAAATCGTATGATCTTTATCTTTGAATAAATATTTCTTACCTGTTTCCAAATCAATAAAAACAAATATTTCCTCATTCGTTTCTTCATTAATAATCGTAGTAACATAAATAAGATTCATAACAATCACCATAATAAGTATAATTTAAAACAAAAAAAGAAGCAATTATTGCTTCTTATTTTACAACCTTCTCAGGCTTTCTTCTTTTACAAACTAATAAGAAAATGATGCCAAACAAAACCCCTAGAATAAGCACTCCTTCTCCTATCAACAAAGAAACATTTTTGGAATCACCCATCTGATCCTTTTTATGGAGATCATCTTCTTTTTTCTCAGGTGCTTCTATTTCTTTCACATCCAATTGATTCTTATCTTTAGAATAATCAATTTCAAATACAGCTGTTGTATTCTCAACCTCTTCTGCTATTTTTATATCCTCTTCTGTACTATATTCATCCACAATATAAATATATTGAGAAGAAATCGTAGGAGAATAAACAACATCTTGATCCTTCATTTGAATTCTAAGAACCATTTTGTTAATATAAGCAAAATTGTCTTCATCAGCAGAATAAGAAACAACAATATCCTGATTATCATAATAAATTTTAGTGTTTTCATTAATTGTAAATTTATTGATAGAACCGTGCATACCTGGTATTTCTTTTCCATCTATCCAATAACCATTTATTTTACTTGCAGTATCACTATTTAGATATAATCTAGCAATTTCATCAATTTGTTTGGTAGAAAGTTTAGGAATAACATCCGCATCTTTAGAATCTTTATATTGATATCCAAAATCAGTACCCTCTATCCAATAACGCCATTCTGGATTATCTGTATAATTAAATCCACACCCTGTATCATAAATCAGTTCAATAGAATCAATTGATTCTTTATCCATATTATGAATCGTAATCTGATACTCTTTTGGATAATAATAAAATGGGGCTGCCAATACTGGAATACTACAACATAATACACCAAAGAATAGAATTAGAAACATTATTTTTTTCATATCTATTTTTCTCCTTATTTCTTACAAAACAAATCTAGTAAGTTAATAATACACAATTATCCAATTTTAAAGGCAGGCGATACTCTGTAAGGGTTAGAAGCATTCCCCCAGTCTGAACGACCCACAACAATATTCTGTAGATAAAACGAATTAACAGAAGATTTATAAGATGAGCGCAACCAAGCATAATTGCCACCACCTTTTTTACATGCTTTAGAATAATTGGTTGTTGTAACATTTAATTCCGCATAATAATCTAATTGTCTTGTTTGATTGTAAGCCGAATCTGAAATACTTATTCCAGAATTCGGCTTTCCATCATCATCTTCCCATATTTCATGACTTGCAAGTAAATAAAGTTTATCAGTTGATGGAAAATTATTCGCTTCAGTACTTCCATAACCCGATACCACATATGTATCTATGATGGCACTTCTTAATGGTTCTGGTATTGAATTAATAATACTAGTAGAATCATTGGTGTCATTCAGATATGTTCTCATCGCAGATGCTGGCCATCCTCCTGCATTGGAATTAGATGAGTTCATATTGTGAGTTGTGATGACATCCGCAAACTCTATGACAAAGCCACATGCTGTCTGGGAAAATCCTTGTGTAGAGCACTCCGCAGGAGTTGATTTGTTTGCGATTCTTACAGTATGCGTTCCTAAACTATTTCCTAAAGTGATTTGTTTGGTATCTCCAACATTATAATAACTAGTAACTCCTTTTTGAACTAACCTTATAATCCTTGACCAATCATCTGTTGAAAAATTTGCGTGTGGTACATTAATGGCATTACTATTTGCCTGAATATAACGAACTCCAAATTGGAAAGATAAATTAGCTGCAGTTGATGGTAAGTCATTTACACCAATATCTGTTTTATAAGATACTCTTATTTTGTATGTTTCAGTAGTATTACCTTTTAAATAGTGATATACCGCAATAGGTGTATCATCAATATAAGTAACCTCATAACTTAAATAAGATGGAATAGGATTTGAAACACTAATCTCTGTTCCATTTAACTTACTCGAAATAGAGCCTATCATGGCATCAATGGATCCATCATTCACAATATCTACGGTAAATTCATAAAATTCTCCTGGTTCCTTTAAAGAAATCGTATAAGATACAGTCGTTTTTGTATCTGAATCAATCACAGGAGCAGAGTCTCCTTGCGATAAAGAAACACTTCCTGAAGTAACCTGAACATTATCAAAATAAACATTCCAATTACCAGCTTTAAAACTACTTGTGCCATTAATAGTTAAAGAAGCATTTAAAAAAGCATAACCTATACCCAAAAATAGAACAAATATGAAAAATCCAAATAATAATATGTCTTTTTTACTTCTTCGCATAATCCTTCATACTCCTTTCCTACTCTATATAGATATTATACTTCATTTAGAAAAAGAAAGAAAGAGCATAAAAAAACTAACTAATCATAGTTAGTAATATATGAATCTCGAAATACGAGTTTATATCAATTGGTGGAGCTGAGGAGAATCGAACTCCTGTCCGAAAATAAAGCTACATAAACCTCTACAAGCTTAGTTAACTAATACTATTCGCATAATAACCAAGTAGTTAACGACCAAGTTACTATACTAGTCTTAAAATTCTTTCTATCCTAGAGACATAGGATAGCTATAACCTATAAAATTGATCCTCTAAAGTGCTTCTAGGTTAAAACACAGAAGAAGAGCTAGCCTTATTAATTATATTAGGCAAAAGCAACAGCTTGGCGAGTACCAAACATGTTAGCTATAGCATTTTTTAATTTTGTTGCATTTATTTTTTTTTGACTATTACGTAGTCACTCGACTTGCCATCTATGCTCAAATATTCCCGTCGAAACCAAATCAGCCCCATGTGCATATATTATACCATAAAATGAGCATTTTGAAAAGAGACTACAAAAAAAAGAGACCTGTTTAGTATCTCTTTAAATTCTTTTCAACGTCTCTTTTCATATCTCTTTCTTTCATGGACTCTCTTTTATCATAGTTCTTTTTACCACGACATACTCCCAGTAAAACTTTTAAAATATTATCTTTAAAGTATACCTTTAAAGGAACTAAAGTAAGTCCTTGGGTATCTATAGCTTGTTCTAACTTTTTAATCTCTTTCTTATGAAGTAATAATTTTCTACTTCTTGTTTCACTATGATTGAAAATATTCCCTTCTCGATATTGACCAATGTACATATTTAATAGAAAAACCTCATGATTACGAACAATACCATAAGAATCTTTAATATTACAATGACCATTACGAACAGATTTAATTTCAGTTCCCGTTAAAACAATTCCCGCTTCATATTCTTCTTCAATAAAATAATCAAACTTTGCTTTTCTATTAATTATCTCCATTTTATCACTCCCAAGTAAGTCCCCAAGTTAATTCCGGATATCTTTGATTCACAATCGCTTTATACTTCTCATAATGAGAATCATGATTTCTAAGTTCATCATCTGTTAAAGTAGGATACATTTTTACTCTAAAATCAGAACTCCACCCTCTTCTTTGGGTTACTGTTGTATAAATTAATTGTGCTTTAGGTTCCACTACACTATTAACGGATTTTCCATCCGTACCAATATGTTTTCTTAATGTGACCTCCATCGCAAGTCCTGTATAATTATCAACATCTAATTGATCACTAATAAAGTTTCCTAATGAGTAGACAACAAATGTTTTTCCATCATTGATGTATTCAACGGTTTGAACAACATGTGGATGAGCCCCAATGATTAAATCAACACCTAACCCAGATAAATAATTAGCAATTTCTTCTTGTTTCGCATCCACATACCAAGCATATTCAGTTCCCCAGTGCATAGCAACAATCACAAAATCCACCTTATCACGAATAGAAGCAATATCAGCTTGTGCTTTTTCAGGACTATATAAACTATTTAAATAATCCTTTCCATAAGGCGTCTCTAATCCATTCGTCCAAATGGTATAAGATATAAAACCATATTTAATATTGTTTACTTCATATACTTTCGCAACACTTGCTGCTCTTTCATCATAACTAGACCATTGTCCAGAAGCGGCAACATTTGGATGTTGTTTCCAATACTCCACAGAATGAAGAACACCCACTTCTCCTTTATCCATCGTATGATTTGTCGCAAGAGACACGGCATTAAATCCAGCATCTATAAAAGCATCTCCACAAGCATCTGGTGTATTAAAGCGAGGATAATTAGAATATCCTAAATCTGCTCCTCCAAGAACCGTCTCCTGATTGTAATAAGCAATATCATATTTAGAAGCAATAGGCTTGATATATTGAAGCATGGGTTTAAAATCATAGGACCCATCATCTTGTTTCGCATCAATATATATACTAGAGTGAATCAAGGCATCTCCTACCATAAATACTTTCGCTTCGTAGTCAACGTCTTCTTTTTGAACCACCACTCTCTTCTCGACAGCACTTTTCTTTGTTGTCTTTTTTGAGAAGAAACTTGTATGATTCATCAAGATATAACCACCCAGTACCCATACGCCTATGAGACATACTACTAGTATTATAATTAGAGGTAACTTTTTAATTTTTCTTTTTTTCTTTGTACCGCTCATACTACTACTTAACCTTTCTTACTATTTCAAAATCAATGGTTCTATCTTCCTTACTGGCTCTTACAACCTTTACTACAATACGTTCTCCAATTAAATATTTCTCATGGGTCTTTTCCCCTGTTAAAGTTAAATGTTCTTCATCAAAATGATAAAAATCATCCATATCTCTTAAAGGAACAAGCCCTTCAATTAAATTATCTAACTCCACAAACATACCAAAACTAGTAATAGAAGAAATCATTCCTTCAAACTCTTCTCCAATATGTTGTTCCATATATTCTGCCATTTTCATATCCTCTACTTCTCGTTCACAATCAACAGAAGCTCTTTCTCTCTCAGAAGAATGTTCAGCCACATATACTAGTTTTTCTTCCCATTTATGAACTGTTTGCATATCAGCATGTCCATCAAACAAATAAGTTCTAAGCAAACGATGAACTGTTGTATCTGGATATCTTCGAATAGGAGAAGTAAAATGTGTATAACAATCACTCGCAAGACCATAATGTCCTAAATTTTCAGGACTATAGATAGCCTTCTTCATACTTCGAAGCAATAAAGAAGAAAGAATCTTATATTCAGGCTTATCTTCTAATTGTTTAACAAGCTTTTGAACAGCAATTGGTCTTAAATCTTTCAAATCTCCTTCGACATGATATCCAAGACCACTTACAAATCCTAAGAAACTACGAATCTTATCTTCTTCAGGAGTTTCATGAATACGATAAATAAATGGTAGATTCATAAAATAGATGTGTGTCGCAACACATTCATTCGCCGCAATCATAAAGTCCTCAATTAACTTTTCTCCTGTTCCTCTATCCCTTAAAACAACGTCCATAGGGACACAATTTTCATCAACAAGTATCTTTGCCTCATCTACATTAAAATCAATGTATCCACGCTTAACTTTAGCTTTACGAAGGATATCCGCAAGTTCGGCCATTAACTTTAAGTCCTCCACATAATCTTCATATCCTTCAGGGACTTTATTCTCTTCTAAAATACTATTAACCTTTTTGTAAGTCATTTGAATCCTAGAACGGATAACACTTGGGAATATTTCATAATCAAGTTGTTTTCCAGCCCCATCAAACTCCATCACACAAGAAACGGACAAACGATCTACATTTGGATTTAAAGAACAAATTCCATTAGACAACTCGTGAGGAAGCATAGGAATTACCCTATCAACCAAATAAACACTGGTTCCTCTCTCCATTGCCTCATTATCAAGAGCTGATCCTTCACGAACATAATAACTTACATCCGCAATATGAACCCCTAATTGGTAATGACCATTATTTAATATTTTAATACTAATAGCATCATCAATATCCTTTGTATCATCCCCATCAATCGTAAAAATGGTTTCTTCTCTTAAATCTCTACGATCTTTCATTTCTTCTTCAGATACTTCCATAGGAATACTCTTAAGTTGTTCTTTCACATCATCAGGAAAATCAACATTGATATTATATTTGTAGATGATAGATAGAATATCTACTCCTGGATCATTTACGTGACCAATAATATCGACCACTTTTCCTTCATAACGACCAGAACTATTCATCTTCTTATCTAGATGAACCACCACTTTATGTCCATCTTCTGCATTCATTGCCTTCCCTTTTGGAATTTCAATCTCTAATTTTATCTTATTATCATCTAACTTAATGTGTCCAACGCCCTTTTCATCAAAGGTAATAGTTCCCACGTAATTGGTTATTTTTCTTTCAATAATACGTAGAATTCTACCTTCTAAACGATCAATATTCATCTTACTGGTAATCTCAACCAATACAACATCATCATGAATCGCCCCATTCATGTTATCTTGAGAGATATAGACATCATCATCTAAATTATCTACTTCAACAAAGCCAAATCCTTTTTTATTAGCTCTCATGATTCCTTTTCGTAAGTGACTATTCTCCAATAACATGTATTTATCCTTATTCGTATGATAAAGAACCACTTCATCCTCCAACGAACGTAGTTCCTCTAATAATTCATTCGTCTCTTCCGGAGTAGAAACTCCTAAATAATCTTGTAATTCATAAATATCTAACGCTCTATCAGAATTCTTTAATACATTTAAAATGCCATCCCTCATCGTATCACCCTCGATTATATTATAATGTATTTTTCTATATATAACTAGTCTTTTTCAAAAGAAAAAGGACCGAAGTCCTTAAATAAACATTGATACTAAACAAAGTACAAAGAAAGCAAATCCTAAAACCATCGTAATTCTAGTAATAACAAGTTCAGACCCTCTCTCTTTACGATTCATAAATAACTCGCTTTGCCCACCTGATATAATTTGAGGACCTGCATCAGATTTTGCACCCTGAAGCAAAACAATGATAATTAATAAAATAGATATAATTAATAAAGCAATTTGCATAGTTTCCCTCCGTCATAACAACAATATAATATCACAAACACATAGAAAAAGCAACAAAAAAGCCTGTAGAGATTTTCCTACATCCCATTGTTGAAAGTAAAATACAACCTGTGATATAATGAACTAGAATAAGGAAGTGGCTAGGGATGAAAATAGTTAAACTTACACCAGCACAATTTGATCGTTTTGCATCCAATCATCGATATAGAAATTACCACCAAACCTCTATGTATGGAATGGTAATGTCTCGCTTTGGATATCATAGCCAATTCCTAGGCTTTGTAAACGAATACAACAAACTAGTGGGCGCAACACTCATTATCTATAAAGAAGTATGGAGAAAAAATAAAATTGCATATGCCCCAAGAGGAATTTTATGTGATTATGAAGACATTAGTCAAATGAAAGAGATTTCTCGTCAATTAAAAAGAATCCTTGGAAAACAAGACTTTATGCTATTAAGAATAGATCCTTGTGTTCCTTTAACCATTAGAGATACAGAAGGAAACATCATCAATTTAAATGAAAACGGAAACACCGTCATAGAAAACTTAGAAGATTCTGGTTTCAAGTATATGGGAAAAAATCTATACTTTGAAACAGAAAAACCAAGATGGGAAGCCCTAGTAATGCTTCAAAGAGATACAAGAGATATTTTTGCCCATCTAGATAAACGTACAAGAAATAAAATAAGAAAAGCAAAAAGTAATGGATTAGTAGCCGTAAGAGATGAAAATAAAAATATAAACAAACTATATCAATATGTAGGAAAAAAAGATAGAAAACCAATTACCTACTACCAAGAACTTATCAAAAACTTTGGTGATGATATAGAAATCTACTATGCCAAGATAAGAACAGAGTCTTATGTAATTAACAGTAGAAGAAACTATGAACAAGAACAAGAATTCAACGATAACTTAGCAGAAAGAATACAAGACTTAGACTTAGATCCAAAAGAAAGAGATAATTTATTAAATAAGAAAATGGAGTCAGATAAACTTATTACTGCCTACAAAAACAATTTATTGAAGTCAACCGAATTATTAAAACAAAGACCCGAAGGAATTATAGTAGCAGGAGCCATGGTTATTAAGTATGATAATGCTGCTTATATCTACACAGAAGGAACAGATAGTAACTACAGTACCATTAATCCAAGTTACTTATTAAAATGGCAAATCATTGAAGATTTTAATGAAGAAGGTTACAAATATGTGAATCTAAATGCCATATGTGGAGATTTTGATACAACAAATCCAAGAAAGAATCCTTATATTGGTTTAAACGAATCAAAACTAGGATTTAACTCAACAGTTACAGAATACGTAGGAGAATTTGATTTAATATTAAATCATTTCTCATACAATTTATATAAAAAAGTAAATAAGGAATAACATTCCTTATTTTTTTATACAAAAAAAGAATCCTTTCGGATTCATTTTTTTATCATTATTCAACGATTTCAGTTACTGAACCAGCACCTACAGTTCTTCCACCTTCACGGATAGAGAATTGAGTTCCTTGTTCAAGAGCGATAGAGTGAATTAATTCAACACTCATATCAATATTATCTCCAGGCATAACCATTTCAGTTCCTTCTGGTAAAGTGATAACACCAGTTACATCAGTAGTTCTGAAATAGAATTGTGGACGATAGTTGTTGAAGAATGGAGTATGACGTCCACCTTCTTCTTTACTTAAGATATAAACTGTAGCTTTGAATTTGTGATGTGGAGTAACAGTTCCAGGT
>JAFWKJ010000017.1 GCA_017511375.1 Bacilli bacterium | reverse complement strand
GATGGTGATGGTGATGGTGATGGAGATGAAGATGTCGTAGTACTTGGAGTTGCCTGAACATAATTTACTTCAAATGTAAGTGTATGTGTTTGTGCAATACTTGGCAACGTTGTTTCATTCACATCTTTTTTAAAATCTACTCTTACTTTATAAGTTTCTGAAGAATGCGCATTTAACATTTGACTTGTGGAAATTGGAGAATCATCGCTATAAGTAACCGTATAATTCAAGTAGTTTGGAATGCTTGTTGATCCATCTACTTTTTTTTCTACACTGTCAATTATTGCATCAATAGATCCATCATTCACGGCATCTAACGTAAATTCATAAAAGTCTCCTGGCTTTTCTAAGGTTATTTCAAAAGATACAATTGTATCATTAGAACTTAATTCAGGAGTTCCTTCTACTGATCCAGCTGTTACATCAATATTATCCCAGTAAATATTCCAGGTCATATCCCCTACTTTGGTGGCTCCAGAAATACTTAACGTTGTTTGTAGTAAAGCATACCCTATTCCTAATGCTACTATTATTCCCAAAACAATAAGGGCTCCTATTTCCTTCTTTTTCTTATAATCAACCAATTCTTGTTGATTTATATTTTTTAATTCATTTTGGTTTTCTGTAATATTTGTATTGTTTTCTTTCATACTATATCACCTTTATTAAACATATCTTTTCTTTACATTTTTGTCAATAATTGATAAATTAAAACATTGTTGATTTACATAATTATTATTCTCTTCAATTTCATTATAACAAAAAAAAGACTAGGTATCTAGTCTTAATAATTTCTATTTCTTAAGAAGGCAGGAACTTCATAGTCTCCCCCATCATTACCTTCATCTGATGGTTCCTCTTCATTTAATGGTTCTGGCTGATATGAAGTATACTCTTCTCTAGGTACTGATCTTCTTTGTCCTTGCACACTTCCAGCATTTTGTGAAGTTGATGGTTGTTGATTACTAGCTGCTCCATTGCTATAAACAGGCTCTGGTGTTTTTTTCTTGTCAAATCCAGTAGCGATAACTGTAACAATGACTTCATCACTTAAGTTTTCATTAATAACAGAACCAAAGATTGTATTGATGTCTGTATTAGCAGCACTTCTAACTACTTCTGCAGCTTGTTCTGCTTCAAATAAAGTTAAATTAACTCCACCCGTAATATTGATGATGGCATCCGTTGCTCCTTCAATAGATTGTTCAAGAAGTGGTGAAGAAACAGCTTGTCTAGCAGCTTCTAGAGCTCTGTCTTCTCCCATTCCTATACCAATACCAATGATAGCACGACCTGAACCTTCCATAATCGCTTTAACGTCTGCAAAATCCAAGTTAACTAAACCTACAACGGCAATCAAATCTGAGATAGATTGAACACCACGACGTAGTACGTTGTCTACTTCTTTAAAGGCCTCAAGCATTGGCGTAGATTTATCTATAATCTCTCTTAAACGATCATTTGGAATTACAATTAATGTATCTACATGTTTTCTTAATTCATCAATTCCAGCCAAAGCATTATCCATTCTTCTTTTTCCTTCAAATGAGAATGGCTTTGTAACGATTGCTACTGTTAGTGCTCCTAATCCTTGGGCAATTTCTGCTACTACGGCTGCGGCTCCTGTTCCGGTTCCTCCACCCATTCCAGCAGTAATAAATACCATATCAGCACCACTTAAAGCATCTTCAATTTCCTTTTTAGACTCAACTGCTGATTCTTTACCAACTTCTGGTTTTCCTCCAGCTCCAAGTCCATCTGTTAAATTGGCTCCAATTTGAATTTTAACATCTGCTTTAGATGAATTTAATACTTGTAAATCTGTGTTAGCAGCAATAAATTCTACCCCTTTAACACCAGATTCTATCATTCTATTAACAGCGTTTCCACCACCGCCACCTAAACCGATGACTTTGATTTTCGCTAGTTGATCCATTTCTAATCCGCCTATCATACTTTTTCCTCCTTAATCATTGAAATAGTGTCCAAACACTTTATCCTGTATATTGTTAGTAATCTCAGAAGCATCCACCTTTTTCATCTTTTCAACATCATCTTCTGAAAACATATTGTAGGCTTTACCTCTTAAATCAAGTTTATCATTAAAATATTTTAGTATTCCATAACAACTACTGTATTTATTGTGACGAATACCCATTGTAGTTAAATTACAAATCTTGGCAACAAAGCCGAATTCCTGTTCCACTAAATATTGAAAACCAGCCAATTCGCTTAACCCACCTGTTATAATTATATAACGTATTTCTCTATTTGTTAAGTTTTTTATTTCATTTTTACTTACGCTTAATAACTCTCTTACCCTTGCCTCTACTACCTTAGAAACAGCCAATTGATTTACAACTTTTTTTTCGTCTTTATCAATCACTAATTCCCATTCTTCATTAGCATCTGCATAACTTGCCATAGCAAGAGCAAACTTTTCCTTTAATATACGTGAATCACTTAATTTGCATTTATAAACATAGGTTAAATCCTTGTCTACATTTTTACTTCCTATTGGAATCATTCCGTGTTTAATTTGAATTCCTCTATTAAATATAGAGATGTTTGTGGCATCCTCTCCAATATTTATGACCGCTCCCACAACCTCATCATTCTTCTTATCTTTCATACAATAATAATCCCCAAAGGAACTGTAACAAATATCAACTGTTTCTAAGCCTGCCAATTTTAGGACTTCCAATAGTCGATACAATGGTTCTTTTGGAGTTGTACTTACTACTACTCTGGCACTCAACTTACTTCCTTTTAGTCCTTTCGGATCATGAACACTTGTTTCATCATCTATATTGAAATTAATAGGCATAACGGTTACTAATTCTTCTTCCTCAAAATTAATATCTTTTAAGGCATCTTGTAAGACATTACTAATATCTGTACCACTAATATTATTATAATCTAATACATCTGCTTCTCCTGATACAATATCCATTGTACAATTCTCAGGAGGAACGCTAGCTACTACTTTTGTAATTCTCGTTCCTAATGCTTCACTGGCTTCACGAACGGCATTTTTACAACTTGAAACAGCTGATTTCATATCAGAAACAAACCCATTGATGATCCCAGCAGAAGGACTACTAGTGCATGCCAAAACATGATATTTTTGATTTATCTTTTCACAAACGATGATTTTAATACTGTCTGTACCAAGATCAATTCCTGCATAGATATCACTCATGAAGTTCATCTCCTATTCTAGATTTTATTATACTATAATTTCATAGCTTTGAAAAGACTATTTCAAGTATTCATAGTTTTCTCCTACAAAGTTATTCACTAAGTAACGTGAAATGTTTAATGGATTATTTAGTACCTCTTCTTCTCCGTTTTTATACTGCTCTGGAATGTAGATAGCACTAATGGTTGAATTACGCATCTTCGACAGTTCCTTATCCCCCACATGAAAGTATGGTTTCATAATGCTACCTGCTAGGCAATGAATCCCATGATCTCCTTGAATCACAATTACTCCGGTAGGATCTTTTTCCTGTATATAATCTACCATTTCATTTAATAGTTTTAAGGTATAAATGTAGGTATCATCAAAATCATCTAAACTATTATTATTCATACGTAGAAACTGGCCGTTTTCATCGTAATCCCACCTTAAATGAAGAATAGTATTATCTATAAAATACAATTTTGGATTTTCATTTTTTTTGTAGGAGTCCTCTAAGGCCGTCATAATGGCTCTCATCTGAAGAATCTTTGTTTTTTGAATCCATGGATAGTTAGGATCATTAAATGTGAGATCCATTTCTTTTTCCGCAAGAGTATTATGATATTTTTCTCCTGTAAATCTTTGACGATGTATCTTTAATATATATTTGTATAAAGTTTCTTTATTATAATGGTTCTCAAAATATTTAATTTTAGAATCGTTTTCTGTATTCCAAATATCATAAATAATATCCATATCCATCGAAGTATACTGATTAAACTCTTCAATACCAATTGTCGTATATCCCTTTTCTTTAAAACTTTTAAAGAATTCATTATTGTAACGAGCATAAGTTACATCTTTGAAAGATATACTCTCTTTTGTCGCACAATTTGTTTTATCACATTTTTCAAATTCATCTAAATAGCTTCCTAAAAAATGATCATAATAATTTGGATTATATAGCGCATTGATGGCTACTAATGTATGGTGCCCTCCTCTAAAGAAAGCATCTGAATTTATCATAAGATTTTTCTCTTCTAATTCTTCTTGATAAATATCTATATCCCTCTTATAGTATTTCCTAATAAAATCCAAACTCGGCATTCCATCCATATGAATCCAATAAATATTTGGACTTTCTTTATTCTCATCTACTTTCGCGTTATAGGTTTCTGTGTAATGATGATTTCTACTTGCAAAAGAGATAGCGCGATAAGTAGCAAGAATGGTATTAAATCCAAACAAGAAGAAAGTCATTAAGAATAACAAAATACATACTATTTCACAAAAAGATTTTATTTTTGGATTTTGCTTCTTTATTACAATTGCCAAAACCACTATGATACAAAAGACAATTCTTCCTATTATGCTTTTAGAGGCTAAAAACACAAAGGCAATTTCTAATAATGCTAATAAATGCTTATTTGAAATAAATTTAAATAACAAAAGATAAAAGATAATTTCAAGTCCCATATACATCAAAGCCATACATAGTGCTTCGCTAAAAAAGAATTCATATTCTGAACCATTCATAGAAAAGTTGTGATTATATAGAATCAACACATATGTCATCGTAAAAAAAAGAGGTAAGAAAAATAAAAATTTCGAATTCTTAAAATCAAATTTCATTTTTTACCTCCATTAAAAACAATGTCCTCTTAGTTTGTTTAATTTGTTTTTCTTCTATAATTTTAAATTTCTTAGAAAAGACGTCTCTAAATGTTTCTATATTATAATCATCAAAAATATCTCTTCTAGTTTTTAATAACACTTGAACTTGAGAATCCTCTTTGGGAACAAATTCAATGATTATATACTTTGTAATTTTACTTAAAAAGTCTCTCGCCATCTCAAAAGAAATATTATTAGATATTACCATGTGATGAAGAAAAGCCAGTACAAGAGTTAAAGAGGCATTCCCTCTATCCATAAAGTTATTTCTCTCTTTATTGGCAAATCCAATTCCACTTGATGGATTATTGATATCCATAATTAAAGGAAGGATGGAAACGTTTTTTTCTTTTGACTCTTTATAATTTTTGGAAACGGAATTACTATCAATATCAAAAGAAATAACATTTCCACCTATCTCTTCATACACAAGTCGTGAAAATCTACCATCATTTGCTCCTAAGTCAAAAATAATATCTTCTTTTGTTAAACCAACTTTAGAAGCAAATTCCTTTACCAATTCTTCTTTTGCTTTTAAGGATTCTTCTTCATAGTTTGTAACATCATAATAATCCATCCATTCTGTTTCATAAGTTTTTAATTGTAGCTTTTTGATTTGATTTTCAATCATATCAAACATATTAAGAACAGATTGTTTCTTTATAGTTACTTTTCTTATATCTTGATGGCCATCATAATTATGTTTTTGAATACTTTTGTTTTGCAATTTTATGTGAACAGTACTGATGAATCCCCCTTTTTTACCCAAAATTTTGCAACATAAATCTAGAGGAATTCCATCAATATATTCTTTCATCAATCCCATCATTCTAACATCTATATATTTTGCTAAAACAAGAGGCGCAATAAAGTGTCTTGTAAACTGGCCATAAGCTTCCCAAGGAGAGTTTTCTTCATAAAACATAAAAGATAAGGTATCTATAAAGATGGCCCTTCCCTTTTTAAATTGAACATTGTAGGCACTACTATCTTTTAGAATCATTCCATACTTCATCGCAATTTTGTTTATTTGAATCGTACATAAAGCTGCATCCTTTAATTCTTCAAAACACCATTCATATGGATAAGAAATATAAGGTATTTTTTCTACTTCTATTTCAATAAAAGAAGAAGTGTTTTTTACTTCTTTATGAGATACCAATAATTCTTTTTCAACAAGTTCTTGATACAAACCGCTTTTCATCAGATGATTATATTCTTTGAAGTAACAAGGATTAATATGCCTCATCACCTTTTGATCCACATAATAAATATAGCCTGATGGGTCGCGAAATGAGGAAGATTCACTATTTTTTTTCATTATTTTCTTCCTTTTTGTTCTTATGAAAGAAATCCATGATTTTTGTTCTAAATATTGCAAAAAAAGCACCAATTGAGGCCAATCCTGCTACTAATAGTTGAACAATTAGACTTCCTGTACCTGGATCAAAATACATATTACACACCTTCTAATTATTTGTTTTCAATAATAAAATTATATCATTTTCAATATATCAATTCAAGATGATTATGCAAAGGAATAGATATCATAATCATTTATACTTCCTATTTTTTTGGCATGATTTATGATATATTGATAGCCGTGTTCATCCAATTGGGTTTCTTTTCTACTAATTCTTTCTCCACAATCTTGATGAACCAAATATATTTTATCTTTATTTTCTTTTATTAATCGAACCAACTCTTTACTTCCTTGATATCCATGATTTCCATGATTTAATAAATCTAATGACCCAATTTGTTGATTCGCTACAATTCGATAAAAATAAGAATCGTCATGATAAATAATAGAATCATGCTTTTTAATATAGTTCACAATGGTATTCGTATATAAAACTTCCTCCTTGGAAAAGTTCTTATATTCAAAATGAGATAATTTGTTCTTTTTATAATGAAGAACATCTCTAGTTGTCCCCATCATACATAACACCGCAACAAAACAAACCGCAAAAAATAATTCATATTTCAAATTATATTCTTTTGAATATAAGAATAGTAAAATGGAAAACGAAAACAAAACATAGTATAGATGTAAGAAATCAAATAAAGGAGCATATAGCAAATAGGATAAAACTAAATAATAAACTTCTATTTCACTCCTATGTCTTTTTATAAAGAAGAGACTGATAAAAAGAACGATTAGAAAAACCATCATCGATATATTAAATCCATGAGAGTTTCCTGTAAAATCAAAAAGTCCTAAAAAACATAAGTTCATAAAGGAACCCATACTTTTTGTAAATAATAAATATAGACAAAATGAAAATACAGGAATTATAAATCCTATCAATCGTTTTTTGATTGCAAACTTTTTCTTTTTATAAAACAACAAAGTGGGAAGAATAAAGAATACTCCTACACTTTGCTTTGTTAAAAAACTACAAGCAATCAAAAAACCAATCCAAAAGTCTTTATGAGGAAATTCTTTTTTTTCACAATATAGAATTAGAATCAGCAAGAATAAGAAAAATGAATTATAAGTTGGGTACAGGATTGGAAAAAATATAATGGAAAGTATTAATACTAGATAGGTTTTCTTCCCTATTATCTGAAACAATAATACAAATTCAATTGTGACAAAAATAGAATAAAATAGAATATAAGAACCATAATGGTTAGAAATCCATAGTGGAATGGACATAATCATACTAAACAAAGGAGTAATTACCATATTAAAATCTCGATAGGGAACCTCCCCTAGTCGAATAGCATAACTAAATCCATAATTCCAAATCTCATCTAGATTATTAGGAATAAATAATAGATTAAATACTACAACAAAAATATATAAAAGCAAAATCTTTCCATATTTTTTCATTATTTCACTCCTTTATTGTTTCATTCAAAACATAAAAATCATAGAATTGAATGGAATGCATCTTTTTTCCATTTTTCATAATATAACGAACCGCTTCTTTGTTTGCTTGGCAAGAACTACTTAAATCCTCTTTGGATACAATAAATATAGTATCCTTTTTTTCTTGAATTTTTTTGATTATTTTTTCATTTTCATGATAGCCAAAATTTCCATAATTAATCATGTCTAAGTAAGACATTTTTGTATTGGTTGCTAAACGGAAATAATATCCCCCTGATACCACAAATGTATAGTTGTTCTCAGGATGATCTTTCAAATACCCTATTACGTCTTCTGTAAAAGCGATAGAATCTTCGCGAATGAGACGATATTCAAAATGAGGAATCTTATTAGGATAGATGATTTTATATCCCTCGTGGTATGTAAAGAACATGATACATCCTATTCCTAGTGTTGATACATACAAAATTACATGAAAAGGTATTTTTATTTTGATAGGATACTGCGATAAAAAGTGTGTTAATAGAACAAAGTATGCCATGGCACAATGATAAAAATCAAATAAAGGAATCATCATGGATACAAAGGCTAAGACATAGTAGTGATTAATATTTTTTTTGTTCTTTCGAATCAAACACACACAAATCACAAGATATAGGATAAAAAATATGATTCCTATTATGTGCATAGAACCATTTTTTTCTCCAAAATCAAATAATCCAAATAAACATAAATCTAAGAAGGAATTTAAACTCTTTGTGATGATTAAGTAAAGGAAAAATATTAGACACGGAATAATAAAACCAACTACTCTTTTCCAACATTTTTTAATATCTTTTTTACAGTAGAATAAAGATGGTAATAAAAAGAAGAAACCAACACTTTGTTTTGTTAAAAAGCTTAGTCCAATGATAAAACCAATTACATAATCATTTGCTTTTTTCTTTTCTAAATATAGAATGAAATACAACAAAAATAATAAAAATATATTATATCCTGGAGAAGTTAATGAATTGGAAAAAAGCATTAAAAATAAGACCGCTATATATATTTTTTCTTTTATCAAACGATACAATAACCATAGTATTCCACATAATACGATTGCATTTTCTATATGAAACACTAGTAAACTGCTTCCCAACATATGAAATATAAGAGACATTAAAAAAGGATAAAAAGGAGTTATGACCATATTAAAGTCTTTATAAGGAATTAAGCCACTATATAGGTTGTGAGCAAATCCATAATTCCAAATCTCATCGTTTTGTAAAACATTAATCCATAAGTTCCAAAACAAGAAAAAGAAAAATAAAAAAGTATATTGAAAAACTATTTTCTTATTAATTTTTTTAAACATTCTAATCCTCCTTTCTATCAAAAAAGAATAGGTGTCCTTTCTATTCTTTTATTTGAAAATGATTACCACTATCTAAATAAAGAATTCCTTTATGACCCTCTAATTGTGATAAAACTTCATTGTAGTGATTAATCATCTTAAACTTTGTCAAAGTCAAATAAACTACATTCCCATCATCCATATATAGAAGAAATCTATCTTTATCATAATCATTTGGTTGATATTCTATATCACTAATCTTAGATAAAGTATCTGTTTCTACACGAGCCATACTTGTAATAAATTTATTATATTTTGTATCTGGAACATAGTTCAGCAAACGAGGAACACGGAAGCCATCCTCTTGGTAGGCATTTTTTACGCCTATACTATTTTGAAAAACATATTGATTCTTATTTGTATCATAAAATAATGGTCTGTTTTCTTCTACTTGAATATATAAGATATACCCCCATTTCTTTTTTATTTTACAAGAAGAAATATATTCTGACTTCATGATTTTTTTGCAGGTTCCTTTTCTTTTTAAAAATAAAAAAGGAGGATAATCTTTTATATTGGCAAGTTCTATAATATAGTCATCTTTTAAATAAGATGTTCCTTCTATTACAATCCCATGAATGGGTTCTTGAAGAATTTGCTTCAAGCCAAAAAATAGTCCAACTAAAACTAGTAGCACTAATATAAAATTCGCGAATTTAATTTTAGTTCGTTTGACTATTTTTTTGGCCATAATTACTCCCAATTTACAAATTCTTGTTCTATCTTCATATCAATTCCATATTTTTCTAATACTTTATCATGACATGTATCAATTAAATATTTAATATCACTACTTTTTGCATCTTTGTAATTTACAATAAAATTAGCGTGTTTATCACTAACCATAGCTCCACCTTTTTTCATTCCTTTTAAGCCAGCATCTTCTATTAGTTTTCCAGCAAAATTATCAGGAGGGTTACGGAAAACACTTCCTGCACTTGGATATTCTAAAGGTTGCGTTTCTAATCTTCTTTTTCTTCTATCACGAATGACTTCTTCAATCGCTTCTTTTTTTCCTGGTTTTAGATGGAATACTACCTCTAAACAAATATATCCTGGATGGGTCTGTAAAAAAGAACTTCGATAATGAAAACGCATTTCTTTATTCACAAAAGTTACTACTTTTCTATCAGGTGTTAATACTTTTACAGATTCTACTACGTAACCCATATCCGATTTGTATGCACCCGCATTCATATAGATAGCTCCTCCCACTGTCCCTGGGATTCCCGCAGCAAACTCAAGCCCGGTTAAGCCTTTTTTGGCAGATAGTAAGCTTAATTTAATTAAAGAAACTCCTGCCCCTACTCTTATTTTTCTTTTACTGATAAACTTTATCTTATCAAACTCATTCAATCTTATTAAAATATCATTATAGTCATTATCACTAAATAATAAATTAGAGCCATTTCCAAGTATCTTATAATTAATTCTTCTTTCTTGTAAGAATGATAACAAGGTTGTTAATTGTCTCGTGTTTTTGGGATATACAATACATTTTGCCATTCCCCCACAACAATAGGTTGTATACTTTTTTAAAGATACATTTGTTTCTATCTTTCCTACATCTAATAATCGGATTTCTTCAATTATTTCATCCATTGTATCACCCTACTAATTTCTTTATTTCTTCATAAATGCGTGTAGCAGAATCATCTATTCCTAATTCACGACTGCATTTAGACATGTTTTTATAAATATCTTCATGGTCTAATAAAAACTCTATTTTTTGAATGATGTTTTTACTAGAAAAGTCTTCTTCTGTTACGATCACACAAGCACCATGGTCTTCTAATTCTTTAGCGTTTTTGTATTGATGGTTGTTTGTTACATAAGGAGATGGCACCAAGATAGCAGGTAGACCAATCGCTGTTATTTCGGCAATCGTACTTGCTCCTGCTCGCGAGATAATCAAATCGGCATCTTTCATTAAGTTAATTAGGTTTTCCATGAAAGGAACTATTTTTACATTCTCTGATACAGGAATGTCCTTGTAATCATCGTAATAAGCTTTTCCCGTAATAATAAGGACCTGATAATCCTTGTTATTAAAATTGGGAATAAGTTCTTTTATTTTTTCTGTCATAGTAGTACTTCCTAGTGAACCCATCACCACAATGACTAATTTTTTTGCTTTATCAAAACCAATTTCTTCTCTAGATAAAGGTTTCGCATCTATAATTTCTTCGCTTCTAGGATTTCCTGTATAATGTACTTTATCTTTTGGAAATAATTCCAAACTATTTGGTAACGATACACAAATAGAATTCGAAAATCTACTAATAAACTTATTAGATAGCCCCGGGATTGAATTTTGTTCATGAATGAGTGTTGGAATACCACATTTGTGTGCTGCATATAACACAGGAGCTGTAATATATCCCCCTGCTCCTACCACAATATCTGGTTGATATTCTTTTATGATTTCCATACTTCTTTTAACCGCAGCACGATATTTTTTATAAACAGAAAAATTAGAGAAAATATTCTTTCGATTTAATCCACTCATAGGGATTCCTTCAAAACGAATTCCTAACTTAGGAATTACATCTTTTTCCATACGGTCTGTCGTACCAATATAGAGAAAATCTACTTCTTTTTCTTTCTCTTTAATTTTGTTCATAATCGCAATAGCAGGATATATATGTCCGCCAGTTCCACCAGCAACAATAATCACTTTCATGTATTCCACCCCACTTAACCAAATTATACCATAAATAACTAGATATTACTTAGTGTTTAACGAAACAAGTTTGTACTTTACATATTATTTTATGTTACTTTTTTAGGAAATAGAAATAATAATATTCATCTTCCTTCAACAACTCTCCCTGCTCTCTGATATAGGCAATTAGTTTTTTATCAATCTGACTACGGCTTTTAATTTCACTTTTATCGAGAAGATAAATGGTATTTTGATCTTGTTTTTGAATCAATTTCATCAGTTTTTCATAACCATGATATCCAAAATTCCCACTATTTAATAAATCTAACTTGGTAATTTTTTGATTTAGGGATAGTTTGTGAAGATAACCACTATTTCCAATAATTACAAAATTTCCTTTATATTCTTTTAATATCAAGTTATAGTAATTGATATTTTTTACGGTAGAAGCATCTAAATAACGATACTCAAAATGTTTAATAGAGTTTGGATAGTTCCCTTTAGAAACATCTAAGTTTTTCCATGAGGAAGCTAATAAACAAAGCATAAAAACACCTGAAATGATATAGGCATGTTTCTTTTCTATTTTCAAATAAGAAATAAATATTGTTAAAAAAGCCATAAGATAAATCCACACATGATAGTAGTCAAATAAGGGAACTGTAATACTTACAAAAGCAAGTAGATAATACATTTTTAAATCTTTTCTCTTTTTATAAATGACATAAAGAAGTAAGCCTATAAGAATCCATACGACATAGAAAAATGGATTCCATGTACCATGATTATTCGTTCCAAAGTCAAATAAACCTAGTACACATAAATCAAGGAACTGTCCTATAGAATTGGTTATTAGTAAATAAAGGAGAAAAACAAGACAAGGGATGAAAAAGCCAATGGCTCTTTTTTTTATTTTTCCTTTTTTCTTCCAGTAATATAAACTTGGTAATAATAAACACGCCCCCACTGTGTGTTTTGTTAAAACAAGAATCCCTAATAAAAATCCTATTAAATAATCACTTTTTTCTTCTTTTTCCCAATATAATAATAGAAAAAATAATACAAGTAATAACACATTATAATTAGGAAACAAAATGTTATGAGGAAAGAAAAAAAATGGTAATACAAGTCCTATTTTTTTGCCTATTAATTGATATATAATTAGAACCATACCAGTAAGAAGTATAGCGTTTTCTATATGAAATACTAATAAACTACTTCCAAACAAATAAAATGGTAAGGACATGATGAATGCATAAAATGGTGGAAGTATCATATTAAAATCTCGATAAGGAATCATTCCCATATAAATATTATGGGTAAATCCATAACACCATACTTCATCCATGGTTAGAGGTGATAGTATCAAATTAATGAATAAGAAGAAAACGAAAAAACAAAAAAGGATTAAAATCTTAGGGTATAATTTTCTCATAATACACCTCCATCCTTTTTTATTATATCATGAATTGTAAATGAATGAGAATTATGATAAAATACAAGAGAAATAAGGGGATGATTCTATGAAGGCCATTGGTGTTATTGCAGAATATAATCCATTTACAAACGGACATTTATATCACCTTCATACCATTAAGGAAAAGTATCCTGACTATACCATTGTGGTAGTCATGAATGGGCACTTTACCCAAAGGGGAGATGTTTCCATTATCAACAAATGGAAACGATGTGAAATTGCTCTTCAATGTGGAGCAGATTTGGTAGTAGAACTACCCTTCCCATTCGCAACACAATCCGCTGACTTCTTTGCCTATGGCGCAATTACTATTTTAGAAAAATTACAGGTTGAAAAAGTGATCTTTGGAAGTGAAAGTGATCAATTAGAAAATCTTAAATCCATCGCAGAAATTCAAATTGATAACGATGATTTAGATAAACTTGTGAAAGTATATTCTAAGTTGGGAAGTAATTACCCTACTGCCTTATCAAATGCCATCTATGATTTAACGGGCAAAAAAGTAGATGCCCCTAATGATTTATTAGGAATTAGTTATATTAAAACCATATTAAAGAATCATTATCATATACAACCAGAAGTGATTAAACGAACGAATGATTATCATTCCTTAGAGGAAGGGAGTGCCTCTTCCGTACGAGAAAAATTAAAACAACAGGAAGATGTTTTAGCATTTATCCCTACTGAAGAAAAACCTTATCTTATAGACCTTCATTTTTTAGAGGATTATTTCCCTTTATTAAAATATAAAATTATTACTGAAAAAGATTTATCCATTTACCAAACCGTAGAAGAAGGAATTGAATTTTCTTTAAAAAGAGAAATTCAAAACTGTAATTCTATTGAGGAACTTATTAAAAGTATTAAGAGCAAACGTTATACTCACAATAAAATCAAAAGAATGCTTCTTCACATCTTATGTGGTTTTACCAAAGAGATGGCACAGAACATGAAGCATATTACTTATATTCGTTTATTAGGTTTTAATCAAAAAGGAAAGAAGTATTTAAATGCCATTAAAAAAGAATTAGACGTTCCTCTTATTAGTAAAATCACAAGAGAAAAAGATTTTATGTTAGAATATGAAATAGAGACGACTAAAATATATGATATTCCATCTAATGAAAAATGTATTAAGAAAGAATTTGATAAAATTATTGAATTAGGAGGGAATTATGATTAAACAAAAAAAACATGGTCAATTAATTGTAGTCTCTGGTCCTTCTGGATCGGGGAAAGATACCATCGTGGGAAAGGTTATAGAAGAAAATCCAAACGTATGGTTATCTGTTTCTGCCACTTCTAGAAAACCTCGTAAAGGAGAAGAAGAAGGAGTTAACTACTATTTTGTTGATCGAGAAGAATTTGAAAAAAGGATTGAAGATAACTACTTCTTAGAATATGCAGAATATGCTGGAAATTACTATGGTACTCCCAAAGAAAAAATTATAGAAAAACTAGATAAAGGTTTTGATGTGGTTTTAGTAATTGAAATACAAGGAGCTCAAAAAATAAAAGAATTAATTCCTGAAGCATTATTTATCTTTATCATGCCTCCTTCTGAAAGGGAACTATTAAAACGTTTATCTAATAGAAAAACAGAAGAAAAGGATAAAATACTAGAACGTTTCAATATTGCCTACAAAGAGATCAACGAGGTTACCAAATATAATTATGTAGTGGTCAATGATACAATTGAAGAAGCAGTTGGAAAAGTAGAAGCCATTATAAAAGCAGAGAAATGTAGAGTGGATCGTATTGAAGAAGTTCTTGTGGCGAATAAAGAGGAAATCATCCATGAGTTCTTAATGGATGAAGAATTTGATAATACTAGAATGAAAGAAAAAATAGAGGTTGAAGAATGAAAAAAAGATTAGATGATTATATCAAAGAGTTGGAAGAAGCTATTGAAAAAAAGCAAGTATCAAAAAAATTAGAAGAAGAAGTTTTTACAAAAATACAATTTACACAACATGAAAGACTTATTCATTTGATTGTTACGATGTTTATGGGATTATTTTGCGTTTTGTTTTTACTTGCATTTATTACCCTAGAACAGATTTTATTATTACTGCTTTTTGTAATTACATTATGTTTATTTATCCCTTACATCTTCCATTATTATTATTTAGAAAATGGAACTCAAAAATTATATGATATATATTTTGAAATAAAAAACACAGAAAAATAATAACTGTGTTTTTTATTTCTTTTTTAGTTTTTGACATTTTTTACAAAAATAGGTTCCTCTACCATTTACCATGATTTTTGTTACATCGGTGCCACATAAGGGGCATATTTTTTTGCCATGAATTTGTAATTCGTTTTGGAATAATCCATGCACTCCTTCGCTAGATGTAAAACTTCGAATCGTGGTACCTCCTAGTTCTACTGCATGAGATAACACCTCTTTTGTATTATCCACAATTCTATTACATTCCCCTATTTTTAAAGAACATGATTCTTGTAATGGATGAATTCTACTCTTAAATAGAATTTCATCATCATATATATTTCCAATTCCTGCAATAATCCTTTGATCAAGTAGTGTTGTTTTTATGGGTTGTTGTCTCTTTTGAAATTTTTTCAATAGATAGGAACCAGTTAACTCTTTATCATCAAATTCAGGTCCTAAATCTTTCAATGGTTTAGTTCCATACGTTTCTTCTTTTGGAACAAGATACATCTTTCCAAACTTTCTCACATCATGATAACGAAAAGATGTATCTCTATCTAGTATCAATTCAACATGTTCATGTTTTCCCTTGGCATCAGTTAGTTTTCTAAATAGAAATTTTCCTTCCATTCGTAAATGAATGAGCAATGAATCCTGATCTAATTCTATTACAATAAATTTGCCTCTCGTTTTAATAGATTGAATCGTTTGCCCCACTATCTTTTCTTTAAAAGTGGATACACTTGGTTGAGCAATTATATTATCCCAGTATACATTACATCCTGTAATTGTTCGATGAAGGATTCTTTTATCCAATGCCTTTGCAACTGTCATCACTTCTGGTTTTTCAGGCATCTAATCACCTACTTTGCTTCATACCAGTTTAGACCTGTTTCGATATCTACCTTTAATGGCACATCTAATCTAAATGTATTTTCCATGATTTCACGTACCACACTCTTCACTTCATCTAATTCTGAATTTAGTACATTGAAGACAAGTTCATCGTGTACTTGAATCAACATTTTACTTTTTAAATGACGTTTATTGAATTCATCATAGATTTCTACCATTGCTTTTTTCAAAATATCGGCTGCGGTTCCTTGGATAGGCGTATTTAAAGCCATTCTCTCTCCACTACTACGAATCATATAATTTTTATTGTTTAATTCTTCTATAACTCTCTTACGATTCATTAGGGTTTTTACATATCCATTTTTATAGGCATTGTTCTTGGCTTCCGTCATATAATCTTGGATGCCTGGGTATGTTTCTAAGTAATTATCAATAAATTGTTTTGCTGTTCCAATATCGATTCCCAAATCTTCTGAAAGACCAAAACCACTAATTCCATACAAAATTCCAAAATTAACAGCTTTCGCATTTCTTCTCATATCTTTGGTTACTTCTTCCATAGGTACATGGAAAATATCACTAGCTGTTTTGGCATGAATATCTTTATTCTCTTTAAAAGCTTGAATTAAGTTTTCTTCGTGTGACATATGTGCAAATATTCGTAATTCTACCTGTGAATAATCACTTGATAACAATACCGAATCTTCATCTGGTAAAAAGGCTTTGCGAATTAGTTTCGAATAATCACTACGGGCTGGGATATTTTGCAAATTGGGTTCAATACTAGAAAGCCTTCCTGTACGTGTAAGCGTCTGAGTAAAGATAGTATGGATTCTTCCATCTTCTCTAATTTCATTTTGTAGTCCTACTGCATAATTCGTATATAGTTTTGCTAAGGTACGATATTCTAATACTTTATTTACAATAGGATGTTTGTCCACAATTTTATCTAAGATATCTTTGCTTGTTGAATATTTTTCTTCTTTTACTTTTTTAGGATATTTGATTCCTAAATCAACAAACAATACTTTGGCAAGTTGTGCAGGAGACATAATATTAAATTCTTCTCCTGCTAACTGATAAATGTCTTGTTCAATTGATTTCATTTGAACTTCTAATTCTTCTTCCACTTTCTTTAAATAAGCTTTATCTACTCGAATTCCCGTGATTTCCATATCGGCAAGAACCTTTGTTAATGGCATCTCTATTTTCTCAAAAAGATCTATCATTTCATTTTCTTTTAATGCCTCTAATAGTTTTTCTCTTGTCTCATAGATAAACTTTGCTTTTTTACAACATACTTCTTTTAACGTATCCTCTGCTATTTCTTTTGGTCTCTTATCTGTACCAAATAGCGTTTCATAATCTGGGATATCGTAATTAAAACTTCTAGCAACATAACTGATGTCATCTTTTACTACATAATCTAATAGATAAGTAGCAATCATTGTATCAAATGATACATTTTTATAATCTATATTTTTACATACAACCATACATCTTTTTAAATCATATGTAAATTTAGACTTCTCGGTTTCAAATATTTTTTTCTCCTTTTCAATTTCTTCGCTAGAAATAAAGTAATGATTCTCTCCATCATAGATTCCAATGCCTAGAACAGAGCCTTTACTATAGATAGATCCTCTCGTTTCTATATAGAAAGCAAACTCTTTTTCTAGATCATCGGGTAACTCCTGTATGTTTATTTTTTCTTCTTCCTTCTTCTCTTCCTCTTTTGTGTTTGTAAAATCTATCTTTTTTAATAATGAGTAGAATTCGAACTCTTCCAATTTCTTTTTATATTCAGAAGCATTATAGCCTAAATATTTACAGTCTTCCAAATCAAAATCAATTGGTACTTCTTTATAGATAGTTGCTAAATCAAAACTTCTATAAGCATTTTCTTTATCGGTCTCTAACTTTTCTTTTGTTTTTCCTGAAATTTCATCTATGTGCTCATAGACTCCATCTAATGATCCATATTTGGATAATAGGTTGATTGCGGTTTTTTCTCCAATTCCTTTTACTCCCGGAATATTATCACTTGGATCTCCCATAAGAGCTTTTAAGTCAATCATTCGAATTGGGTCTACTTGATAAGTTTTTCTAAACTCATCTTTTGTCATCATAATTGAATCATTTTGTTTTAATAATTTTACAATAACTTCTTCACTAATAAGTTGTAATAAATCTTTATCACTACTAATGATTGTGGCAACAAATTCCTCTTCCTCATCTACTCGTTTTGCGAGTGTACCAATAATATCATCGGCCTCATAATTATCAATTTCAAAATACTTAATTCCCATAGCATTTAGAACATTTTTTGCCTCAGGAAATTGCATTTTCAATTCATCTGGTACAGCTGCGCGTCCCGCTTTATAATCTTCATATTTATCATGGCGAAAGGTTTTCCCTTTATCAAAAGCAACCATAATATAGTTTGGTGCTTCCTCTTTTATAATTTTATTCATCATATTAATAAAACCATATAAAGCATTTGTGGGAAATCCTTTCGAATTCCTCATGATAACACCCTGGTATGCAGTTGCATAAAAACTACGAAACAATAAATTATTCCCATCGACTAGAATTATTTTTTTCATTTTTATCACCTGCAATTAGTATAACATAATTATTTACCAATTTTTAAGGTATTTTGTACTTGTTCTTCTTTTGAACGACTATCAAGTTTTTCAACTCGATCACTTACGAACAAAAGATATAAAACAAACAAAATATAAATAGCAAGTATCACTAATCCTGTCTTTAATCCTTTTCTTATCGTCTTTGCCATGTTATTATCTCTCCTTTCTTTCTTACAAATTTAGTATATATCGAACAATTGTTCTTGTCAACAATAAATTAAAACATTTGTTTGACTTTTTACACTTTACGTGTTAAACTGAATGTATAAAGGAAGTGGTTATGTGGAAAAATTAACAGGTAAACAAGCTGTCATTTTAGATATTTTAAAGAAATTAATTGCTAAGAATGGGTATCCCCCAACAGTAAGGGAAATTGGGAAAGAGGCAAAACTATCTTCTCCTGCGACTATTCATTTTCATCTTAAACAATTAGAAGATAAAGGTTATATTCGAAAAGACGATAATAAAAATCGAACCTTAGAAATTCTTGTTCCAAATGAATATCTTGAAAAAGATGAAAGAATTGTGGATGTACCACTGCTTGGTAAGGTAACAGCTGGATCTCCTATTGAAGCTATTGAGATGCCAGATGAACTTTTTTCATTACCAGCTAATCTTATTACGAATCATAATGAAGTCTTTACCTTAAAAGTAAGTGGAGAATCTATGATTAATGTTGGTATTTATGATGGAGACATCTTAATTGTGGAAAGAAGAAATGTTGCTAGAAACGGAGAGACGGTTGTTGCCATGAATGATAATAATGAGGTAACAGTAAAAACATTTTATAAAGAAAAAGACTATATTCGACTACAGCCTGAAAATGATACTATGGCACCTATTATTTTAAAAGATTGTACCATTTTAGGAAAAGTAATTGGTCTATATAGAAAATTATAAAAAAGAATGACAAATGTCATTCTTTTTTTATAAGTTCTTTCATCACATAACTTGCTACTAACAGTCCTGCACTAGCTGGAACAAAAGCACTACTTCCAGGTGTTCTATCCTCTATTTTAATGGGTAGTTCTTTGGAACTAAGAACCATTATTTTTTTGTTTATTTTTTCATCTTTTACAAATTTTCGTATGATTCTCGCTAGTGGATCGTTTACTGTCTTACGAATATCTACAATTTCTAGTTTGCTTGGATCTAGTTTATTTCCTGTACCCATGCTACTGATAAAGGATATATTATTATTCAGGCATTCTTTGATTAATGCTTTTTTTGTTTGTACGGTATCACAAGCATCTACTACATAGTCTATAGATGTATCCAGTATCTTAGATATATTTTTGTCATCTATAAACTCTTTTATTTTAATTACTTTGCAATTGGGATTAATTTCTTTCATTCTTTGTTCTAGAATGTCCACCTTATCTTTTCCAATCGTTGAATCTAACGCGATAATCTGTCTATTGATGTTCGTAATATCTATTTTGTCATAGTCTACCATAACGATGGTTCCAATCCCACTTCTTGCAAGCGCTTCAATCACATAGCCCCCTACTCCTCCACAACCAAGTACAAGGACTTTTTTTGTTTTTAATAGGGAAAGATTTTCATGTCCAATTATTTTTTCTAATCTTGAAAATCTATGCAACATCTCTATATTCTCCCTCTTCTATCTTTTTAATATACTGTTTTTGTTTAGAAGCATCTGCATGCTTCAATGTCATTGGTTTATCAAATACAATTTTACTTATATAAGAAATTTTCATATATATATCTGCATTTGTTTGAGCCATACGATAATATTTTTTTAAATTACGATAATCTCTTGTATTAATATTACTTAATGCTTTCAATGTATCTTGTAAGCTATCTTCTGGAATAGTTGTGTCTGATAAAACAGTACACTCAAAATGATTTAAAAATGCAGCTGTATCGGGTAAATCACTGATTCCTGATTTTTGGAATAGTTCTGCCCATGTTGAACTATCTCTTTCGTCTTTGATGATTCTTTGAAGAGTATCTATTTTTTCATCGCTTAGGTTTTCTTCAATTCCTAAATCCTGAAAAGAAACATATCTTCCTCTTTGAGGTTTACCAGGTATCTCACAAAGCATGTCTGTAATGGATTTACTATATAATTCATCCAATCCATCACTTACTTTTTTGGGTGGTTGAGGAACTTGATATACATCATAAGAACCTGTTTCCATCTCTTCTCTTGTCGTTACTAAGAAATCTCTAGGATACAAAAGAGATTTACTTCTTATAAAATCAATAGGTGCTTTGGCGTCTTTTGAACCATGAAAACTAGACTCAGAGTACTTTTCTCTATTTACAATAATATCTCCTGCTTTTACGTCACGAGATGTTACTCTCTGTCTCATTTTATATGCACCTTTTAATTTAATCTCAACGTTCATTACTCTTTTATTATTCACAATCGGTAAAATAAGCATTAATCTCACCTCTTATTAGTGCATATATTAACATAAAATGCTAAAAATGGCAATAAAAAAAGTCAGAATTGAGATACGTCGTCGGCAACGATAAAACCTGTACCGTATGTGCAGGTGGGTGTTCATACGTCATCATTAGGATCCTTAATTTAATAAGTTTTCAACACCGATGACTGATCCGAACTCCCGTATCGTGATTATAGTCGGTTTTAATTGAGCCTGTTCGTATCTCTCTGACAATTATATTATATCACACTTGTCAATAGGCAGACAAGTTTTTTAACTTTTTTTGACAGCCTACATACATTATCATAGGTGAAGTGTATGTACTTTAAACATCGTTTAGCTAATCTTTTTTATGAAAAAGTAGGAGATTCTTCTCAAGTTATGATGATTCTTCCTGGCTGGGGAAATACGAGAAGTACCTTTCAATTTATTCTTAATCATTTTAAAGATAATTATACGATTTATATTTTTGATTATCCTGGTTTTGGAAACAGTCCCCCTATTCGTCATACCTTAAAGATGGAAGATTATGCTATGATTATCAAAGATTTTATGGATGAACATAAAATCAATAAGCCTATTATTTTATCCCATTCTTTTGGTGGTAGAATTACTGCTATTTTATCGGGAAGATATCACATTCCTATTGATAAGATCGTACTAATAGATGTGGCGGGTATCAAGAGAAAAAAAATAATTATGTTTTTTAAAACAACTCTTTATAAAATCCTTAAAAAATATTGTACCTTCTTTCATCAACAATCCCTTTTGATGAAAGTACGACGTTATTTTAGTTCTCAAGATTATCAAGATGTTCCTCCTTTTATGTCTCAGACTTTTCAAAATATTGTTAGGGAGGATTTAAGAAAGGATTATCAAAACATACAAAGTGATGTTTTAATTCTATGGGGAGAAAATGATCAGGATACACCTTTAAAAGATGGATATTATCTTCATAAGCACATTAAAGATTCAGGGTTCATTCTTTACCCTCGTGTAGGTCATTTTTCCTATTTAGAAAAGTCTAGTTTTACTCTACAAATATTAGATGCCTTTTTTATAGAAAAAGATATGGATTAAGAATCCATATCTTCTAATTGTTCTAAAACAAACTTACCATAATATAAGCACTCTTCCTCTTCTACTGATTCATCCAACCAAATATGTACTTTTAATGAATCACTTTCTTTTGCTTTCAGCATACCGGTCGTGATAATCATTGTTTCTTCTGTAAAACGATTTACTTTTTTACCATCCAATGAATATTTAATTTTATCGAAAGAAATAATCTGATCTCTACAATCACATCTTTCTACGGTCTCTTCGTCTAGTGCGAAACGAAGTATGTAGTTGATATAATTTGAGGTATTATTTGAAAATTTAATATCGTAAGTGTCTGATTTTAATCCTTCTGCATCACTCATTACATTTTTAGAAGAAAGGGCTACCAACCGTCCGCTCAATGAGATATTAGAATCATATAAACTTTCATCATACCATTGATATTTATCACTACTTAACCCTATCAAAAAGGATAAAGAAATTGTAATCATAAATATAACTACCAAAATAAATGTATATAACTTTTCATGCTTTTTGATTTTCGTAATTGTATGAGATATTTCTTTGCCACTGTTTTTTGTAACATCTTCTGCTTTTATTCTTATACGCTTTCTCTTTCTCGCCACACGCAACACCTTACTCTACTATGATTAGTATATCAAAAAATGTAGGAAATGAAAAGTTTTTTAAGTATTTAAAAAGTAAGGATTTTTCCTTACTTTTTGTATATAAAATGCTTTATGGATTCAATCTATTAGGTCCTCTAAATAAGAACTGTGTTTCTTTTAAAGAGGATAGTCCTAATAATAACATCGTCAATCTATCTACACCAATGGCGAATCCCCCATGAGGTGGGCAACCATATTTAAAGAATTGTAGATAAAATTTAACATCTTCTCCTAAGCCTTTTTCTTTAGCATTTTTAGCCAATTCTTCATAGCGATGTTCTCTTTGAGCTCCTGATGTTATTTCCATTCCTCTCCAAATTAAATCATATCCCTGTAGTTTACCATTTTCATCTCTCATATGATAGAACGGTCTCTTGGTGGCTGCATAATCTACAATAAACATAAATTCTGAATTATACTTTTCTTGGGCTAATTTGAATGTAAGTTTCTCAGCTTCTGCATTCATATCTCCTACATCTTCTGTTGGAATGTCAAAATGATATTTATCATGTAATTCTTGATATAAGTCTTTTAACCTCATTCGAGGGAATGGTTTCGTTGGGACAATTACTTCTTTTCCGAATACCTCTTTTATTTTATCCCCATATACTTCTTTAACTTTTGAAAGACCTGCGATTAATAAGTCTTCTTCTAGATCCATTACATCTTCATAAGAATCAATGTATGAGAATTCTAAATCAAAAGAAGTAAATTCTGTTGCGTGTCTATTCGTATTAGAATTTTCTGCTCTAAAGCATGGGGCTACTTCAAAAATTCTATTCATTCCAGCAGCCATGGCCATTTGCTTATAAAATTGTGGGCTTTGGGCAAGATAAGCTACTCGATCAAAATATTTTACTTCAAACACACTACTTCCTGACTCACTTGCAGTACCAATTAACTTTGGTGTATGAATTTCAGTAAATCTATTGTCATATAAGAACTGTCTCATTGCTTCAATTAAAGTAGATTCTACTTGTCTAATTAACATGTTCTTTTCATTTCTTAAATCTAACCATTTGAAATCCATTCTTGTATCAATTAAAACACCTTCTAAGTTATTAAAATCAAATGGTAATGGTTCTGCTTCACTCGTTACCTCAATCTTACTTGGAATTAATTCAAGCCCTCCTAATTTAACTGCTTCATTTTCCATGACTTTTGCAGTTACTTTTACAGTTGATTCAACTGTGATATTAGACATAATCTCTAGCAATTCTTTATTTGACTCTTCACTTTTTTCGATGGTCATTTGAACTTTTCCTGTATTATCTCTTAGGATAACAAACATAACCCATTTCTTATCTCTGATAGCATCTACAAAACCACTAAAGGCTATTTCTTCTCCCGCATGTTTTTTTAATTCATCTACATTTATTTTCATGTTGATTCCTCCTTTTATTTGTCATGACAATGACAACTTTCTCCACAGTGGCAATCATCTCCACAAGTACATTCTTTTCCTTCTTGGCAACCACAATCACAGTTTTCGCCGCAGTGACAATCGTCTCCGCATGTGCATTCTTTTCCTTCTTGGCAACCACAATCACAGTTTTCGCCGCAGTGACAATCGTCTCCACATGTGCATTCTTTTCCTTCTTGGCAACCGCAATCGCAGGTTTCTTCACAGTGACAATCGTCCCCGCATTGACAACCACCTTCTTCATCCATTATGTTTTCGCTTAAATAATAGGCAAGTACATCTAGCGAGATAATCTCTTCCTCTTTTGTTTGATTGTTTTTAATTTTTACTTCATTATTATCTAAATCTTCACTATTTAGGACACATGTGAATTTTGCATTTAATCGATCGGCTTGTTTAAATTGTGCCTTTAATCCACGGCCTGTATATTCTGTCTCTACAATAAAACCATATTTTCTTAATTCTTGTGCTAAGTAAGCAGCATATTTTTTCTCATCTTCATTTACATAAAGTAAGAATAAATCGATAGACTCAATTAATGGTAATTTTACTTTTTCTAATTCAATTGCCATCGCAAGTCTTCCTATTCCTGTTGCGAAACCTACACATGGAGTTTCTGGACCATCTAGTTGATTTACAAGTCCATTGTATCTTCCTCCACCACCTAAAACATTATTCGAACCAAATCCTTCTACTTTCGCTTCTATTTCAAATACTGTGTGGTTATAATAATCTAATCCTCTCACAATATTAGGGTCAATGGTATATTCAATCTGCATCGTATCTAAAAACTCTTGTACTTTCTCAAAACGATCTCTTGATTCTTCATTTAGATAATCTAAGGTCTTAGGTGCTTTCTTTAATAAGTCATTCTCTTGATCTACCTTACAATCTAAAATTCTTAACGGATTTTTTTCAAGACGTTCTTGACAATCCTCACACAAATCCTTGATATGTGGTTTAAAATAATCAATTAGTGCATTTCGATATGCTTCTCTAGATTCATTATCTCCTAAACTATTTAGGTTTACTTTTATTTCTTTAAGTCCTAATTCTTGGTATAGGGTTACTGCAGCACTAATGATTTCAGCATCGCTTAATGGATCATCACTTCCTAATATCTCCATACCAAATTGAGTTAATTCTCTATCTCTTCCTGCTTGAGGTCTTTCATAACGATACATCGTTCCATTATAATAAACTTTTACAGGTTGATTTGGATCCCCATACATTTTATTTTCGATGAAAGCACGCACTACACCTGCTGTTCCTTCTGGTCTTAGTGTTATATTTCTTCCACCTTTATCTTCGAAATCATAGCTTTCTTTTTTTACGATGTCTGTTGTTTCTCCTACGCCACGATGAAATAGTTCTGTAGCCTCAAAAATAGGTGTACGAATATAGTTATAATTATAACGAATCATTAAGTCATCGATTACATGATCGATATACTTCCACACCTTAGCTTCCCTTCCAAAAATGTCATTACAGCCTTTTTGTCTTTGTATCATAATATCCCTCCTTAAAATAAAAAGATGACTACCCAAAGGACGTGTGTTCCACGTGGTGCCACCTTATTTTTTTCTCTTCATGCCCTATATCGCAGGCTTGCGCTTCATTTTTATGGGATGTCTTCTCTATTCTTCTCATGAGTATTTTCACCAACCATACTCTCTCTATCTTTCAAATCCTAGATACTATTTCCCTGAAGATACCTCAATTATAATTCAATTATTATAAAAATACAATTACTTTTTAATAAGTTCAATTTCTTTTTTGTATAGTTTTTGATATCCTTTTGGATTGAAACCATTTTTTTGAAGCATTTCTTCTTGAAATGGTTCTGTTCTTTGTCTCATAAATTCTTCCATCAATTCATTATTAAATCCACTTTTTTCTATCTCACCACATAGAAATAAAGAAAGAATATCTCCATATAAATAAGTAAATATATCGGAAACATCAAATGATTTTTGAATATCTTCAAAATACTCGATTAGTTTTGATTCTTCAATAAAATGTTTCTTTATCATTTTTGTAATGACTTCACTTTTACATTTAGTGAATCCTTGACTACATATAAAATCAGAATCTAATAAACTTAGTATATATCCTTGAAGAAGAAAATCATGATTTAAATCTTCAAAATCTATAAAACTGTTTTTAGCAGAGTTTATGATTAAATGATTATTTAACAAAAATCTATGGAGCAATCTTTCCATGAGTCTTGATATGACTTCTCCATAATATGATAAATAAAAATATTTATTATAGTCTTTGGCGTCTCCCTCAAAATGTTTTAAATCATAACCATGTCCTAACTCATGAACTAAGGTATTCATATGTTCTAAGGAGTACTCAAAACTTCCAACCACAATATCTATATCTTTACTTAAGGGATTAAACAATGTAAAACCTAGATAATCTTCTTCCATTGGAAATAAACTGGAATGAATTCTTTTTTCTTTACACAACTCTCTATATAAATCCACCATCTTAATACTATCTAAAAAAGCAAGTAGTATTTCCTTGAATTCTTTTTTATTTAAAGATTCCGTTGGTGTAAGTTGAATAGGACAGATTTCTTTCCACTCCTTCTCTACGGTAGGAAGAATTTCTTCAATATAAGAACTATGAAAATCTTTTTTTAATACAAAATGATGCATCATATCATCACTATATGCATTAAAATCTTTTAAAAACTTTTTATACTTGGTTTTAGTTCCAAAACATAGTACTGGTTTTACTACAATATCTTCTCCCAAACAGGCTAGGGAGACATATAAATTTCCAATGTAGTTTCCTAGGGCTAAAAACTCTTCTTCCGATTGAACAGTTTCCATCATCTTTTGTGCTTTTTCCAAACGTTCTTGTAATGGTTTTAAACTACGATTCAACATTCTACCCCTCCTGTTGGCTTAATATTGTAACACAACTCATTTCAAAATAAAAGAGAGAGACTATTTAATATAAAAAAAGAACGACTAAATCGTTCTTTTTACAATTCCCATTCCTTTTTTTAAATCTTTTTTAAAGAAATTGTAAGTTGTTCTTATGAACAAATAGACTGGCAAGGCAGCTATAATTCCCATAATACCTGCCAGAGATCCTCCTATTGATACCGCCATAATTACAATTAATGGATTTACGTTCGTTGTTTTTCCATATATTCTAGGAGAAATTAGATATCCATCTACTTGTGGGAAAATCAAACAAATTAAAATGGTTAAGATCATTAGTTTGGTTGATACAACAGACGCTAACACAATTGCAATTAAATTCGTGATCAATCCCCCAAAATAAGGAATAACCGTCGTGATACACGCAAGGATTCCTAAAATTAACCAGTTTGGATGTCCTACCAGTAGGAATAGAATGCTATATTCAAAGAATTGAATGACCATAAATATTTCTAATCCTTTTAGATAATTTGTTATTTCTTTATCCATTAATTTGAAGTAATCATAACCTCTCTTACTATAGGTACGTAATGTATCCTTGATACTTTTACGAATTTTATCCATATCAATTAAAAAGTATACAAAAGCAACAAAGCCTACTATAAATTTACCTATAAAGCCGATTGATTTGTTCAAAAAATCGATTCCACTAGATGAAACAATACTTCCTACATCTTTTAGAATTGTGTTGATGGTATCTGCTATTTTTAATTCATAACTACCCAAATTAAAATTATATTTTAAAGATAAATTATTTAATACTTCCAAGACCATTTTCAATAATAAGGATAATTGATCATACAATAGTGGTAAGGTTATCCATAGTAATCCTCCTATAAATAACACTAGTCCCACAATTACAATCGTAATCGCAATTCCTCTTTTAATTTTCTTCTTCTCTAACCATTTTACTAATGGTGTAAAAGCATAGGCAAAAACAAAGCCTATAATAAAGGGTAATAAAAGTTGTATGACTCTTCCTAAAAATCCCCAACACATTTCCAACAAGTGGATACAAATAAACACTAGAGCTACTATGGCTAATACATTCAAGATACGATAATTCAATTTTTTATCTGTCATTCAATCACCTCTCTAGTAGAATGGTTGTAGGTCCAATATTCGTAATAGAAACCGTCATGTCTGCCCCAAATTCTCCAGTTTCTACCTTACAATATTTTCTCATTTCTTCATTGAAGCAATCATATAGTTTGATGGATTCTTCCCCTTTCATGGCATTGATATAACTAGGCCTATTTCCTTTTGCTGTATCTGCATAAAGGGTAAACTGAGAAATAGATAATATCTCTCCTCCATACTCTAAAATACTCTTATTCATCACATCATTTTCATCAGGAAAAATACGTAAGTTGGCAACCTTTTTGGCTAAATATTCAATCTTTTCTATGTTGTCTCCCTCTGTAAATCCCACTAATAAGACTAATCCACTTTCAATTTTTCCAATGGTCTTGCCATCCACAGTCACACTTGCTTTCCCACTTCTTTGTACTAAGACTCTCATCGCATCGCCCTCTCTATTTTTTCTATGTAACGATGTTTACTAAGATTCGTCATTAGTTTTTCTAATTGATCCTTGCCTGTTACATAGCATGTAATTTCATAAGTCTCTTTATCTCCATGTGTGACTACTTTTATTTCATCTACACTGATGTTCATCATGGAAATAGATTGTACAATATCTAACATATGGTTTTCATTATCTTCAATATATAATAATAAACACGTTAAATATCTTTTGTTTGCATTACTATTCCATGAAACATCCACGATTCGTTCATCTACATTCTCTAAATTATGACAATTAATACGGTGAACTGAAATTCCATTTCCTTTTGTAATGTATCCAATAATTTCATCTCCATATACTGGATTACAACAATTGGCTAAATTAACTCTTACTTTATCAATACCACTCACAATGATATCTGCATCAATGTTTTTAGGAGATACTTTTACTACTTTTGGAGTATTATCTTCTTCTTTATGAATGATGTTGATGACTCCATTTACCGTTGCTTTTCCATTTCCAATTGATAAGTATAATTCTTCTAAATCTTCTACATGGATTTCTTCACAAATCTTCTTAATGTTTTCTTCTGTTAAGAATTCAGAAAATACAAGTTTCTTCTTTCTCAATTCTTTTTCTAGAGCATACTTTCCACGGTCAATATATACTTCTCTTTCATTTTTGGTAAAGAATGCTTTTATCTTATTTTTTGTTGTACTACATTTTGCCATATGAATCCATTCTTTAGATGGAGTCGAACTCTTATTTGTATTAATCTTTACAATATCCCCATCTTGTAGTTCATAATCCAATGGCACAATATTATTATTAACAATAGCCCCTACTGTCGTTTCTCCTACTTTGGTATGAATTTTATAAGCAAAATCAAGAGGCGTTGCTCCACGTGGTAATTCAATGACATCTCCTTTTGGAGTAAAACAATAGATATTATTATTTAATACTTCTTCTTTTACACTATTTACAAACTCTTCATTACTCATCTTATCGTGACTTAAATCAATAATAGATTTGAAAAATTGTAGTTTTTGTTCTGTGGTGCTTGTAAGATTTGCGTTAGAACCACTACCTTTATTTTCTTTATAAGACCAATGAGCAGCTATACCATTTTCTGCTACTTCATCCATTTCATACGTACGAATTTGAATTTCAAATAAATATCCTTCGATTCCAAACACGGTGGTATGAAGAGATTGATACATATTTGGTTTTGGCATAGCAACATAGTCTTTAAATCTTTTTGGTAGAGGTCTAAATTTACTATGAATTAATCCTAATGCAAGATAACATTCCTGTTCGGTATTTACAATAATCCTTAAAGCTAACAAATCATAAATGTCACTGAATTTCTTTCCCTTATCTAGTTTGTTATAAATACTATAAATTGATTTACTACGCCCTTTGATCTCATGAGGAATATGGTGTTCATTTAAAAGATTGGTAATATCATTTTGCATGTCATATACAATGCGGTCTCTTTCAATTTTTGTTTTATTTAATTTTTCTGCAATATCATAAAAAACATCTGGTTTTAAATAACGTAGTGATAAATCTTCCAATTCACTTTTAATTTTATGAATACCTAAATGATGAGCAATGGGAGCAAAGATATCTAATGATTCATGGGCTTTCACTTTTTGTCTATCTTCTGGTATAGCCCATAAAGTTCTCATGTTATGAAGACGATCTGCTAACTTGATAATTATGACACGAACATCTTCGCTCATTCCTACAATGATTTTTTTATAATAATCAATCAAATATTCATTTTCGGTAGAAAAGTTTATATTACTTAATTTCGTAACTCCTTTAACTAACTTCGTAATTTCAGGTCCAAACTCCTCTTCCATTTCTTCTGCTGTACATTCACAATCTTCTAGTACATCATGCAATAAACCGGCTGATATGGTTTCATAGTCAGCCGATATAGTTGTTAGAATTAAAGCTACATTTAGTGGGTGATAAATAAATGCTTCCCCACTCTTACGAAATTGCCCATTGTGCTTTTCGTAAGCAAATAAGTAGGCTTTTTGAATTACTTTGATTTGTTCTTCATCATCTATATAATCACGAACATTCTCTAGTACATCATCAATTTTTAAATCGTTTAACTTCTTTGACAAAGAACTCATCTCCCCTCATTTTTTAACAATTTATTCCTTTTATTTTCTTTTCTTCCAATTCATCTTTATATACTTTTTTTGCTTTTTTTGGTTTCCCTAAATTTTTCTTTTCTATGATTAAGAAGAACACGGTTGCAATAAAGATAGAAGAATAAGTACCTGCGATTAAACCAATTAACATTGCCACGTTAAAGGTAAAGATTCCAGAGGATCCTAAAACCATTAAGATAACAACTGGTAATAATGTTGTAACAGTTGTATAAATTGTTCTCGTAAAGGTTTCTTGAATACTCTTATTTGCTAATTCTTCTAGTTTTTCTGCATTTAGTTTTTTCTCATCATCATTCTTGACATTTTCACGAATACGATCAAAGGATACAATCGTATCATTAATAGAGTATCCTATGATAGCAAGAACTGCTGCAATAAACATAGAACTTACCTGGAACCTACAAATAGCAAACATACTAAACATAATTAGTACATCATGCATTAAAGCGATCACTCCACCTACTGCATAACTAAATTTAAAGCGGATAGCTACATAAATAATAATTCCAATCAAAGCAATTAATACAGATAAAATAGCATTTTTAACAAGTTCTTTTTGAACAATATTGGTAACAACACCGATATTTACTTTGGCATCATATTCGTCTTCAAAGTAAGAATTAATCTCTTTTACTTTTTCTCCATCTACCGCATCATCAATACGAATGCTTGCTTCATCAGAAGAGATGGTAATCGTACTTGCTTTTAATCCCAATTCTTTTAAGTCTGCATTTAATTTTGTCTTTGTCATTTCTTTATCACTAACCACGGTAATATCTGTACCTGTTTTATAGTCGATACTTAGATTGAACCCTTTTACACCTAAGAAGATAGCTCCCACAATAATAATCAAACAAGAACCTGCTAAACAAATCCATCTATGTTTTAAGAAATTAACTTTATGGAAACGATTTGGTTTTACTGATTCATTTTTACTTACATTTGGAATATCTTTAGGATTAACATTTAAGAATAATTTTAATTTGTCATCAAAGAATCCTGTATTTACAAACATTTTTAAAATGGTTCTTGTTAAGAATACCATGGTGAACATTGTTACAAGGACTGTAATAATTAACATGGTAGCAAATCCTTTAATACTTGATTCTCCTAATATAAACATAATAATTGCTACAATCAATGTCGTGATATTAGAATCTAGAATAGCACTGAAACTTGACTTAGATCCTTCTCTAAAGGCATTTGGTAGACTTTTACCTTTTAGTAATTCTTCACGAATACGTGCATAGGTAATTACATTAGAATCTACTGCCATACCTATACCAAGAACTAATGCAGCAATTCCAGGTAGTGTTAATACTCCCCCAACAACCCAGAATACGGCAAATACTAAGAAGGTATAAATTAACATAGAAACAGCAGAGACAAATCCTGCAAAATGATAGATTAAAATCAAAATCAATATAATAGCTGCTATCGCAATAATTCCTGCTACAAATGTTGTATGTAATGTTTGATCTCCAAAACTTGCTCCTACGGTATTGGAACTAATTTCTTCTAATTTGCTTGGTAAAGATCCACTATTAATCAAATCTACTAAGTTACTTACTTCTTCTTTTGTAAAGTTACCTTGGATAATTACATCACTAGCAAAACCTTGGGAAACGGTTGCAGCACTTAAACAGTTTGATTCATCAGAACCACAGAGTTTTCCTTCGTTAGCAAAACTATCTGTCATTTCATTATAATCTAACCAAATAACAATATAATTACTTTCTCTTTGACTAATTTCATTTGTTACTTTATAGAATGTATCTTTATCATTTACTGTTAAAGAAACAGCTGGTTGGCCTTGTTTATCTTGACCAATCTTTGCACCCCCTGCTTTTAATACATCGCTTGTCATCAAAAGATTATCTTCTGTATCTCTAAACGTTAGAGATGCAACGGTTGATAATTGTGTTCTAGCATCTTCTGGATTTTTTACTCCTGCCAATTTTACACGAATCTTATCATTTCCTTCAATAATGATTTCTGGTTCACTAACACCTAAACTATCAATTCTTTTACTTAATGTTTTATAAGTGGCAGTTAGTTTTTCTTGTGTCATTTTTGATCCATCTATAGAATTTACTTTATATAATATTTCAAATCCACCTTGTAAATCTAGACCAAATTTTAAATTTTTAAATAATGGTACAAATACAAATCCAATTGCAACCATTAATAATACTAAAAATACAACTGCACGAATTGATTTTCCTTTCCCTCTTTTTTTACCTTTCATTTTTATTCACTCCCTACTGTTCTTCCTTATTGTTTTTATATTTATCTATTATGACTTCTTCCTCTATTTTTAGAATATCATCCACGATATCATAGAGCGTAAGCCCTCTTTCATTTTTCCACTTCTCCATTAAAAGATTCCATATATCTTCTTCTACAACAAAAACACCCCGACTACTTAGCTTATGTACCTTTGTACGTAAAGCAGGTAAAACCCTCTGATATAGTTCTTTAACGGATTGAAATTCATCGTTCATAGATAAATCACACCCTTTACAGGAACTAATTTTATTATAACGAATTACCAATTAAAAGAAAAGTATATATACAAAAAAAGATGAATTAATCATCTTTTTTAGCTCTTGGAAAACTATGAAAATAAACTTCTTTTAAACGATCCGTTGTTACATGGGTATATATTTGAGTTGCTTTAATACTTTCATGCCCCAGTAACTTTTGTACCGTTAACAAATCACAACCTTCATTTAATAGGTGTGTCGCAAAAGAATGTCTAATCATATGAGGACTTATATTTTTATTAATCCCCGTTTGTTTAATAATATGATCTAATAGATAACGAACGCCTCTTTCAGTAAGTTGTCCTCCCTTATTATTTAAAAATAAATAATCTAGGTTGTCTTTATTAAGAGTAGGATACCCATCACTTAAATACTTCTTTAAAGCATCCTCACAATATTCTCCATAAGAAACATATCGTTCTTTATTTCCTTTTCCTAATATTAGTATTTGTTTTCGTGCAAGATCAATGTCTGACACTTTGATAGAGACTAATTCTCCCACACGACAACCTGTTGCATAAAGCATTTCTAATAGTAGCAAATCCCTTTGCCCTAATGGAGATTCATCTGGTACTTTAAACATTTCTTCTAACTCATTGTATTCAAAATAACGAGGTAGTTTTTTACTCTTTTTAGGACCACTTACTAAAGAAAAAACATTGTTTTTGACAATTCCTTCGTTTGCCATGTATTTATAGAAACCTCGTAAAGAACTTAGTTTTCTATCAATCGATGAATTATTATCTTTTCTCTTTTCTTTTAAATACATTAGATAGAATCGAATATCGCTATATTCAATCTCTTTAAATAAAATTCCTTCACTACTAATAAAATCCAAATATTCTTTGATATCATTTTCATAACTTAGGATGGTATAATCAGAATAATTTTTTTGATATTTTAAATAATCTAAATAATCATTCAGTTCTTTAACATTGTTTCCTCTTTCCATATTCTTTTCCATGATCATCACCTATCATTTTATCTTGATATCTATTATATAATTCGCACCATTCATAAGCACGATTTAATAAATTAGGATTGTTTTTCAATCTTTTAATCAAATCTTTTTGATTTGCTATTATGCTTGTTTCGGTTCTTACAAAACTTTTTCCCACTGCTGATTTTAAATTATCACGTTGTGATAAAAGTGATTTTAATCTTAGACGCAAATCTGGAGTAAGATTAGATTTTATTATTGTTTGAGCTTCTCCACTTAATCTTTTAAACATTTCCAAATTAAATTCTACCATTTCACTATTTGGTAAAAATATATCTAATGGAAGTGTCTCAAATGTCGTTAATACTTCTAATAGTTTTTCCTCATCTTTTTCTTCTTGATTATCATAATATTCAGAAAACACAAGTTGCTGGGGATTATAATCTGGTGATGTTCTTCTTATTAATTCTTCTCCTAAAAGCCCACGATACATTTGATCACTTAACATGAAATATTTAGTAGCTGTTCTAGACATGGCATCAATAACATTTCGAATCAAGGAATAAGATTTTCTAGCCCATCCACCATCATTAAATTTTATACCTTCTCTTGTTTGATCTGAGGAAATAAAGTATTTTATAAACTTTTTATAAATATTTGTTTTTCCTGATATAACTTGTTCTCTTAAAACAGGATTGTATGCCATACGACTCGCAAAATTATCTAAGATATAATCTATTTGAAATTGACTCTTATCCATTTCTCCACGTAAAGAGTTTTCCGTGATATCTTTAATAGCATCTACTTTTGCATATAAAACCTCTTGTATTTTTAACACGGTTTCTTCATTTACTTTTCCCTGACAAGCAATAAAAAAATCAATATTGGAATCTTTTAATAAACCTTCTTCTTGTAAAGATTTTTCTAATGCTCCTTCATTTTTAAAACCGATTGTATAGATATCAATTTCTTCTAGTGAGTTTTCTCTTTTTCCATTAATAGGGATTATTTGAAACTTATTTGTTTCACGACATCTTGCTATTAAAAAGTAATCTATTCTTTTTTTCATTTTATAACCTCTCCCCACTTCAAGACACATTATATCACAAATATTTAAAAAATAAAAGAAAAAAGAGGATTACTCCTCTTTATAATCACAACTAGAACACTTGATTATTCCATTCTTTTCTGTAAGCATTTCCCCACATTCTGGGCATTTTTTATCAATTGGTTTATCCCAATATGCTGTCTTACATTTTGGATAATGATTGCAGCCATAGAAGATTTTTCCTTTACGGCTTTTCTTCTCTACAATCTTTCCATCACAGTTTGGACAATTACAAATTTCTACTTCTTCTACTTCTTCCTTTTGAATGTATTTGCATTCTGGATAATTACTGCAAGCAACAAATTCTCCATATTTTCCATTTCGAATGACAAGTGGTTTGCCACAGTTTGGACAATTTTCTCCTGTTTCTTCTGCCGCCTTTTTCTCCATATCAGAAAAAGCATTCTTAACACGTGGTTCAAACAATTTATAGAAATCCGCTAACACTTCATTCCATACCATATGTCCATCTGCAATTTCATCTAAGTCTGTTTCCATCTCTCTCGTGTAATCGGTATTAATAATGTCACTAAAGAATTCTTGAAGTTTGTCTGTTGTCTCAACTCCTACGCTTGTTGGTTTAAATTTCTTTTCTTCTAACGTAACATATCCTCTACTTTTAATCGTATCAATAATCGTTGCGTAAGTACTTGGTCTACCAATTCCTAACTCTTCTAATTCTTTGATTAATTTTGCTTCTGTATATCTTGCAGGTGGTTGTGTGAAGTGTTGTGTAGACTCTACGTTGTTTGTTACAGCGACTTCTTTTTCTCCTATTTCTGGTAAGATCCTGTCTTCTGATGATTCATAATCTCCATATACTTTTAAATAACCATCAAAGATTAAAATTTGACCGGTTGTTTTAAATTTATAATCATTGTTATCAAAAATAATGGTTGTTTGGTTGACGCTTGCATCACTCATTAGAGATGCTAACGTTCTTTTATATATCAAACTATATAATTTAAATTCATCTGCAGTTAAATACTGTTTTATTTTTGTGGGTTCTCTTAACACACTCGTTGGACGAATTCCTTCATGCGCATCTTGGACATTATCATTTTTCTTGGCTTGTTTCACATATCCTACATATTTTTTTCCATACTTTTCTTCAATGTATTTCATAGCAGGACGAACAAAGTCTTCTGATAAACGAATGGAATCCGTTCTCATGTAAGTAATAAGACCTACTGTTTCATCCCCTAAATCAATTCCTTCATATAGTTTTTGTGCAATACTCATCGTTTTACGTGCTGGGAAATTTAATTTCGTAGATGCTTCTTGTTGAAGGGTTGAGGTTGTAAATGGAAGTTTACTCTTACGAGCCTTTTCTTTTTTCTCAACAGACTCTACTTTATATTCTTCTCCTAAGGCATCTAAAACATGATTTGCTTCTTCTTCACTATGAAGTTCAATGTCTTCTTCTTTATATTTAAATAATTCTGCTTCATATTCCTTGAAAATGGCAATAATCTTCCAATACTCTTCTGGAATAAATGCCTCTATTTCTCTTTCGCGGTCTACAATTAGTTTTAAAGCAACACTTTGTACACGACCAGCGCTTTTGGCACCAATTTTACTTTGTAATAATTTACTAAGTCTAAAACCAATAATACGATCTAGTATTCTACGTGTTTCTTGACTTTTTACTAAATTATCATCAATGACAGTTGGACTTTCCATTGCCTCTAATACTTTGTCATGGGTAATTTCATTAAATAAGACTCTTTTATAATTCTTATCTTTAATGCCTAACGTATCTTTTAGATGCCAAGCAATAGCTTCTCCTTCACGATCTAGATCGGAAGCAAGATATACCATTTCACTATCTTTTACATCTTTTTTTAGATCTTTAATAACCTTTTCTTTTCCTTTAATTGGAATATAGTTTGGTTTAAATCCATTTTCAATATCAACTCCAAGACCTAAGTGTCCTGAGGTTGCTAAATCACGAATATGTCCTTTGGATGATACTACTTTATAGTCCTTTCCTAGGTACTTCTCAATAGTTTTACTTTTACTAGGACTTTCCACTATTACTAAATTTTTTGCCATAGAATTCCTCCAGTCATTTATAACTTATAAAATAAAAAAATATTTTTGTCAACAACTATCTATTTATATTATATTGAAAAATACTTTTAATTTACACTTTTTTCTACATAATCTTTTACTGGTCCATAGCTTCTTCTATGTTCCTCAATAATCCCATATTTTTGTATAGCGTCTAGATGTTTCTTGGTAGGATAACCTACATTATTTTTAAAATCATACATTGGATATTTTTTATCAAGTTCATATAACATCTTATCTCTTGTGACTTTTGCAATAACACTTGCGGCACTAATTGTAATACTTCTAAGGTCTCCTTTAATAATTGGTTTTACAGGAACCTCTAAATCTAGTTTCATCGCATCTGTTAAGACATAGTCTGGTTTTGGATTACAATTGTTAATGGCTTCTATCATAGCTTCTTTGGTTGCTTCATAAATATTTATCTCATCAATACGCTTTTCAGAAATAATTCCTATTCCATAAGAAATGGCTTGTTTTTTAATTTCTTCAAAATAATAATCTCTTTTCTTTTCACTTAGTTTTTTACTATCTGTTAATCCATCTAAAGCGAAGTCTTCTGGTAAAATGACACAGGCTGCAACTACTGGTCCTACTAGTGGTCCACGTCCTACTTCATCTACTCCTCCAATTAGAGTATAACCTTCTTTTCTTGCTTCTCTTTCATTTTGATAGGTGTCTTCTAAATCTATTTTTAGTTGTATTTTTTTTATAATACTTTTATCTTGATCTCTTTTTTCTAGTTTTTTTAACTCTAACAAGTCTTTTAGTTTCATAAAACGATAACCATTTATTTCTATATAATCTTCTGTATAAAACTTTTCACCAATTTCATAACAATCTTTATATTTAATTTCTTTTTGAAAGTATCCTATCTTTTCATCCCATGGAATTGAATCATAATATTCTTTGGAACAACTTAAATCAATATCGTCTGTTTCTGATTTGATTCCTTGGCAAACTAAAGCTGCTCCTCCAATAATCAAATATTTATCTTTTTCTAAAGGTAACTCTTTTAATTTTTCCAATATTTCTTTTTTCTTCATATATGACACCTATATTCATTATATCCTCTAATAACAAAAAAGAACAATTGTTTTGTTCTTTACTTGTCAAGTCTATCAAATGTTATTTCCGTGAAGAATCCACTTTTCAAATCATTCACAATAATATTGGATACTTTTTCATAGTCAACAATTCCGCCCTTAGATAAAGCTCCTCTTTTTTTACCGATGATTTCATATGCTTCTATAAAATCATCTTCTAGTTCTATAATTCCATATCTTTCTTCTAGTTTTTTTGGATATAATTCAAATAGTTTTTTTAAAATAAAGCAGGCAATCTCATCTTTATTCACAACTTCTTCTTTAATAGAAGATAAAGCCGCTAGGATATGAGCAGATTCTTGATTCTCTAGTTTCGGCCAAAGAATTCCAGGAGAATCTAATAATTCAATATCTTGATTTACACGAATCCATGATAAGTTTTTTGTAAAACCCGGGGTGTTCCCTACTCCTGCCGATTTCTTTCCTACTAGTCGATTAATCAATGTACTTTTTCCAACGTTAGGAGCTCCTACAATTAAAACTCTTGCCGATCTTTCCTTTAATCCTTTTTGTACACGATTGGCATTTACTTCTTTCATTAATTCTTTTGTCATGGTAATTAGTGTATCACAATTTCCATTCATTAAATCTAAAGGAAGTACAGAGTAACCTTCTTTTTTATAATGATCTAATATTTTGTTTGTTTCTTCCTTATCGCAAAGATCATATTTGGTAGCGATTAAGATTCTAGGTTTTTCTTTAATCAAATCATCTATATCAATAATCTTACTAGAAATAGGCATTCTGGCATCTACTACTTCATATACAATATCAATCAAGTTTAACTGTTCTGATATTTGTCTTCTAGTTTTTGCCATATGTCCCGGAAACCAGTTAATGTTCGTTTTATTTTCATTCATAAGAATCACTTCCTTGCGTATAAATCACTCAAATTATAGCATAAAAAAAGTAGATTTTGTACTAATCTACCTAAAAAATATATCATTTTGGTGGTTACCATAAATCAATATCAAATATACCATACAAGTATCCAGGTCATATGGCTGTTCGCAAAATCAAAAGTTTCCGAACTATTTTATTTTTTTACTATACCAAGTAATAATCTATTAACAATAGGTATTCTTTTTAATATTTCAGTCATTAAAGGTAATATAATTATTGTTCCTAAAATTAAGAT
>JAFWKJ010000016.1 GCA_017511375.1 Bacilli bacterium | reverse complement strand
CGTGAATGCTGCCGTGAAAGGGCAGTGTGTTAAGCCGCTTCACCAACTCGCCATAAAAAAATGGCGCCCCAACTAGGACTTGAACCTAGGACCCCTTGATTAACAGTCAAGTGCTCTAACCAGCTGAGCTATTGAGGCAAATGGTGGACCTGACAGGACTTGAACCTGTGACCCCACGCTTATCAAGCGTGTGCTCTAACCAACTGAGCTACAGGTCCACATAAATTTAGTACTTTTTAATTTTACTATAAAATGGGTTGTTTTGCAATAAAAAAATGACTTTTTTCATACATTTTTCCAAATTGCAAATATAGAATACTATAAATAAAGGTTTAAAGTCAATACTTTTTCTTTTAAAAAAACCAAAAAGGTCTTGTCATTCTTTTATTTCTGTTATAAAATAAATATGCGATTTGTAAATGGGGCGTTAGCTCAGTTGGTAGAGCAACTGACTCTTAATCAGTGGGTCTAGGGTTCGAATCCCTAACGCCCCACCATTTAGGTAATAAAGAAACTTATATAAGTTTCTTTTTTGTTATGATTTACTCTTCTCTTAACTATTATACGTCCTATAATTGACTATATTTTACATTGTTGTCATCTAGATTTATTGAATCCCTTTTTCCCATGTGCTACCATATTAATGTAAGGTATGGTGATATGCATTGAAGAAAAAAGGAAAAACTATCATTAATTTACTTTTTGCTATCATAATTATTTCTATAGCAATTATTCCCAACAAGACTACAAATGCAGCAGTTGGAGATATTGGCATAGAATCAGTCGTATTAGATAGTTCGAATCGACTTAAAAGCATTAGTTTTAATCATTCATGGATGGGAGGAAACACCTATATATCTTTTGTTTTATTGGATGATAAAATTGGTTATAATGGCCCTGATTCTCTTTATGAACATTTTTGTACAAAAGCAGAAGCATCCACTATACAATATACATTTGAAGATTCTTTAAGATATATGGAAGATTTATATGGTAGTTCAAACATTGCAAATACAGGGGACCCCATTACAACTAACAATCAGATGAAAATGAGCGTTACTTATAGTGGTCATTATCAACAGCTTATCAATTTTGATATCAACAATACAATTGATGCAAATTATTCGGATAAGGTATATTTATACCAATGGGCCTTAGATGGAGCCTGTAATGATGGGTATTATCCAGATGCTTTAGTAGCTGTTTTTAAGATGGAAGAAGATGGTCTATATTATGCCATAGGTGATAATGAACCTAATGATCCTAATAAAGTTATTAAATTTACTTATACAATTACCTTTGATCGAGGAACAGGTGCTTCTGGAGGAACTGAAAGCATACAGGTTAAAGCTGGGGAAGATGAACAATATCCAAAACTTTCCCCTATTACCATTCCCCATAAAGATGATTATGTCTTTGATGGATATTATGATGGAGAAAATGGAACAGGAACAAAGTATTATGATAGTAATGGAAATAATATAGTTCAAAATTGGGATAAAAATAGCAGTGCTACTTTATATGCCAAATGGATTAAATCTACAACGTCTTTAGATATTACTGTTCAAAAAGATGATGAAACATTTATCTACGATGGAGATGGAAAAGAACCAATCCTTACTGTTAAAGATGGAGATAAAATTTTAGTAGAGGGTATTGATTACGATCTTGAATTTGTAGGAAGAGAGCCTACGGATTATCCTCAAAGTGAGATACCTCCAGTTATGGTTGGAGATTATACAGCTATTATTATCTTTAAAGGAGATTATGATGGTACTAGAGAAGTTCCTTTTTCAATCGAACCTGCTCCTTTAACTGATATTACATTTGAAGATCTTGAAATCGATTATGATGGAAAAGAACATGGAATTAATCCTTCAGGTGAATTAGACGATACCACGATTCTTTATTCCCTTGACGGAGAAACTTATACAGAGGAAATGCCTAAGTTTAAAGATGTGGGAGAATATACAGTTTACTTTAAAGTTTCAAAAGAAGGATATGAAGATTTATATGGAAGTGCAACATTAACAATCAATAAAGTAGAAAAAGTCCAAACAATGGATTCTATCAGTAAATATTTCTTCTTATTATTATTCAGTATTGTTAGTTTAATTGGAACAACAATCTTTGTAAAGAAAAGAAAGTATAATTAAAACACAGAAATTATCTGTGTTTTTTTATATAATAAACTCCTATAAAAAAAGAACGTTTCGTTCTTTTTTTTATATTCTATTAAATATCTTTTTTCTAAATATAATTGCGATTGATGATAAAGCGAATAAGATGATTGAATATAGTATCTTATCTCCTGTTGCAGGAGTAGATGTTTCAGATTCTTCTACTTCCGGAGTTGTCTCTGCTATCGTTTTTTCAAATGTTCCTTCGGCATATCCTGTAGTAAATTCTGCTCTTATTGTATAAGTTCCTTCTTCTAGATTTTGAACATAATCATCATTTAATCTAATAATGGTACTTCCCTCTTCTAATGTATAACTATCTTCCCCTACTAATTCATCATTGATATATAGAGCAACAAAATTATCTATATCTGCCTCTATTCTCATACCTTCTGCTGTATTAGTTATTGTTTGTTTATCTCCTTCAATGATTTTATACTTTGAAAGGATTTTTATATTTGTAGCAATCTTTTCTGGAGTATCATACATGCTTATAAAGTCTTCTTCTGCTAGATATATATCTTCATTGTCCGTGCTAACTGGTTCCCCCCTAAAATCATACCTAGGATCTTCTACATATATGTTTTCACTATTATACTTTATCATTTCTTTAGTTTCATCATTAGAGGCCGTTATTTTAATAGCATAATTATTATTTTCTTCAGCAAAATCTTTCATGATAACACTTCCACTATCTAGAAAAAAATAATCAAGCATTTGCCGGCCACCACTTCTTCCACTATATGAAGTAATTCCTTTACTACTATTTTTTATGAGAATATCGGATCCCGCCAATTTAAATTTTGTTCCAAAGCAAATTGCGTAAGTGAATCCATCTAAGACAATACTTCCTCCACTCATAGTCATTTCTGGCCTATAATCATCACTGATTACTTGAGCAATGCCTTCAAATGCAGTTTCTCCTTTTGATTGAATTGTTATTTTTCCATCGTTTATCTTCAAATTGCTTTTATCAAGTTTAATACCTTCACTTGCTGTTTTTACCTCCAATTTTCCGTTATTAATAATAAAGCTTGACATTCCTGACTCGCTAATTCTTTCAGATTCTACTACAATACCTAGTGCAGAATTAATGCTAATTGCTCCTCCATTAATTGTCAGGTTTCCATTTATACTTATTCCGATATGCTTTCCTTCTATGGTTAACGTCCCTTTATTAATGACTATATTTCCATCAATTTCTATGCCTGCTTCTTGAGATATCACATTTATTATTCCATCATTAATTGTTAGATCCCCTTCCACATCTATTCCATTATGTTGGGAATCAATGCTAATGGTCCCACTATTTATTTCTAGGTTTCCTTCTATTACAAAACAATTAGCGTTTAAAGATCCAGTTCCTTCAATTGTTAGATTTCCTTTTCTTATAATTATTCCGTCATAAAAATCATCTAAAACATTTTCACCTTCCAATATGATTGTATAATCCCCATTCGCCTCCAGAGAAGAGCCTGTAAAATTGGTTAATGTTAATGTGTTTGTGCTTTCATTATAAGTAACTCCTTCTGGAATTTCTCCTTCTAACACTTCATAAGCGATGTTGTTTGCTCGTATTTTTATATATGAATAACTTTCTGCAAATACCATCTTTGGTATTGTAAATAATCCAAATGCGAATAAACATAAAACAAATAATACTTTTTTCATATGAAAACACTCCCTTATTCTCATATTAATTGTATTATCTGTTTTCTTGGGATACAAGAAGTATGATGGATGGTTTTACAATTTTTTACATAAAAAAAAAGAAAGTTATTTTAACTTTCCTTTTGTTCCCTTTGCTCCTTTTACTCCTCCACTTGCGGCATATCCTGAAAGAATATTTGTTTCGAAGGAATGGGTTTTACTAATTCGTTTCTTAAAATCTTTAATTCCAATATTAATCATTTCATCTAAAACTTTCGTAAAATCTAGCCCTTTTGCTTCCCATAAGTAGAAAGCTAAAGATCCTGGGATTGAATTTATTTCGTTAATATAAACTTTATTGGTTTTTTCATCAATTAAGAAATCTATTCTTGAGTTTCCTGCACTACCTAGTGCTTTGAATGCCTTGGTAGCAACGGTTTCTATTTCTTTTCTTGTTTTATCATCTAGATCAGCTGGTAGTTTACGATTCGTAGAAGCCATTCCTTTTGATTTTCCTTCTACTTTTACGCCACCTTTTATTTTTGACTTTCCTCCCCCAATATATTTATCTTGATATGTTAAGAATTTATTGGTTGAAAGAACTTCTTCTATTTCACTTACTTTTTGGTGTTCATAATTACCCATTACTGCAATGTTTACTTCTTTTAAATTTTCAACAACTTCCTCTACTACTACTTTTGAATCATATTGGAATGCCTCATCAAGTCCCTCTAATAAAGTTTCATCATTATCACAGACACTGATTCCAACAGAGGATCCTGTGGTGGCTGGTTTTATGATTACTGGGAATTTTAATGTATGAACCTTTTTCATTACTTCCTCTTTGTCTTGTCTATAGTCTACATCATAAAACCATACATATTTTGTCATTGGAAGGTCAATTCCTTTCCAAATGTCTTTCATCATGGCTTTGTCTTGTCCGGCAACTGAGCCGTAGACATTCGCTCCTACAAAAGGAATTCCTATCGTTTGTAGATATCCTTGTAATACTCCATCTTCTACATTGGTTCCATGTACAATTGGGAAAGCAATATCTAATTCCTTTATCACTCTTTTAAATAGCCCATTTTTCTTTTGGAGAACATAACTTCCATTCTTATAATATAAAACAACATTTACCCCATATCTTTTAATTAAATCTAAATCTTGATATACATCGATATCTTTTAACATTTCTCCTGTATACCATTCTCTATCTTTTGTAATATAGATAGGAATTATTTCATATTTTTCCTCATCCATTTTATTCATGGCTTGAATGGCAGAAATAATACTAATTTCATGTTCTACAGATTCTCCACCAAAAATTACTCCTACTTTAATTCTCATAAACTCATCTCCTACTTTTCATTAAATGTATCTGGTAAATCATTTTCGAATAATGCATATACTTCTTTGTCTTGTGCCTCTTTCATGATTACAGGGAAAGCATCTCTTACATCATTGAATACGATTATCTTTTCTTCTTCAAAACCTTTTTTCAACAGCCCTTCTTTAATTGGTTTTGTTTTTTTCTCACCAATTAGAATTACTAAATCTGCTGCCTGTGCAATCTGTTCTCCAAAGGCTTCATTATATTCATCTTCTTTAGCACCTAACTCAATCATTCCTGGCGTTACCACAATTTTCATTCCTGGCATCATCTTTAATATTTCACAGGCGTTCTGAGCTCCAATTGGATTAGAATTATAAGCATCATCTATTTGGTAAAAATTACCAAGTTTTTTGATTTCAAGTCGATGTTCTACTGCTCTTACATTGGAAATGGCTCTTTGTAAATCTTCCATTTCAATACCAAATTCTTTTCCACAAGCAATGGCGGCTAAAATATTATAGACATTGTGTCTTCCTAATAAATGTGTCTCTATTTTATATTCTTTTGGATCATCTTTAAATACTACATCAAAAGTAGTTCCTTTTCCAGAACACTTAATATTTTTGGCTCTGACATCTACTTCTTCATTATCAATTCCTACCCAAATAATTCTTACATTATTTTTTATATGATAACTTGTTTGTAATGGGTCATCTGCATTTAAAACTCCAAATCCATCGGATGGAAGAGATTCTATTAATTCAAATTTCCCTTTTTGAATATTTTCTTGACTACCAAAACTTTCTAAATGCGCCGTTCCAATTCTTGTAATAATTCCATACTTTGGTTTTACTAATTTACAAAGTCTTGCAATCTCTCCTTTTACGTAAGCTCCCATTTCTGCTATAAAAATATCTGTAAATTTATCCATATGGTTATTGATTGTCATTATTAGTCCATTAAATGTATTTAAATTCTTAGGGGTTGGTAAAGCATTGTATTTTACATTTAATATTTCTGAGAGAATTCTCTTACTACTTGTTTTTCCATAACTTCCTGTAATACCAATTATTTTTAAATTAGGCATACTTTTGATTTTCTTTTGAGCTTTTAACTTAAAATGTAAATATACTAATCTTTCTACTGGTATATTAATAATCATAGCTAAGAAAACAACTAAACGATTTAGATATAATAGAATTCCTTCTATGAGAATTAACATCCAAATTGTATTTGGATTATTTATACTACAGTTACATAAAAATAAAGGAATAACATGAAGTAATGTCATTGTAAAAATCAAACGTTTGATTCTTGCTGTAATCACCAATTTCTTTTTATTTTGATCATTTAAATTGTTTTTATGTGTTGTATATCCTATTAACATTAAAAACAAGATAACTAAAATCATACATAGGTTGGAAATAAGAGATACATCGAATACCACAAATAACCCAATCGTTGAGATGACAATGACTATGATATCCATACATAAAAAATCTTTTCCGTTTTTTAATACCCATTTTAAATATCTATTGTTCTCATTATATAAATTTTGTTGTAACATATGTAGACTTCTATGAGATTTATGATAAATAGCATAAAAAAACGTTATTAATAATAAAACTAATATTATTGTCATTTTGTATCCTCCTAAAAGAAGCTATCTAATATACTGACCACTCTTCCTAAATTTTCTAGGTATGCATAATGAGAACCAGGTAAAAGAATTAAGGCTGCATCTACCATAATTTTTTCTAATTCTTTTGCCTCTTTTACTGGGGCTTCTGTATCATTTTCTCCCCATATTAATAGAGTTGGTTCTTCTATTTCTCTTGCATACTTTGTTAAATCTTCATTCACTACTTCTACTAGCGTTTGTCTCATAATAGGACTCGCTGCTTTATAGTCTCTTGAACCGATATATTGCTTCATATATTCACCTAGACTATTTAATCCAGGAAGTTTTTTTAGTGATTTTAATACTTTTACTGTGATTGGTAGATCTTCTTGAATTCTAATACAAGGGCTTCCAAATAATACTAATTTTTCAATAGGATGATCTGCACAGTAACGAATGGCCAATCTTCCTCCAAAGGAATGTCCTATCACAATAGGTTTTTTAATATCTAATTTCTTAATAAAGGATTCTAACATTTCATTGTATTCTTCTATTCTCCATTTTTCCTTTGGTTCTTCGCTTTCACCAAAACCTGGTAAATCTAAAATAGTTATGCGAAATCTATCGGAAAAACAGTCTCCTAATGGTCTCATCATTTCAATGTTTTGACCCCATCCATGAAGAAGAACAATATCTTTTCCTTCCCCATATTGTATGTAATTCACTTCTAAATCTTTCACATTTATTTTCATCGAATCACTCCATTTTAATTATAACATAATTTTTCCTTTTTTACCTATTACTTAAACACATATAGACAACTCTATCAACGTGTTTTTTTATCAATGTGTAAAATGCTGTCAATAAAATAATCCTAAAATAGGTGTTTATTTTTTACGTATTGTGATACAATCATAGTGTATCATATAGGAGGTCTTATGAAAAAAGGAGTATTTATTGCTATTGTTTTAGCTATTATTTTAGGAACGGTTGGTATTATTTATCTTTATCAATATACAGAAGTGTTTGGAAAAAAATTGATTCCCTTAAAAATCGAAAGTATAGAGGTTCAATATATTCCTGGGTATGATATTGAAGCAGCAGAACAATTCATTTCGGATGAAAAAGTTAAGATTGATGTTCAAAAGATTCAAATAACAGGAGAAGATTTAATCACTTTAAAAAAGGAACTACGAGATGTAAGAAAGAGTAAACAAAAAAATGAAGAGCTTTATCCAGTTCGTTATAAAGTAATTATTAATGAAGATCTTATTATGAAGGTTGGAAATGCAGCAGGAGATCTTCAAAAAGATAAAGAAATTAAGCCTATCATAGTTCCTGCTAGTTTAGATTCACATATTGAAAAACTTATAGATGACAACAATAAAAGTGTTGTCAAAAAGATTTCTACTGAAACCGTAAAAATAAAAATGGAAGGCGCAAGTATTACTATTAAAAGCCAAGATAATTTAACTTATGTAAAAGAATCATTAAACTATTACCCTATTCATATTGATGAGGATTATAAAAACTATGAAGGGGGATACAAAATTACATTATTCTTAGATAATAACGTTCAAGTGTATTTATATAATGAAAAGATTGGTTACATTGCTCAAAAAGATGGGGATAAAGATATCAGTACTTATGCTATATTTACAGAAGACTTGTACGAATTGATTAATAAAATATATGATGTATCTATTAACAAATAAAAAAAGCATCACTTTAAAAGTGATGTTTTTTTATGATTTCTTTTCTTTTGGACTATATACAGTTCCTGTAAACCAAACCTCTCCTGTTTCTTTATCTCTAATAATGTATAAATATGGTTTGTTGAAATTAAGAGTAATAAGTTCTTCTGGTACCTTGTATTTATGTTCAAATGAGTTATAGCATTCTTCCCCTGCTGAACCATAACCACCCATCATGGTTACTGCCGCTGCTTTGATGCCATCATTAGAAAACTCTATCACTGCTTTATGGGTAGCATCTCCGATATACTCTTTTTGATCTTTTTCAAGCATGTTTGATAAATCTGCTTTGTTGATATCAAATATATCCGTAATACCAAGTTTTTGTAGGTCTTGGACTAAGTTTAATTGATACTCATATTCAAATACTGGAATATTAGCATGAATTCTTGTAACAACACCCTCTTTAAAATTATCATATTTAACTTCTTTTAAATTTTTAATGAGATTGTTTATATCTTTTGCTTTCACATCTTTTATATACTCATCTAAGGTTTCTTGTTTTGGCATGATTCCTACATATTGTAGTGTATTATTTTCATAGGTCTTTAAGTCTTTGGCAAATACGTCTACATAGTCATCGGTATAGAAAGAGAAATCGGTAGATTGATCCATTCTTTGATAATTAGAATCTAATTCTTTTATATATCGATTCATCCAGTCATCATAAGATTCTCCGCACATTTCTCCCCCTTTAGCAATGTACTCTTTTAATTCACTTCCAACCTCTTCTCGAATTTTGTCTTCTCCTAGTGTTTTTACAATGTCATATTTATTAACACTTACTCCAATCTCGGCTGCTTGTACTTCCTTAGATTCAAATATAATAGATTTCATATTATCGCTAATTATTTCCGAAATATAATCTGAATAATCTTCATGGTGGTAAGATACAAAATAACTCATACAAGGGAGATTATGCTCAAGACTACATTGAAGTTGATAATTCCAATTCATATCAATTGCTAAAGCATTTACTAAAATAAAGTCTTCTTTTTGTATTGTGCTGTCTTCTAGCAAGTTGTTGATTAACTTAAAAGTTTTATTACTAATCCATGAGTTTACATTATCGGCGCTATTGAATGAGTCCGTAATGATTTCAGCTCCATAGTTATCTTGTAAACCGGTTTTATAATCTTCTTTGATTTGGTTTTGGAAGGTGTTTCTAATAAACATAGCATTTGCAAAACTCATATGTTCATTGTTATTATATTTTTTTGCTTTATAATCTCCTATTACGGTTGCAATTTGATTATGAGAATCTCCTGCTGTTCCCTCGTTTAACATAGCTAGAGCATATTTGATAGAGAGAGGACTATATACCATATTTGTTTTTTTGTTTTCTATTTGTAAAAAATATAAGTCAAAATCATCAATATCATTTCCACTTAAATGATAAGCAGTTTTTTTAACAGGCTTATCTACTTCTGTCTTTTTCTTCTCTTCTGGTTTATCAGACATTTGACTAAATGCTGTTATGGAAGCAACTCCTATGACAATCAACATGATAATAAGAGATAAACACATCGTTATCATCAAAATACTAGTCTTTTTAGTTTGTGGATTCATTTCTTGTACTTCTTCTTCTATTTCTTTTTTTTCTTCTTCCATCTTATACACTCCTATTCTACTCTTTTATTATAACTCTTATTATTTTGAAAAAAAACAATTAAATTTTTGGGTTTACATATAAAAAAACAGTATACGACTCATTTTAAAGATATTTATATACTGCTTTAGCATTCTCCAGTCTTCTTTTATCTAAATTCCAATGATAAGAAGAACGACCAAATCTAGCATCATTGGCTCTACCATACTTATCTGACATTGCTTTTGCTTCTGCTTGTGTTGGATGAGTACTCCAATGATTAGAATAACCTACTCCTCCTGTTATGATGACTGCTGTTGCGGATGCATCTTCAATTGTATTGCATCTTTTTAAAGCATCATAATATTTTTTATTACTCTTTTGACTCATGGCAATTACCATATCACATTGTTGTTGAAGAGATAGACTTTCAATCGGAGTATTGGCTGGATATCCTGCATCAGATAAACATTGGTTCTTGAATCCGGCAAAGGTCCAAGAGGCAATGCCTGCTCCATATCCATTTCCTCCCGTTCCACTAGCTCCTCGTCCGTTTTTCTCGGCAGCCATATAACTTCCTGGATCACAATTATTTTCATCAAGATAAACTCCTACGATTGCAGCTGCCTGTTCTTTTGTGAATCCACCATTTTCAATCAAGTATTTGGCTACTAACACAGCTCTCGCCAAACCATCTTCTTTGGAACTTCCTTTAGGGTAATTTGTCATATCTAGATTTCCATAATCTATAGATGTAGTAGAACCAGTAGAAGGAGATATGGTACCTCCAGACGAAGTTGTTCCTCCTCCACTATAAGAGGAAGCGGCTGACACACTTCTTCTTACAGAGGAAACTAATTGACTTCCCATATTTACAGTTCCAATCTTCTCTGGATTATCAATTACTCCTGCTTTTAAAAATTCTTCACTGGTGGGAATTGAAATATTACTGGTATTCGTATTCGTGGCCGTTAATTTGGAAGAAGAAGCTACTTGTAAATTTGTTTCAATTTTATCTTTTAAATCATTTAATTCTTTTCTTAATGAATTTAGTTGAGAAGCAAATTTAGATGCATTTAACTTATCTTTCCCACGAACTGCTGCATTGTAGTTACGTCTTGTAATTTCTATATTGCTTTTCGTAATTTTATAATTCTTATATAAATCACAAGCATAGGCAAAGGCACTCATTTCTTCTCCAATAGTACCGGTGTATTCTCCTAGAAATGAATGCGTCTTCTGCACCAAACTATCATGAGAAGGTCCTTTCCAGCCATTATCTAGACTGTCTACTTCTTTTTGATAAGTATCTAAAACTATTTTAATACTATTCCAATCGCCATTAATTTGACCACTACTTACCATAGCATTTCCCACTTTCCTTTATCTTCTATCTAATTATATCATTGGTATTATAATTGGTTCAAGAAAAACATTCTAAATAAAAAAGATGATTAAAATCATCTTTTAATAACCTTTTGTTCCATTTAATGAATCATCATTTTCAACAAATTCTTTTTCCACAACTACATGACGATATTCATCTTTATTATCTCTAATATAAATATCTTTAATTCCCGAATTAATCACTACTCTTTTACACATGGCACAACTATTGGAATTCTCCACATATTCCCCTGTTTTAGCATCTTTTCCAACCATGTAAAGAGTTGCTCCAATCATATCTTTTCTTGCAGCAGATATGATAGCATTTTGTTCCGCATGAACACTACGACATAGTTCATATCTTTCTCCACGAGGAATATTTAATTTTTCTCTTAAACAATAACCTAGATCGTCACAATTTTTACGACCACGTGGTGCCCCATTATATCCTGTTGAAATAATTTCATCATTATTAACGATTACAGCCCCCCATTTTCTTCGTAAACAAGTTGATCTTTCTGTAACAGATTCTGCTATATCTAGATAGTAATTGATTTTATCTCTTCTTATATTATCTTTCTTTTTCACCATACTAATCACCTAATTTGATTATACCAAAATGATTTCTATAAAAGAAGAGATTTTCATTTTATTTATAATTTGATATAATTTTATTGTATAGGAGTGTTTATGAAAAAAAAGATTATTATTATTATTGGTTTCATTTTAATAGTGGGAATTATCCTTTTCGTATTATGGAATCACTCAAATCAAACAGATGTTGTTGCGATTGTAAATGAGCAAACCTACTCTATGAGTCAATTTAAAAAAGAATACAAATTAAAAATTCTTAAAATTGATTCAAATAAGGTGACGGTTTCTAATGGAGAGACCACTTATGATTGTTTCTATAATAAAAGTTGCGAAATATGGCCAGATTCTCAAAACGGAACCGTCATGTGGGAAGCCCCATTAGTTCAAGTTACCTTCAAAAAGCATTAGTTTTATTAATGAAAAAAACTCAGTTCCTCTGAGTTATTTTTTTTTGGAGCGAACGGGGGGAATTGAACCCCTATCACAGCCTTGGCAAGGCCGTATTCTAACCATTGAACCACGTTCGCATATATGGAGGGGCCTACCGGATTTGAACCGGTGATCAGGGTGTTGCAGACCCACGCCTTACCACTTGGCTAAAGCCCCATCTCATGTTTTATATTATAACAATAGTCTGCTAATTAATCAATAGAATAATAAAAAATGGAAGTATTTCTACTTCCATAAATAATAGATTGCATTATCATTATATTTTAATTCATTGTATTCTATGACTTTTTGTAATCCACTTTGATCTTTATAAAGATAAATACTATCTTCTCTTTTTAATATTAGTTCTTCCTCTTGTACCATCCATTCCTTTATATTGGGCTCATTGAACAAAAATACTTTGTTTCCATCCTTCATTTGTTGATAGAAGTTATCTTCTTCTTTAAAGTAGTAATAATCTCCCTCCATAATTAAATCAGGACTATCTGTTATCTTACTATTGATGATTCTTTCATTTTGGAAATAATGATCTTGCTGGAAGAAATCTTTTAATGGAATATATTTTCCTTGATGATTTTTATAGAGAATGAAATCATTTTCTTCATTTCCTACTTCTTTACAAGTTTTTTTCTTTATGTTAATGGCATATTGTTTTTTGTTTTTTCTATCAGTTACATAGATCAAATCATTTTCTACACCATTTATGTAAGAATCCTTTGATATTTTATCCTCTAAAGTCATTTGATTATATTTGTATTTTTTTAAATCATAATAATGAATTGTCTCTATTCCATTCACAGATGAATTTTCAAATAAGACAAAATATCTAGAAGTACAAGTTGCCATGATATTATCATATAAATCATAATCCAAGAACTTTTGGGAAAAACTTTTTTCTTTGTTGATTCCTACGATTCCTTTATAATCCCATATGATTATGGTTTCTTTAGAGGGAATGTTTTCAGGATAACTTATTATTTTATTATCCTCTTTTTTGGTATCACTTGTCGTTATATTTTTTATTTTATATTTTTTTGCTTTCTCAAGTATTTTTTGATAGTTTTCATCGTCTTTTAAACTATACTTTGATACTTGCATTTTATCTTTTATACAATAGATATCTACCTTTTTTGTGTTTTTATAAAGTGGAATGATACATTTAACATCTTTTTCTTTATATTCTTTTATTTCTTTTATAATCTTTTTTCTTTTATGGGCATTATTCTTAATACGAACGGAGTATTTATCCTTTTGCTTGCTAATTTGAAAACTGTAAGTATGTATATCTTGCTTAATTTGGAAATTCTCCTTGATTTCATATTTTCCCACTTTATAATTCACTTCATGATGCGTTACTGTTATTTTATAAATGATGGGAATTATCATGGCTATCAGTGCGATGATAATATAACTTTTATACTTATCCATATAGCATCACCATCCTTATTATAACAAACAAAAAGACTATTCTCTAGTCTTTTTCTTCTGAACTTCTTGCATATTTCTTTTTTTCTTCCATCATGTAACTGGATATCTCTGTTTCTATTTCTGTTAATGCATCTATACTGATATTGGAAAGGGTTACAAATTCTTTTATAGTATCAATATAAACTTTTCCCCAAATTAGTCCGCTTGAAATCTTTAAATCATTGTACATATCAGGAGTAATTGAATTTAAGAAATATCCTACAAACACTCTTTTTCTTCCAATTAAAATTCTTTTATTTGTCAAAGCTATTACAGCACTATTAAAGATATTAAAGAAACTATCATTCTTTTGGGCAACAAAAGCATATATTACTTTTTCATCTGGATTTAAATGTCTCTCTACAATGGATGCATTTTCTCTTAGTCTCCACCCAATCGTCATTGGATATTTTTCTTTAAAACGTAGTACCTGTTTGTATACGGAACTTCTCATAATCATTCTCCTTTTTAGTCTATAAATCCGTTTCGTTGAAAGAAATCAACATAATGAGCATAATCCGTTAAACCATCTACATTATCTATGATTTCATCATCTTGTACTACCATTAAATAAGGAGTACCAAGTTCTTGGAATCTTTCATCTGATTGTACAAAATCAGTAAGCTCTGCTTCTGTAAATTCATCTGTATTTAAATAATAAATATCTAAATCATATTCTTTTGAAATCTTATAAATAATTGGTTCTGCAATATTACAGTATCCACAAGTTGGTCTAGCAACCAAAATAATTCTAGGTTCAGAATCTGCTTTAAATTCTATGTAATCAGCCACTCTTATTTCCGTTGGTTTTTTCTTTTGATTTTCTGTTACGCTTGCACTTTCTTCTTGTGCATTTTCAATGATAGTATTTACATCATTAGATAACGTTATTTCTGGTTCTGGATAAGAACCATCTCCGCTACCACCTTTACTACTTACGACAAAAGAAAGAACTACTAATACCAATACTAATACTACAATCCCTATTATTTTCCATTTTTTCATATTCTTCACTTCCTTAATAACATTATATTAAAATGTTTCTCTTCTATCAACCTTTATTTGCCATTTGATCCAAGTACTCTTCATATGGAATTTGTCTATCTATGATTTTTCCATCCTCCAGTATTTCAATGACACGATTTGCTACTGTACTATTTAATTCATAATCACGGGTTGTAAAAAGAATTTCTCCAGCAAAATTACATAAACCCTTATTTAAAGAAGTAATACTTTCTAGATCCAAGTGATTTGTTGGTTCATCTAAAATCAAGAAATTTGGTTGTTCCAACATTATTTTTGATAACATACACCTTGCTTTTTCTCCTCCGGATAAAACATTTACCTTTTTAAAGACATCATCTCCAGAGAATAACATTCTTCCTAAAAATCCTCTTAGTATTGTTTCATCTTTAATCTCATAAAAAGATCCAATCCACTCCATAATATTTTTTTCGCTATCAAAGAAAGCATTATTATCTTGTGGTAAATAGCCTGGGTTCATTGTTTTTCCCCACTCTATTGTTCCCTTATCATATTTTTCTTTACCTGCCAAAATATTAAATAAGGTGGTTTTTACCATGTCATCTTTCGCTAGGAAACAAATCTTATCTCCTTTTAATACAGTAAAGGATACTTTGTCTAGTATTTTTTTACCCTCTACTTCTTTTGTTAAATTCTCTACTTTTAATATTTCTTTTCCAGCTGGTTTTTCTATCTTAAAATCAATATATGGATATTTTCTACTACTAGGAATAATTTCGTCTAATTCAATTTTTTCAAGCATCTTTTTACGAGAAGTTGCTTGTCTTGATTTAGATGCATTCGCTGAGAATCTAGCAATGAAAGCTTGTAATTCTTTTATCTTTTCTTCTTTCTTTTTATTAGATTCTCTCATCTGTCTTTGTAGAAGCTCACTAGACTCATACCAGAAATCATAGTTACCAATATACAATTTGATTTTAGAATAATCTATATCACAAATATGCGTACAAACTTTATTTAAGAAGTGTCTATCATGAGAAACAATAATCACCGTATTATTAAAGTTAATTAAGAATTCTTCTAACCATCTAATTGCTTCTAAATCTAATGAGTTTGTTGGTTCATCTAATAATAAAATATCTGGATTTCCAAATAAGCTTTGAGCAAGTAATACTTTAACTCTTAGTTTTACAGGAATCTCTTTCATGAGTAAGTAATGATTTTCTTCTTCTACTCCTAAATTGTTCAACAATTGGGCAGCATCTGGTTCTGCATTCCAACCATCTAATTCCATGAATTCTGCTTCAAGGTTTGCTAATTTCATACCATCCTCTTCTGAGAACTCTGTTTGTTGATACATTTTATCTTTTTCTTCCATGATTTCATATAGTTTGGTATTTCCCATAATAACTACATCAATCACTCTTTTGTCATCATATTGATAGTGATCTTGTTTTAAGAAAGAAATTCTTTCTCCTTTTGATACTGTAATTTCTCCTGTTGTTGTTTCTAACTCTCCACTTAGTAGTTTTAAAAAAGTAGATTTTCCACTACCGTTCGCTCCTATTAATCCATAACAATTTCCATTTGTAAATTTTAAATTTACATCTTCAAATAAGGTTCTCTTTCCAAATTTTAAACTTACATTATTTACTTGTATCATTCTATCACCTCTAAGCCTCTTATATTCTACACTATGGCAAAAAAAAAGACAAGTTGTATTAACCTATCCTTTTTACTAATTCTTTTATATTTTCTTGTCCATCAATTATTTCTTTTAAGAAACTACTACTTGTTTGATCTACATCTCTTAGTCCAAATAAATCTTTTACATTACTGATACAAGATTGTGGATATTTCATTCTTCTTAGTTCAGCTGCTACTAACTCTGTCACTAATAAATGTAGTTGAAATTCATTTAACTGTTCTAGTTTTTCAGATCTTTCTAATTCTAAAACACTGTAGTTTGCAGGATTCACTAAATATAATTCTCCATTATATAAAGAATATCCTGGTGTAATTCCATTTAATAATATTTTCTTTTGACTAATTACTTCTATATCCTTTTCTAAAGCTTCCACACACTCTACAAAATCTCTTGTAGGTGTTGTAATAATCTTTTTCCCTGCTCCTTTTTGGGATACTAATTTCATGGTATAACCCTTAAAGGCATTATTATAAAATAATAGCTTTCTAGGAAGTAAAATTCTTTCCGTAGAAACATCTGTAAAATAACTAGCTGTTTCCTTATCAATCGGTGTTTCTCCTTCTCTAAAAACTCGAAGAGCACTATTTCTAAAACGATAGACATCGCCTGCTTTTTCACTCGGTACAAATGTTAGTTGTCGTAGACCTGAAAGATCAACATCTTTGTTATCTATGCGGTATCCCATAAATTCGCCTCTTTCTTAAGAATATATTATAACATAAAATTATTTTCTGTAAAATGCAGAAATAAATTTTGCAAACTCATATAGAATAATGGAACTTTTATTTATTGCAAAACTCTTTCCTATAGCTTTTCCTCCAATGGTTAAAGAAGCAATCACTGCCGATACAATCAAAGTAGTTAATAAAGCATTACAATTGCATTTTGTAATTAAGATGTAAGCAATCGTTGTACCTGAAGCACCTGAAATAATTCCACATATATCCCCAATAACATCACAACAAAAACTAGATACCTTATCAGCATTCTTTTTAAATTTAACTGCTACACTAGCTCCTTTTACTTTTCTAGAATTCATGGAGTGAAATACTGCTTCATCTGCTGTTGTAACAGAAACTCCTATAATATCAAATAAAATACCTAATAAAATAAATAAAAGTGTAATGATAATTCCTATTACTAATGGCAATTTAGGAATCGTTGTTTCTGATATAAAAGACATTCCCATTGATATCAAAAAAGATACAATCACTATCGTAATTACCCAACGCCAGTTAATTGTTTCTTTTTTAATCTTTTCTTTTTTCTTAGTTACTTCAATTAGATTTTTTAATTCACTTTTTGATTTATCTCTTAAACACATAATATCGTCTCCAAAACTTTTCATTTTTATTATAACATAAAAAAAATCACAAAAAAAAGTAGTTAAACTACTTTGTTTTTATGAATTGTTTGGCTTTCGTAATAGTTAACTTTGAACCTTAGGTCAAGTAGGATTTCCCTAATTTTTACAAGTTCGTTACCAAACTTGCGGTTCCCCTTTAATAAAATTAGTATGGTGTCACCATTCCATACGACTTGATTACCACTTAGTGTCCACTGCAATCCTAAATACGAAATACACTCTAGGAGATTTCCTCTCCAACACTTTATTCCTAATTCTTTTTTGCAAGAATAGTTTCAAAATGCAATCACAAATGATAAGTGGCCGCTTATCAATTGTATGGTTCATTTATCCCGATATTCTCACGCAAGACAGGCTACGCTGCACATAGCTTTCGCCACAATGCAGGTTTTATCCCATTTCGTAATAAATCATCAGAAGTTGATCGTATAGATTTACCACAAGAACGGGTCTCCACGAATTGTGGGTCGTGATTCGTATGCCATTACGAGTCGCCCAGAATTCTCATCTCCAGCATCCACCCCAAACTGGGCGTAAGAAGCAGACACCAAAGGTTTCACAGATATGCCCTTTAACGACTTTTTAAGTTCGTCTTCCTAATAAAGTAATTGACTAGAATAATGTGCCATCAATTACAATAGTAATTATATCATATTTTCCCAAAAATGTCAAATGTGTAAACTCCCTTTGGGAACAATATAATTTATGTTTTTGAAAATAAAAAAAGACTATTTTTTTAGTCTTTTTTAACTATTTCTTATTTTATTAACAAACCATGAAATATGGCCAGCCCATTCATCGCCTTCACAATACTTAGGACCAATTGTTTCTGGAGTCGTTAAACCAATTGCGAAATAATTTCTTGATAAATTATCAATCATTCCTACAAGCCCTTCATCGACTGTATCATATTTTTTGAAGGCTCCTCCATTACAACTAGGGCCACCTTTTTGACCACCAAAGTTGTAACAATTACGAGCAAGATTAGAACAATTAGATCCACATCCTGTCTCATGAAGAATGATTGCTACTGTGATGTAAGGATCTACTCCTTTATTAAGACATTCTGTTGCGATAATATCTCCTTTTCCCGCAACTACATCGCTTCCTAAATTACGATTTAATTTATCTGCTAATTCTTCTAATGTTAACCCTTCATAAACCTCAATTCTTGGTGGAACAATAATAGAGGCTGGAGCCGTTTCCATTTCAACTTCTTGTAGAATTAAATTTTCTTCTTCACCAGCTACTTCTGTTTCCTCTGCAGGCTTCACAATCATGTTGGAACTAGCAGCCATATTCTTAATATCAAAACCACTAACAGTTGACTTATATTCTACATGATGTGCACTATCATTTTGAATCACTAAGCCTATACAAATCATAATGATTCCTGCCAATGTGGTAAAATAACATATTACTTTCATATTCTTCATATTTCTACCCTCATATCAACTTAACAATATAAATATTCTAACTTAAAATATACCCTTTGTCAATTGAAAGAATTCGTTGATATTTCGATAGATATATCATTTTCTTGTTGAAATATAAGCAAAGAAAAAGCCAAGATTTTCCTGGCTTTTTATTAATTCTTTTTAAGTTTTCTTACTGATACGATTCCTACTACACTTAGTAATCCTATAATGAAATATAATACTACATGATCTCCTGTTGCTGGTTCATCAATTCCAACTAGTACATATTCACTGAAGTGGTCTACTTTTCCTTCTATATAGTCTCCGTTGACAGTGAAATCATACGTTTCATCTGTTAAAACAGGATTATCATCATCATCATCTTCATAATCAACATAAATCATTTTAAATTTCTTGAATTTTTTCAACTGTTCTTTATTTATTTCTTTAGTTTCTAATTTATCTATTTCTATCTTCACGTCAAATGGTCCTTCATAATAACCATAATAGTTCGCTTCTTCAGTTAGTTTTCCACGTAACTCAAATATATAAAAATCAATATATGTTCCTGTTTTTTGTGCTTGTAATTTCAACTTATCAACCATATCTAGATAAAATTCTTGTGATTCTTCACTAACATCTTCTGTTGCTAATAAATGACTCATAGAATCCATATAAAAACGAAAACTATTAACACCTTTTTCTTCTGTAAAATTTATTGTTGCTCCAAAAGTGTCATCTGATACAGTATAAGATTGGCTCTCTACACTTTTCCAAATATATTTTACTGTGATATTACTATGTACATTTTCAAAAACTTCATCTGTTTCATAGTCTTCTCCATTGATTTTAAAACCATCTAATGCTTTTAATTTTGGTGGGAGTAAATAACCTCTGCTCAACACTAAGGTACTTAATGATAAATCTTGTCCTTCTTGAATGGTTTCTGGTAAAACTCCATCTCCATCGTAGGTTCCTCCATTAAAATCATATGTAATTGTATAAACTGTTGGTTCTTCTGGATCTGATGGATTTTCAGGCTCTCCTGGGTCCGGATCTTCTGTATTTGCTGGCTCTGGTGTTCCTAAGTCAATATATAAATAACCTGAGGCTCCACTATCTAATTGTTCAAATCCTGTATAGCCTATATTATATTCATATCCATTAAAATATATCGTTGGTGTTTTTGGTAAAAAATATCCTTCATCAGCAGTTACTTCAATATATAATGCATAATGATAATCCCCGTTTGTAATCTCATTTCCGTTTGTAAAAGTGCTCCATTTATCCCCCTCTTTTTCCTTATATGCCCATTTTGTTTTATCAATGGAAAGCCCTTTTGTTTTGTTTGTTACACTATATGTATTAAGTGTGTCTCCCATTGTCACTGATGTTATATCACAGTTTACATATACTGTTTTTATTTCTTCATTAGATTCTGCATAAACAAATAATGAAGTTATCATCAAAAATACTGCGACTAATGTAAATAATAATTTATTGCTTTTTTTCTTTTTCATTATATCTCTCCTATCATTCTTCTACTTTAATTATATCATTGCGATTTGTAAAAAAAAGTAAATAGCAAAAAAAAAGACATTACTTGTCTTTTTTTTACACTTTTTACCAACTTACATAGATGTCAACTGTTCCATAGGCACAACCAGAGTCATATACTTTGGCAGGACCAAGTGATGTGATTAAAGTTGCACCTCTTCCTAAATAACTAGGATCAGCAGCTACACAAATAAATCCATCTCCATCACGAACCGTTCCATCATCAGCAACGTGTCGTCCTGGAATATTTAAACTTGTTCCTGGTAACACTTTTTCTGAATAGTAGGTTTCCCTACGTCCATTATAGAACTGTGCTCCCTTACTTAAAGAAAGTCTTTCTCCTGAGTAAGTATAGTATCCAGAATACTCCATATGGAGTCTTCCTTCATTTAAAGCAGCTTCTCTATCTGCTATAGACATTTCATCATACATTTCCATTGGTGTCTTTTTAATAGATGCAGGGGCAACCTCCATCTCAACTTCTGTGAGTAGTGAAACCTCTTTTGTAGGTTCTTCTTCTTTCTTTTCTGTTAGAACCATACTAGCACTAGCAGCCATATTCTTTAAATTAATTTCCTCAATTTTTTCGATTTTAAGATTTTGTTCTTTTGGATTTGCATTGATATATAATTCTACTGAAAAAATACAAATACCTATCAAAAAAATCAGGACATAAATTGAATTTTCTTTTTTCATAAATAACCCTCTTTGAATCATTTAATAACATGAACATTATATCAAAAAAAAGCCAATTTGTCAATTTTGAGGCCTTATGAAGAAGATAAAAAAACTAATTATTTGTTGCTATTATTGGCTTTTTTCTATTTAATGATATAATTATTATGGTGATATTATGACGGATGTTGAAAAGTTTATTCAATGGATAAAAGAATCGAAAAAAACGGTTTTTTTTGGAGGGGCTGGGGTCTCTACTGAGTCAGGATTAAAAGACTTTCGTAGTAAGGATGGCCTATATAATGAAAAATATGATTTCCCTCCAGAAGAAATATTATCTCATCATTTCTTTATGGATCATACGGATGAATTTTATAAATTTTATCGCGATAAGTTAAATACTAAAGGATTTAAAGCAAATATTACTCATATTGTTTTAGCTGAGATGGAAGAAAGAGGTTTACTTTCTTCTGTCATTACTCAAAACATAGATGGCTTTCATCAAGAAGCCGGTTCTAAAAAAGTTTTAGAATTACATGGTTCTATTAAAAGAAATACTTGTATGAAGTGTCATAAGTCTTATGATGAAAAGATTGTTTTTGATAATATAGATATTCCTAGATGTAGTTGTGGGGGTCTTATTAAGCCTGATGTAGTATTATATGAAGAAGGTTTAGATGATGATATAGTACGAAAAGCCATTCATGAGATTGCAACTTGTGATTTGTTGATAATCGGTGGTACTAGTTTGAACGTATATCCGGCTGCCTCCTTTATTCATTATTTTAAAGGAAAACATATCGTCCTTATTAATCGAGATGCTACTCCATATGATTCTATTTGTGATTTAGTTATTCATGATAACATTGGGAATGTATTTAAAGAAATAAAAAAGCAAGTTATTAAGTAATAACTTGCTTTTATTTTTAAATATATTGACTATAATCTGGTTTATCTTCATCACTAACTGTTTCTGTTGGTGTTGTTGGTTGTTGTTCAAACCTAGGAGAAATAGGTTCTTCTTCAACCGGAGCTATAGGCTCTTCTTCAACTGGCGTAACAGCTTCTTCTTCAGCTGGAGTAAGAATTTCAGAAGTTTCATTTGATTCTGGTGCCTTTGTCTCAACGCTAGGTTTATCCTTTTTACTTTTTAGTGCAATGATGATTGCTCCTAATAAACCTAAAGAAATGGCACATATAATAATAATGATAATGAATTTTCCATTATTTGATTCCGTTACATCTGCTTCAAGTGTGTCTTCTTCTTCTACTTCTGTTATGTAGTAATCTGATCCTTTTTCTGTTGCAAAGGTAATATATCCATTTTTTACTTTTATTTCTTCTTCTACTACTTTTAGTTTTCCAGTTTCTTCATCATAGTAATATACAATTACTTTATCTCCATCTTGATATTTATCTCCCACATTTAGTTTTAATTTTGTTCCTGTTGGGAATGCTCCTGTTTGTTTTGTTGTAACAAAGATTCCATCCGTACTTTTTGCTAATTTCTCAATCTCTTCTTTATTTGGATGTGTATCTAATAAACCGATTTCTAATTCTTCATAACTATCAAGTCCTTGTCCATTAATTTCCCAGCTATATTCTAATTCGTTATTTTTATCAAATTTATTTAATTCAACTATTTTGTTGCTTTCTTTTATCTTATCTAAATCTTCTTTTGTTAATTTAGAATCTTCAGTAACAACTAATTCAATTGTATCACTACTATCTTTAAGTGCCTCTTCTAGATCTTCTAGCGTTCTACTTTCTTTTCTAGTGATTACTAAACGAATTGTATTTTTACTTCCTGATTCTGAGGTAACTACTATTTCAAAGGTGTTTTCTCCTACCTTTAATGGTTTCGTTCCTGTTCCTGTTGCTTTTGCTTTAGAGTCTTCTAATACCGCTTTAATCGTGGCACTAGATGTTCCATTATCTACTATCATGGTATAGTGGGTGTCATCTACTTTTGTTGCACTTTTTCCATTTACCGTTATATCTTTTACTTTATTGTTTGTTGATTTTTTGTTTGTTTTACCATTTCCACTATCATCTTTTGGCTTTGTGCTTGGACTTGTTGTTGGTGCAGTAGATGGAGATGGTGATGTGCTTGGTGAAGGCGAAGGTGCTGGTTTTTCTGTAACATCAACTGTTACTGATCCAGATAAATTAGTTTTTTCAATTTTATGTGTTGAGGCATTATAGGTTGAAACATCTCCACTTAATGTTAAAGTGATTGTTCCTGTTCCTGTCGTTGTACAGGTAGCAGTAAAGGTTTTGTCTGTATCCTTTCCTGTTCCTGAGTCCCCCACTTCATTTATGGAACATCCGGTTACTGGTCCACTTGATGTTAATACAGCGTGCCATGCAGCCGCACTATTAACTTGAATGGTTGCAGTAAACGATTCTCCTTCCGTTACATTATTTGAACTAACGGTAAGGTTTGCTGATGCCGCCTTTGCCTCTAAACATAAGATACATAGACCAATGATTGTTAATACAAATATACTTTTTACTATTTTCTTCATTTTATTCCTCCTATTCTATTGGTTCTATTCCTAATATATGTAATCGTATTGCTAAGATATCTGCTGAAGACAAGTCTTCATCTTCATCGATATCTGCTGCCATGAAAAATTCATTTTCTAATGTTTCTGTATTTAATAGATGTAATCTGAT
>JAFWKJ010000001.1 GCA_017511375.1 Bacilli bacterium | reverse complement strand
GTAAGCCATCTGCAAAGGTATAATCCTCAAACTTCTCATTTGTTAGTCTTAGGGTTACTGTTGCTGTAGCTTCTCCTACATTAATATTATCTGATGCAATACTTATAATCGTATATTCACCAGCTTCTAAGTTTGATACTGAAACACTATTTGTACTTACTTCATTTGTACCATCAAATGTTTTATCGCTTATGGTTATATTTGGATTTATTATTTGTTTTACTTTATTAACAGTTACTTCTATTTCTACATCATCCACAATCTTATAATTGTCGGTATCTTGTGGTGTGTAAGTAGCTAAGAATGTCTGAGTTCCTGCTTCTTCAGCAATTGTATCTGGGTCATTCCAACTAAATCCTGATGGTAATGTAATCGTCGATAATGCTTGTCCTTGATCGATACTTAATCCCGTAGGGGTTGTATACTCTGGTGTTTCTTTTGATACTGTTACATATACTTTTTCAGAAAAATGCTCTCCTATTAAATCTAAATCAAAATCAATAGTAAAGTATTCATCTCCATACCTAAAACTATCCCGATTATCGATGTAACTAACTGTATAGTTTTTGGCTGTCCACATATTGTATACAGAATAACCATACTCTTGTTCTCCTGCAAAGGTAACGATGATAGCATCTATATTGTCGTCTGCCTTTTCAAACGCCTTATACTCTCCTTTGTTCGCTACCGTAACTGTTCTATCGTCTACCAAATTATATTTAATTTCATGATCCTCCAAATATTGATGCATATAGGAATTTGTATAAACTAAGTTTACCACCCAATCATCACCTGCATCTCTTACAATAGCAAGAGAGGAATCCACCGTATCAATTGAACGAGAAAATACTACACATTCAGGTATAGCTAATGAATAATCCATTAATCTCGTAATGTTTTCTGGTAGTCTATACTCCGGAGCGTTGATAGAATATGGCCCCAAAATATGAACTTCTTCTGGAATTGTTGAATAATATGATGCAAATACTAATATTTTTGAGTCTTTTTCAACAATTGTGCTTGAACCCTCTTCACTTTCATATACTTCATTCTCATCATCAATAGAAAGGTCGGTCACTAAATAGTCATAATAAAATGCAGTTGGTGCTATTTCAGTTACCGTTTTAGGAATGGAAACCGTTGTTAAACTATAATCATTCCTAAAAGCTTCTGTATCTATTGTTTCTACTCCCTCTGATATAATTACTTCTCTTAGGTGACCACTATTTGCGAAAGCAGATTCAGGAATTGTCTTGACACCACTTGGAATTGTGATAGTGCTTAATCCTGATTCATAGAAAGCATAATGTTCTAGTTGTGTTAATCCTTCAGGAAGATCTATATTATTCAAAAGCGGTGTATTATAAAATGCATAAGGTTCAATATTCCGTAAAGAGGTAGGAAGCTCCACGTAACTTAAATTAGTACAATTTTCAAACATACCAAATGGTAAAGATGGAATGTTTGCCAAAAATTTTACTTTACGTAAGAAAGGTTGATTTTCAAAAACTGCACTATACATTTCAACTATCGTGTTACCATCGTATGTTTCTGGAACAATTACATAGCGAGGAGCCATTCCCTCTACAACAAAACCATTAATTGAAATCTCATGATTTGCTTCACTAAAGTATGTATATGTCCATCCTGGATTCAGATAATTATCTACTGTTTGCTCTATTTCAAATCCTTTATAATTGATTGTGACTTCTTGTTCAGCCCTCAAATTAGGATCATAATTCTCTATTGTATAATTTTTTAATTCTCCCAAATCTTTCGTAATATATTGGTCATCAGAATAATATAATTTCAATTGAATATTCAAAATATTTGTTTCATTACCATAATTGTTCCATGAAATATATTCGTTTTCCACGGTTTCAATTTTTTGAATCATGGATGCGCTATTTTTAAAAATATCAAAGGTATCACAATCTGAATCATCACATAATTCTGCGGCTGAGAAATTGATAAAACCATATCCAAAGTATTGATCCCAACCGTCATCTCCTAAATCAATGGCATGAGCTTTTAATATATTAATAACATTATCAATTGATAGATTATTATTGAAACTCTTTAATAAAGCTACCGCACAAACAGCATGAGGTGTAGCCATAGAAGTACCACTTATTGTCTCAAATTCATTATCTTGATCATCTGCTCCATCCATTATGTTTTGCTGAGAAATTTGAGCTGAAGAACTCATTAAACTTTTTATTCCTGTACCTGGTGCTGCAAAAGTAATAGTGTCTCCATAATTTGAAAATTCTGATTTATTTAATTGGCTATCTACGGAAGCAATTGAAATGGTATTGTCATAAGCTGCTGGATAAAAAGGTCTAGAACTATCATCATTCCCCGCTGCTGCCAAAGGAATAATTTTATTTAATTTGGCTGCTTCTAGGGCTTGATAGATAGCTTCTGTTGGTATAGAACTCCCAAAACTCATATTGATTACATCTGCTTTTTGGTTATAAACAACCCAGTTAATTGCTGCAATAATGTTGATTTCACTTATATAGGATTCATCTGTCTGTTTTACTGGAAGTATTTTTACATTATCTAACGTTCCTTCCGCAATCGTTCCTGCAATGTGGGTACCATGTCCATTCGAATCAAACATTTTATCTCCCACAACGCTTTTTAATTCTTTAATTCTTCCATTATAGTATTTATTAAATAAATCCACATCTAATCCTGTATCAATAATTGCTACTGTAACATCTTCTAATTCACTTTCGCTCATGTTACCCATAAGATTATCTAATCCCATGGCTTCTATTCCCCAAGAATTATAATCACTTGATTCATTACTATCATTAAATAATTCATAGGTAACATTTTCTTCCACACTTAAAACATAGGAATCATTTTTTAACTCTTCCATTGCCTTTTCTTTTGCTTCGTCGGAATCATATTGTAATATGTATTGATTGTTTGGAGCCTTAATGACCTTTTTAGCTCCATATCCATCCTTTACATCTCTTTTTGATATGACAATTAAGATACTCTCTAAATTACCTTCTTTGTTTAAATCTTTAATATCTTCTAAATAATCATCCATAAATTCTTCTGATAATTTAGAAATGTTAATTAATTCCTTCGTTGTATTTTTTCCTATATTATTTTTTTTCACGTATAAAAAGGAAACAGTTCCTGTTATAAAAACTACTAATACCGTCAATACAATCAATAATTTCTTTTTCATAAAAACCTCTCTACTACACCTATTCTATTTGTATCATATCATCAGCGTATCAATATGTAAATTGATTTGTGTCAATATTTTGTCAATCATGTCAAACAAAAAAAGAGATAATAATCTCTTTTATTTTAATCTAAATGTCCTTGGAGATACTTTATATACTAACTGTAAAGCAACAACGATGTATATAATTACAAAGATGACTCCCAAAATAGATAGTATTTCAGATGATAGTACTAATCCTGATAACCAATAACTAATTAAATAAGTTCCCATGGTTACAAAAGAATAACTTGCCCTTTTTACTTCCATTTCTTTATTGAATGGTTGTAGTAAATAATAAATAACTAAATAATGGACAGAGAAGAAAATGCTTAAACTAATAATAAACAAAAAGGTTGTTACAATGGTAGGAATGCTATATACATTCTTTGATAATAGTAAAAGAATCGTATTTCCTATTCCTATGACAAAGGCAGGTATTAGATTTACCTTTACAACAGTTTGTAATCTTTTTTTAAATAGCTCTACGATTACGTCTGGATCTCTATAAAAATTAAAACATAACATCGCGTGATCACAATTAAAAAACATTGCCTGTGTAATAATAGATCCTCTATTGATAAAAAACATGATTATGACAAAGACCGCTAGTTTTAAATGAATAAATTCCGCAATGTTTTGATTATAATTCTCATAATTGATCATTAAATAAACTAACAATCCATAAACAATTGCAATCAGTACAGAATACTTTCTAGCACTTCTTAATAATATTTCCTTATGTCTTTCAAAGAATATAGTATTAAACATATCATATCCTTCTTTTTTCTCTATAATACTACTATCAATCTTTTTATCTTTTTCTTTTACATCTACCATGGCTTGTTTCAAGTAATCTTTTTCATTTTTGGAATCCATTACATTTGTTATTTGACTCAATCTTTTATAAATCAACTTGTAATCTTTTACATTTAATAAATATATTAAAGCAGGAATTCCTAAAAGTAAAAATAGTACCATAAAGATGATGATTCCTTTAAAAGGAATAAAAATATTTAGATATGGTAAGAAACAACATCCTATTAATACTCCTAAAATAGGAAAATATAAAGAATTATTGGTATACCATATATATTTATATTTTCTAAAAAACATGATATTTAAAACTTCTCCTACTAATCTTACTCCTAATGTAAATAAAACAAGGATTAAACTATAAAGAATCGTTGGAGATAAAAGTAGATAATCCACAAAGAAATTGATACAAATCATATTCATAATGACAGATGTTAAAATGTTCCAAAATAGATTGGCTCTAAAAAAGGAAGTGGCATCCATATTGAATATGAGAATGGCAAAATACTTTTTCTTACTTGTATTTAATAATTTATTATTAATAAACATCCCTAGAATTGTTAATAAAAAGTAAATATGAAAAAAGGATTTTACTATTTCATTCGGGAACAATTTATAACAAAGAAATAGAATGGCAAAAAAATACATAAACTTTAGAAAAGCGGCTCTAGCGATAGAGAAAGCAATTCCTAGAAAGCCTACAACTCTTTTAATTGTTTTGCTCTTATAAATATCATTCGTTATCAAATCTCTTAGGATTGGTAATTTACTTAAAATATAGATGAAAGAATTTACAGAGTAATCCAAATCAATTTGTAATGTTTTTACAAGGGTATTAATCATAATCGTCTTCCTTTAATGCCTTAATTATTTTATCTTTATATTTCTTTGAATTTAAATTTTCTTTAGACATCTTCTCTAAATTTTTATTACTAATGACGACAATTTCATCACAAAGATCTGTTGCTAATTCTAAAATATGGGTTGAAAAAATAATGATATGATTTTTCTTTAATCCTTTTAGTAATTTTTTCATATCTTCTTGCACCACAATATCTAGAGATGTTAATGGTTCATCTAATAAAATAATTTTAGGATTGGCAATAATATTGACAAGAATTTGAATTTTGTTTTTCATACCATGAGAATATTCTTTTAATAAAATGTCTTGATCTTCTCTATTTAATTTCACTAAATCAAAATAATAATCAATATCTTTTAGGTCTTCAATCTTATCTTTATTGATATCTAAATAAAACTTTAAGAATTCTCTTCCTGTTAAGAATTCTGGAACAATAGGTGTTGATACAACATACCCTATATCCGTTGTTTTTAAAAAGTTTTTACCAAATTCATCTTCTAAATAAAATCTTCCATTGTCTACTTGAATATCACTATTTAAAGCATTAAAAAAGGTTGTTTTTCCAGCTCCATTTCTTCCTAACAGACCATATATTTTTCCATCTTCAAATGTGAAATTAACATTTTTTAATACTTCTTTTTGTCCATAACTCTTTTCTAAATCATGTACTTCTAGTTTCATAAGATTACTCCTCTCTTATCCCTGCAAAAACTGTTCTATTTTTCCTTTTCCCTTTTTATAGGTAATGTGAGCTATACTCCCATTGATTATTGTCATTTTAGGAACTACATGTCCAATATCTGCCTCCATAATAATAGGAATATTAGGAAATGTTTCTTTTAAGGCTTTCTCATAAGTCATAGAAGTAAAGCCACTTGGGAAAAGAATTCTTCCTACTATGATGCTTTTTATATGTTCAAACCATCCAGCCTCTTTTAATTGAAAAAGCGTTAAATAGAAATCTTCCGTATTCATACTAAAAATATCAAAATACCAAATTATACCATCGTTTTTATACTTATTGATAAACTCTTTTGTAAAATCATACTTTGTTCCTGGAAGATATCTTAAACAGTCTATACAGCCTCCTATGATTCTTCCTGTCACATCTACTTCCTCTTCTGATGATTTCCATTCTACTTTTTCTGTTAGTGCATAATTGCCATTTACTCTATCAGCCTTATTCTTCTCATAAAGAGGAAAACTCTCTTGAGGAAGAATATTACCTTTCAAAAACTCAAAGGCATTTAGCTGAGAAGTATATAATTTTTCCGCATCAAATCCTCCCGCATTATGCCCATACATTGTAGCAATATCACAAGCTGTTGTTATATAGTATAAAAGATTCGTAGGATCACTTGCTCCCATGACCCATTTTTCTTTTATTCTTTCCTTTTGTAAATAGGGAAGCATATCCGTTAGAAAATCTCCTCCTGATGCACATAGAATGGCATCTACTTCCTGATTATCAAATAATTCATATAATTCTTTAGCTCTTTGTTTGGGTGGAGATGACACATCTCCTTCTTTTCTAACATTACTTGTTTCTATTAGATTCCAATTGTTCTTTTTTAGATTCTTAAGTGATTGATTAAACTCTTCTTGATAGACTCCTATTCCAGCCGATGGAGCTGTAATTCCTATGGTGCTTTCTTCTTTTAGAAACTTAGGATATTTCACTTGGAACATCCCCTTCCCAGTTGTTTTTTTGATTAATATTAGAAATAATTTCAAACACTTTATAAATGAATCGAATAATCACGCCTCCCACAATTAAGTAAATTGCTGGTGTCTGAATCATTCTAAATGATATATTGTCCGTTGATATAAAGGCAGCTAATATTTTTTCAAGATAAACACAAGTCAACAACAAAAGCAATCCACTGATTACTAAAGACCAGGATGCTCCCTTAATCCATTTATAAAAAGAACTATAGGAAACAATCATCAGGATAATTGTTAAAACAATGGCCGCTATAATAAAGTATTTTAATTCTGTTGCCGTTAACAATCGAATGGCTTTAATAATCATCTGCTGTTTCGGATCTAGTTTTTCTTCTTGTGCTTCTATTTGCTCATCTACATATTCACTTATTTCTCCTTTGGTAGAATCCCATTTATCAGAAAGTCCATTTTCTCCATTTATATATTTTTTTACTTTTTCATTATTACCTATTTCCTCTAACCAATTTTCCCCTAGCCCTATTTTTTCTGTTACGCTTTCAGGAAGTAAAGATTTTACACTTTCAATTACTATATCATTTAGAATTTGTTTTGAATTTAAACTGATTACTAAAAACATAATCCAAATGGCTAAATCAATGACTAAGGAACGTTTCCCAAAACTTCTTAACATAACAAAACCGCCTCTCTTTTTATTATAACATAAGAAAAGAAGAAAACTTTTAGATTTTCTTCTTCACTACAAACTTATCATTTACATAATTTACAATCACTATATCATGTTCTTTTAAAGATCCATCAATTAGTAGTCTCGATAAATCGACTTCTAAAGTTCTTCCCACTAATCGTTTAAGTGGTCTAGCTCCAAAGTTTACATCATAACCTTCTTCAATCAATTGTTCTCTTGCTTTATCGGTTAACTCTATATGAAGATCTATGTCCTTTAATCGAATTTCTATTTCTCGAATTATTTTATCTAAGATTTTATTGATGGCTACTTTTGATAAGGTATTAAATACAATCAATTCATCAATTCGGTTGATAAATTCTGGACGGAATGTTTGTTTTACTTCTTGTAAAACAGCTTCCTTATTGTCTTCTAATACATGTTCGCTTCCCAAATTGGAAGTCATAATAATAATTGTATTTTTAAAATCAACAGTTCTTCCGTTTGAATCCGTTACTCTACCATCATCTAGTATTTGTAGTAATAGATTTAATACTTCTGGATGGGCTTTTTCAATTTCATCAAACAAAACAATACTATAGGGATTTCTTCTTACTGCTTCCGTTAATTGTCCGCCTTCTTCATATCCTACATATCCTGGAGGAGAACCGATGAGTCTTGAAACAGAGAATTTTTCCATATATTCAGACATATCAATTCTTACCATATGTCTCTCATCATCAAACAACTCATAGGCAAGTGTTCTTGCTACTTCTGTTTTACCAACACCCGTTGGTCCTAAAAACATAAAACTAGCAATCGGTCTATTAGGATCTTTAATGCCACTACGAGATTTCAAAATGGCATCACTTACTATTTTTAAAGCTTCATCTTGCCCCATGACTCTCTTTTTCATTTCTTCTTCTAGATTTAATAATTTTTCCTTTTCTGATTCCATTAGTTTTGTGACAGGAATATTTGTCCATTTCGCAATAATATTACAAATATCTTGGTCTGTTACCTCATCACTTAATAACTTGTTCTTTTCTACTTTATTTAATTCTTCTAATTCCTTTTCTGCTTTTGGAATTTCTCCGTGACGAAGGACAGCTGCTCGTTCCAAATCATATTTGTTTTCTGCTTGATCTAATTCAAATCTCAATTTTTCTAATTCTTTTTTCTTTTTACTGATTTGATTATTGATATCTTTTTCTTGATTCCATGCATCTGTTAATTCTTGTTCTCTTTGTTTCATTGTTGTTAATTCACGGTCAATGTCTTCTCTTCTCTTAACTGATAGTTCATCCTTTTCTTTTTTGATTGCTTGACGCTCAATTTCTAAACGCATAATTCTATGCGTTAAGCTATCTAATTCAAAAGGAACTGAATCCATTTGTACACGAATGGTTGCACAAGCCTCATCTACCAAGTCAATCGCTTTATCTGGTAAATATCGATCTGTAATATATCTGTTTGAAAGTGTAGCAGCAGAGATTAATGCTTTATCTTGAATCGTTACTCCATGATGAATTTCAAATCTCTCTTTTAACCCTCTTAAAATTGTAATTGTATCTTCAACATTTGGTTCTTCTACTTTAATCTTTTGGAAACGTCTTTCTAGAGCCCCATCTTTTTCAATATACTTTCTATATTCATTTAAAGTCGTTGCTCCAATCACATGGATTTCTCCACGCGCTAACATCGGTTTTAAAATATTAGATGTATCCATGGATCCTTCTGCTGCACCCGTTCCTACTATCATGTGTATTTCATCAATGAACATGATAATATCGCCTTCACTTTTCTTTACTTCGTTTAAGACATTTTTAAGTCTTTCTTCAAATTCACCACGATATTTTGCACCTGCTACCAGTGAAGCCATATCAAGTTCCCATATTTTTTTATTCTTTAAAGAACTGGGAACATCTCCTTTTAGAATTCTAAGGGCTAAACCTTCCACAATAGCCGTTTTACCAACACCTGGTTCTCCAATTAATACGGGATTGTTTTTGGTTTTTCTCGATAGCACTCTTGTAATACTTCGAATTTCCTCATCTCTACCAATCACAGGATCTATTTTTCCCGCTTTGGCATCTTCGACAATGTCCCTTCCATATTTTTCTAATACATTTTCTTGTTCTTCTTCTGGATAATTATACATTTTTATCACCCCTCAATCATTATTATACTCTATTTTTAGCACTTGTCAACATAGAGTGCTAATTCTCGACAAAAAAAGAAAAGGACTTAGTCCTTTTTTACAAATACCTTTGGTTTTTCTTTTTCATCTTCTGGATGATATTTTTTATATCTCTCATATACATCGTTAAATGTCGTCACATGTCTGTCTGACTTAAAGAATACATCTGTTTTTCCTTCTTGGATGGTTTTTTCAAAATAATTTCCTAAACTTGTATCTAATTGATTATAATATTTTTCCCCTAAATCCTTTTTTTTAGGTAAGATTGAGGATGTAATTAAATCTGCTAAATACAAGCGCACCTTATCAGGATCTATTCCTTCTAAATGCATGATGTCAATTCGTTCTACTTGATCAATGTATTCACACAATGGAATCATATTACTTCCTACAGCCCCTAACTGTATAATGGCAGCTGCAATAAATAAATCATCTTGAAGTTTTCTTTTTGAAATTCTCCTTCCTTCTTTTTTGATTTCGGGATATAATCTTTCTGCTTCTGCTTTTAGTGCTTCTTTGTTTTCTAAATACTTGTCGTATAACCAAGTCCCGTATAAATCCTTTTTCGTCCAATGTTCCATATCACAAGTCATTCTTACTAAATCATCCGTAAAATCTCCTTGACGATAATAATCTATTGGGTTCACATAATCAGCTATATAAGGTCTGTGAAACGTCGCCCAAAACGACCAACCTCTATCAAATAAATGATCAAGAAATGCTGTTTTTGAAAGTCGAACCTTAATGTTATCTAAATTTTCGTCACAATCTATCAAAAAGCTGTCTATTATCCAAGGCTCATCTACAATATCAATATCTCTATATAAATGTGTTCTACCTAGTAGACTTTTGTAATATGCAAGAAAATCTTTGCTGATTTTAGAAATCTTTTCTGATAGTTCGTCGCGAGTAGCTCCTTCCTTACGTAAATTTGTACTCAATGCTCTTAAAACGTGTGAATAATAAATATTTTCCATAAAAAACCAATCCTCCTACCTGTATTATATAATCAACCATATTAGGAATCAAGAATTATATTCATTATAGTATTCTTTTAATCTTTTTCTTTTTAACACAGGTTTTAATCCTTCTTTACTCACATCTGTATATACTTTTTCAATGAGTTCTTTCATCTTGGGATGCATTCTAGTTCTTCCTTTGATTCGATTCCAATACTCTAACTGATATTCCTTATTCCAACTTTTTCCTTGATAGGTTAATCCTGCGGCGAAAGAATCACAAATTAATTCTAGGAAATACTTAAATGGCATCATAGGTGACTCAATCTTCGCATCATAATCATACCAATATTCATAGTGATGCTTATTATGATTTTTATGATGAATCCATGCAAGACTATATCCCTTTTCCTCCTTACATTTTTTTATTGGACTATATTTTCCTTCTTCGAAATATCTTGCTGATTCCAAGAATTCTATGGGCAAGTATTTCGTTGAATCGTGAAGAAGTCCTTGAAAAGGGATTCCCACTTTACAACATAGGCAAAATACTTTCCATCTATGTCTATTGATTACTTTAAAATGTCCCCATATTTTTTTTATTGTTAGTGGATTTTTTTTCATCCTATCACCCCTTGTATTATAACACAAAAAAAGAGCCTATTGCTCTTTTATATATTGCTTTGGTAATTGTTCTAAAGGTAATTCTTTTTCTCCTACTACCATTTGTGGAGTCATACCTGCTCCATATAAGGCTGTCAATGCTTGTTGAAACTTAATTCCTCTTTTATGAGATTGACTTAGAAGTAAAACAATTTTATCGTCTAATAACATAGCACCTCTAATTGGTTGTTTATGCAAAGTTTGATATCTTCCTTCCCCACTTAGAAAGCGTAGTTCAAGAACACCTCCTAAATCAGGATAATACTCACAAATATCAATTCCTTTACTTCTACTATCTAATAAAGCCTCGTCTAAAACAAATCTATCGACTGCGAACCATATTTCTTTTAAGTCATCTTGTACAACAGGTTGTGTCTCTAAAAAAGTTATTTCATTAAAAGGAATATTCTTTTCTATTAAAATCGATTTAAATTCTTCTCTCGATAGTTTTCCATTTTTCATTAAAAGAATTAATCGTTCTTCCTCTCCGCAAAATAAAGCTGTATCAAATTGTACTTGTAGTTTTCTATCTCCTACTCTTATACTAGATCTTAGATTGTTATATAATAGGTTGTCTTGACTGTTCTCTAATCCTGCGACTGCTTGATATACTTCTTCTGGATTATTTTGAATCGCCCAAATATCATAATTGGTATCTGCCATAGGAAACCCCTCCATTTGCAGAGATATTATAACACATTTTTCTTAAAAAGAAAAGATAGAATTTAATTCTATCTCTTTTTTTGTATGTGAGATGTGTATTTTTCTTTATATTTTTCTAAGGATTCTTGCACATCTATCTTATATTTTTGTTCTATGGATCCCTCTTCTTCAAACTCGTCTATCAACTGGGCTCCTAAGGCTATCATGGTTCTACTAGAAGCAACATTATTCTTATCACAAGTTAACAATGCTTCTTCTATTCCATTTTGTTGACATACTTGTAGGGCTAAATACAAATTGATCTTGTTATATCCCTTTTGTCTTTCTGTTGGTCTTATACCATAACCAATATGTCCTCCCGTATGTCTTAGTTTATCATTTAAAGTTAAACGAATATTTACCATACCCACGATACGATTATCACTTTCTCTTATCAAGAAATAAGTCTCTGCAGGCACTTTTTCCTCACTTGGTACTACTACTCGATCGGATTCTATTTTTTGTAACCACCCTTCATAATCTTGAAGATATTTATGAAGTCCTCCTGTTCCATTAATTCTAGAATGATATTTGTAGAACTCATCTATATACTCTAAAGCTTCTTCTTTTCGTTCTAAAGAAGGCCTTTCATAATAGAAATTCTCCATCTTACCTCCCCCTTTCTAGTTTTTATGAATACTATAGTTCATAAGCGTTCCTTGGTCTTTAAATCCCACTTTTTGATAAGCCCTATTGGATGCTTCATACTGATAGTCTGTATATAATATAGGTTTATATCCCTCTTCTAACAACATTTTAGATAAGGAATAAATCAAGTATTGACAATACCCCTTCCTTCTTTCATCTCTTGGTGTATAAACATGAGTTATTTTCGCAAGATCATCTACGATACTATATCCTGCCATGCACACAATTTCTCCAGAAGCATCTTTTAAAACATAAAATTTCTTTTCTTCTAACCAATTTTCGATTTCTTCTAAAGCTTCCCACTGTGTAATTGTTTTTTTGTATAACTCTTTTAAATTGTCTCTCCAGTATTCTGCTAAAGTAACTTTATCTGCATAATTTGGTTTTACAAAAATTCCTTTTCCTTTTAATGGTTTTACTGCCTCTTCACAGGATAAGAACCCCATTTCTAATTCATTTAACGTTTCATATTTTTTCTTTAATAAATCATAGATTTCTTTTTTACTTGTGAATTTGTTTTCTCCTTTTTCAAAAAAAACATTTAATTCTGACAATATCTCTTTTTCTTTTTCTTTTGATAAATCCTCTTTTGTCCAAATCCAAATAGGATAACCCACATCACTTCTAGCAATCACATAATTATTTAAATCTGAGATAAGTTGCGGATCTTCTCCTTTAGAAATAAGTGAAATAATATAAAACATGTCTTTTTCATTTTGAAAAGATTCTATGTCTTTTAATTGTTCTGGCGTAATTCTCATAGAATTTCCTCCTATATTCTTGCATTCATTAGATTGGTACTACTATATTTTTTTAATCCTTTGTAAAATACTATAAATGCTAACATAATGAATACGATTGTTCCCAAAAGTATGTATATAAAATACACATAATTAAACTCACTGATTAATTGTACTGGGATGTAGGTTGTTAAACCTAATGGAAGGATTGTATAAAATAATAACTTAATAAATCCTTTAAAAATTCCCTCTGGATAAGTGGCAAAGTTTGTCATTAAGCTATTGACTGTATTCGCAACCATTTCTGTCCTTCCAAACCAAAATGCAAGGGAAGAAAAAATAACAGAAATGCTAACGATAACAAGAGCTCCACATACTCCGCAGAATAGAAATAATAATAAACTTTTTATGTTAAGACCAAATAAAGCTAACATAATTAATCCATATATCATATCTCCAATGGCAGATACTTCTACACTACTTGTAATACACTGAATCAAAGTGTTTTTGGGTTGTACTAGATAGTTATCCAATTTTCCACTGTTAATTATCTCAGACAAATCAAATGATTCCTTGAAAAAGAATCTAGATATACCATATCCTAAAGCTGCCATTCCCCATAGTAATAAAACTTGTTTAAATGTATATCCTCCTACTTCATCTTTTAAGGAATAAAGAATAATCCATTGTACGATAAAACAAGAATTATTAATGATCATGAAGAAAATATTTGAAAAGAATGTTATTTTATTTAACATTTCTCTTTGAAGCGCGTATCGAATAGATTGTCTTGTTACTCTTAATTGATTTTTAACCTCCATTAACATTTAGTTTTTTCACCCCTTTCTTATAGATTAAATGAGCTATACTATAACAAATCACCAAATAGATTCCTTGAATGATTAATACTTCTAGTAGTTTACTCAAACTAAAATCTACAAATAGTTTTGCAGGGCCATAACTAACTACATAGATAGGACTATATTTCATAATTGGTTGTAATACTTTTGGAAAAAACTCAATTGGGAAAATGGTTCCAACCACTAAAATCATTTTACTATATAACCAATAAAATGGTTTCGCATCTTCTATAAAGAATGATATTAGTCCAATCGTAACGATTAATAAAATATTGATAATCGTCGCAAGAAGACAAGATAATAATACTCCTAAAATACTCAAGATGGTTATTTTAGGGAACTCCTTTAAGAAGATAAAACCTAGAATCATTCCTAAAATCGTTACTAACACAAACTTCAAAGTTGTGATTCCCAAATGACTAAATAAACTATATTCAATGTAATTATATGGTTTCGTAATATTGTAGGCAATATTACCACTTCGTACATCATTACATATTTTGTTACATAGTTTTCTTCCTCCTAAACTCATCCACAATATTTCCGTCACAATAACATACCAAATCATTTGATTCATGGTATATCCTTTTATCACTTCACTTGGATCACTATAGATATATTGCCATAAATTTAGAAAGATAAAAATCATAATACAATAACTAATAAATCCAATTAAGATATCAAATGTATATTGTAGATTGGTCATTAGTTCTGACTTAAAGATGTATAAATACTTTTTCATTATTTATCACCATCTTTATATATTTCACTAATAATTTGTTCTAGTGGTACATTTGAAATATTAATATCAATAATATTATCTGTATTTAATAATTTTATTGCATCACTAATACTTTTCTTTTTTAAATCTACTTCTAATTTTAGATTATAGTCCTTGTCTTTTAGAATTTTAATTCCCTCAATACTATCTAGATTTACTTTTTCTTTCATTTTCGCATCAATAATTTTTTTATTTAAGTAATGGTATTTTAAATTCTCCATCGTATCATCTAATACGATTTGCCCTTTGTTTACGATAATAACTCTTTTACATAATTTCTCAATATCAGAAACATCATGAGATGTTAATACAACGGTTGTTTTGTATTCTTTATTCATTCGTTTGATAAGAGTTCTTATTTTTTCTTTAACAACAGGATCTAATCCAATAGTAGGTTCATCTAAGAACAATACTTTTGGTTCATGGATGAGAGAGGCAACAATTTCACATCGAATTCTTTGCCCCAAACTTAAATTACGAACAGGTGTATTTATGAAATCATCTAATTCAAACAACTCATTTAGTTCCTCTATTTTTTTCTCAACTACTGTTTCAGGAATATCATAGATGGCTCCAAAAAACTTGAAATTATCGTATGGGGTTAGATGAGTCCACAATTGTTCTTTTTGGCCAAAGACGCAACCGATTTCATACGCTAACTTTTTACGATCCTTTGTAGGATCATAACCTAGTACATCAATTTTTCCATTATCTGGAAATAAGATTCCTGTCATCATCTTGATAGAGGTTGATTTTCCTGCTCCATTAGGTCCAATGAAAGCAATCATTTCTCCTTTTTCAACTTCAAAGGAGATGTTTTTAACAGCTTTGACGATATTGTATTTTGGCTTTATTAAAGATTTTAGACTTCCCTTTAATCCTTTTTCTTTTATTTTTACTTTAAAATTCTTTGATAAATTTTCAACAGTAATAACAGCCATACTAATCACTCCTTTCTATTGTTTTTGTTTTCATAGATTTTTCTATCATCAAAACTATTATAATATAAAAAAACACGGCAAAACAAATAATCTGTTTTGTGACTCCGTGTTTCACGTGTAGGTTTACACCCTATGTAGCTCGTTTCCTTATACATACTCACATACTCTATGAAAACCAGTCGAGAAAACAAAAAATACGGGCACTACTAATGATTAGTAGTGACTCCGTATTTAACGTGTAAGATTAACTCCCTATGCAGCTCGTTTCCTTATGCATACTCACTCGACTTGCCTACATTGTAACCTATAAGTTCTAATTTGTCAACCTTTTAACTGATAGCGCCAATTACACTATCTACAATTTTATGAAAAATATTACGTATGCTACCCATGATATTAGATGAATCTTTTAACTCAATTTTGACTGTTGTATATATATATTTTGAATCAATTTGAAAATTCATATTTTCTTTTATTTCGTTAACAGATTGATCCAAGATTATGAGTTTTTTTCTATCTCTACTAATTGCCACATTATCTGTTTGGGACTCTAAATTTATATTGTAATAATAAGTAGAAATAAATGGCAGTTTGGATATGTCCACCATATCATTTTGCTTATTTGCTTTTAATGTTAAACTGCATTCTTGAAGATAAACATTATGAGTTTCATCAAGAATATCTGAGATAGTTTCGGGCGTAAAATCCATTTTCGAGTACGTTATATAACCATTTTCTTTAATTAGATTTTTATCAAAATGAATATCTGTTGTCTCTACGGAGTTTAACCCGGAACATTTCCAATTAAAGTCTTTGGAAAAACTTGTATCCTTAATAGAAATGGTTTCTACATTACTATTTAAAGATCCATGAACTTCCTTCTTATTATTATTAAACCAAAGTGTATTTAGATTCTCTGCAGAAGATAACACACTAATATCTTCTAACTGGTTATTACTAATATTTAATAGTCTTATGGTATCATTTAGATTTTCCAGTTCGGAAATATTACAATTATCAATCTGTAAATAGTTAACTTTTAGATTTCCATATCCCTTAATATTTTTATTTCCAGTTAGTGTTAGCGTAGAGATGTTTTTACTGTCAAAACTGGATATATCACTAATCTTATTATTTCCTAAATCGAGATAGCTTAAGTTGTCATTTATTTTAAATTCATCTAAATTTTGAATTTCATTATTACTTAATATTAATTCAGATAATTGTGTTCCAGGCTCAAAATCTTTCAAACTAGTAAACTTGTTTCTGCTCAATGTCAAATAATTTGCTTTTAAATTATTAAACATTGTAATATCTGTTAATTCTGAATCGGTAAATACAATACTTAAAGATGTCTGATGCCCACCAGAACCACTACTCTCTATATTTCTTTCTGCTGGATCTTCCTTAAAAACATCTAGATTTGTTATTGGGTTTTTACTGATATCAACGTAACTTAGATTATTATTTTTCAATTCAGTTAGGTCTGAAAGATTGTTGTTTGATAAGCTTAGATAATCTGGTTTATAGTCAAAAGCTTCTAACTCATTTTCGTCAATATCGTCTAAACTATAATACTTAACATCTAATTTACCATAACCTTTAATCCCAGAATTACCAGAAAAATCTGCCATACTTAATGATAAATTATTTAAATTACTAACATCTTCTATTTGATTATTGGAAACCATTATTGATTTTAGTGAGGAATAGTTAGCTAACTTATCTATATTACTTATTTTGTTATTGTTTAAGTTTATATAATATAAATTAACAAAATTTGGTAACTTATCAATACTTGTTAAATTACTGTTATTAATAGTTAGCCCACTAAGATTTTTAAACATTTTCAAATCTTCTAGATTAAAATTTTCTGCATCTTTTATAACTAAATTCGTTATTTTGTTTAAAAGAAGATTTGTAACATATTGTTTGTTGTCTTTTTCTTTTAATCCATAATAGTATTTTTTTGCTATTATATTTTTAATGTCTTTTGACTTTATGCTATCAAACTCTATTGCGGTAGATTCATTTAATTCTGCTGAAATAATACCTGACATAAATTGTTCTACAAATATATCATCATAGGATATATAGAAATAGCCTGTTGAATTTCCATTTTCATCGGTATAGCGGGTTCCCCATGAATTGAGTGCAATATAGGCACCATCATGTTCTGGAAGTATTTCCTTTCCATCAGAATAAAATTTGAATCTTTCTTTTGGGAAACTATCATCCCATCCCACAATACTAATAGCATGGTTTGTCATTTTTAGGCCTGTATATTCTTTGCTTCTAAAAATAAATCTTGGATTAATAACATCCGAATAGGCATGTGAATCTATAGCCGTAAAAACAGATCCATTTTGCATAATATGTTTTTTTACCGTATTTCTAAATTTTTGTAACTCTTCATCAGAAACAATTGTTTCTGGTGAACTAACTTGAGGATCTTTTCCTACAGAAGGAAAATTGACTGTTTCTGTGACAATCTTTACTGGTTCCATATCAATAAACTTGCTATAAGATTGTTCATCATAATCCTTTTCATATGGAACATCTTTCTCTAATACAACTCCACTTTGGAGAAGATATTTTTCAAAATCAGAGAAAGTTCCTCCTCCATCTATTTCTCTAGATGATCCATATAATAAGTTAGATGTCATATAGTTAACATGTTGTTCTGAAAAGTCATAGTCTTTTTTTTCATGTAATGAGAGGAAGGTTTCTAATGATTTCACTGCAGCAAAATCCCAACATAATCCCCTATTTCCTTGATCTTCTACTTTGATATCAATTACATCTTGCAGAGAATACTTTGATGGAATCTCCATTTCTTCTTGTTTTTCGATGATGTCATCAATCACATCCATTGGTATATCTTCTTCTCTAGGTATTGCATCAACTTTATCTTTTTCTTCTTGTGGCAATTGCTCATATTGTTTATAAATTTCTGATTTTACTTTCCCTTCTAATTCTTTTTCTATTTGCTTTTTTATATTCTCGTCTTTTATACTTACATAGTTTTGAAGGTCATTAATTTGTTGTCTTGTTTTGTCAGCTTGTTCCTTTGCTTCTTTCGCCATTTTTTGCGATTGTTCTTTTGCCTCAGCAAATGACATTGTTTCTGAATCGTTTTTATTTTTAGATAGAATTTTCACACCAAAGAAACTTCCTAAGAAAACAATAATACTTATTGCGATTACAATTATAAGAATCTTAAAGTTTGGTGCCTTTTTTTCTTGTTTTTTTGCCATAATTCTTAGTCTCCTTTCATTATCTCTATCTAAGATAATGTTACATTACTTTACACTATTTATCAAATAATTCTTTTGTTCCATTTACAGTTCTGTGTAAACAAAATAAATAAAAAAGTGATGTGTAAACATCACTTAAAAACTACTATATTACTTTTTCGTTATAATAAAGATAATCATTAGGTGCTATATATAATTGTTCTAACATAGCATTCTCTTTATAGCCACTGGTTTTCTCCATTGTATTTTCTCCATTTGGTAACATCTTTTGATACTCTTCAAACAGTTCTTTAAATCTTGCATAATGAACTACTTCTCTTTGTCTTAACCATAGGAGTGGTCCTATTACATCTGGATCATTTGTTAGCTCAATTAAGTTTTCATAAACGGCTCTTGCTTTTTGTTCTGCTGCCATGTCTTCTGATAAATCAGCAAGAGGATCTCCCGTTGTGGCAAAGTAAGCAGCTGTAAATGGGATTCCGTTTGCATCTGTTGGGAATAAGGCTTTGGCATGTTCCGCATAATGGGTATCTAATCCTGCCGCTTTAATTTCTTCTAGGGTTGCGTCTTTCATAAGTTGATAAATCATTGTTTCTAACATCTCAACATGACCTAATTCTTCTGTACCAATATCATTTAATAAAGCTTTTCCTTTATTATCAGGCATTGTCATTCTTTGGTTTAAATAACGAAGGGCTGCCCCTAACTCTCCATTAGGTCCTCCATATTGTGTCACCAAATATTTTGCCATTCTTAAATCCTTCTTTTTAATATTTACAGGATATTGAAGTCTTTTTTGATAACTAAACATTTTTTCCCTCCCATGGCCAGTTTGTTTGAGCCCAGCTGAATGAATTATTCATCTCTTTACTGTTTACCATAATTGGTCCATATTTATCTTCATATTCTTCCATTAGTCGATGTGCCTTTTTTTGGTAGTCAGTAAATAGCATAAACATGCTTTGATCTTCTGGATGAAGATCTAGATAAAGATTTAATTCATGGGCTGCGAAGGTTACAGCCGATAACTCATATAAACATTTTTCTTGTTCCGTTTTGGGGATTAAATCTTGTGGTTGATAGTTTTTATAAGGATTATATAAGTCCTGAAACATATTCCCTTTTATAAATCCTTCTTTACTATTTAATAAGCGATTGGGATAAGAATTATTGGATTCTCTTATCCAATTGTTTTCCATATAACTATTCATAAATCTCCTTTCTTTTTAATGTATTCTATAGACATTTATCCAATAATGGCATTAGCCTATATTTACAAAAAAAAGAGATTTCTACTTGTCAAATAAGCGATTTATTGATAAAATATACTTGTTACTTGAGATGGCGCCATTGGTGAAGTGGTTAACACGCTAGTTTGTGGCACTAGTATGCAAGAGTTCGATTCTCTTATGACGCCCCAATTTAAATACAAAAGGAACTTTAAATAGTTCCTTTTTTTATATCTTTTTTCTAGTATATTTGCATTTTGGATAATTCGAACAGGCTATGAAATACCCATATTTACCAGTTCTTTCAATTAATTGTTCTCCGCATTTAGGACATTTATTATTATCTTTATCTATTATATTATTCTTTAAATTTCGTATATGTTCTTTTTTTATATTTTTATCTTTAATATTATTTTTATTAATTATTTCTACTATTTCATCGACATTTTTTATTATTATTTCCTTATATGATAATATTTTATCAACTAAAGTATAATATCCAACTAATTCACCATCATGTTCAACTTTT
>JAFWKJ010000015.1 GCA_017511375.1 Bacilli bacterium | reverse complement strand
TATATTGGTTTATATGCAGCAGCAGTATCTACAACCATCTCTTATTTTGTAATGTTTATGTATAGACATATGGATTTAAAAAAATATGTAAATATTCAATATGAAAAAGATTTATTCTTGAGAAGTATTATTGTCTTTACTATAACGATATATTTATATTATTACAATCATTTACTTACCAATATATTGAGTTTAGCAATTGCTTGTATTTATGCTTTTCTAACAAATTTCAGTTTTTTGAAAAAGTGTTTTGAAACAATGAAAAAGAAAATAAAACATGAAAAATAAACATATAATTGAATGGTGATTATATGTTTTTTTTAACGCTTCTTTCTCATTTGTTTGCTTTAACAGGAAGTTATTCGATAGATGCTTTTTTAGAACCGTTAAGCAAAGAAGAGGAAGAAAAATGTATTTTAGAAAAAGATTCCAATCCCGAAAGCAGGAACAAGCTCATTGAACATAATTTAAGATTAGTAGCTCATATTGTAAAAAAGTATGACAAAAAAGAAGGAGACATGGATGATTTAATTAGTATTGGAACAATCGGGTTAATTAAGGGAATTGATACCTATCAAATGAATAGACAAGTACGAATCACAACGTATTGTGCCAGGTGTATTGAAAATGAAATTCTCATGTATTTTCGAAAGAACAATAAATATCAAAACAATATTTCTCTTCATGAAGCAATAGGCTATGACAAAGATGGAAACCCAATTGAAATAGTAGATGTCTTAAAGTTTGATGGAGTCGATTTTTCAGAAGAAGTGCAATTAAAGGATAATAAAAAAAGTTTAAAGGAATACATGCATGTTTTAACACCTAGAGAAAAAGAGATTATTAAGAATCGTTATGGTCTAGAAGATCGAGAAGAACAAACTCAAAAACATATTTCTAAGAAGTTAGGAATTAGTCGTAGTTATGTATCAAGAATTGAAAAAAGAGCCCTTACAAAATTGTTAAGAGAATTTATGAAAAACAATCAATTGTAGGAATTTACAAACCTTATATTCCGTTATATAATGATGATAGAACAGGGTAGGAGGACTTATGACTATAGAAGAATATACAAAGATTGATACAACATTTAATCGTTCATTGTTTATAGGAGAAATGAATCAAATGATTCAAGATATCTATATGGCAATCACAGAAAACCAAGTAGAAAGAATTAAAAAATATGTAAAGGAAGAGGTATATCAAAAGATTCAAGCAATTTTAGAAAGAAATACGCAAGATGGATCCTCCTTAAAATTTAAGTATGTTTCAATTGATTCTGTTATTAGATCTTTTGAATTAGAAAATAATATTCCCGTCATTAAAATTACCTCTACATGTACTTTTGCAAAATACTATGTGAAAGAGGGAGAAGTGGTAAGAGGAAACGAAACAAAGCAAATTCAAGTCATTCATAATTTTAAAGTACAAAAAAGGAAAGAAGCACTTTCATTTTATCGTTGTCAGGGATGTGGAGCCTCTTATGATATTACCACAGATAAAATATGCCCTCATTGTGGAAAAAGTCTTTTAGGAGAAACACACAACTATTTAATCGTGGAAATGGAGTAGAAGTATGAAAAAAAAGAGAGAAAGAGTGGAGAACACTGTCTTTATCATTACAGGAATTCAGTTTATAATTTGGATTGTATTTATGAAACAAGCAAACAATTTTTCGCCCCAAGTCAAAACGCTTTATTTAATTAATTTTGTCGTACTATTCTTCACAGCGCTTTTTTCTTTTGTTTTTATTTCAGAACGCATCAATAAAAAAGCAAGAGGAGAATCTCATATAGAAAAAGAGGATAGTACAATTCATGATTATGATGAAACGATTCAAAAATATTTACCTGAAATCAAAGGAGAACAAGAATTACTAGAACAGTTATATGATCGATTCAAACAAGTAGAAGAAGCCATATCTAAAGGAGAGTTAGAAGTAGTGAGAAAAATGACAACAGATGATTTATATCAGTCACTTTCCAATGAATATCATAATTATGATTCCCAGGGGGAAATACATGTGGTGGATAAAATAGCCCCATATGCATATAACATTCAAAAAATAATAGAAGAAAATGGGACTCTTTCCATCCAAATGTCTCTTCATGTTTCTTATATGGATTATGTAACGGATAAAAAAGGAGAATACCTTCGTGGAGATGATGACCATTTCCAGCATGTACAATATTTATTAGATTTCGTGATTAACCAAGAAAAAAATATTCTATGTCCTAACTGTGGGGCACATATTGAAGGTAGAACTTGTGAATATTGTCATACTACTATGAAAGATGTTTATTATGATTTTGCATTATCTAAGATGGGTCTCATAAAAAATAGATTTTCAGAAACAGAATAGAATTTACAAATAACATTTTATTATATATAATGTAGGAGAAGAGTAGTGAGATGGTATTATGGGAAAAAAAGAAAAAAGAAAATTAAATAAAAAGGCAATTATAATAATTGGATGTTTTATACTAGCGATTGTAGCAATCTTTTTAGGAGTGAATTATTTGTTACTTCCTCAAATAAAATTAGAGGGAGGAAAACGTGTTACCATAGAATACAAGGCTAAATATAAAGAAAAGGGTTACACAGCAAAACATCTCGGAAAAGATTTAACAAATGATGTAAAAACAAGTGGAAAAGTAAATACAAATAAATTAGGACAATATAAAATTACCTATCAAGTTAAATCAGGAGCTTTTTCGCGTAAGGTAACTCGTGTTGTAGAAGTAAAAGATACTACAAAGCCAAGATTAAAAACAGATAAAAAAGATATATATGTATGTCCAGGTACTAAATATAAAGTCGAAAAAATAAAAGCCATGGATAATTATGATGGAGATCTTACTGATAAAGTTCAAAGTGAATTAAAAAAGGATATGGTAACCTATACGGTAACAGATAGTCATGGAAATAAAAGAGTTTTAACAAAGAAGATTTTTTATAAAGATATAGAAAAACCGGTAATTACCCTTTCTGGTACGGAAACACTAGATATGTGTACGAATGAAGCATATCAAGATCCAGGATATAAAGCACTAGATAATTGCGATAATGATTTAACAGATAAAGTACAAGTAGAAGGAACCGTAGATAATAGTTTAGTAGGAGATTATAAAATTACCTATAAAGTAACCGACAAAGCAGGAAATACGGGAGAAGCAAGCCGTACAGTTCGTGTTAGTAATGGAGATCAAAATGGTGTGGTCTATTTGACTTTTGATGATGGACCAAATGAAGGAACAACCGATGTCATTTTAGACATCTTAAAAGAAGAAGGGGTACAAGCTACTTTCTTTGTTACGAACAATGGTCCAGATGAACTTATCAAAAGAGAATTTGATGAAGGACATACGGTAGCACTTCATACAGCCTCTCATGATTATTCTGTAATCTATGCATCAGAGGAAGCATACTTTAATGACTTACAGCAAGTACATGATCGTGTGTATAATTTAACAGGTTATGATTCTAAATTTATTCGTTTCCCAGGAGGAGCAAGCAATACAGTGAGTAGACGTTATTCAAATGGTATTATGTCTCGTCTAACACAAGAAGTACAAAACCGTGGATATAAATATTATGATTGGAATGTTTCTTCAGGAGACGCGGGAGCTACGACAGATCCAAATCAAGTTTATTTAAATGTAACAAGTGCTTTAAGAAAAGATAGAGTCAATATGGTTTTAATGCATGATATTAAACCATACACTAGAGATGCCTTAAGAAATATTATTCGTTATTGTAAAGACAATGGTTATCAAATCAGTAAAATCAACAATTGTACGACCATGATAACACAACGTGTAAATAACTAGAAATTAGACAAAAAAAACAGAATAAGATATAATGTTGAGGGGAGTTATTATGAGATTATTTCAACCAACAATGTATCAAAAAAGTATTTTTGAGATAAATTATTCTCAATTAAAAAAACTTGGCATTACTTGCCTTGTTTTTGACTTGGATAATACGTTAGGGATGATTCATCATAAAAAATGTCCACAACAAGTAAAAGAATTAGTTAAAGAATTAAAGAAAGATTTCTTAGTTCTTATTTGTTCTAATAATTTTAAAAATAGAATTCAACCTTATTTAGAAGAACTAGAAGTAGAAGGAATCTGTTTGAGTATGAAACCAACTACCATAGGATTAAAATCTATTTTAAAGAAATATCATTTAAAAAAAGAAGAAATGTGTTTAATAGGGGATCAAATGCTTACCGATATTTTATCTGGCAATAGATTCCATATTAAGACGATATTAGTAGATCCAATGGGAGAAAAAGATTTAAAAATAACAAATTTAAATAGAAAGATAGAAAATAAAATCATAAAACAATACCAAAAAAAAGGGGTATTTGAAAGAGGTAAATATTATGAATGATGAAAAACGATGTCAAGGGTGTGGAGTGCTCCTACAAGATGAGAATGTTCTACAAGAGGGATATACAACCAATCTAGAAAATGACCTTTGCCAAAGATGTTTTCGTATGAAGAACTATGGAGAATATCAAGTCATTACAAAATCAAATGATGAGTATGTAGATATCTTAAAAGAAGTAGGAAAAACAAAAGACTTAGTGTTATACATTACGGATTTATTAAATCTAGAAAAAAATATAGAACAAATCCGTAGTATCATACCGAACAAAATGATATTAGTATTGAATAAGATGGATGTGCTTCCTAAATCTGTAAAAGAAGAAAAATTAAAAAACTATTTAGCGGAATTAAACATCCACTTTGAAGAAATCATTGTAATAAGCACAGCTAAAAACTACAATATTGATTATTTATTAAAAAGAATTAAATATTTCCAAACAAGTAAAAATGTTTATGTAGTAGGACATACAAATGCAGGAAAGAGTAGTTTAATAAACAAACTAATTAAAAATTATTCAGAAAACACACAAGAACTAACCATGAGCCCACTACCATCTACGACTTTAAGTACGATTCAAATTGATATCAATGATCATTTAACACTCATTGATACACCAGGACTAGTCGAGACAGGATCTATTCTAAATCATGTAGATCCCAAAATGGTAAAAAAGATTTCTGTAAAAACAGAAATAAAACCACGTACTTATCAGTTAAAAGCAAATCAATCACTTGTGATAGAAAATTTAGTGAGAATTGACTATGTAGAAGGAGAAAAGAATAGTTTTACATTATTCATTTCGAATGATTTAAAAGTAAAAAGATTATTAAATATATTTCATAATAAAGATTTAAAAGATAAGAATAAGATTACTTATAATATGAAGTATGATGAAGATTTAGTCATTAATGGAATGGGATTTATTAAAATTGTAGATAAAGGTACCATTGATGTATATATTGACAAAGATATTGACACTTATACACGAAAAAGTCTTATATAGACTTTTTTTTATATAAAGCAGTAAGATATAATAATATTATAAGGAGGCGTGTATATGAGAAAGAATAAGAAAAAACAAATCATATTATATATCGTGTTATTACTTATGTTCTTAGGCCTTGGTTACGCTTTCTTAAATACATCCCTATTGATAGATGGAACAACTAGTTTTAGAGCGAATGAATGGAATGTGTATATAGATGAAAACTCTTTTAGTGTTTTACCAGGATCCGTTTCAGGAGCCAAAGTAATATCAGCACCGTCTATATCAGAAGACACCATCTCTTTTAGAATTAGTTTAACAGAACCAGGAGATTATTATGCATACACGTTTGATGTGGTAAATGATGGTTCAATTGATGCCATGATTGGAAATGTTGATGGAGATTATACTACGACTGGAGATAGTAATTTTTTAAGATTTTTAAATTTGGAGGCAAGATATGCCTATGGATTAGGCTATAAAACACATGATAGAATAAGAGCAAACTCTCGAACAACCATTATGATGTGGTTGAGGTATAAGAATGCAAAAGAACTATCCCCTAATTATTTACCTACCGTAGATTCGACATTAAATATTAATGTAACATTTAGATTTGTGCAAGCAGATAGTACTGCAAATGATCCTGCTGGGGTTATCTATAGAGTAAGCGATGAAGAATTACAAGAAGGAGATGATATGCCACCTGCGCTATTTGAAACAGATGATAAGGGTGCTAGATTGATTGATCACTATAATACAGTGTATGCTCTTCGTCACCAAGTGAATGATGCACAAATAACCTCATCCGGTATAGCATATTTTAAAGAATCATCTAATGATCCGGGGCTATATACTATATATGAACTGTATGTCAATGATTATGCACATAGTGTTACTACAATGAACCAAATTTTTACTGCACAAACAGAATGCAGTTTAGAATCAGATGCAAATGATACATGGTATCAGTGTACAAAAAATGGTGTTAGAGCAATTGCAACGCAAACTGGATCAATTGCCATAGTAGAGTATGATGCTGCAACAGATAATTATGGTAGATATTGCGTAGTTTTATATGATTCTTCCACGGGAAAATCTACATCAGGCTGTTCTGGATTTAGTTAAAAACAACAAAGTCACGAAAGTGACTTTTTTATTTTGTAAAAAAACTGTAAACGTGGAAATATATGCTTTGAAAAACTTTACTTTTTTCCATAAATTAGGTAGTATATAGTTAAGTAGTGGTTGATTGTGGTGAAAAGTGGGGGATGAATATGTTTATTGGAGAGTATCATCATTCAATTGACGAGAAAGGAAGAATTATTATTCCTGCGAAGTTTCGTGAGGAATTAGGAGATTCTTTTATTGTTACAAGAGGAATTGAAAATTGTCTTTTTGTATATCCAAACAAGAATTGGAATGATATCTGTGAAAAACTTAATTCATTGCCTTTCACTAAAAAAGATGCGAGAGTTTTTAATCGCTTCTTTATGTCAGGTGCTACCAGTGTAGAATTAGATAAACAAGGTCGTATTAATATTTCTACTCCGCTAATCAACTATGCACATCTAAATAAAGAGTGTGTGGTGATCGGAACGGGGGATCGACTAGAAATATGGTCATTAGAAGACTGGACCAACTTCTTCAATTCTACACAGGACAATATGTCAGACATAGCCGAGAATTTATTTAATGAGAGCGTGAACTTATGACAGAAAAACATATAAGTGTTCTACTTGATGAAACTATTTCCTCCCTAAATTTAAATGAAAATAGTGTAATAGTAGATGCGACTTTAGGCTATGGTGGACATAGTAGTAACATCTTGGAGAGAATAAATATGGGGTATTTATTCGCCTTTGACCAGGATAGTGAAGCAATTCGGCATAGCACCGATCGTTTATCTAAGATTGGTGCTAACTTCACTATCATTAAAAGCAATTTTGTACATATGAAAGAAGAACTGGAGAAGAGAGGAGTAACTCAAGTTGATGGAGTTTTATTTGACTTGGGGGTTTCTTCGCCTCAATTAGACGAAACTGAAAGAGGTTTTTCTTATCGTAAAGATGCCAAACTTGATATGCGAATGGATCAAACCCAAAAACTCTCAGCTTATGATGTCGTTAACAAATATTCGAAAGAAGATTTAACTAGAATATTTTTAAAATATGGAGAAGATAAATTCTCAAATAATATTGCGAAAAAAATCGTAGAGTATCGAGAACAAAAACCAATAGAAACAACCCTAGAACTCGTGGAAATTATTAAAAGTGCAGTACCTATGAAATTTAGAATAGAAAAACACCCTGCACGTCAAATATTTCAAGCGATACGTATTGAAGTGAATCATGAATTAGATGTATTAGAACCTGCCCTAGACCAGGCTTTAGAATTATTAAAACCAGGGGGAAGGGTATGTGTCATCACATTTCATTCTTTAGAAGATAGAATAGTAAAAAACTATTTTAAAGAAAAATGTGCAATCGATGAGAAAGTAAAAGGAATGCCAAACATTCCAAAGGAATATTTGCCGGATTTCAAACTAATAACTAATAAGGCAATAGCGCCTACAGAAGAGGAATTGGAAAGAAATCCTAGAGCAAGAAGCTCAAAACTAAGAGTAATGGAAAGAATAAAATAGGAGGACTAAGATGGGAAAAAGAAAGAAGAAGGTTGCTAAAACTTCAAAATTTGAAAAACTATTATATACACTTGCTGTTCTTTTGTTAGTAATAGCACCTGTATCTATCGTTTTTTCCAAAGCGACCTTATCGAAAATAAGTTTTGAAGTAGAAAAACAAAAAAAAGAAATAGAAGAACAAAAGAAAACAAATGAATCCTTAGCAATGGCTATTGATGAATTAGCTTCTTTGACAAAGATTCAAGCGGTTGCAGAAGAACAAGGATTGCGCTATAATAATAATAACATCAAAACAGTAGTCGAAGATAGTTAGATGTATTGGACGTGATTAGATTGAAAAAGAAAAAAAAGAGAAAAAATAATATACAATATTCAAAATTGATTATATTAATATCTCTTTTTTTATTTTGCGCTATGATTGGTAGAGTGATTCAATTAGGAACATCTCAAGAAATTGATGGTGTGAATTTAAAAGAATTAGCAAGTAAAAGAACAACAAAAAAAGATACAATTAGTGCCCAGAGAGGAACCATTTATGCATCTGACGGAGATGCTTTAGCACAAAATGTTGCCTCTTATAAACTAATTGCTTTTTTAGATTCTAAAAGAACAACCAATCCTAAGAAACCACAACATGTAATTGATAAAGAAGAGACGGCAGAAAAACTATCTCCTATTTTAGGAATTGATAAAGAAGAGATATTGCATTACTTAAGCAAAGAAAATGTGTATCAAACAGAATTTGGCCCCAAAGGAAAAGGTTTAAATGAAATTACAAAGAACCAAATTGAAGAATTAAATCTTCCAGGACTAGGTTTTATGGAAAGTTATAAAAGATATTATCCCAAAGGACAATTTGCTTCCTATGTCATAGGATATGCCAAAGAAGATGATGAGGGAAATATAAAAGGAGAAATGGGAATTGAAAAGCAATATGATAAGACCCTAAAAGGTGAGGATGGTTCCATTACTTATCAAAAGGACTTAAAAGGTTATCGAATTCCAGATACTCCTATCGTTAGACAAGATGCTATCCAAGGAAAAGATATCTATTTAACTATTAATTCGAGTATTCAATTCTTTGTAGAACAAGCCATTAACGATTCCCATAAAGACTATAATTGGGAATGGTTTACAGTAACGATTTTAGATGCCAAAACAGGTGCTGTTTTAGCAACAGCTTCTGATCCTGGATTTGATCCAAACGTGAGAAATATTTCTAATTATATGGATATTTTCTGTCAAACACCATATGAGCCAGGAAGTACCATGAAAACATTTACTTATATGGCTGCTATGGAAAATGGAGTATATGATGGAAGTGAAACCTATCTTTCTGGATTATATGAGACAAGCGATGGAACAGTGATTGGTGACTGGAATCGTAATGGATGGGGAGTTATCTCTTTTGATCAAGGATATGCCTACAGTAGTAACGTAGGTGTTATTAACATGATTCATCGTCATATGAATAGTACGATGTTACGTCAGTATTTTAAACGATTAGGTTTTGGTAAAAAAACAGGAATTGAATTACCAAGTGAAAATAGAGGGAAATTAGATTTTAAATATGAAACCGAAATCTATAATGCTGGATTTGGACAAGGTATTTTGACGACACCTATTCAAAATGCGAAAGCTATGACAGCCCTAACAAACGATGGAATGTTATTAGAACCTTATTTGATTAGTAAAATTGTCGATGCAGAAACACAGGAAGTCATTTTAGAAAACAAAAGAGCAGAAATTGAGAGAGTGGCTTCTACCCAAACCGTCCAAAAAATATTGCAATTGATGGATGATACGGTAAATGCTTATGGAAATACAGGAAGCGGTTATCGAATTGAAGGAGGAGAACTCATCGGAAAAACAGGTACTGCCCAAATTGCCAACGAACAAGGAGGAGGGTATTTGAATGGAGAAGAAGATATTATTTCTTCATTCGCAGGGATTTATCCAAAAAGTGATCCTCAAATTATCATTTATGCTTCTGTCAAAAAACCATCAGGAGGAAGTCAAAAAAGTATTAGTAATGCAATCAAAGATATTGTATTTAATGTATCTAAATATTACGGCAATACTGATACCAATACAAACGTTGTTCCAATTAATGATTTTAAAGTACCAAGCTTTATCAATAAAAAATTAGATTATGCCAAAACAACGTTAGATGCTTCTGGCATTCCTTATGCTGTTATAGGAAATGGAAACAAAGTCATAAAGCAAACACCAAGTAAGGGAGAAATAATTACAAACAAAGATACTGTCTTCTTAATTACCAATGATTCTTCTATAAAGATTCCAAATGTAGTAGGATACTCATCAAAGGTAGCAAAAGACTTACTATCAAAATTAGGAGTAAAAGTAAACCTTGATGGAGTAGGGTATGTAGTAGAACAATCTCTTCCTGAGGGAACAGATATTACAGAAGGATTAGAGATTAATTTAAAACTTTCTCCTAAATTTGCGGTGGAGTAGTTTATGAATAAAAAAATAGTTACCTTTTTAGAAATAAGTATCATAATACTTGCTATGGCATATTATATTATAAAAATTATGATACCAGAATATAAAGAGAATACAGGATCGAGTGATCGTTTTATCAATAGTTCTCAAGTCGTAAACTTAGTAGAAGTAAGGATAGATAATCAAACAGACTTTATGTTAGCGTACAATGCAAAAGGAAGGATTATCCATCTTTTCTTCTTTGACAATTATTCTATGTCTTTGTATAATAAAAGTATAGAATCGCAAACTATAGAAAACGGAATTGAAAGAATCATAACGATTCTAATTGAGAATCAATTGTTACGTTCAGAATCTCAAATAGAAATATTACGTACTGATGATGAAAAATATGAATTATTTCATACAAGTTGGATAGAAATAATGAATAAAAACGGCATTTCTCCCACAATCACAGAAGAAAAACAAGATATAACAGATCGAGCAAAACAATTAGGAATAGATACAGACTCTTTTTCTTCCACTTTATGGGAGATAGACTTATATTCCAAAGAAATCATAAAAGCATATGCACAAAAACAAGAAACGTTAGATGAAAGAACTTCATCTGAATATGCAAACAACATCTACAAGAAATTAGAACAATTAAAAAATAGCAAGGATGAAGAAGAAATACCGATTTCTCTTATTCCTGCTGATGAAAATCATAAGTATTATCCAACAGATCGTAGTTGGTATAAAATAGAAAATGAAAAAATCTATGCATTTATTGAAATAAAAGATGAGAAACAATCATACGCTTATTGTTATAAAGGAACCATTGATGATAGAACGAAAGGGGAATGTGAAGCTTAATGAAAAAAGGAAATATAAAAAATACAATTATTATAATTCTTTGCATTACGATCATTGCCATGGGAATTGGTTTTATGGTATTATCCATGAAATTGGAAGACTATCGTAAAGAACAAGATATTTTTGATGTGCATTTTCAGTCAGCTAAACTTTTATCTTCTATTAAAGGAGGAGAAAAGAATCCTTCTGGTAAAATAAAGATTGATTCTTCTGGGAAAATATTAAAAATGGATTTTGAGTTATATCATGAACACGATGAAGTGGATTATGAAGTAACCATTAAAAATGAAGGGACTTTACAGGCTACCATCGTCAGTTTGTTCTCTAGTCCAGATTTTAAATCTAAAAAAGTAATAAAAGACATTTCTCCTGTTGTTATTAGTATTTCTGATATGAGTGGAAAGGTATTAGAACCGGGAGAAGAAGCAACTGTTAAAATAAGTGCCATTTATAATCCCGTTGAAAATGCTGAATTTAAAAATAAATCTCAATCATTAAGCGGAAGAATTGGTATTATCACAGAATCAAAAATAGAATCGTAAGAGGTAGTTTGACAACTACTTCTTTTTTGATATAATTAAATAGAGTAGGAAGTGATCGTAAATGTTTAGAAAAATAAAACGTGTATTTTTTAGAACACTACTATTCTTACTATTAATATCTATAGCAATTGCTATGATTATGACAGGACTATACTTTACAAAATTAACTGACGAACAGTATATTTTTGGAGAAGCCGTTGACCAAGTCATGGGAAAATCGAAAGAGATTTTTTCTATTTCACCTGATCATAATCTAGGGGATTCCTTCCAGGTTGAAGGAACAATGAAAATGAATTTATCAAGTGAAACTTATCAAAACAAAGCCACGACGAACCCTGAATATGAGAAAAAAAATAAAAGATTAAACAATTTATCGATGATGGATATTTCTTATCTTTTCCAACAAGATAGAAACAAACAACAGGTCTATACAGAATGGAATGCTAAAATAGGAGAAGAGGAAATCTATGGAGAACAACGTTATATAAATAATTCAACCCAATACTTTTTAGTGAAAAATGTACTGAGTAATTATGTAAATGATGGAAACAACAACTATTTTGAAGCCTTTAGTGAAGAACAGACAACGGTCGATAATATAAATTATTTATATGATTTTATAGGGGATTCTCTTAAGAAGAACGTGACAAAAGGACAATTGAAAGCTTACAATGAAGTTACAACGCTTCATAATGAACGTGTAAAAGTAGGCAAGATTTCTTATAGAATTACGGATAAAGAATACAAAAGATTATTAAAGGCAATTCTAAAGGATATAAAAGCTGATAAAAGAGCTAAAGAGATTTTATCCGTTGGGCAGTATCGTGTGGAAGACTTGAAAGTAAATGCGAAAAAGCACTATATTAATCCAAAAGAAGTCTTTCAAATAAATTTATATGTATCTAAACCGCTTTTGAAGTTAGTAAAATATGACTTTGTATATTTAAAAGAAAGTCAGGAATTTATCTATTCTATTGAAGGAGATATGAATAAAGGAGTATTCTATTTTTCTGAAAACGGAAATATAAAGTACACAGCAGAATATCAGTCTACAAAGAGAAGAACAAGTATTATCATTTTTGATCGAAATGAAAATCAGATTGGTACAATCAAAGGAGAAAAAGATGACCAAAACACGATGATTACAGCGACAATAGAATTAAAGAAACAAAAATTTGATTTGACGTACTCTGCCAAGTATAAAGATCAAAAGAAAACATCTTATGTGAGAGAAGATCATCTTACCTTTAAATGGATTAAAAACAAAGCCATACAATTACAAGGAGATATAGAAGCCGAATCCAATGTGAGTGCAGATCCTAAAATAACGGTTGACACAGAGTCATCGGTATTGAGAGCTTCTCTAACCGAAGCAGAAGAAGAAAGATTAAAGGGATTAAAAGAAACGATAAAAGAAAGATTAGAAAAATAGAAAAGAGGAAGATTATGGAAGAGAAAAAGAAAAAAAGAACACAAAAAACAACTGGTAAAAAGCCAGTAAAAAAGAATAGAAGAGAAAAAAACGCCGTACCTAATAATGAACCATTTAAAGAGAAAGCAAAAAGGTTCTTAATGTCCTATTCCTTTTTGTATACTATGTTTGCCTTTCTACTCGTATTAGTTATCTTTTTATTCGTAGTAGCAACAGTAAAGGAGAATGAACAAAAGGCAAAACAAAGTAATATTGTATTTTCTATTATGGAAGAAAAAACAAAGAATTATATCGATTTAGAATTACAAACACTTGTAGGACACGAGTATTCTATGAAAATTACGAACCATCGTAAAGGAAAACTGAATACAAAGGGTTCTACATATACTCTTACGATAACCAATAATTCTGATGCGGAAATTATCATCCATCAAGATGATAATACAGAGAACTTAATGACAGATCAAAATCAAACAATTATCCAAGGAGTTCCTTTCAGCAAAACGAAGAAAGAAGAGACAATTTTCTACTTCACAGTAAAGGAAAATTCACAACTAAAAGAAGGAGATAAACTCCATATAGAAGTTGCAAGTTAAAGGGTCAATTACATTGACTTTTTTTTTGGCGAATGATAGAATAAAATAGTATAAGATTAAGATAAATTGGAGGTTTGTGACAATGGAATTTGATTTAGAAAATGAAAAAATTCAACTTGAGAAAGATGGCCAAACAGTAGAATGTGATATATTGTTTACTTTTGACTCTGAAGATACTATGAAATCCTATATAGGATATACAGATCATTCAATTGCCTCTAATGGACGTAAGAATATTTATGTGTCTTCTTTTGATCCGTTTCAGCCAGTATTAAAGTTAGAAGATATTACAGACGAAAAAGAATTACAAATGATTGGCGAGGTTTTAACTAAGTTCGATGAGGAAAGCAAGTACAAGTAGGATTGGTGGTGGAAGTATGGATAATATTATTTATATAGATGAGACAGTTACGGAAAAAGTATTTGAAGGTGATCTAATACTAGATGGTCATATGACACTACAAGAACAAAATGAATCCATTTTTCAAACCATGAGAAATGCTGGAATCCCTGTAGAAAATGAAGATGAATATCTAATTGGATACGTAGGGGCAGAAGACAATAACGGAATCAGTGAAACACAAACTTCCCATTATGTAGTAACAAGAACCTATCAAAAACCAGTTCCATATAGAGAAAAAAGAGAAGAAATATATAATGGAATTTGGATATTAGATGGATTACGTATGTCTCCAGAAGAACAACGTAAGAAAATTCTAGATGTAATGAAAAAAGATGGTATTGATGTAGAAAAAGAAGACGAAATTGAAATTCGTTATGAGGGCGCAGACGATAACTACGGAGAAAGTGAAACACAATCAACAAAGTTTGTTGTATATAGAGTTACAAAAGAAAAATTAACAGGAGAAGAAAAAGAAATTGCTGAAGAAGAACATACCCTTCAAGAAATCTATGAAGAACTAATTACTTTAGGAGAAAAACTTCATGCAACAACCAATGCAGAAGAAATTGCTAGATTATCAGATAGAATCACGGAATTATCTAGCAAAATGGATGAATTAGTTGCTGAATCTAGTAGAGATTATGAACCATTTGAAGAGGCTCTTAATGAAATGGAAGAACAAATTAATGCTTTGTATGAAACTATTTCTGCTTACAATACAGAATACGAGCAATCTTATGATCGTATGAAAAAGATAGAAGAAGAATATATGAATATGACAAAAGAAGATTCTTCAGAATATGAGCAAAAGATAAAAGAATTAATTGCCAAGGCAAAAGCAGAAAACACACAATCCATGGAAATTCGTAAGAGTATTAAACAACAAACGGAAGAATTAAGTAAACTATTAAAAAAGAAAAATCGAATTCGTAAAGATTTTAATATGGCACAACAACTTGGAATATCAGCTATGGAATATAAAGAAATAACGGATAGTTTTAGAAGCCGCAAATTAGTAGCTGCTATTATTGAGAAAAAAGGATTAGGAGATTTAATTGCAATCCCAGCTTCTGAAAGAACACCAGAACAAAAAAGACAAATTAGAGCAATTCGTCAAGAAATCTTAGAAGAATTAGCGCAAGCAAAAAAAGAGAAAAAAGAATCATCTATCCTAGATTTAGTAGAAGCATTATATGGAGTAGAAACAGAGGTATCCCTAAGAGGAAAACAAAGAGTTTTAATTGTAAGACCTACTTCTTTAGAAAATATAAAGAAAAACATTACGAAGATGCCAGAAAAGATAATGGGGCAAGAAGAAGTAGATAAATCCTATACACCAGGGGAAGCACCAGAAGATATGAAAGACGTAATGGAAAGTAGAACAGATGAGATTCACCCTGTCATTGATCGTTTTGTATTCTTTAAAGATGCGAGATATCCTGATAAGATATTTGCTCGTGCCAATGTATTTGAAAGATTTGATGTAGAAGAGTTAGGCCCTGGGGTTCGTATTAATAATGCATTGTGCTATGAAATGAGCAAAGAAGATGCTGAAAAGATTTTAGCAAATAGAGAGAATGATTATTCCCCTTATATTGTTCAAGAAGAGGAAGCTACCATAGAAGGAGAATTAGAAGTTGGAAAAGCATTAGAAAAAACCATGGTGGAAGAAAGTAGTGCAAGTAAAAGAGAAATCCTTCCATCAGAAGAAAGTGATGAATTTATTCCAGGAACAAACTTCAAAAGACCTCGTTATAGAGGAAATGATGAAACAGATGAAGAATATGTTTCCTTCTTAAAAGACTACTATAGTCGTTTGTTTGGAACAGGACAAGAGGCAATGGCTCAAACAAACGTAACTCCTGAGAGTGGATTAATAGAAGAAGACGTTGTGGAAGCACAAGAAGAACAAGAAACGGCAGGAGATACTCCTATAGAGGAAACAAATACAACTAATCAAACAACGGAAAGATATACGATTTTTAGAGATGCAGATAATCAAGACAATTTATATGCTAGAAAATTCTTGTTTGATAGATTTGATATAGATCCTATAGGAGAAGGCGTTCGTATAGCAGGAGCTTTATGTTATCCAATTTCTAGAGAAGATTTAGAAGCAATAGAAGCAAATAGAGAGAATGATTACTCTCCATATCATATAGAATATATGGATGTGAAAGTTACAGAAAGACAAAATCAAGAAACAAACCTATCATCCATAGAAGTACCACCTATCGTAGAAGAATCATTAGAAACGAGAGGTGCAAAAGAAAAATTTGAAATCTTTAGAGATAAAGATAATCCAAATAGATTTTATGCCTACAAACCAGTCTTTGAAAGATTTGATGCAGAACCATTAGGAGAAGAAATCAGACTAGGAGATGTGGCAGGAAACGAAATCCATCCAGAAGATGTAAATGATATTATCCATAATCAAAATAATGACTATTCTCCTTATGAAGTAGAAATAAAAGACATTTCTTTTGGAAAAGAACAAGAACCTGTTGTTCCAACTAATAGAGAAGATAGAAATGTTTCTTTAACAAGTGGAGGAGCCAAAGAAAAATTTGTCATCTTTAGAGATAAAGATAATCCAAATAAGTTTTATGCCTACAAACCAGTCTTTGAAAGATTTGATGCAGAACCATTAGGAGAAGAAATTAGGTTAGGAGACGTCGCAGGAAATGAAATCCACCCAGAAGACGTAAATGATATTATCAATAATCAAAATAATGACTATTCTCCTTATGAAGTAGAAATAAAAGACATCTCTTTTGGAAAGGAACAAGAACCAGTTGTTCCAACAGGACCTGTTCCAACAACTCCACCAGAAGAAAAAACAAATGTAGAATTAATAACGTTGTACAGAGATACGAATGATAATAATCAAGTATATGCTCCGGATAGAGTATTACGTAAGTTCGGTATTCGAATGGCAGAAGAGCCTACTATCGTAAATGGGGAACCATGTCATAAAATAAGTAGAGATACGGACCAAATTATCAATAGTATTGCGAAAATGAGCAAGAGCCCAAAATTAGAAGTACGATATGTAGATGTGAAAGTAAAAACAATAGAACCAACTCATGTAAAACCTCATGTTGAAGCCATCCTAGATGTTTTGACAGAAGATTTAGATATAAGGGCAAAAGATGCAAAACGTTATCAAGCAAGTAACTTAAGAATTTCCAAAAGTTTTAGAGAAGAGTTACATAGTGGTAATTATGCCTATAACATTGTTCATGTTGTACCAGCCATTTTGAAAGCCGGAATCAGCGTATTTAGAAAACTTGCAGGAAAATTAATGACACGTGCACGTGCCCAAGAAGCTATGGGTACCATAGAAGAACGTTTAGCAAGTTTATCAGAAGAAGAGTTGGATGTACTATTTGAAGAATACAAAGGGACACAATTAAAAACAGATATGAATAATCAAATTAATCCATTAATATTAGATCGTTTAAAACGATATGGATTAGAAAGAGTTGCTTCTTTAAATCAAGCAATTCAACAAGATTATGTTTCCTTATTTGGACACCTTGGACAAATCAATGCCTTAGAAGAAAGAATCCAACAAAATGGAGGGGACACGCAGACATTAGAAAACCAAAGAATGGTTCTTATGCAAGAAGCAGCCCAACATATTAAGTCTATTATTGAAAATAGAAATAAAGCCAACAATATCTTATCAAGTGGTGTACATGGAATAGAAGAAGACTTTAAAGCCGTTGCTTCTAAGATGAACTATGTAGGTATGAGATTTGGTAGAGCAAATGACTTCGATAATGAATTACAACATCAATTAGGTGTTTTAGGACAAAACTTGAATATTGCTATTGCAAATGGAGATAGTGAAGCAATTGTTCAAAATTTCATGGGATTAGAGAGTTGTTACTATGATAATACGGAGATTCGTGGTAGTATTGCCGGTAGAAGAAGTGTAGGAAGCAAATACTATAGCCCAGTGGCTGAACAATTTGATTATCGAGACGATCCATTTATTCGAGATTTATTTACAACCATTGCTGTAACCTCAGCAGCTGTAAGCGCTATTAATGCTATTCGCGTTCATCAAATTGAATCTCAACAAGTTTTAAGTGATCAACAAGCACAAGCCAATACCATAAATACACAAAATCAAGCAGCGATGGATCAGGTGCATCAAACAGCGGATCAAATTACTGGAAAACGAGATACGTTCCAACAAGGAATGGAAGCGCAAGCAGAACAAGATATCTTAACCCATGCAGATGTACGTGAAAGAGCTCACCTTGATTTAACAAATTGGCACTTCAATAGAGCATACCGTGCTGCCGATGATGCAGGGCATGCTGCTTACAATCAATTCGGGGCAGACGTTACAAAAGAAATAAATGCTGTAACTTCTGATTATGCACAAGGAGTAATCACACAAGCAGAGGCTTTAGAAAAAATGGCCCAAATTAGTAATGATGCACAAAATACATTACAACAAGTAGTGGATAGTAGTCTACAAATCTTAAGGCCATATAAAGCAACCCATCCTCAATTTGATTTAACTGCGGTAGAGCAATCTATGGATTATCTTGTAAAACATCCAAATGCTATTACCGATATGAATGAAGCAATTGTTGATGTAACAAATATGGCAGAAGGATTAAAGGGATTACAAGCAACACAAATGACAGCTTTAAGTTCTTTACCAAGTGATATGGCATCCACAATTGTATGTGCAGCTTCCGCTGCAGTTCTAGCTGCTAATGTTTCCGCAAGTATGAAACAAACAAACAGAAAAGGACAATATGGAAATGAAATTACAGATATGATGAATGATTACTTGTATGGAACTGAAGAAGAGGAAATGGAAAGATATAGATAAAAGATATTAGATAATAATATCTTTTTCCATAATAAAAAAAGAATGGAAGTGAAAAAATGAAAAAGAAAAAACTTTTAGGTGCAATCATCCCTGCTGTTTTATTAATCATTTACTTGATATTTATTCTTGTATTTTTTACCTATACGAGTTTCATGGAAGGGGATGTACCAATACCAGCATTCATTATCATTACAATAGGGATAGCATTCCCAATCGTAGGAATTTTGATTGCGTTAATACTTCGTATAAAAGAGATTAAAAAGGGAGAATTAGAAGAAGCAAAAAAATATTAGGAGGAAAATTATGATACTTGTAACGACAGAAGAAATTAAAGGAAAAGAAATCAAAGAAACGCTAGGAGTAGTAAAAGGAGAAATTGTTCAATCTAAAAATATTGGAAGAGATTTCATGGCTGGCATGAAAACACTTGTAGGTGGAGAAATTGCTGGCTATACAGAAATGATACGGGAAGCAAGACAAATTGCTACGAAAAGAATGGTAGAGGAAGCAGAAAAGTTAGGAGCAGATGCTGTAGTAGGAATCCGTTATGGATCATCTGCAGTCATGCAAGGTGCTGCTGAAATCATCGTATATGGAACAGCTGTTAAAATAAAGTAAAGAAAAAACTCTTTACTTTTTTTTATAAATAGTGTATAGTGGTTAGTGACGTTTTTGCAAAAAGCTAGATGACAGATACCCATGGTGTTTGAACATGTGGCTTTTTTGCGTTGGAAAGGAGTGAATAATGAAAAATGTCATTCATCGAGGTAAAGCAGATATCGAAAACTTTCAGAGTTGCTAAGAAAAAAAGTGGACTCAAAGAATCTATTAAATCTTTCTTTAAGAGAGAAATGATAGAAGTGAAAGCAGTAGAGGATATATCTTTTTCTATTGAAAAAGGAGAAATCGTAGGATATATCGGACCAAATGGTGCAGGAAAAAGTACCACAATTAAAATATTGAGTGGAATTTTACTTCCGGATTCGGGAGAATGTAAGGTCGATTCTATGACTCCTCGGAAAAATAGAGTAAAATATGTCAAAAAAATCGGTGTAGTCTTTGGACAAAGAAGTCAGCTATGGTGGGACATTCCTGCAGAGGATACATTTGATTTATTAAAAGACATGTATGAGATTCCAGAAGAAGAATATATCGCTACTAAAAAAGATTTAATAGAAAAATTAAATCTACAAGATATCATAAACATTCCAGTCAGACAATTAAGTCTAGGACAGAGAATGCGCTGTGAAATTGCAGCTAGCTTACTACATAATCCAGAATTGTTGTTTTTAGATGAACCAACGATAGGACTAGATGCTGTATCTAAACAGGTAGTAAGAGACTTTATTAAAAAATTAAATAAAGAGAAAAAAACAACTGTAATTTTAACGAGTCACGATATGGCGGATATTACATCACTCGCAAAAAGAGTTATCCTAATTGGAAAAGGACATGTTTTATATGATGGTAGTTTAAAAAAACTACAAAATCAATACGAAACAGAAAAATATGTATCCATCAAAACAAACGACAAATTGGATATAAGAAAAAAAGGAATTAAACAAAAAACAAAAACAAAAGAAGGATATGATTTCATCATCGATTCAAAAGAAATAAGTATTTCAGAATTACTAAATATCATTTCTAAAAAAATAAAGATTGATGATATAGAAATTGACCATGAAGATATTGATAGTATTATTGTAAAATTATATGAGGATTATAAAATTTGAAAGCTTATATTTCTTACTTTAAATTAAAATTTATAAGTAGTCTTCAATATCGAAGTGCTGCCTGGGCAGGGGTTGCGACACAGTTCTTCTTTGGATTTGTCTATATCATGGTGTATGTTGCTTTTTATGAATCAGGAGGAAAAAATCTACCCATGAACCTTTCTCAGGTCGTAACATATCTTTGGCTCAATCAAGCTTTACTTGCCTTAGTGAATCAATTTACTCGTGATCCAGAATTATTTAAGCTTATTCGAGAAGGAGGAATTTCTTACGAATTAGCAAGACCAAAAAATATATATTTCATGTGGTATTTCAAAGTAATTGGACAAAGATTAGCAAATGTTACACTTCGTGTTGTTCCCTTGCTTGTAGTGACAATAATATTACCATTTCCCTTTCATTTAGGGGCTCCAGAATCCATTTACCATTTTCTTTTCTTTTTACTTTCGCTCGGACTAGGAGCCTTATTAGTTACAGCCCTAACAGTTTTTTATCCCATTGTAGCTTTGAGAACTCTCAATGAGAAGGGAATTGTCAATATCATGATTACGATTGCAGATATCTTATCAGGAATCGTCGTTCCTATTCCTTTTTTTCCAAAACCATTACAAGTAATATCATCCTTTTTACCTTTTCAATACATTAGTGATTTACCATTTCGACTATATGTAGGCAATGTTTCTTTAACAGATGGAGTTTTCGGTATGTGTATCCAAATTATTTGGATTATAATTTTAATCATCTTAGGAAATTGCTTGATGAAAAAGAATATTAAGAGAGTTGTTGTACAAGGAGGATAGATGAAAATATATTTTGAATCACTCGCTATGCATCTAAAAGGAGAATTAGAGTATCGAGTGAATTTCATTCTATCTTTTCTATCCCAAATATTAGTATTTTTTACATATTATTTTATTATCTTAGCTTTATTTACAAAATTTGATCATATTAAAGGATTTACATTATATGAAGTATTATTATGTTTTTCTATTATTCAATTTGGTTTTTCCTTTAATGAAGTATTTGCAAGAGGAATAGACCATTTTGATAATCTAATCATACGAGGAGAATTTGATAGATTACTGTTAAGACCTCGCAATATCATTCTACAAGTATTATGTAGTGATAGTGATTTTGTGAAATCTTCTAGGCTCATTCAAGCAATCATTGTACTGATTATAGCTTTATGTCATTTGTCGATTGAGTGGAGTTTATTAAGAGTTCTTACATTATTATTAATGCTTGTATCAAGTTGCGCCATCTTTTTTGGAATATTCTTAGCAGCGGCAGCTTATTGTTTCTTTACAGTACAAGGCTTAGAAGTAAGAAATGTCTTTACAGATGGAGGAAAACATATGGCACAATATCCTATCGGAATCTTTAAAAAAGGTTTTGTTTGGTTCTTCATATTTGTAATCCCATATGCTTTTGTAAATTATTATCCATTATTATATTTTATAGGAAAGAAAGAAACCATCTACTATGCATTTTCTCCCTTATTAGTTGGGTTATTTCTGATTCCTTGTATTCTATTATTTTATTGGGGTATGAAAAGATATACCAGTGTAGGATCATAAGAGAAGATTTTCTTCTCTTTTTTATTTTATAAATAAATATTATAATAATTGACTTTTTTATAAATGTAACATATAATATGTCGCGAGGGGATAAATATGAATACGGATTACAATTTATACAAGATATTTTTATATCTATATGAAGAAAAAAGTATTTCAAAAACTGCCGCAAAATTATATGTTTCTCAACCGGCAATCAGCTATAGTTTGAAGGAACTAGAAAACCAGTTAGGATATACTTTATTCTATCGAAACAGTAAAGGAATCGAACCAACCTTAGAAGCCAAAGAATTATATTCCTATATTTCAACTGCTTTTAATATTCTAAATGATGCCGAAGAGCATATTAAGAATTTAAATAGTTTAAATATTGGATGTATTCGCATTGGAACACCATCTCATATCGGTGTATTTTACTTATCAAAATATATTTCTGATTTCAGAAAGATCTATCCGGGAATTAGATTTGATATTGTTTGTAAATCTACATCTGAAATGGTAGAAATGTTGGAAACGAGAAAACTAGATATTATAGTCGATACTTTACCTATTAATAGTAAAAAACAAGTGACAAAAGTCACCTTATCAAAACTACAAAATTGTTTCGCTTATAACAAAAAAATGATGAAAGATGTTCATGTGGAGAAAGTAGAAGACTTGAAAAACTATCCATTAGTTCTTCCATCTGCCACTTCATCCATTCGATTAAAATTAGATGAATTCATGGAAAGTCAAAATACAAAATTATTGCCAGTATTAGAATCTTGGACTACAGAGATTATGATAGAAATGGTTCGTGAAGGTGTTGGAATAGGATACTTTGTCAAAAATGTAATTGATACGCAAAGTGATAAAGATGATTTTGCAGTCATTACCTTTAAAGATGAATTACCTGCAGTAGATGTATGTTGTGTATACATTGATGATTTCTTAACGACAGCCACTCATAAATTTGTAGATTTATTAGTAAGTAATAAAATAGGGGAATAAAATGATGGATTTTCTATTAAGTGATGAGAAAGAAATCTCAGAAGAAGATTATGAAATAAGAAAAAAATTAGTTACAGAATTCATGAATTTACCAGATAATTTTGTATCAAAGATGAGACATCTTCAACCACAAGTTGGGTGCTTTAACAATTGTAGTTTTTGTAGTAAATTTTCCGTATGTAAAAGTGAGTATTGGAGCTTACAATCATTAAGAAATATTATAGCTTCTTTAAAAGCTATCTCTAAGAAATATACAACAGATGATGTATTACTTGCTTGGGATAGAAGAGAACACCGTGTAGGAGTTGTATTCCCATATCTAAATAATGATATAGCGGCATATCCTTATTTAGATGAATATATTTTATTATGTTATCGTGAATTAGGAGCCAGAACCAGAATATCAACGGTTGGTTTTTCAAGACATAATAAAGCATTAAATGAAATGCATAAAAGAATTGGTTCAGGAGATTATTTATGTGCCCTAGGAGGCGTTCGTTTATCTATCAGTCAATATGGTAGAGTTTGGGAAGAGCAGAGTAAAAAGAACTCCCTAGAAGAATATGCCCTAGATTTAGCCAATTTTTTATCGATCTACAAGCCATACTATGATCTATGTGGATCAGGTCCAAGAAAAATGTGTTGTGAATTAAGATTTAATCCCTTAGTAGAAAATGCAAAGGTTTTTCACTTTGAACACAACAATCATTTTGTCATTGCGACATCCAATTACTTATATATTTCAAAAGAAGAAAATATCACTTTTGAAGAAACATTTATAGATAACCCATATAACCATAGTTTATCTTTATCAACAGAAGGGATTCCTTTCTACGAATATAATTTAGATCAAAAGATAGAAGATCAAGAGGAACTAATCAAAATCCTAGAAGAAGCTAGAGAAGATTCTGTTCGTGAAGTAGAAGTCTATTTGTTTAAGAACAAAGATGGAATCTATTATTCTATTGATCCAAAACTAACAAAAGAAGGAAACTTCGGTATTCAAATTTATCCAGAGACCGAGATTCGTACAAAGTCAGGATATATTATTACAGAAAGATTCTTTATAAATGCTCTCTATAATTATAAACAAAGAAGAGGACTTGAATTAAGAGACTTAGTATCAAATACAACATTTGATGATTGCTTGGAAGTAACGGATATTTTAAAAGAATACGCTCAATACTATCAAGAGATAGGCAAAAACGAAAAGAGTATCTATATTACAGAACACGTCATTCCTTTAATAGAAGTTTATATAAAAGCTTTACAGGAATCAGGATATTCTTCTGATGTATTCTTTGATAAAAACTTTACGATAGATACGGGAATTATTTGTAATTTAGGAAGAGCCATTAATTTATTTAAAGGAATTACCAAATTTATTAATGAACCATTAACTCCTATCCATGAAAGAAACTATGGTAGACACTGTTCCACGATGAAACAAGAAAACTATGCCTGGTTACTTGGATGTGATTTTAATGATAACATTTTAATAGAAAAACTTGATTTATTTAATACAGCTTCTGTAGAAGGTCAAGTTTCGATTAAGAAAAGAATTGAAATTGAGAATTTTAATGTCAAGATGGATGAAAATAATAAATATTTATACCCAGGAGAAGTAGAATAATGTCAGTAGATTTCTATAAAGAATTTGGAGAGTTAGGATATCTTGCCAGTTATTCAGATCATGGGTTTGAAGTAAATGGCATTTATTATCCAACAGTAGAGCATTATTATCAAGCCAGTAAATTTGACGATGAAAAAATCATTAATAAGATACTTAATTGTAAAACGCCTAAGGAAGCCTCTATGATAGGGAGAGATAGAAATAATATACGTATTCCTAATTTTAAAGAAGTCAAGATTCAAAAAATGTATGAAGCAAATCTAGAAAAATTTAGACAAAATCCAGAACTTGCGAAAAAATTACTAGATACAGGAAATGAAGCCATAAGAGAAATGACTACCAAAGAGTCTTTTTGGGGAGTAGGCCCCAATCTAGATGGTGAAAACCATATGGGGAAAATACTCATGAGAGTACGAGAGGAACTAAGAAAAGAAGTAAAATAGGTTGTGATATTGTGAAGAGGTATATGATGGATGAATTATTAAAAGATCATCCAGAAGTAATAAAAGGAAAACCTGGTTTTCCTAATATAGGATGTAGAAGAGATAAGAATCCATTTTCAAAAGATGTTCAAAAGATTGAAGAAGCATGGTATTTCTATGATACAGAACTATATAATTTAAAAACAAAAAAAGAAATCACAAAGCTAGGAAGTGGAGATCCATTAAATTATAAGCCATTTCCTTTGTGTATGAAAAAATTAAAAGAGCAAATGTCTCAAAACATTTATCAGTATTCGGCAGCTGCCGGAGATGAAGAACTGAGAGCAGACATTTCAAAATACCTAATAAAAGAAGGGTTTCCTAACAAGATTTCCTTCAACAATATCATCATTACAAATTCAACAACCAATGGTTTCTATCTGATATTAAAAGCATTATTTAGACCATATGATGCCATTATTATGACAGCACCTAACTACGGTTTATTTGCTTTTATGCCAGAAAGAGAAAATATATCAGTTCATACGATTGATTTAAAGAAAGAAAATGATTATAAAGTTAATCCAAAAGAATTAGAAAGCTTCATTCATAAGATTAATGAAGACTTAAAAAAGAAATATAAAAAATTAGGATATATTCCTAAAGTAAGAGCTTTCTTAAATATAAATCCACACAATCCTTTAGGAACGGTGTTATCGGATAAAGATGAAATATTATTAAAACAACTTGGTAGAGTATGTAAGAATAATCAAGTGTTTATTATTGATGATTTAATCTATAGAGATTTATCTTATGACAGAAATCATCTTGCAAAACCAATGGGTACAATCAAAGAATATTTTGATTTGTCCATTTCCTTATTTGGATTATCCAAGTCCTATGGACTTGCCCAAACAAGAAGTGGTTTTGTAGTAGCGAATGAAGAAATCATACGTTTATTAAGAGATCAAGTGTTTGCGACAATGGATTCAGCATCCATCCTCCAAGCAAGTCTTTTAGCAGGGGCCTTTCAAGATACCAAAGAAAGAGAAAAAGCCTATAAAAAGTATTTTGATCCTTTAATAGAAGAATATGAATATAAAAGAGATTTATGTATAGCTCTTATTGATGGAATAGAGTCAATTCAAGATAGTAAATACTATTCTAAAATATTTAAAAGATTAAAAAAGGAAAAACAACCTTATCTTTTAACAGGAACTCCTTGTGCGAAAACAGTATTAAAACCAGAATCTGGATTTTTCTTACTAATAGATTTTACAGAATTAAAAAAACAAGGTATCATTAATAGTGAAAAAGAATTGTTGCGTTTATTCTATGAAGAAGAAGGTATAAAATTTCTAGTAGGGCAATCCTTTAGTTGGCCAAAAGAAAAAGAAATTATTATGAGAATAACCTATGCATTAGATGTAGATACTATAATAAATACAATAAACTTAATCAACCAAATCATAAGAAAGAAGTTGGAAAAATGAAACAAATTGAAGTTACAACGAATGTCAAACAAAGCTTAGAAGAAGTACATGATATTCTAAGTAAACAAGGATTTGAATGTATTCGTAAAAGTAGAGTAGAAGATCGATATATGAGTCCTGAAAATGAGGAACTTACAAAAGACAATATTATATCGGTATTGATGCACTGTGTTTTAATTCGTTATTTATGTGTAGATGGAAAAGAAACATATAAAAACATTACTTATAAGAAAAAGGATTACTCGGGAGATACCGTACTATCTGAAGAGAAAATTGTATTAAAAATTGAAGATTTAGAAAAAGCAGAAAAATTACTAAAAGCTTTAAAGTTTGAGAAAATCGTAGATGTACGTTATGATGTAATCGTATATAAACGAGGAAATGTGGAACTCGCTTTTCAATTAGTAGAAGATTTAGGTCTCCTTGTAGAATACGAAAGCACAAGAGACTTCCAAGATGTTTCTAAAGAAGAAATATTAGCGGAAAAACAAAAGATGCTTCAAGAGTTAAAGTCTTATCAATTGGAAGTATCAGATGATTATGATGTAAAGAAGGCATATCAGTTAATTTTAAATAGAATGTAGGTGTTAACATGTTGATTGTTATAACAGGATTAGATGGAAGTGGAACTTCATCTGTAGCAGAAAAATTACATGAATTAGATGAAGGCTCTATTCTTTTAAAAACTCCATCTACGGCATATGGGGATCGTTTTAAAATAGACGATGTTGTTCGTAAAGACTCTCCTGTTGCCCATATGATGTATTATTTATCTTCGGATATTTATATTTCAGATTATATAAAAAATCATTGTGATTATAAAAATAGAAATGTTTATTTAGTTCGTTACTTAATTGATACAGTGGTATCCAATAGAGTAGCAGGAATTCCTATGGATTTAGATTATAATGTCTTTGGGAATGATCTATTAAAACCAGATTTAACGATCTTTGTAGAATTAGATGAAGAAACAAGACAAAGAAGATTAATGAGAAGGGGAAAAGACGAACTAGACAAAGTATTAGATCAAGTAGAAAAAAGAGAACAGTTTTTACAAGAATTTCAAGATTTATTAGATCCTGAAACAACAATCTACATTTCAAATCAACAAGAATTATCTACCGTATGTGAAGATGCCTACCAAAAAATAAAAAACAAAAATGAGTAGTACTAACATAAGTACTACTTATTTATTTTTATAAGTATAAAAAACTTTTATGGACTCTATTAAAAATATATGTTTGCCTTATGGTAAAAGGCTATAGTATTATGATATTAGAAAGAAATGTTTGGAGTGTGAATTATGGAACCAATTCAAAATAACACAACCAGTTTATATACATATCAATCGGCTAAAAAAATCTATTTTACAAAGACCCCATCAAAATACTTTTTAATTGAAAAAAAGACAACAACTCCTACTACAAAAGTATTAAGTTTGGTTTCACGCAATACAGTTTTAATCAGTAGAGAAAATGGAATTTTATTGTTTCCAAAACAAGCATAAAAAAAGAACAAATTAAATTGTTCTTTTTTTTTACTCGTTTGCTAAATTATCGAAGTATCCTTGGATAAAGACAACAGGAGTTCCCTTGTCTCCAGATCCACTTGTTAGGTCACAAAGGGATCCAATTAAATCTGTAAGTCTTCTAGGAGTGGTTCCTTGGGTAATCATTTTTCCTTTTAAATCTTTTTCTTTATTACGAATTTCTTTTTTAATAGCTTCTTTTAATTCTTCTCCTCTTAAATCCGCAAACTTGTTATCAGATACATATTTTAATTTAATTTCATTAGGGGTTCCCTCTAATCCGCTCGTATAAGCAGGAGATACAACAGGATCTGCTAATTCCCAAATCTTTCCAACTGGGTCCTTAAAAGCTCCATCTCCATAAACCATTACTTCAATTGTTTTACCTGTTTTTTCTTTCAAACGTTTTTGAATATCTTCTACTAGTTTTTGACCCGTTCTTGGGAATAATTTTAATTTTTCTTCTGTAGATTTATTAGATCCAAGCATTCCATATTTTTCGTTATAACCGCTTCCATTAATAGGTTCTGTCATGATTTCAAACAATCCAACAACTTTTGCACCATATTCTTCTAATAAATACTTGGTATGATATCTAGTATGAATATCACAAGTAATAACATTCCTTGTATATTGTAAAATATCCTTTGGATTATTAGATAATAGGAAATGTGCTTCACAGTCTTCAGCCTCAATTAGTTCTTTATAAAAATCAATCATATTGATTCCCGTAAAGGGATGTATCCAATCTCCAAAAGTTTGTCTATATTCTTCCTCTGTAATAACAGAGTCCTTTGTATATTGACTATTATATAATTTTTCTTCATCTAAAATGCCATTTCCAACTTCATCTGCTGGAAAAGATAATTGAACATATAATTTCTTTGTACTTCTTGCAATGGCTTTTAGAATAAGTGAAAATCTATTTCTAGATAGAATAGGGAAAACAATTCCTAACTCTTCTGGATTATCAAATTTATTTTGAATGTCTTTTGTTACCGTGTTAACAGTAACATAGTTTCCTTCAGATATTCCCACAACTGCTTCTGTAATGGCAACAATATCTTTGTCATTAAAATCAAAATGATTATTCTTACTAGCATTAATAATTGTATCAGTAACAATCGTTGCCAAATCGTCTCCTTCTTTAATAATGGGTGTACGAATCCCTCTAACTACAGTACCCAAATCTCTCATAATAAAACCTACCTTCCAATCAAATTATATCACAATTATATTTTTGTTTGACAATTTTATGATATAATATTATCGTTAGGAAGATGATTTATGAATGGTTTTGACTTTAGAAATAAATATATAGATGTAGATGGAGATGGGGAAGCCGATACAATCATCACAGATGAAGATCCACTTGATTTGGATTTTGATGATGAAGTGATAGAAGAAGAGGATATCAAAGTTCAAACAAAAAAAGAAAAAAATAGACATACAATACTCGTGGTTCTTGCTATTTGTATTGTCGTTATTATTTCTTCTGTTATATTAGGTGGTTATGTTGTCTTTCGTTCCGCGAAAGCTCCTAAAATTGTAACAGTTCATATTGAGAGTGATAATTTTGAAAATCCATCAGAAGCAAAATATGGTAATATGATAACTTTATCTTTTTCATTTGAAGAAGAATTAGCCAATATACCTCGTGCCATTATCAATAATAAAAATGTAGAAGTATATGGAGAAGGAAAAGACTTTTATGCCAAATACTTTGTTCAATTACAAGAACAAAAAGACATAGATGTAGAATTTTCCATTCATGATTATAGAAATAAGTATAAGAAAACAGGACCACCTATTACGGAAACGACAGATGGTAGTTCTGTAGTTATACCAGCTTTTAAATAAAATGCATTTTTTGCATTTTTTTGATATAATAGTGTTGAAAAAACATGAATACTGATGGAGGAGAGTATGTATTTAAATAATAAAATAATCGTTGGGAAAAATGAAAAAGAAGAATTTTATATTCTTCCAAAAATGGCAAATCGTCATGGAATTATTACCGGTGCCAGTGGTTCAGGAAAAACAACCACAGTAAAAGTGATGGCAGAATCATTTTCAGATGCAGGAATTCCGGTCTTTTTAGCCGATGTAAAGGGAGATTTAGGAGGTACAGCTGCAAGTGGTACTCCAAGTGAATTTTTAGATAGCAGACTTGCAAAACTAGGAATTGATAATTTTGAATATAAAGGATTCCCAGTTAGATTTTGGGATATATTTGGTGAGTTTGGACATCCGATTCGTACTACATTAGATTCAGTAGGTCCAGATATTCTTTCTATGATGTTGGGTCTTTCTGAAGCACAAGAGGGTGTTTTAGCCATTGTATATAAGATTGCCCAAGAAAATGGTTGGAAATTAGATGATGTAAAAGATTTAAGATTATTGCTACAATATGTAGGAGATAATAAAAATGACTTTATTACCAAATATGGAAATATTACATCTCAAAGTGTTGGTGTAATTCAAAGATGTTTATTGACGCTAGAAAACCAAGGTGCTAATATGTTCTTTGGACAACCAGAACTAGATATTAATGATTTTATTGCCGTAAATGCAGAGGGCAAAGGTATGATTAATATTTTACATGCTGTAAAATTATTTCAATCTCCAGATTTATATGCTTCTTTCTTACTATGGTTATTAACGAACCTATTCAATAATATGCCAGAAGTAGGAGATTTAGATAAACCAAAAATTGTATTCTTCTTTGATGAAGCCCATTTACTATTCAATGGAATGCCAACTTATCGATTGAAACAAATTACACAAGTTGTAAAACTAATTAGATCTCGTGGAATTGGATTATATTTTATCTCTCAAAGTCCAACGGATATTCCAGATGAAATTATTGCGCAATTAGGAAACCGTGTACAACATACATTAAGAGCTTATACCCCTGCAGAACAAAGAACTGTAAAAGTGGCAGCTGACTCTTTTAGAGCTAACCCTGCCTTTAATACAGCAGATGCAATTCTTGCTTTAGGAACAGGAGAAGCTTTAGTTTCTTTCCAAAATGAAAATGGAGAACCAACTATCGTAGAAAAAGTTCTTATTTTACCTCCACAAAGTATGATGGGTGTATTAGATGATATTTCCCGTAACAAAATCATTAATTCTTCAACGATTCTTGGTAAATATGAAGAAGCAGTAGAAAGGGATTCTGCTTATGAAGAATTAGATAAAATGATTAAAGAAAAATATGAAGCAGAAGAAGCTGAAAAACAAGCGATTGCGGAAGCAAAAGAGGCAGAAAAAGCAGCCAAAGAAGCAGAAAAAGCTGCCAAACAAGCTGAAAAAGAACAAAAAGAAAAAGAACGTTTAGAAGAAAAGAAGAAAAGAGAAGAAGAAAAAGCCAGAAAGAACAGCATTGAGTATAAATTAGGCAAAAAAGTAACCAATGCTGCAACCAATAAACTAATCAATAAAGGTTTAAATGCTATCTTTAAAAAAATATTAAAATAGACTGACTCAGTCTATTTTTTTTATAGAATTTCAATTATAATGAACTATAGGGAAGTGAGACCATGAATGAGATGCAAAAACTAATAGAAGAAATATGCATGGAAGAGGATATTTCATTTCATTTAGTATCTAAAAACTGGATTATGATTCTAGAAAAGAATGATAAAACTAGATTAATTGCGGGATATAAATTTGGCTTGAATGATCATGCTTTAGGACTAGTATGTGATGATAAATATGCAATGTATGATGTTTTAAAAAATTATCATTTGCCTGTGGCAGAACACTATATTATTTTTCCTAATTATAATGAGGAACAAGTAGAGGAATATGCAAAAAAGTATCAATATCATTTAGTTGTAAAACCAAACGAAGGAACCTGCGGAAAAGATACTTATCAAGTACATACCAAAGAAGAATTGTTTGAAAAGATAGATAAAACCCTAAAAAAATCATATTCCATTAGTATTTCACCTTTTTATGAAATAAAAAATGAATATCGTTCCATCATATATAAAGATAAAATAGAGTTGTTTTATGGAAAACAGAGACCTATTGTAGAAGGAGACGGAGAAAAAACAATCTATGAATTATTATGCGATTTTAATCCTAAGTATTTTGAAAAGAAAAAAGAAGATGAGAATCTCAAGAGAATATTAGAAAAAGGAGAAATTTACGAATATGGATGGCAACATAATCTCTCCCGAGGAGCAATTCCTTTTTATGTAGAAGAGAATGAAACAAAGCAAAAAATAGAGGAGTTAGCCCTAAAAGTTGCGAAAAGACTGAATATAAAGTTTGCTAGTATCGATATCATTGAACTGACAAATGGTGAGATTATGGTACTAGAAATAAATAGTGGAGTTATGATGGAAAATTTTGCTAAGATTATGGAAAATGGAAAAGAAATCGCAAAGAAAATATATCGAAAAGCTATTTTGGATTTGTTTGAAGAAAAATAGATACTATTTTTCTTTTTTTTACATACCTTTTTATAGAGGTGTCTCATGTTTTTTAAAAAAATACATAGTAGAATCAAAATCATATACATTTTTCTATTATTAGGATTTATTTTAATCGGATTAAAAGTATTCTATATTCAGGTATTTGAATATGATAAACTACATGATTTAGCAGATGATTTGTGGAGTAGAGATCTAGAAATTGAGGCAGATAGAGGAAAAATACTAGATCGAGAAGGAATTGTTTTAGCAGACAATTTAACGACAGCTTCTCTGATGCTGGTACCAAATCAAATCAAAGACAAAGAAAAAGTCAGTAAAGATTTAGCCCAAATTCTAGGAGTATCCTATGAAGAAATGAAAAAACATGTAACAAAAAAAGTATCGATTGAAAGAGTTCATCCAGAAGGAAGAAGATTATCTTTAGATACAGCTCAAAAAATAAAAGCTTTAAACTATGAAGGGGTATATTTAGTAAAAGAAGCAAAAAGATATTATCCATATAATAATTTACTATCCCATACTTTGGGATATGTAGGAATAGATAATCAAGGACTATCGGGACTAGAATTGCAATACAATTCCTATCTGACTGGAACAAATGGGAAAATACAATTTTACTCAGACGCTCACGGAAATCAATTAAAAAAGAGTGATGTATATGTATCTCCAACTCCAGGACTGAATCTACAATTAACCATTAATTTTCAAATTCAAGAATCCTTAGAAAGAGAAATGAATAATATACGAGACATGTTTCATCCTGATAATGCTTTAGCAATCGTGGTAGATCCGAATACAGGTGAAATATTAGCTATAAGTTCTTATCCCAATTTTAATCCAAATCAATATAAAAATTATTCGAAAGAAGTATTAAATAGAAATTTACCTATATGGTCTTCTTATGAACCAGGAAGTACTTTTAAAGTAGTTACAATGGCAAGCGCTATAGAAGAAGGAGTCGTAGATATTTATAAGGATCATTTTTATGATAGTGGAAAAGTCCATGTAGATGGAAGTACACTAAAATGCTGGAAAATTGAAGGACATGGAGATCAAACCTTCTTACAAGTATTACAAAACTCATGCAACCCAGGATTCGTTCAACTAGGACAAAGACTTGGAAAAGACAAATTGTTTTTCTATATTAATCAATTTGGTTTTGGGGAGAAAACAGGAGTAGATCTAAATGGAGAAAGTACGGGAATTCTTTTTCCCATAGAAAAAGTAGGAAATGTAGAACTAGCAACCTCTGCCTTTGGACAAGGACCCAGTGTAACACCCATCCAACAAGTAATGGCTGTCTCAGCTATCGTAAATGGAGGGTATCTATATCAACCATATATTGTGAAAAGTATCAGTGATAATAAAAATACAATATATGAACAATATGGACCTATATTAAAAAGAAAAGTCATCTCTCAAGAAACTTCCTTCATCATGAGAGATGCTTTGGAAAGCGTTGTAGCCAAAGGAGGAGGAAAAAGTGCATATATCGATGGATATCGAATCGGAGGAAAGACAGGAACTGCTCAAAAAAGTGAAAATGGGTCTTATTTAGTAAATAACTATATTATGTCCTTCATGAGTGTTGTCCCATCAAATAATCCCCAAGCAGTTTTTTATATAGCCATCGATAATCCTAAGAATACAGCTATGTTATCTAGTTATACAACAACTCCCATCGCAAGAAGAATCTTACTTGATATTATTGATGCCTTAAAAATACCGAGGCAAGAATCTGCGCAAGACAAGGACTTAGAATGGTTTGATAAAAGAGTATTCGATGTACCAAATGTGATAGGAAAACCCGTAAAAAAAGCAAAAAAAGAATTATCTCAATTTGAAGTCGTGATAGAAGGAGAAGGGGAAATCGTCTATGAACAAGCTCCTAAGGCAGGAGAAAGAATAGAAGAACAAAGTAAAGTAAGAATTTTCGTTCAATAAAATAGTGAAAAATAGATAAAACTTTGATAAAATATTTATGGTGATACTAATGAACGAGACAGTTGGTGCAAAGGGTGGGGCAAATGATCGTCGTCGGGTGATGACGATTAATCAAAACCAGAAGAAAAAACTAAAGGATTATGAAGAAGAAAGAGAACTTGCCGAACTTGAAAAAAGAGTAAAAAGAAAACAAATATATACCTTGATCAAAACATTACCAATCGCTATTGGTGGGGGAACCATTCAGGTATTATATGATACGGCAAAAAACAAAAAGAAGGAAAATAAAGAAGAGGAAGGTTCTCGTTGGATCATAAAGGAGTATGATCAAGATGTTACGCACTATACTCCCAAAGAATTTGAAGAAAAGAAGAAAAAAATCGTTACGACACCAACCGGTGAAAAAGTAGTTGTTTATATAGAAACATCATTAGTAGAAAAACAAGAAGAGGCAAAGCCTATAGAAGAAAAACCAGAAAAAGAACCCACATTCATTTTTGTAGAACCAACTGATTTTGAAATAAAACAACCAAAAACATCTCCTGTGATAGAAAAAAAGCAAGAGGAAAATGCATCCGTAAAAGAGGAGCAAGAAGAAGTGAATCATGAAGAGAAGGATATTTCTCTTCCACAAGATGGGAAGGAGGAAGAAACACTTTCCAAGGAAACAATAAAACCTCCTAAAAAACAGGAAACAGCAAAGCCAAGTAAAGGAATATCTCCTACTAGTATTCTTGCGAAAGAACCTAAGACGGAAGCAAAAGAAGAACAGGTAGATGTAGAGGACTTTATTGATCAAGAACTAGGCGATGTGGAATTTGAAAATTTATCACAAGATGCTCAAGAAACATTAGGAAAATTAAAATCTAGAAAAATAGTAGAAGAATATGAAAAAAGGTTAAAAGATATTCGCTTTGAGTTAAGACAAATTATTTATGAATATAATGCTTTAGTAGATGAGGAAGAAAGAGTTGTTTTGAGCCGAGAGGCGGAAATTATTCTTGAGAGGCTTTCTCAGATTATTGATAAGATTGAAGAATTGAAAGCAAGAATAAAGATAGAGAATCTAGATCAATATGATGATAATTATATTTATTTCTTAATAGAAGGATATTTAAAAGAATTTCGCGATAAAAGGGTAGTACGTGAAGTCAAAGACTCTCCTCTATACATTCTTTTAGAGGAAAAACTAGAAGAGTTGGATAAGAAAAGAGGCTCTTTATCAAAAGAAGTAAGTGATAAAAAAGAAAAACTGGAAGAGAGAGAAATCGATTTTGAAGAAGTCAAAAAGAAATATGATTCTTATAGTCAATTCAATAATCAATTAATGGAATTTCAATATGATCAAAGTAGATTGTTAAGAGAAATTCAAAACAAAGTAGCTAACGCCGTAACAGAAACAGAAAAGGTAAAAGAAGAATTTGTAGGACTAACAGGACAAAGTAGAAGATTGCTTAGAATGTTATCCATCCAAATGTTATTTCCAGGATTGCGAGGAGCAAAACGTGCAGCTACTGCCACGGCTGCTTATTTATATTTTATGAAGAATGTAATGAAACCCACAACCAAAACAACACGCTATAAAGTCATTACAGTCAAGGATTATCATGAGGAGATACAAGGTAGTATTAATGCGATAGATGATGTGATTCGTATTCTTGGAAAAACCACATCTCAAATTGAAAAAATGATTTCAGAAATCAAAGAAAAATTTAAAGACTATATAGGGGTTATTCCAGAATGTGATGAATTACTTGCAAACTTGCATAAGGTAAAAAGAGAAATGAAAGAAAAAGAATATGAAATGCAACGCATCAAGGCAAAACAAGAAAAAGAATTAGAAAAAAATGATGCTAAAGTTAAAACTAGGGGAGAATATCCTGTAAACTAGTGTAAAAAAAGGATTTGGTTTACATAAACCATAATCATTTGTGATATAATGAGTCAAGAAATGGAGTGAAAAACATGCTATTATTAACAAAGGCTGTTTTTGCAATTATGATTGGTTTTTTGTCATCTGTTGTATTAGGATTTATTCTAGTACCCATTTTAAAGAAAATGAGAGTTGGACAAAAAATATCCATATTTGTTGGGGAAACCCATCGTAAAAAAGAAGGAACTCCTACTATGGGAGGACTAATCTTTATTGTTCCAACAGTACTCGCGACATTAGGATTAATTATGACACATAAGATTACCTATACCTCGAATTTAGGAATCGTATTACTTGTGTGTATTGGATATATGTTAATTGGTTTTTTAGATGACTTTTTATCTATTAAAAAAGGAAATAATGAAGGATTAACAGTATATCAAAAATTATTGATGCAGGTATTTATTGCCATTGGTTTTTTCTATATTTATATGAGAAGTGGAGGACAAACTGCATGGGTAGTAGGTACTCTTCATATTGATTTTGAGTTAGGTTGGTTATATGGATTGGCCATTCTATTTGTATTAGTAGGTGCTAGTAACGCTGTGAATCTAACAGATGGGTTAGATGGACTAGCAGGAGGACTATCTGCCATTGCTTTTGTTGCCTACGCACTGATTTCCTTATCAGTAGGGTTTGAAGATATTGGTTTATTTAGTTTAATATTAGTAGGAAGTTTATTTGGTTTCTTAGTATATAACACAAATCCAGCCAAAATATTTATGGGAGATACCGGTTCCTTAGCGTTAGGGGCTGTGATGGGAGCTATAGCTATTCTAACTCATAGAGAGTTAACCTTATTAGTGGTGGCTTTTATCTTCGTCATTGAAACATTATCTGTCATCTTACAAACATTTTGGATGATTGTATTTAAAAAGAAAATCTTTTTAATGACGCCTCTTCATCATCATTTTGAAAAATTAGGATGGGATGAAAGAGATATCGTAAAACTATTCTGGGTAGCAGGATTAATTCTTGCCATGGCAGGAATTGTATTCGGAGTATGGGTATAAAGGACTATTTGATAGTTCTTTTTTATATTATGAAAAAAGTATGATATACTAATAATGATGAGGAGGATAAAAATGGAAAACGTATGGAAAAAATATAAGGATGAAGATATTAATCGCTTAAGTGAAATTTGTGATGATTATCGTAAGTTTTTAAGTATTAGTAAAATTGAAAGAGAAGTAATTAAAAACTCAATTCTAATAGCAGAGCAAAGAGGTTTTGTAGATTTAAATACCTATATAAAAGAAAACAAAAAATTAGAAGTAGGAGATAAAATTTATGTAAACAATAGAAATAAGAGCCTTGCTTTGTTTGTAATAGGAAGAGAAGATATTACAAATGGAATCAATATATTAGGAGCTCATGTAGACTCTCCAAGACTAGATTTAAAAGCAAATCCTTTATATGAAGAAAATGAATTTGCATATTTGGATACACATTACTATGGAGGAATTAAAAAATACCAATGGGTTACGATTCCTCTTGCATTACACGGAGTTGTTGTAAAAAAGAATGGAGAAGTAATGGATGTGGTAATTGGGGAAGATGAAAGAGATCCAGTCATAGGAATTACTGATTTGCTTCCACATCTTGGAAAAGAACAAATGAAAAAAGAAGCCTCTGTTGTAATAGAGGGAGAAGGATTGGACGTTTTAATTGGAAGCATGCCATGTGAAGAAACGGAAGAGGATTCTAAAAAAGAAGATTTAGTAAAAAGAAATATACTAAATATATTGAAGAACAAATACAATATGGATGAAGACGATTTCCTATCTGCTGAAATTGAGGTAGTACCTGCGGGACGTGCTAGAGATTTTGGCCTAGATCGTTCCATGATAATGGCATATGGTCAAGATGATAAAGTGTGCGCTTATTCTTCTTTACGTGCTTTCTTAGATTGTCCAACCTGTGACAAAACAATCAGTTGTATTTTAGTAGACAAAGAAGAAATAGGAAGTGTTGGAGCAACCGGTATGTGTTCCACTTTCTATGAAAATGCTTTATTAGAAATTTGTAATCTATTAGGACATCCTGAGAATGTTGCTTTAGCAAGATGTCTAAGTAATTCCTATATGTTATCAAGTGATGTCAATGCAGCTTATGATCCCCTTTATAGTGATGTCATGGATAAAAGAAATGCTTCTTATTTCAACCAAGGTGTCGTCTTCTGCAAGTATACAGGTTCTCGTGGAAAAAGTGGAAGTAACGATGCAAATGCCGAATATGTTGCAAAATTAAGAAATATTATGGATAGGAATTCAGTTTATTTCCAAATATCTGAATTAGGAAAAGTAGATGCCGGTGGCGGAGGAACGATTGCCTATATTTTGGCAAACAAGAACGTTAATGTAATTGATTGTGGAGTAGGAGTATTAAGTATGCATGCTCCATGGGAAGTAACTGCCAAGGCAGATATTTATGAAGCCTATAAATGTTATATTGCCTTCTTAAAAGAAGCATAAAAAGAAACTTAGGTTTCTTTTTTTTGCAATTTCTCTCCAAATATGTTATAATAGGGAGCCATAAAAAAGGAGGGGTTGGCATGGATCGATATCAAAAGTATGTACATACGGGTTTATGTACTATTGATAAAACACCTTTACCTGGAAGAAGAGTAGAAACAGGGGGAATTTTAGGCACTATTTTTACTCCATCTTCTTATTACATACAAATATCTTTTGATAGATTTATGGAATGTATGCAAAAAGGTTTATTTAAAAACTTACCCAATATCCTTCACTTCAGAATCTATGATGAAGTAAAGATTCAAACAAGAGAAGAATGCCTTATAAGATTTCAATTTTTAAAGTATTTAAAACAATTTCCTAATGCAACGTATGAGTTCTTCCTATCAGACTCTTCAATGCCTGCCTATATATCGTTTATGAACAGTATGAATTGGGATCAGGAAAATAAAACAACTTATTATATGAGTATTGATAGAAATCCAATTACAGAAAAAAGAATCCCTCTAGAACAAGCGAGAGGAAAAATTGAAATACCGGAAGAAAAATTATTATGGTTTCCTGATAAAACACTACGTTTGTTACCAGGAAAAGTAGAGCATGAAGTATTAACGGATACCATGAAATTAAAAAGATTTATTCACGAATATATGAATAAATTAGATCATACCTATCGAATAGATTGTCTAAATGATTTTGATAAAGCGTACATAACTTATCACTATTTATTTGATAAATTGTATGCACTAAATATAGCTATCACACCTATTAATATCACTTATGCTACCAGTCAAACGTTTCGAGATGCTTGGGGAACACAAAGATTGAAACCATCCAAAACAAGATGGGAATCAAAACCAGCAGGAACCCTTGAACATAAAAAAGGTGTATGCAAAGGGCAAGCAAGATTATTAAATTCTGTTCTTTGTAGTCCTGAGATACGAATTCCAGCTGATAAAATATCAGGAGTCATTCCCTCAGGAGAGCATCATTGTTGGAGTCATATGGTAATAGATCATCATATCTTACAGTGTTGTACTACCTTACGAGGATTATTTAAAAATTTAGATGCAGCCGGGTATAAACCAAATGAAGGACAAATATATACAGATTTATATCCACATGCTCACTTATCAGATCAAGAAATTGAAAAGATTAAAATGAAGATTAAGAAATGCAGAAAATAGGAACTAAGTTCTTATTTTTTTTATTGATACATATAGTTTGATAGGTGATAGAATGAAGAACAATAAACTCTTATTATTCTCTGTGATAAGTATCTGTCTATTTGGAATAATGATGATTTATTCTGCATCCAATGTTTGGGCGCTTTATAAATTTCATGATTCTTTTCATTATGTAAAATATCAATGTGTTTTTTTTCTAATTGGGTTAATCATTCTATTTATCTTATCTAAGATACCCGTCTCTTTTTATTATCGAAACGCTAATCTTATATTAGGGTTAACCATTTTGTTACTGATTCTCGTACTAATACCAGGAATTGGTAGTGTACGAAATGGAAGTAGAAGTTGGTTCGGTATTGGAGGATTAGGAATTCAACCAAGTGAAGCAGCTAAAATAAGCCTGATTATATTTGTAAGTAAGTATTTATCAGTAAGTGAGAAAGAATTATCCTCTTTTTTTAAAGGAATATTTCCTATTATATTATTTCCTATTCTCATTTTTGGATTAATTATGCTGCAACCGGATTTTGGGACTGGTTTTATCATTATGTGTAGTATACTATGTTTACTATTGATCGCAGGTGCACCCACACAATTATTCACAATAGGGGGAGTTTTAGGAATTATAGGGGGAATTATCCTAATCGTAATCGCTCCTTATAGAATGAATCGTATTATCTCCTTTTTAAACCCTTGGAAAGATCCTTTAGGAACAGGTTTCCAAATGATTCAAAGTTTATATGCCATAGGCCCCAGTGGATTACTGGGAACTGGTTTTTTAAACTCTATCCAAAAACATTTTTACTTACCAGAACCGCAAACAGATTTTATATTTTCTATTATTGTAGAAGAATTAGGTCTAATAGGCGTATTAATTGTGTTGGGTTTATTTGGAATCATACTCCATCAAGGAATAAAAATTAGCATGAATACCAAAGACTTATTTTCAAAGTATTTATCCTTTGGTTTAATCTTTCAAATCGTTTTTCAAATGATTCTAAATCTTATGGTTGTAGTAGGATTAATACCCGTAACAGGAGTAACTTTACCCTTTCTTTCTTATGGTGGATCCTCTTTATTTGTTTCCATGGCATCCATGGGAATTCTCCTAAATGTTTCTAAAAAAAGAGATTGAAAATAAATGTCCATTTTTGTTAAACAAAGAGTTTTGTAATACATAGACTATGTTTTGTGATATAATAAACATAGAATAGGGAGAGAATAAATATGGGTGATATGAGTAGAGAAACGCAAGAAAGATTAATGCGTGAGAGACAAAGACAAGCATATTTAGCAAGAAAAAGAATTAAAAAAGAAAGAAAAAGAAAAGTAATAAGATTCATTATATTTATTTTGGTCTTTATTTTTGCTTTTGTTTTTTATGAAAATGGTTTTAGTTTGGATTTAAGTAATTTTAAATGGAAAGGCTTTAACGTAGATATTTTTAAGAAAAAAGAAAAAGAACAAAAAACAAAAACAGAGTCTTATAAGAGTTCTATGGCGGGGGAAGTCGTTGCTTATGTTCCCATAGATGACCGACCAATCCATACAACTAGAATAGAGTATCTAGCAAGATCTGCTGGATTTGAATTAAAAATGCCAGAAGCAAAAAATTATAGAACTCATATTGGTACGGGAGAAAATTCCTACGCAGAATACAATACGAAATATGGAAATCCTGCGAAAATTAGTTCATGGCTGGTCGATTTAGATAAAGAGGGTTGTGACTACTTTATTATTTCATTGGATCAAATGTTTTCGGGAGGACTTGTTAGTTCCCAATATATTAGTGATGAAGAAATAACAATCTACGGTCAGAAAATGGATTATTATAAAAAGGTCATTGAATCCCTTTTAGCCGATGCAAATAATCATATATATATAATAGATTCCATTACAGGATTATCAATAACGCCTGGATTTATGGGATTAACGGAAGAAGATTATCAAAATATTCTAGCTTATTCTAATGTAGAAAGAAAAACACTTGAAACGGAAGAATTATCAATTGATAATATTGTAAAAGAATATAAATTAGATAAAACAGGTCAAGAGATTCAAACAACAGAAGATGAAATCATTCTAAATAAGTATTTAGATGCAAGAAAAAGAAAACTAGAATATAGTACCTCTCTTTATGAAATTATGGATAAAAGAGACAATAAAAATGTTCATATCTATTATGGAATTGAAGATAGTGGAAATCATAATACAAATATTCAAAAGAATGACATTGCCTATATAAAGAAAGTGGCACAAAAACATGAAACATCCATTACCATGCGTGAAGGGGTATCTACATTGAGTGAATTAGCATTTGCTGATATGCAATTAGATGCGGTAACAGCCAAGGTAAAAGTTAAAGTTTCCTATTATGGGGATGAGAACCGAACTGTTCCTGGAACCAATGATAGTTATAAAGAATACATGAGTCATATAATCAAAGACTTGGGAATGAAAGAAGTAAATACAAAACAAAATTTTGAAATATTAGTTTATAATACTAAGGAAGATGGAAAAAATGAAGAAACTTCTAATAAACTAATTCAACAATACTTAGATAACATTCATAATAAAGTTCCAACAGTTATCATTAATGATGCCGATTTAACAAAAGACAAATATTTAGTTAATAATTTAAGTAATTATGAATCTACCCAAGTTCCATTAGGATACCTTATTGGCTATAGTAACTGGAACGGCTTTAAAAATAGTGCTCGTATAGGTGTTGCGGAAGGCGTTACAAGATTTTTATATTTAAAAGGAAATACAAACAAAAGAGACGACATGGATAAAGGATTCCTAATGACAATGGGATTATCCTTTATAGAAGATATGGGTTACTTATCAAATTACGACTCTTCTCTAGAAATAAAAGAATTAGAATTGTTAATGGATGCCCAAAATAAAATGATATTAGATAATTTAAGTAATTCTAATTATATTTCCGATTTGAATCCATATGAAGAAAAAGGAATAAGACATGTTACGATAAGTAATTATACATTCCCATGGGATCGTAAAGAAGAAATAAGTGTCAAACTATATGGAGCTATCCAAGATAGGCATTCTATTACAGTTCCAAAAACAGTTAGTTATCAAAAATAAAAAGAAGGATAATCAAATCCTTCTTTTTATAAGCAAGCGAAAACTTGCTTTTTTTGCCGAAATGTGGTATAATATGCCCAATACATATGGATAATATGTATGGGGGTTTGGTATTTATGTTTGAAAGAATAACGTGTGTTCTCGTTTCAATCTTGTCGATTGCAAGTATCTTTTTCTCAAGTCAAAATATGAATGTAACAAAAGATAATGCATATGCTACAAGATCAAATTATTTAGATGTTTCATTTACCGATGTTAAATCAACTAATGGAACAGTTGTTTCTTTAACTCCAAATCATCAAGGAATCGTAATAGAGGAAATTGTATTAAAACACGTAGGGGATGCAGAGACGATTCAATATGAAGTATTAAATAACAGTTTATCTTACGATGTGGAAGTAACAGTACTAGTAAACGACAAAGAAGAGTATCTAGATGATAATTTTCATATTACAGTTACAGAGATTGGTGAATTAAAAAGTGGAGAAAAGAAGACAGGTTCTATTGAAATAAAATATGAAAAGCAATCTTTAGAAGCAAGAGAATTACCATTTGATATACAATTATATATTGAACAAAAAAAAGGATATCGTGCGTAGATATCTTTTTTTTATTAACTAACCATTCCAATAAACTCATCTAACGTAATATCATACATAATAGGATATCTTGGAATCAAATAATGATCATTAGTTCTTCTAGATTTAACACTTCCTCCAACAAAGGAAACCCTAAATCCAAGTTCTTTAATAGCTTGAAGAGATTCATTATCATAACTATAAAAAGGGAAACAGAAGGACGTGTTATCTTTAATAACATCCAAAGATTGTTGTAGATCACTTTTTACAGTAGCATAATCAGAACAAGCTACTTTTCCTCGTCCATCAGGGCAAGTTGCTTCATAGTGAAGGTTATAACTATGAGACTGAATATCTAAGTAAGGAGATTGATAATTCTCAATGTCCCACCAACCAGCAATTAAGAAAAGTGTTGCATGCATTTTATACTCTTCCAGTAAAGGAATTAAAACATTTCCATTATGTTTTCCTGTTCCATGAGCTCCATCATCAATGGTAAGAAGAACAGATTTATCAGGAATTTCAATAATACCATCCATCCAATCAGCATATTCTTGAATCGTTAATGTTTTATAACCATTGTCTTGCAACCACTGCAAATGAGATTTTAATTTTTCTCTTTCTAAACAAATGGATTCATTACACACAGCACTTTCTCCAGGAATAGTTTGATCAAAGAAGAAGTGATAATTTAAGACAGCAATCGCTTGATTATCTGAAGTTTCTTTTCCATTATCAGACACCTCATCTCCATGAGCCATAGCTAGATACTTATCAATAATTGTATAACTTTTTGCTTGATAACAATTAACTTTATCTTTGTCATCACTGGAAGTAGCAGTCTTGTTACTTACAACCAACTTTATACCATCTGCATCTTCTATTTTAGAAATAGATACTTTTAAATCTTCATTAATTTTTTTAGTAGCATCATTTTCATTTCCTGTTGCGATGAAAACAGCTTTATCTTTTAAATTAATATATCCTTTAACATAATTTACAAAATCTTCTTTTGTAATAAAGTAATATCCTTCTCTTTTAATTCGATTGATATGAGCCCGAACACTAGCAGGTCTTAAACAAGTATCATCTCCACCACAGTCATCTAAAATCTTATCATAATAGATGGCACTAACGTGGGAAGCCCTTCCCTCAGTAGATACCTCTTTATTATCAATTTCTTTCATCTTTTTATTTCTTTTAATGGTAAAAGTATAACCAAGAAAAGAAGTAACATAATTCTTATCATCCATACGGAGAATAGGAACTTTGATGCCGTCTTTTAATTGAATAGCTTTTTTGCCTTGATCATATAAAACAACTTCACCACTCGTTTCTAAATCTTTTCCTAAAGGTAAATAATAACTATCTGCTTTTTCTTTTTCTTCTTGCTTCGTTGCTTTTTTAATATCTTTATAGTAAACATAATAATCATAGTCTTTCATTTTTAGATGTGTATTTTTAATGGAAAAACTAGTAACTTTTTCAAGATCAAAAGAATAACCTTTTTTGATAGAACCAATCACTTTTTTATTCTTATTATAAAGTTTAGTATTTCTTGTTAAGACAATATGAGAAGCATAATGCTTTTTAATAGAGCGTATGGTATTTTTTTCTAATTCTTTATATCCAAAAAAACATCCAACCGTTAAAACAATTAACAAAAATAATACAAGGGGAATAACCACTTTTTTATTTTTTACATGAACTTTTCTTTTTCTTTTTTTCTTTTCTT
>JAFWKJ010000014.1 GCA_017511375.1 Bacilli bacterium | reverse complement strand
CCATAAGTAAACACACCTTTTCATTTTATCTTGCTTTCATTATAATTCTTTTTTCTCTAATAGACAATGGTATTTTGAAAAATAATAGGAGGAAAAAAAGAAAAAGAATAAAAAAACAAACATTCTTTGATATAATAAATAATAGAGGAGTTGAGTTTGATGCGTATTATTGTAATTGGAGGAGGAGCAAGTGGTGTGATAGCAGCCATCTATGCGAAGAATGAATCAAATGAAGTAATTCTTTTGGAAAGAAATGATAAATTATTAAAGAAATTATTAATTACAGGAAATGGACGTTGTAATTTTATGCATGAAAACTATTCTCTAGAGGATTACCATAGTCAGAATAAGGAATATCTTGAAGATTTTATTTTAGAAAAGCATATTGATGACGTGAAATATTTTTTTGATTCTATCGGAATTGTTTCTAAAAATAGAAATGGTTATATTTATCCTTTTTCAAATCAAGCAAATACAGTACGAGATGCTCTTTTAAGAGAAATAAAGAAAAAAGATATTCTTGTCTATTACAACTCTTATGTATCCTCTATTAGAAAGAAAAATAATCAATTCTTAATTCATACAGATACGCGTGATTACTATTGTGACAAGATTGTTTTAGCAACAGGTTCTTATGCTTATCCTAAAACAGGATGTGATGGAAGTGGATATGATTTGTTAAAAGATTTTGGCCATACCATTATTAAGCCTCTTCCTGCTTTAGTACAACTAGTTAGTAATTTCCCTTATTGTGTAGAATGGGATGGAGTAAGATGCGATGTGGAACTTACATTAGAAGAAAATCAAGAAGAGATTGCCAAAGAAGTTGGAGAATTACAATTAACAGATTATGGACTAAGTGGAATTTGTACATTTAATTTGAGTCATTATGTCGCAAGAGGATTAGAAGAAAATAAAAAGGAAGTAATTAAGATTAACTTTGTTCCTTTTATTGAAACTATTATTACCCCTTGGATGGACCGCTATAGTAAGAAGAATTTGGATAAGAATTTATCTGAATTATTGGAGGGATTTCTCAACAAAAAAATCATTCCAATTATCTTAAAATGCAGTCATTTAAAAGCAAATATCTCATATGAACATCTAACAAATGATGAAAAAATTGCCTTATGTAAAAATTTAAAAGGATTACCAATAGAGATAACAGGAACAAAAGGTTATGATAATTGCCAAGTTTGTAATGGGGGAGTAAACCTTCATGAAATAAACATGGAGACTATGGAATCGAAGTTAGAAAAGGGACTATATGTGACAGGAGAGTTATTAGATATAAACGGAAATTGTGGAGGATTTAATTTAACAGAATGTTGGATTAGTGGCATGATAGCAGGGAAATGTTTGGGGGAAATGGAATGATACGTATTCGTCAAATAAAAGTATCCGTGTTAGAAAATCAAGAAGAAAAAATACCCAAAAAAATCATGCAATTGTTAAAGATAAAAGAAAAAGAACTAGTGTCTTATCGTATTCATAAAAAAAGTATTGATGCAAGAAACAAAAATATCATATTGTTTGTTTATGAAATAGATGTGGAAGTATTAGAGGAAGAAAAAATAATAGAAAGAACTTCTTCCAAAGATATATTTGTAGTAAAAGAAACCCCTTATGAATTCCCTAAAGGAAATCATAAGATAGAACGACCCATCATCGTTGGAAGTGGACCAGCAGGTTTGTTTTGTGCCTATATGCTCGCAGAAGCTGGAACAAACCCAATCATCTTTGAACGAGGAGATTCGATGGAAAATCGAATACAATCTGTAGAAAAGTTTTTCAAAGAGAATGTTTTGGATCCAGAATCCAATATTCAATTTGGAGAGGGAGGAGCAGGAACTTTTAGTGATGGAAAATTAAATACACTCACCAAAGATTCACAGGGTAGAAATAAGAAAGTATTTGAAATATTTGTAGAAAATGGAGCCCCAGAAGAGATTTTATATATTCACAATCCTCATATAGGAACAGATATCCTAAGAAAAGTCATTGTGAATATGAGAAAAAAAATAAAATCAATGGGGGGAGATTTTCATTTTAGGAGTTGTGTAACAAATCTAATTCTAGAAGAAGGGTGTATAAAAGGAGTAGAAATTAATCATAATCAAATTTACTCTTCTTCTCATGTTGTCTTAGCAGTTGGCCATTCGGCAAGAGACACATTTGAGTTATTAGATAGATTAGGAATTAATATGAAACCAAAAAACTTTGCAGTAGGGCTTCGTATAGAGCATCCAAGAGAAATGATTGATGCATGGCAATATGGAAAGTTCGCAAGCATTCTAGGAAGTGCAAGTTATAAACTAACGTATCAAACAAAAACTGGTAGAGGGGTATATTCCTTTTGCATGTGTCCAGGAGGATATGTTGTTAACGCCTCTTCAGAAGAGAAGAGACTCGTAGTAAATGGAATGAGCAATTACGACAGAAAGGAAAGAAATTCCAATAGTGCGATTGTAGTAACTGTAACCCCAAATGATTTTGGAAATGAACTTTTTGCGGGAATGAAATTTCAAAGGAAATTAGAAGAATTAGCCTATCAAGAAGGAAAGGGACTCATACCAGTTCAGTTGCTAGGAGATTTTTATAATAATAAAACTAGTACAGCTTATCAAGAAATCATTCCTAATACGAAAGGAAAAACATGCTTTGGGAATTTAAGAACCATACTACCAGAATTTGTATCTTCTTCTATCATGGAAGCTATGCCTAATTTTTCGAAAAAAATAAAAGGATTTGATCGAGAAGATGCCATTCTTTTAGGGGTGGAGACGAGGACAAGCTCTCCCATAGTCATCGTAAGGAATGAGGATTTAGAATCCTCCATAAAAGGATTATATCCATGCGGAGAAGGAGCTGGTTATGCAGGAGGAATTACGACGGCTAGCGTTGATGGAATCAAAGTGGCTGAAAAAATCGTGTTATCTCATGATAAAATATGATATAATTTAAATACTGTTGAGGAGGAAAACCTATGGAATATTATTTGTTTTTAGCAATAACACTTGCTATCACAATAGGATCACAAGCCTATTTAAATTCAACGACAAAAAAGTGTGAAAAAATACTATCAAAAAAAGGATTACGAGGAGAAATGGTTGCGAGAAGAATCCTAGATCATAATGATTTAAAAAATGTATCTATTGAAGCAAATAACGGTTATTTAAGTGACCATTATGATCCACGAAAAAAAGTAGTACGTCTTTCAAGTGCGATTTATGCTGACCAAACAATTGCTTCTGTAAGTGTAGCGGCACATGAATGTGGACACGCGATTCAAGATAAAGAAGGCTATTTATTTTTACGTATTCGTAGTATGATTATTCCTCTAGTAAATCTTGCATCTAAAGCAGGATATATTGCTATTCTAATCGGTATTTTTGCAGGGATTACCAAGTTTTTATGGTTAGGAATTATTTGTGAAGTATTAATAATGCTTTTTCAACTAATTACCCTTCCTGTCGAATTCAATGCATCAAGTAGGGGATTAAAACAATTATTAAATTTAGGACTAGTTGAAAATGATGAAATCAAATATTGCAAAAAAATGCTTACAGCAGCAGCCTTAACTTATGTTGCATCTGTTGCCACTTCTGCGATTGAAATTGCTAGATTAGTTTTAATGGCACGTAGAAGGGACTGATGTCATGATAAAAGTAGTAACAAAACAAGAAGAAGCCAATTGTATCACACATAGTGGTACTTTTCATGCAGATGATGTTTTTTCAACAGCCTTTTTAGAAATGCTTTTTGGAGATAGGTTTGTATTTAGAACCAATAATATAGATTCAAAACAATTGAATAATCATGTTTTTATTTATGATATTGGTAGAGGAAAGTTTGATCATCATCAAACGGATGCTGAGAAAAGAGAAAATGGAATTCCTTATTGTTCTTTTGGATTACTTTGGAAAGAATATGGAAAAGAATTCCTTAAAAAATATGATATAACTTTAGTAGATCGTGTTTTTGAAATGATAGATAAAGATTTAATTGAAGGAATTGATGCCGATGACAATGGCATTTTTCCCAAAATTGAAGCACAGTTCAAAGTAAAAATGATACCGGGAATTATCAAATCCTTTAATCCTAGTTATCAAACTAATCAAGAAGAATCTACTCAATTCGTAAAAGCGTGTAGTCTAGCTAAAACCATTTTAGAAGAAGAAGTCTATTATATTAATGGAAAAGCTTTGGCAGAAGAACAAATCCTAGATTTGTTAGATGATTTAGATGAAAATACAAAATATTTGGTTCTTCCAACTTTCTTACCTTATGAAGAAACCATTTTGGGAGAAGAAAGAGCTAAAAACATCTTATTTGTTGCCTATCCATCTAATCGAGGTGGTTATGCCATTAAGACAGTTCCTAAAAGTACAGAAGATAAAAGTAATCGAATGGACTTTCCAGCAGAATGGGCAGGGTTAGAAGGAGAAGAAATCCAAAAAGTATCTGGTATAGCAGGTCTAACTTTTTGTCATGCAACCCGTTTCTTAGTAAGTTGTAGTGACCTAGAATCTGTTTACGAGGTATTTAGTAAAATCTTATAATTGACAGTTAAGTGATAAGGACTTTTCTATCTTTTATTGAAAAGTAAAAGAAAAGTGTTTATCATATTTTTAGAGGTGCTTTATGTTAAAAAAAGAATTAATAAAAAATGGTATTATTGTATCAATTATTTTGTTGATAGCCATCGTATTTACTTATCATATTTATTATAAATTTCAAAATGATAGACAAGTAGATTTCAATTCAGATTCCTTGAATGTCGTTTTCCGAGATAAAGCAGGAGACAAAATAAATATTACAAAAGTAACGCCTGTTACAGATTCTGTTGGTTTATCTTCCAACACACATAGTATTGTGATTCATAACAATTTAACAGTAGGGGTACCTTATCAAATAAAAATTCTACCAGATAAAGAAATGGTAGAAGAGGATGCTTGTGAGGAATATCAAATCCCAGAAGAAAACATACGTATATCCGTAAAAGTAGGTAAAAGTGATAATGAAATCTATAATTTAAGTGATTTAAAAAATGGAATCTTACTGACAGAAACAGTGGATGCCTTAGGGGAAGAAACTGTTACAATAAGAGTATGGGTAAATAGGGATACTTCTCTTGTCCCTGGATCCATAATGCATTATCATGGAATGATTCAAGTGATTGAAAATGAGGATATAGTCGCTATTAAGTAGGTGTTAAAATGAATATAGATTTAAGCCTTTTACATAGTAATACAGTAGAAGAATTAGATATAAGTGGAACCTATGAAATACCTAAAGAGTACTATCAAGATAGTGAAGTGGTTTCTTTAGATAAAGTAAAAGTAAAAGGAAGAATTACACAAGATGAAAATAATCTTGATCACATAGAATGCCAAGCAACAGGCAATATGGTTTTATTAGATTCCATTTCTTTAGAAGAAGTAAGTTATCCGTTTTCCTTCGAATACGATGATATTTGCGAAGAAAATTGTAAAAAGAATGAAAATTTACTTGATATTTTCCTGTTTTTATGGGAAAATATTGTACTAGAGGTCCCCTTACAGTTTACGAAGGTTAGTGATCTCAGTAAATATCATGGGGATGGATGGAAATTAATAAGCGAGGATGAGCATCGATATCAAAATAATCCATTTAGTGAGTTATTAAAAGATTATGATAAGGAGTGAGATACTATGATGAAATTAGACATTCAATTATTTGCTGTTCCTTTCCGTAAAGTTTCAAAGACTAGAAAGAGAATGAGAAGAAGTCATAATGCAATGGAAATTCCAGGAATGACAAAATGTCCAAGTTGTGGTGAAATGATTAAACCACATAGAGTTTGTCCTAAATGTGGAACTTATAAAGGAAAAGTTGAAGTTAAAACAGAAGCAGAGTAATCTGCTTTTTTTATTTTCTTTTAATTAATCTTTGATATAATTAATTTGGTGATAAGAATGAATCAAATCATGATATGTCCTAGTGAAATCAAAAAGAAAATTCTCCTTAAGAATCAAGAGTCATTAACAGACGTAAAATTCTATTCTAAAAGAGAATTCTTTTCCCATTATTTTTATGATGTTGATGAAAAAACAATCTATTATTTAATGAAGAATTACCATATATCATATAGTATTGCCAAAGAGTATATTAGTTATCTGTATATCATAGAGGATAAAGATTATAAAAGTGATAAATTAAACTTTTTAAAACAAATCAAAAAAGAATTGTTAGAAAATAATCTACTGATATTATCACCAGTTTTTCGTGAATATTTAAAGGATAAAACAATCGATGCCACTTCCTATTATGATTTGGATTTATATGAAGAAAAAGCATTACAAACCAAACAAGAAATTCCTGAGGTTGTATTAAACTTTCCTATATATGAATTTTCAACCCTAGAAGAAGAAGTACATTTTGTTTGTGTAAAAATAAGAGAACTCCTAAAAAAGAAGGTTCCTCTTTCAAAAATATTTTTATGTAATGTAACAGAAGAATACTTTTTTACGTTAGATAAGATGTTTTCTTTTTATCATATTCCTATTGAGATTCCTTTTCAAAATAGTATTTATAGTACCCCAATAGTTCAAGAGTATTTAAAAACAGGATTTTTGGATCCTGAAAAAAATGATTTTGTCACCAAAAGTCTACGTAGTTTAATTGGTCAATTAATGGACTTGGATGAGGATGAAATCAAAAGAGAAATACTAATCGAAGAAAGTAAAAACATAAGAATTCCTAACATAAAGTATAGAGAAGCCATAACGATTAAAGATTTAAAAAACACGCTATTTGAAGAAGATGAATATGTGTTTGTCTTGGGATTCAATCAAGACTCTCTTCCAAAGATTTATAAAGATACAAAGTTTATTAGTGATAAAGAAAAAGAGGAAGTAGACCTATATCCAACAGACTATTTAAATAAACGTGAAAAAAAGACGATAGCTTATCTTTTATCTAAAATTAATCATTTAATGATGAGTTATAAACTATCAAGTCCCTTTGGAAAATATTATCCTTCAAGTATGATAGGACAATACCAATTAGAACCCAAAAAAGAAGAACTATTAGATTTAGAATATTCGAATTTTTATAATAAAATTCGACTAGGAGAAATGTTAGACAATTACTATTTATATGGAGAAAAACACCCACAGCTAGAAATCCTAAACGGACAATATGAATCTACCTATGAAACCTACAAACATGCCTTTAGTGGAATTAATCATGATACTTATTTAAAGGAATTAAAATATCCTTTAAGATTGAGCTATACAGCCATCAATAGTTTCAGGGAGTGTCAGTTTAAATATTATGTTAATTATGTATTAAAACTAGGAGACTATGAAGAAACATTTGCGGCTATTATAGGGTCTTTATATCATCACATCTTAACCCTTTATAAAAAGAATGATTTTGATCTTGATAAGGAATGGAAAAAATATTTAGAAACAAAAAACTTATCGTTAAAAGATACCGTTCTTTTAGTAAGAATCCGTTCAGATTTAGAAAAACTAATTGATGTATTAAAAACCCAACAACAATATACAAATTTTTCAACAGACTATTATGAGAAAGAGTGTGTTGTGAAAGTACGAGATGATATCTTTGTAGAATTTGTGGGATATATAGATAAAATCATGACCTATCAAAATATTAGTGATACGTATTTCACAATTGTAGATTATAAAACAGGATCTATTGATACTCATATAGAACCTATGAAATATGGACTTCATATGCAATTACCAATTTATTTATATTTGCTTCAAAAAAGTAAAATATTTGATAGTCCTATTTTTACAGGAATCTATTATCAAAACATTTTATTCTCTTATCCAACTTGGAGTAGAAAGTTAGAACAAGAGAAAAAAGATAATTATAAATTAAAAGGATATTCAACAGACCATATTGAAATTTTAGAAAAATTTGATCATACTTTTAAAGATAGTGAACTAATTAAAAGTATGAAGTACAATGAAAAGTTTGATTATCATAGTAAAGTCTTAAGTGATGAAATGATTTATAAAATTACAGAATATACCGATAAAATCATTCATGAAACAACAAACTCTATATTGGAAGGAGATTTTAAAATTAATCCAAAAATCTATAACAAAGAAGATGTTAGTTGTGAGTTTTGTAAATGGAAAGAGTTGTGTTTTATGAAAGAGAACGACCAGATTTATTTGCCGAAAGTGGAAGACTTTTCATTTCTAGGAGGTGAAGAATAATGGCCTGGACAGAAGAACAACTACAAGCGATTGAACAAGAAGGAACAAATATCCTAGTAAGTGCTGGTGCTGGAAGTGGAAAGACGGCTGTCTTAACAGAAAGAGTAAAAAGAAAAGTATTAAAGGGAACTAGTATTAGAAAACTATTAGTATTAACGTTTACCAATGCAGCAGCAGCAGAAATGAAAGATAGAATAAGAGAGACTTTAAAAAATACAAGAGGATTAGAAGAAGAAGCTTCTTTGGTTGATAGTAGTTACATTACTACCTTTGATTCTTTTGCCTTATCCATCGTAAAAAAATATCATACAAAATTAAATGTACCAGAAGAAGTGGGTATTACAGATGAAATGATTCTATTGTTTCAAAAACAAGAAATCCTAGAAGATATATTGAATAAATACTATACCAAACCCAATAAAGAGTTTCTAAGCCTCATTCATGATTTTTGTTTAAAAGATGATAAAGAATTAAAAGAGGCCCTTTTAGAAGTATATAAAAAAATAGAATTAAAATATGATAAAACGTATTTCTTAAATCACTATTTTGAACTCTTTTCAAAAGAAAAATACAATGAACTAATAGAAGAATATTTAGCATTCTTAAAACAAAAACAAAAGAAGATTATTGAAATGATTTTCGAATTAAGAAATGTTTTTGATCAAGACTTCATGGATAAGTTAGAAGCAAATTATCAAAAATTCATACAGGCAACTACTTATGAAGAATTATTAAAAGCCATGGATTATAAAACAATACAAGCTCCAAGAGGATCTAGTGAGGAAGCAAAACGATTAAAAGAACAAATGACTTCTGCCTTAAAAGAGATGAAAGAAAGTTATTTAATTTATGATTCAGTAGAAGAAATAAAAAATAACTTAGAAAGCACAGTAGAGAATCAAAAAATAATCATCGATATTTTAAAAGAATTTGATGAACAATTAGATGCCTTTAAAAAGAAAAATCATATCTATTGTTTTAATGATATCGCAAGACTTGCGATAGAAGTAGTGGAAAACAATCAAGATGTTCAAGAAGAACTAAGGGATTTATTTGATGAAATATTAGTAGATGAATACCAAGATACATCAGATCTTCAAGAAAAGTTTATCTCTTTAATAGCGAAAAACAATGTATATATGGTAGGGGATATCAAACAATCTATTTATAGGTTTAGAAATGCAAATCCAGATTTATTCCAGCAAAAATACAATTTGTATCAAGAAAAGAAACAAGGATTAAAAATTGATTTATTAAAAAACTTTCGTTCAAGACAAGAAGTGTTAGAAGATATCAATCTATTGTTTAATCCGATTATGGATGAAAAAATAGGAGGAGCTGCTTATCCAGAATCTCACCAAATGATCTTTGGAAATGAATTATATAATACGCTTGGTAAAACAAGCCAAAATCATCATATGAAAGTCCTAACTTATAAGATGGAAGACTCAGAAAAGAATGTAACAAAAACGGAAAGAGAAGCCTTTATCATAGGAAAAGACATCAAAGAAAAAATAAAAAATCATTATCAAATATTTGATAAAGATAAAAAAGAATTAAGAGAAGCAGAATATAAAGATTTTGTAATCTTACTAGATAGAGGAAAAGAATTTGATACCTATAAAAAGATATTTGAGTACTTACAAATTCCCTTACAAGCACTAACAGATGAATCTTTTCAAAAAGAAGATGACAGTATTATTTTTAAAAATTTACTTAAGTTCATCGTCTCTGTAAAAAAGGAAGAAATCAATCAAGATTTTGAATTTTCCTTTGTTTCACTAAGTAGAAGTTTTTTATATCAAATAAGGGATGAAGAAATCTATGAAAGAGTAGTTCATAAGAACTATGAAGATACAAAATTGTATCAAGACGCCAAAAGAATGTCAGAGTGGTTAGAGGAATACAATATTTCTGAAATCATAAGAAAAATGTTTCATGAAACAAAGTATGATGAATTCCTTTTAAATACAAATAATATTTACGCAAAAAGAGTCAGAGAAGAATTTTTCTATCAATTAGCTCAATCTTATGAGAAGTTAGGTTATACGATTTATGAATTTGTAGAATATTTAGACAAAGTATTTGAAAGTAAAATGGATTTAACTTTTAATATGAAGAATCCTATACCAAATTGTTGTCGTATTATGACCATTCATAAATCAAAAGGATTAGAGTTTCCTATCTGCTATTTTGCAGGATATACACCAAGTTTTAATTTAAATGAATTAAAAAGTAGAATCATGTTTGATCAAAACTATGGGTTAATTCTTCCTAAAGTAGAAGAGTCCTATAAAGATACAATTTTAAAAATCCTATTAAAAAACAAAGTTCGTCGTGAGGAAATATCAGAAAAAATCCGACTATTTTATGTAGCAACCACAAGAGCGAAAGAAAAAATGATCTTTGTTGTTCCAGAAATAGAAGAGGAAATAGAATTTAAGAAAGTGGTAGAAGATACAATAAGAGAAAAATATAACTCTTTCTATCATATTTTAAAAAGTATTAAACCGATACTGAATCCTTTTATGGAACAGGTGGATATTCAAATTAATAAAGAGTATTTAAAAGTAAAAGAACTTCCATCTCTTGACTCTCAGAAAGGAAATTTAATAGTAGAAGAATATCAAATAATTCCAGAAGTTTTGGAAGAAAAACACTTTTCTAAAGAAGAGACACATATTCCTACCAAAGAAGAAAAAGAAGTCATGCGTTTAGGAACGCAAGTTCATGAATATTTAGAAATGATTGATTTTGAAAATCCTACTTTATTAGAGAAAATTCCAAATAATTGGGTTAAGAAAAAAATACAAGCTTTCCTAGAGAGTGAACTCATAAAAGAAAGAATCCATGATAAAATGTATAAAGAATATGAGTTTTATGAAGTAAAAGAAGATAGTCTAAATCATGGGATCATTGATTTATTAATAGAATCAAACAATCAGTGTACCATTATTGATTACAAATTGAAAGCGATAGATGATATTAATTATCAAAAACAATTAAATGGTTATCGAGACTATATAGAAAGAAAAACAAAGAAAGAGACAAAGTGTTATTTATATTCTATCCTAGAAGAAAAATACCAAGAAGTAGAGAAAGGAGAGTAAATCTCTCTTTTTTGTTGATTTTGATATAAGTTTGATTTATAATAGGTGACAAATAGAGGTGGGTTTATGGTTAAAAGATCAAAAAGAGAAGAATTTATAGAAGAATATCATAAGGAAATAAAGGATGAATTAAAGAATAATAGTATTGTGTTGTCATTTGCAATAGCCATTGTCATCATTGGAATATTTTCAATTTTTTATAATCCTGGAAATGGTTTATTAATTGGAATTGCCTTATCAACATTATTACTAACAATTATCACTTGTTACAGTAATGGAAATACGATGTTAAATATATTACCAATCTTTACGATGTTAATATTTGGTTTCTTTGATAAATTTATAATAAAGATACCCGTATTAAACTTATTATTAAATAATCATTCACAAAACTTTATTATTTTTATTACATTCTCCTTATCATTTATCGTGCAAGCTTATAAAAATATTTTATATAAGCACCAATTACAAAAAGAAAGATTGAATGCTAATAAAAACAAAAATAAAATGATGTTAGCCCAATTATCTACGGATAAAAAACTAATTGGAATGGCAAATAGAATCAAAAAAACGGCGGATGAAAGAGGTGTGTTTGATTCTCAAGTAAATCAATCTATTGAAGATTTAATTGATTTTATTGATAATGAATCTTTTGTTACGAATATAAAATCAAGTCTAGCCTTTAAAGGACAAGAGGAAAACAAGACAAACTTTAATATTGAAGAAGTGGAAGAGTCTATCTTGATGAGTTCAGGAATTAATACAGAAAACAATGCTAAGAGAAGAAATGATATTTCTCTAGATGAAACGGAACCAGAAGAAGATCCATTCGATTTTGATTTTAAATTTGATTAAAAAGCAATGTGAAAGCATTGCTTTTTTGTTGATATAAAAAGATATAAATGTCAAAAAGGGTAAAGTTTCGTTGAAATATAATAAAGTTTTAGTTATAATGAAATAGAGATAGTATTAGGAGTGATGTGTGTGGCAGATAAGTATGATGCTAAGTCAATAAAGATACTAGAAGGATTAGAAGCCGTTCGAAAAAGACCTGGTATGTATATAGGATCTACTGATAAAAGAGGATTACATCATTTAGTATGGGAAATTGTAGATAATTCAGTAGATGAAGCTATCAATGGTTATGGAGATTATATCAAAATAACACTACATAAAGATGGATCTGTATCCGTTGAAGATCATGGTCGTGGTGTACCAACAGGAATGCATGAATCAGGAAAATCAACCCCAGAAGTTATTTATACGATTCTACATGCTGGCGGAAAATTTGAAAGTGATGGTTATAAAGTATCTGGTGGTCTTCATGGTGTAGGCTCTTCTGTTGTAAATGCTTTATCAAAATGGATGGAAGTAACCATCAAAAGAGATAAAGAAGAATCATACATTCGCTTTGAAAAGGGAGGACACGTAGCCGTTCCTTTAAAAGTAATTGGTACTACGAATAAAACAGGAACAACCGTACGTTTTATGCCAGATGATGAAATATTCTCTTCTACAAGTTTTTCTTACACAACCATTTGTGAAAGAATGCAAGAATCAGCTTTTCTATTAAAAGGTATTACGATTGAAGTAGTAGATGAGGAAGATGGAAGAGATGCCAAATATCACTATGAAAGAGGAATTGAAGAATACGTAGAAGAACTAAACAAGAATGAAAATACTCTTCATAAAGTAGTAACCTTTGAGGGAACGAAAGAAAAAATAGAAGTAGAAATATCAATGCAATATACAGATACTTATAATGAAAAAATCGTAAGTTTTGTTAATAATGTTAAAACCGTAGACGGAGGTTCTCACGAAGTGGGATTTAAGACGGCATTAACTAGAGTCTTTAATGATTATGCTAAAAACAATGGTTTTGTGAAGGGGAATAATAAAGCATTTGAAGGTAGTGATGTAAGAGAAGGACTTACTGCTATCATCAGTTTAAAAATACCAGAAGGGATCCTACAGTTTGAAGGCCAAACAAAAGGAAAATTGGGAACCCCTCAAGCAAAAAATGCTGTAGAGCAAATTGTAACGCAAAACCTACAAACCTACTTAGAAGAAAATAAAGCCATTGCGACAGATATAATCAATAAAAGTTTAAAGAGTAAGATTGCAAGAGAAGCAGCACGTAAAGCTAGAGAGGAAGCAAGAAAAGGAACATCTAAAAAGAAAGAAGAAAGATCTTTATCCGGAAAACTTGCTCCTGCGCAAAGTAAAGATAAAACAAGAAATGAATTATTCTTAGTCGAGGGAGATTCTGCAGGAGGTTCTGCCAAAGGAGGAAGAGATAGAAAATATCAAGCTATCCTACCTCTACGTGGTAAAGTTTTAAATACAGAAAAAACCAAAGAAGAAGATATTCTAAAAAATGAAGAAATAAATACAATTATATATACAATTGGGGCAGGATATGGTTCTAACTTTGATATCAATGACTGTGAGTATAATAAAGTCATTATCATGTCCGATGCCGATGAAGATGGAGGACACATTCAGTGTTTATTATTAACGTTCTTCTATCGTTATATGAAACCGTTAATAGAAGATGGAAGACTATTTGTTGCCTTACCACCACTCTTTAAAATTCAAACTGGAAAAGATGTGGAGTATGCTTATACAGTAGAAGAAATGCAAGAAAAAAGTAAAGGCAAAAAATGTGATATTCAAAGATATAAAGGTTTAGGTGAAATGAATGCAGATCAACTTTGTGAAACAACTATGAAACCTGGAAGTAGAACACTGATTAGGGTAAATATAGAAGATGCACAATTAGCAGAAAAAAGAGTATCCATTTTAATGGGTGATGATGTACCACCTCGTAAAGAATGGATAGAAGAAAATGTAGAATTTTCACTAGAAGATGATTATAAAATCTCATAAGGGGGAAACGGGATATGAGAATCGATACATACAATACAGAAGCATTTAAATTTGGCGTAGTTTCACTTGATAATATAAATATGGAAAACGTACATAAGATTGAGAAAGCCATGGAAGAAAGCAAAACATTAAAATCCGTTTTATCGGAAGAAAGAATCATTGATTTTTCTCAAGTAGATGGACTAACGTTAGAAGAATTATCTACATATCCAAGTATTATGTTTAAAGATAGCGTCTATTTTGTAATGTATGATCATATTCCAAATAGTGGAAAGAAACAGATAATAAGATACATTATTCCCATCGAGAAGACAGAGCAATCTAAAGAAAAGCCTATTGATGAGGCAGTTCTTGATTATTTTGAAAGAAACTATTCTAATTTAGGAAATAGTGAAAGAGCAAGAGCCCATTGTTTTATGGAACGATATAAATATGGAACAAAAAAAGCAACCAATGAACATATACAGCGTTTAATCAATAAAAGAAAGTAGTGGTAAAATGCCAAGAAAAAAGACAGAAACAGAAGAAGTAATTGAAAAGATCTTTGATTATACCCTAGAAGATATCATGGGGGAAAGATTTGGAAGTTACTCAAAATATATTATTCAAGATCGTGCAATTCCAGATGCTAGAGATGGATTAAAACCGGTACAAAGACGTATTTTATACTCGATGCATAAAGAACATAACACGTATGATAAAGGATATCGTAAATCAGCCAAGACAGTAGGAGATGTTATAGGAAATTACCATCCTCATGGAGACACATCGATTTATGATGCGATGGTACGTATGTCACAAAGTTGGAAGACAAGACTTCCATACATTGATATGCACGGAAATAATGGATCGATTGATGGAGATAGCCCAGCAGCTTATCGTTATACAGAGGCAAGACTATCAAAAATTAGTAATGAATTATTAAGAGATATCGATAAAGACACTGTAGAATTTGCCCCAAACTTTGATGATACAACAGTAGAACCCACCGTCTTACCAGCTAGGTTTCCAGCCTTACTTGTGTATGGAGCCCAAGGTATTTCGGCAGGATATGCAACCAATATTCCTCCTCATAACTTAGGAGAAGTCATAGATGCAGCGATTCATAGAATTGATAATCCAAATTGTCAGCTAGATACCTTGATGAAATATGTAAAAGGACCAGACTTCCCAACAGGGGGAATTGTAGAAGGACTAGACGGTATTAGAGAAGCCTATGAAACAGGAAGAGGAAGAATTATCATCAAGAGCCGTTATCAAATTGAAGAAACAAAAAATGGACCACAAATTATCAACACAGAAATACCATTTGAAGTAAATAAAGCTTTAATGGTAAAAAGAATGGATGATATTCGTATCGATAAAAAAGTAGAGGGAATTGTAGAGGTAAGAGATGAATCCGCACAAGATGTTAGAATTGTCGTAGATTTAAAGAAAAATGCCAATGCAGATCTAATTGTTAATTATTTTTTGAAAAACACAGATATGCAAATAAGTTACAATTTCAACATGGTATCCATTGTAAATAGAAGACCAAAACTATTAGGATTAAAAGAAGCCTTAGATGCCTTCATTGCTCATCAAAAATCTGTGGTAAGAAGAAGAACAGAATTTGACCTAGCGCATGCGAAAGCAAGATACCATATTGTAGAAGGATTAATTAAGTGTATTTCCATTTTAGATGAAGTCATTAAAGTCATTCGAGCAAGTAAGAATAAAGCAGATGCCAAAGAAAATCTTGTAAAAGAATTTCAGTTTACAATAGAACAGGCAGAAGCCATTGTAACCTTACAATTGTATCGATTGACAAATACGGATGTAGTAGCCTTAGAAAACGAATTAGCTGCCTTAGAAAAAATTATTAAAGGTTTAACAGCAATTCTAGAAAGTGAAGAAGCTCTAAAAGCCGTTATGAAAAAGGATTTGAGAGCAGTAAGAGATGAGTATTCTACTCCTCGTATTACAGATATCAAAGAAGAAATCACTGAGATTAAAATAGATGAAAAAGCAATGATTCCAAAAGAAGATGTTGTCGTATTAGTAACAAATGATGGATATATCAAGAGAACATCTTATCGTAGTTATACGGCATCCAACATGGAAGATTTAACTTTAAAAGAAAGTGATTATGTAATTGGATTATATGAAATGAATACCACAGATACTTTACTAGTATTCACGAGTGGAGGAAATTATCTTCATATTCCTGTACATATGATTCCAGATTTAAAATGGAAAGATATGCCAAAACATGTATCCAATTTAATAGAAACACCAGCAGAAGAAAGAGTAATAGGTTGTATTCCAGCTTATGACTTCAGTAGTGATAAAAATATTATTATCACAACACGCAATAGTATTATTAAAAGAAGTAAATTAAAAGAATTCCAATTACAACGTTATAATAAAGCAAGTAGTTGTATGAATCTAAAAGACGGAGATGAAGTGATTTCTGTATGTGTAGAAAATTATGACTGCGTCTTTATGACCACAAATACAGGATATGGACTAAGCTTTAAAACAGAAGAAATTCCATTAGTAGGAGTCAAAGCAAGCGGCGTAAAAGGAATGAAGTTGAAAGATGATTATATAGTATCTGTCAATAACTTCTCATACACATGTCATGAATTTATTTCTATCGTAACAGAAAATGGAACAGGAAAAAGAGTAAGACTATCTGAATTTGAATGTTCTACAAGAACAAGACGAGGAGTTCAAGTTATTAGAGAGGTAAAATCAAAACCATATGTAGTACAAAATACAATGATTTGTGATTCTAAAAACTTCATAGGAATTAAAAATGAAGAAATTAACTATATCAAATTAACAGAATTACCAATTGCAGATCGTTATTCAACAGGAAGTCAAATATCTAAAAAGAAAATAGAAGATAGTTTTCTACAAGCAAGTCTTATCAAACCAAATATGGAACAAGAAAAACTTGTTGAAACCAGTGAACCTGTACCAGAAGAAAAACCAGTTCCTAAAAAAGAAAGGGTATCTTTAGAAGAAATAGATGATCGCCTCATGACAATTGATGACTTCTTAAATTAAAAAAGACGCAAGTCTTTTTTTCTTATTCATACATAAACTATAGTAGGTGAAGTGTATGAGTAAAGAAAGTTTTATATCATTCGCAAGAGTTCATCCAGAACTAGCAAAAGAAGTATTAAAAGGAAATGCTTCATGGCAACAATTATATGAAATCTATGAGATATATGGAGAAAAACATAGTATATGGAATCAATATATGAAAAAGGAATCTTTAGATTTAAATACTTTTAAAGACCTTTTTAATACCATTAAAAAGGTAGATTTAAATCAAGTACAGGAAGGAATTGGTAGTATTCAAAAAACAATAGGTTATCTACAAGAATTGGGTTTTACCAAAGAAAAGAAATAAAATGACAGAACAAACTTTATATTATATCCGTAAGCATAAAGATTTATATCGTTTATTGAGAGAGGAATCCCATTACTATCAAAATATCTTTCAAGATAATCGTATCGTATATGAACTAAACCGTATTGCGAAAGAAAAATATAAAACAAGATTTATTGATAAAGTAGAAAATATTGGTAATAAGATTAATATTCTTTCTTCCTTTTTAGACTTATTTTCTTAAAATATGATAAAATAAGGATATGAATGAATTAATAGAAAAAGTAGACAACTTAAAAAAAGAATTAGATTCTAGTCCATTAATAACCTCTGTTATGGAAGCTTTAGAAATGACAAAAAAAGATAAAGAATTATCTAAATTATTAAAAGAGTATGAAGAAAACCCAAAAGAGGAATTAAAAGAAAAAATACTAGAAAATAAAACTTTTCAAACATTTAAAATTAAGGAAACAGAACTTAATCTTTTTATCATGGAATTAAATCAAAAATTAAAGATGATATCTAAGAAAGGAACTTGTTCAAAATGAAAGTCATTAGTGGAAAATATAAAGGAAGAAACATTTATGGTTTTGATATTCATGGAACAAGACCAACGATGGATCGTGTAAAAGAAAGTATATTTGGAATGATACAAGATAAGATTCCTTATAGTACGATTTTAGATTTGTTCTCAGGAAGTGGGAACTTAGGAATAGAAGCGTTGAGTGAAGGAGCCTCTTTTGCTTACTTATGTGACCATAATAGAAAAGCAAAAGAGATTATGAAAAAAAATATAAAAGAAATAGGAATTGATCAGGTAGAAATCTTAGAAATGGATTATAAAAAGTGTTTAAAAGAGTTTTATGAGAAAAATATTTCGTTTGATATTATATTTTTAGATCCTCCTTATCAAACAAATTATATAGAGGAAAGTATTCGAATAATTGAAGAATATCAGTTACTAAAAAAAGGGGGAATCCTAGTTTGCGAAAGTGACTCTTTCGATAAGATTATATATCAGGATTCATTTATATGTAAAAAAGACAGAAAATATGGAGATAAAGTAGTGGTTATCCTGGAAAAAGTATGATATGATTATAAAGAATAGTAGGTGAAAGAATGAATAATAAAGGGTTTGCTATTACATCTGTCATATATGGTTTAGCAATACTAGGAATGATGATTGTATTAATCCTAATGGGAACGGTATCGGCTAGTAGAAGAAATGTAGTAGAACAGGCAGAAAAAGTAGAAGAATTTTTAATTAATCTAAATAAAACAACAGGAGTATATACAAGTAATGGAATTTTTGTTGTGCCAAGCGGGGAGTCTGGTTGGTATCGTATAGAAATATTTGGCCCAAATGCAGTGTCACTAGATGGATTGAGCACTGAAAAATATCATGGCACCTATACAACCGGCATTATTTTTTTAAGAGAAAATGAACAATATAATATTAGAATGGATAATCTTAGTGGAAATCCATCCATATCGTTTGAAACTGAGACCCACGTTACACTGATGAAGGCAGGAGGTGCTACAGGATTCTATCCTGCGGGAGGATTGAAGTGTTATTATAAACCTGCAACAGGTGCGAAAATAATAGAACACCAAGAATTGGATCCATCCGATCCAACTTTGACTGGAATTCAAAATGTGTCTTTTGGAGATGGATTTTGTAATCCATCCATCATTGTAGGGAATCCTAATAGTGGCAATGTATCAGCAACTCCAACAACGCACTTTTTTGTAAATAGTTTAATTTTACCAGGAGCGAGTGGAGACGATGATGGCAAATTGATTATTACACACTTAGCAAACAAAAGTGATTTTAATGATATTCCTGTAAAGAATGAATTTTTTGAAAATGTAACGCAAATAAATGTGGATAATGGATCAGGCATTCCAGGCCTTTCCGTATACTACTCTTACCACGTAGAAGATGGTGATGGATTTAAGTCTTACGTAGTTAATTGTGGAACAAATTGTTCATTTGCTAGTCGAACGATAGATGATATAAATATTTATTCTAGCGATTTAAAAGCACAATCTAAAGGATTGATAGTAAGATTAAGGAATGCAAGTGGTAATCATGAAGTTTATAATGGAAAAGCAAATTATGGACAAACATTTGGTGATACAGGAATTCATTTATCTGCTTATCAACCAAAAACTAGTGGGAATTTTGCAACACATGGAAATTACTACTTAATACCAGTTTCAGATGAAAGAAAAGTAATAACTGCATCTAACAATGTAGCAGATCCGATCAAAAAGGTCTTTATAAAAGGAGAAACAAATCAAAAATGGGCAATAGATAAAATCGATGGTAACTTTCCAAACATAACATCAGGAAGTGAAGAGTTTAGAATCATGGAATTATCTAAATATAAAGCAATGGGTATTTCCTTAGATGAAAATTATGAGTATAATACAATCTCTGCAAAAGAGACGTTCAACTCTCTATCTCGTAATGACCCACAAATATGGAAAATAGAACCGAATGGAGATGGAACAATCGCCATTAAAACAGTGGTAGCTCCTTTGTATGAAGATAGTGGTTATCTTTATGCGAATTCAACAGATGAAAATATTTGTATTGGAACAGGAGGAACTCCAAAAACTGTACAAAGGTTCTACGCATACTCTCTAGATTTTGGTGAAGAATACTATGGATAAGAATAAAAAAAGCAGTAAAAATGTACTGCTTTTTTCTTTTTAGCACTTTTTATTGACAAGTGCCAAATAGAAGAGTATATTAGTATTAGCACTAGTGTTTGAAAAGTGCTAGGAGGTTGATGTTATGTTGACAGAAAGACAAAACAGAATCCTAAAATTAATCGTTGAAAAATATATAAAGGATCCTATTCCCGTTGGCTCTAAGGTAATTTCAAAAGAGTTAAATTGCTCTAGTGCTACGGTTAGAAATGACATGGGTGAATTAGAAAATCAAGGATTATTGGAAAAAACACATACTTCTTCTGGTAGAGTACCTAGTGAAGCAGGGTATCGTTATTATGTAGATAACTTGATGGAACTAAAGGAAATGAATGCCGAAGATATGTTAAAGCTACAAATTGTCTTTAAGAATCAGCAACTTGCTATATCGGATGTTATTACAAAGTCATTACAAGTAATCTCTGATATGACAAATTATACTACGGTAGTACTAGGTAGTACTTCTCATGAGAATCTTCTAAAACAAATAGAAGTAGTTCCGATTGATGAAGAAAGTATAATTGCCATTATTGTTACTGATAAAGGTCATGTAGAACACAAAAGTATCCATTTAGAACAAGTATCGATGGAAGATGTAAAGAAAACAGTAGGCCTTATCAACAACTTAATCTCAGGAACTCCCATCGATGAAGTAAGTCGAAAGTTGGAGTTCGAAATAAAACCAATTATAGGAAATTATGTAAAACAACATGAACAACTATACAATGCTTTTTATCATGTATTTAGTGATTTCACGAACCACGAAGTCAATATCATGGGTCGAACCAAAATGTTAGAACAACCTGAGTTTTCCTCAAACATTGATAAAGTAAAAACTGTATTCAACAAGTTAGAAAGTCCGGATTTACTACAAGATATTATAGAAGATGATGATAAGAATATTAAAATCTATATTGGAAATGAAAATAATATTGATAGTGATGTAACAGTTATCCAAACCAAATATAAAAAGGATGGAGAAGAAGGAACCATCGCTATTATTGGACCAAAACGTATGGAATATGATAGAGTAGTGGGAATGCTAGAATACATTAAAGAGAATATAGAAAGGTAGGCTTTTATGAAAAAAAAGACAGAAAAAAATCAAGAAAAATGTGAGACTACTGTAACAAACCCTCCTGAAGAGGTTTTAGAACAAGAAATAAAAATGGGAAATACAGAAACAGAAACAAAAGAAGTAGATCCCGTAGAGGAATTAAAAGGACAGATTGAAAGATTACTAAAAGAAAAAGAAGAACTAATTGAACAAGTGAAGTATTCACAAGCAGAGTTAGTAAGTTATAGAATGAGAAAAGATGAAGAGACAGCAAACTTATTAAAATATGCTTCTCAAGATTTAATTAGTGAGTTGATTCCCTTGATTGACAACTTTGAATCAGCAATAAAATTAGCAAGTAAAAGTGATAATCCAGAAGTTGCGAAATATCTAACAGAATTTCAACTAATGTATACATCTTATGTAGATATTTTGAAAAAATATGGAGTAGAAGAAATAAATCGTGTAGGAGAAGTATTCGATTCTAAACTAGAACAAGCACTTGTAGCTGAAAATGATCCAACAAAACCAGATGAAGTAGTTCTAGAAGTATTACAAAAAGGATATAAATTAAAGGAAAGAGTAATTCGTCCTGCATCCGTTAAAATAAATCAAATATAGAAAAAGGAGAGATGAAAGATGGCAAAAGAAAAAATTATAGGTATCGATTTAGGTACAACTAATTCATGTGCAGCAATATTAGAGGCAGGAGTTCCAAAAGTAATTCCTAATCCAGAAGGAGGAAGAACAACTCCTTCAGTTGTTGCCTTTAAAAAAGGAGAAAAAATAGTAGGAGAGTCTGCAAAAAGACAAGCACTTACTAATCCAAATACAGTAAGTTCTATTAAAAGAAAAATGGGAACGACTGAAAAAGTAACATTAGAAGGAAAGAAATATACACCAGAAGAGATTTCAGCAATGATTTTATCTTATATTAAAGATTACTGTGAAGCATACTTAGGAGAAAAAGTATCAAAAGCAGTTATTACTGTTCCAGCATACTTTACAGATAGTCAAAGACAAGCAACTAAAAACGCTGGAAAAATTGCAGGATTGGAAGTTGAACGTATTATCAATGAACCAACGGCCGCAGCCCTTTCTTATGGACTAGAAAAAGATGAAGGACAAACAATCCTAGTTTATGACTTAGGAGGAGGAACATTCGATGTATCTATCCTAGAATTAGGAGATGGCGTATTTGAAGTTAAATCTACAAATGGTAATAACCATTTAGGTGGAGATGACTTTGATGAAAGAATTATTGATTACATTGTAGAAGAATTTGAAAAAGAAAATGACATCGATTTAAGAGATGACAATATGGCAATGCAACGTCTAAAAGAAGTGGCAGAAAAAGCGAAAAAAGATCTATCAGGAATGGTATCTACTCAAATTTCTGCTCCATTTATTGCCAAAGGAGAAGATGGAGAACCAATTCACTTAGATATGACTTTAACAAGAGCTAAATTCGAAGATTTAATTTCTGATTTAGTAGAGTCAACTCTTGAACCAGTAAGAAAAGCTATCAAAGATGCAAAAATTACTAAGAAAGATATTGATAAAGTGTTATTTGTAGGTGGATCTACTCGTGTACCACTTGTATATGACACCATTACAAAAGAATTAGGAAAAGAACCATCAAGAGAAGTTAACCCTGATGAAGCAGTAGCTTTAGGAGCTGCTATCCAAGGAGGCGTTTTAGCAGGAGACTTTAATGACATCGTATTAGTAGATGTTACACCACTTTCTCTAGGTCTTGAAACATTAGGTGGCGTTATGACTACATTAATCCCACGTAATACACCAATTCCTACCTCTAAGACAGAAATCTTCTCAACAGCAAGTGATAATCAACCAGGAGTAGATATTCATGTTTTACAAGGAGAAAGAAGTATGGCAGACGACAATAAAACACTTGGTCGTTTCCAATTAAACAATATTCCACCTGCACCTCGTGGAGTTCCACAAATTGAAGTAACATTTAATATTGACTCAAACGGTATTGTAAATGTTTCTGCTAAAGATTTAGGAACCAATAAAGAACAATCTATTACCATTAAATCTTCCACAAACTTAAGTGATGAAGAAGTAGAAAGAATGAGAAAAGAAGCAGAAGAAAATAAAGAAGAAGACGATAAACGTAAAGAAGAACAAGAAACACGTAATGAAGCAGAACAAATCGTTTATCAAACAGAAAAAGCCATTAAAGATTTAGGAGATAAAGCATCTAAGAAAGATAAAGAAGCAGCTGAAGACTTAATCAAAGATTTAAAAGATGCTCTAGAAGATGGAGATATCGATAAGATTAAAAAGGCAAAAGAAGAATTAGAAGAAAAAGCACAAAACTTATCTGCTAAAGTATATGAAGAAGCTGCTAAACAAAGACAAGCAGAAGAATCATCAGAAGAAGCAGAGGTAGAAGACAACAAAGAAGAAAAGAAAAAGGATAAAAAGAAAAAGAAAAAAGACGACGATGTAGAAGAAGCAGATATTGAAGAAGAGTAATTTGTGAAAGTTCTAGTTATTGCTAGAACTTTTCACTGAATATGAAAGGAATTCCTATGAAGAAATATAAAGATAGAAGCAGTGTAGAAGAAAAATATAAATGGGATTTAACGGATTTCTTTCCAGATGAAGATCATTTTAATAAAACGTATCAAAAAACGGAAAAGAATATAAAAAAGTTAAGTACATACATAGGGTGTACAAAAGACGCCTTGAAATTATATGACTTTTTAAAACTAGAAATAGATACCATTGCTGATTGGGAAGACTTATATGTTTATGCTTATTTAGTGAATGATCAAGAACTAGGAAAAAAGGAATCTATTGAGAGAAAAAATAAAACGGAATTATTAAATTTACAATTACAAAATAGTATTCATTTCTTTGCACCTGAATTATTAAAACTATCGAAAAAAGAATACGATGATTTGTTTATTAAAAATAAAAAATTAGAAGAATATAGGAAATTATTGGATCAGACATATCGTGAAAAAGAACATGTATTATCAGAACAAGAAGAGACAATCATTTCAAGTTTAGTAAATGCGATGAATCATTTTGATGACATGTCATCAACTTTAATCAATAGTCTACATAACTATGGAAAAGTAAAAATAGAAGAGGAAGATGTAGAAATCGCTGCCAATAATTACCGTCATTTAATGCATAATAGTGATTCTAAAATTAGACATAAAGTTCGTGATCAGTTTCAAGAGAAATTAGGAGAGTATTCCACTATTAATGCTATGCTTTTATCTAGTTATGTTTCTATGCAAGATACTCTTGCTAAAATGCATCATTTTCCTTCTTCATGGGATAAAAAGATGTTTCATTGGAATTTGCATTCACAAGTATTTGAAACACTTGTAAATACAACAGAGAAACATTTAGATTCTTTACAAAGATATTATGAATTAAAAAGAAAAGTATTAGGTTTAAAAAAACTAACATCCTATGATTTAGCATTAGAATTATCTAAAACGGATAAAGAATATGAAATAGAAGAAGCACAAGATATCATTCTAAACGCCATAAAACCACTTGGGAAAGATTACGAAAATAAGTTTAGAAAGATCATCGATAATCGTTATATTGATTATTGTCAATATAAAGGAAAATGCGGTGGTGGATATAGTTTTTCAACGATGAGAAACGATTCACGAATTCTAATGAGCTACAATGGAGGATTAGAATCAATCTCTACCATCGCTCATGAGGGAGGACACAACGTTCATCATCAATATGTAAAAGAAAATAATCCATTGGCATATCGCGACGTTCCTTCTATTATTGCAGAAGTGGCTTCCTTAACAAACGAATGCTTATTATCAAGTTACCTAGCTAAAAATGGCAAAACAAAAGAAGAAAAACTAGCAGGCATATCTAATATATTAGATGTCATTGTATCTAATCTTTTTGGAGCCGTACGCGAAGGAAAAATGGAAGAAGATATGTATCATTATGTTCATGAGGGAGGAATGCTTACAAAAGAATATTTAGATGATTTGAGTTATCAATCCTTATCTAAATATTATGGGAATGCCGTAGAATATGATGAACAAATTAAAAACAGTTGGGTAACGAGAAGTCACTATTATATGAACTATTATTTATATAGTTATGCAATATGTATCAGTGTGGCTTGTAGTATAGCTTCTAAAATATTAGAAAAGGATCAAAACGTATTAGAAAAATATATTCAATTCTTAAAAACAGGTAGCGATAAATGGCCTGGGGAGATATATGAAATATTAGGAATCTCTTTAGAAGATGAAAGCGTTTATTGTGACGCAATTAACTACTTTGATTCTTTAATGGATCAATTTGAGAGTATTTATGAAGAATAGAGGTGAAAATAGTGGCAGAAAAACGAGATTTTTATGAAGTGTTAGGAATATCTAAAGGAGCAACAGAAGCAGAAATCAAAAGTGCATTTCGTAAAAAAGCAAAAGAACTACATCCAGACCTACATAAAGATGATCCTCATGCAGAAGAAAAATTTAAAGAAGTTCAAGAAGCATATTCAGTTCTTTCAGATGAAAATCAAAGAAAGATGTATGACCAATATGGTCATGCAGGTGTAGCAGGTCATGGACCAAGTGGCGGTGCTGGATTTGGTGGTGCTGGTGGATTCCAAGGATTTGATGGAGCAGGATTTGATTTTGGAGATATATTTGATTCCATCTTTGGAGGAGCAGGAGCAGGATTTGGTGGCTTCTCAGATTTTGGAGGAAGAAATTCTGGTCCAAGAGTAACACGTGGAAGCGATATCTTAATGAGAATGGATTTATCTTTTGAAGAAGCCATTCATGGTTGTGAAAAGAAGTTTAACATCGATGTAGTAGAGGCCTGTGATAAGTGTCATGGTCACGGAGGATTTGATAAAGAAGAGTGTTCAACATGTCACGGTAGAGGTACCGTTACGACACAACAAAGAACAATTCTGGGATCTTTCCAATCTACTACAACTTGTCCCGATTGTCGTGGAAGTGGTCACACTTATAAAAGAAGATGTAGTGAATGTAATGGTAAAGGAAAAGTAAAACGTAATAAGAAGTTAACAATCAACATTCCTGCCGGTATTAATACAGGAGATAGACAAAGAGTAAGTGGAAAGGGAAACCCTGGAAGCAATGGAGGAGAGAATGGCGATCTATATATCGAATTTATTGTAGATGAACACGACTACTTTGTAAGAGAGGGGGACGATATCTATTTAGAAGTTCCTTTAACAATCACAGAAGCCATTTTAGGTTGTAAAAAGTCTATCCCAACACTATATGGTAATGTAAAACTATCAGTTAGCCCTGGAACAAATAGTGGAGATAAAGAAAGAATTAAAGGAAAAGGCGTAGACAATACATTCCGTCACCGCAAAGGAGATATGTATGTAATCTTCAAGGTTTATATGCCAAGAAAATTAAGTAGAGACCAGAAAAAACTAATAGATGAGTTAGATAATACTGACTTAGAAACAACAGAAATTAGAGACTTTAATCATTTTACAAAAGAGAATGATTAGGTCTCTTTTTTAGTGATAGAATTAATTTAGACAGATTTTTATTATTATAGTATAATTTATTATAGATGAGAAAGCGTATACAAGAGAGGATAAGTAGTGCTATTCCATTCATTCAAAAAGAGAGTAGTGTTTGATAATATGATAAGAAAAAATATAATAGATTTAATAAAATACTTTATAGTAGCACTTGTGGCAGCAATCGTAAATATAGGGATGTTATATGTTTTCACAGACCTATGCGCCATCAGCTATTTAATATCAAATGTTTTTGCATTTATTTTAGGACTGATAACAAACTATACATTAAGTAAATTATTTGTATTTAAAAATGATAAACTTAATAAAATGATAGAATTTATCATCTATGCATTGATTGGTGTTATAGGACTTGGGATAGATACCTTATCACTATGGGTTTTTACGAGCAAGCTTAATATTTATTATCTCATATCAAAAATAATTGCAACCGGCGTTACATTTATATGGAATTTCGGCGCAAGAAAACTACTATATGCCATGATAAATAAGGAGTAACTATGAAGAAGAAAAAAGTAATTATTATAGGAGCAGGACCTGCAGGATTGACAGCAGGATATCAGCTGCTCAAAGAAAGCAATGAATATGATGTAACCGTGATAGAAGCAAGCAGTGATATTGGGGGTATATCCAAAACTGTAAAATACAAAGATTATAGAATGGATATTGGAGGACACAGATTTTTTTCCAAAAGTGATGAAGTCATGACCTTTTGGAATGAAATAATGCCAGTTGAGGGAGAGATTCCTTATGATTATAAGGAAACAGGGAGAACGACCAAAATAATGGAAGGAGGCCCTAAACCTGATCAAGAAGATAACGTTATGTTGATAAGAAATAGAATTTCAAGAATTTTCTATTTGAATCATTTTTTTGATTATCCCATTAGTTTAAAGTGGCAAACATTTAAGAACATGGGACTTTTCCGAACAATCTCTAGTGTATTCAGTTATATAAAATCTAGAATTTTTAAGAAAAAAGAAGATTCTTTAGAGAACTTTTATATTAATAGATTTGGTAAAAAACTTTATTCTATGTTTTTTGAAAATTATACAGAAAAATTATGGGGACGCCATCCTAAGGAAATTAGTGCTGATTGGGGAAGTCAAAGAGTCAAAGGATTATCCATTACGACGATCTTAAAAAATATGCTGATGAAAATCTTTCATATTAAAAAGAAAAATGTGGAAACATCTTTGATAGAAGAATATTACTATCCTAAATATGGACCAGGGCACTTTTGGGAAACCGTGGCTAAAAAAACAGAAGAAATGGGCGGAAAAATTATCATGAAAACCCCCATTACAAATATAAAGTTTAAAGATAATAAAATTGTATCTGTTAGTAGCAAAGATCAAGTATTTACAGCTGACTATTATATATCCTCAATGCCAATAAAAGATTTAATAAACGGAATGAGTGGCAACAAAGAAATAAGCAGTGATATAAAAAGAATTGCAAACGGCTTACCATATCGTGATTTCATCACAATAGGATGCTTAATTCCTAAATTAAAAATTAAAAATGAGACAAAAATTAAAACATTAGGAAATATTGTACCGGATTGTTGGATTTATGTGCAGGATACCCGAGTAAAACTTCTTCGATTACAAATTTTCAACAATTGGTCTCCATATCTTCTAAAAAATCCCAAAAAAGAAGTATGGATTGGAGCCGAGTATACATGCCAAGAAGGAGATAAGCTATGGAATATGAGTGCAAAAGAGTTTAGCGAATTTGCCTTAGAAGAATTAGAAACAATTGGTATCATCGATAAAAAATCTGTTAAGGATTATCACGTTGAAAAAATAAAAAAAGCATATCCATCTTATTTTGATACATACTATGAAATTGATAAAGTGATTAATTATTTAAATCAATTCGATAATTTATACTGTATTGGAAGAAATGGGCAACATCGATATAACAATATGGATCATTCCATGATGACAGCTTTCGAAACAGTGAGAAATATAAGAAACAATGTTAAGAAAAAAGATAACATTTGGGAAGTAAATACGGAAAAGGAGTATCATGAAGAAAAATCAAAGTAAAAATAAAAATGGATTGGAAATCGTAGCCATAATAGGAATGACTTTATTACTAGAGTATGCCATAAATTTCTTGGAAACCCCTATAAAAGATTTAATTCTTTGGAGTATAATTTTTATTTCTATTGGTGTATTCCTATTGAATTTTGACAAAAAAAATATGAATAAGAATATTGTCTATCTGATTTACTTTGCAGGATTGATGATTCGAACAGTCTATATTTTAAAAACAGATATAACTATAAGACAACATGATGTAGGATCAATTGATGAAGAAGGACACTTAGCCTATATTTACATTCTATATTCCACATTCAAACTACCTACAACAAACATCTGGCAATTTTACCATCCACCATTATGGCATTTTATAGCGAGTCTTTGGATGAGGCTACATACGATTTTAAACCAAGATAAAATAGCCTTAGAGGGAATACAAGCTCTCACAGTATGTTTGTCTTCTTTAACGATTCTTATTACCAATAAAATATGTGAAAAGTTAAAGATGAAAGATATACATCGGTGCTTAACGATTCTTTTGATTGCTTTTCATCCTACAATGATTATACTGAGTGGAAGTATCAATAATGATATTCTAATGATTATGCTGGAGTATTTAATAATTCTATTGCTCATTAACTGGTATAAAGAAGCAAACTATAAAAATACAATTCTACTTGCGATTGTCACTGGATTATGTGTCATGACCAAGATGAATGGAGCGGTAATGGCAGTTCCCATTCTATATGTATTTTTCGCCAAAGCATGGGATCTTTTTGTGAAAAATAAAAAAATGAAAAAAGCCTATATACAAGACTTTTTACTAAAAATGTTTATTTTCGGGATGATATCACTTCCTATTGGACTTTGGTTTCAAGTACGAAATATAGTTTTATTTGATACCAATAATGTACCGAACCCTGGAAAAGGATTATATGTAGGGAAACATTCCTTCATAAGTAGATTTCTTACGATTGATTTTCCTAGCTTATTTAGATATGCATTTACTAAACCTGAATACAATTTACCATCCTATCTAATTAAGACATCCGTATTTGGTGAATATTCCTATGGCAAAATGGGATTGGTCGAAATTGTTTTGGTTGTATTAAGTGTTATCATCTTATTGATATCCACAATATTGATGATTAAATATCTCATCAAAGATAGAAAAAATGTAACAATTAATATGTTAATAGTTACCTTGGTTACTAATCTCATTTCCATGATTGTATTTAATATGAAATATCCATATATATGTTATATGGACTTCCGTTATGTCGCAATAGTTATACTTCCAATTATAGTGATGATTACTTATTCACTGAACACAATCAAAAACAAATTTTTAAGAATTCCGATAGAAATAGTGATATGTTTCTTTATTCTTTTTTCAATTATATTTGAATTAAAGATATAGAAGATTGGAAATAGAAAAATAACAGAAATCATAAGATAATGATTGTCTGAAATAGAGAATGATATTATAATGATATTAATGAGTAGGGAGGTAAAGGAATGAGTAAATTCGATTTAAACAGGTTTAATTTAGAAAAGATTCGATTAGGGGAACAACCAATATCTTTGAAGCGTACCACTTACAAAAAACCAAAAGTAAAAGATGGGATGTTAGTAGGAAAAGATGGTAGCCCTATTGGAACAAAAGGGGACATGTACGCTAAGGTCATTATGGATAGAATTCTTCAAGAAGGAGCTCTTGATCATGATCCAAGACCTCATTATGAAGATTTCTATGCAGGGGCAACATACGACGATGAAAAACGACTTGTGACGACAAAAGACGGAAAAACAATTCCTGTAGGGGAAAGAGAAGAAGTAAAAATAAAGAATAATGGTGTCGAGATTTGGGTACCAGCTCATACAATTAGTGTAAATCAGGGGATTGAATGCACCTATGATTTAGCGAAAGGAGAAAGCCCAATGATTACTTTAAGACCTATCGCCACAAAAGCAAGTATTGCAGAGATTCTTTGGATTTATCAAAAAGAAAGTAACGATTTAGTTTTATTTGATGAATTATTAGGTAGATGTACATGGGATGAAGATCACAAAGTAAATAACTGGTGGAATGATTGGGCACTAAGAGATGAAAAAGGAGAGTACGTTCTAAACAAAGAGGGACATCCAACGATAGGTGCTTGTTATGGAGAAACCGTCAACAGAAGACATATGTTAAAGAGTCAAGTAATTGAAGCAATTAAAAACAATCCAGATGGAAGACGTAACATCACTTGCCTATGGCAACAAGATGATTTTAAGGAACCTCATGGTCTAAAACCATGTGCTTTCTTAACGATATGGAATGTAAGACATGAATGGGATGGAAAAGATTATTTGGATATGACCATGGTACAAAGATCAAGTGATTTTGCTACAGCAGGCTGTATCAATCAAGTACAATATGCAACACTACAAAAACTAGTGGCAAAGGAATTAGGTTTAGAAGCAGGAACTTTTACATGGAGACCTGTAAATGTTCAATTGTATGATCGTCATATTGATCAAGCAATTGAGATGTTAAATCGTGAACCAATTACTTGTAAAGCCCAAATAACACTAAATAAAGAAAAAGAACATTTCGATGATTTTACTCCAGATGATATCAAAATAACAGATTATCCACGAGAACTCATCAAAACGAAAAATCCTCAATTCAAATTCCCATTAGGTATTTAATTATGAAAAATATGACAATGATTGCCGCAGTAGGCAAAAACTTAGAATTAGGTAAAAATAATGATTTAATATGGCATTTGAAAGAAGATATGAAATTCTTTCGTGAAAAAACGATGGGGAAACCTATTATTATGGGAATGAAAACACTAGAATCTCTTCCCAAACTATTACCAGGTAGAAAACATATTGTTTTAACGACTAAAAATCCGGATTTAGATCCAGAAATAATTATTGTTCATTCTATTGATGAGTTGTTAGAGAAGGTTGCTAACTATCCAGAAGTAATGGTGATAGGAGGAGCCTCTGTCTATAAACAATTGATAGATTATTCAGATAAATTATTATTAACAGAGATTGATGCAAGTGCCGATGCAGATGTTTATTTTCCCACATTTAATAAAGAAGAATGGGATAGGGAAGTCTTAGGAGAAAATGAGGAAAACAATATTTCTTATAAGCATTTAGTTTATACAAGAAAAAAATAAAAGGAAGATTTCTTCCTTTTTTATTTTGTATATTGATTAACGACAACATCTTCTGGATCTAATCTCGGTAATTCTAAAGTGGTGATTAGTAATTCAACAAAATCACTTGATATTTTAGAATTCTTAATTTGATATCCCATCGTTAAATACGTTTCCTTAAAGTCCATTTCTCCTCCAAGTATTGCAAGATGATTTTCAAAGGTTGTATAAAACTCAAGTTCTTTCATTGCATATTCTCTTTCTTTTTCTGATTTAGGAGTTCTTTCTTGTAGCAAGAATCCTTTTCCATATTCTCTTGGGATATTTCCAACCACTTCATACTCTCCCTCTTGTTCTTCTATACGAAAGGCCCCTTCACTATAAATAGACCAACCATCTTGCGCTTTCTGTTCAATCGTATGAATGAGTTCATTAATCTCATCCCCAGCACCTACCAAACTGCTTTTTGATTCTTTCGATAAGCAACTTAAAAAGATTTGATAAAGATAATTCCATATTTTTTGTTCTAATTCACATTGCTTCATCACATCAGACTCATTCGTTTCTTGACAAATCATGTCTTTTAGTTTTTTAGCCTTGATAGGACTCAAAACCTTTAATTCATTTAATATCTGTCTTAAATTCTCGCTATTCATAGTAATCACACCTCCTACTTTGACTACATTATAGCATAAATAATTTGGGGATAAAAGAAAAAAAGACATATAGTCTTTTAGTAAATAAGAGTGTGTAGAATACGATCGGTATTTTTAAAATTAAACTTAGCAATTTCTTTTAATTTTTCTTCTCCCAATTTTTCTACAATTTCTTCTCCCATGGTATCTACATCTTTCCCAGCACCTTTTGGAAGAGGCATATGTAGTTCATCGCAAAGCTTATCAAATTCCTTTAAGAAAATATATCGACTAATAATAGAGGCACATGCCACAGCGGGATTTTTATCTTCTGCTTTTGTTAGGAAGGTAATTCCTTTTTGAATAGCAGGTTGATCAGCTACATATTCATAATATCTGGCCTCTCTAGCAAACTCATCGACAATAATATAATCATAATTTGGTTTTTCCTCTTGAATGAGTTGATATAAAACTTTATTATGAAGAATAGCTTTTATCTTATTCATATTAATATCTTTATTATACTTTTCATTATATTCTTTACTAGTAAGAATCACACTTTTATACTGTATTTTTTTCGCAATTTGAGGAGCAATTTTTAAGATTTTATCGTCTTCAATTTTTTTGGAATCTCCCACACCTAATTCTTCTAGAAAAGGGATATCTTCTTTTGCGACATAACAAGCAGTCACCACAATAGGGCCATAATAGTCTCCTGTTCCTACTTCATCACTTCCTACAGCATTACAAGAATAGTATTTTTGATCTTCTTTTTTTCTTTCTTCTTGTTTTTCCTTCGTATTTTCTAAAGCAGTTCCCCACATTGCAGCATCTACATCCGCAGAAGTTCCTTGAAACATACATTTACCAGATTCATACAAAGTAATAACAGTATCTTCTTCTTGTGCTTGAAAAACGACATAAGGAATCACTTTATCTCTTCTTTTATCTTTGTAGTATTCAATCATTTTTTCTTTAATTTCATCATTTACTTTAATTACGACATTCATAGGGACCTCCTAAAATATTTCTGCAGATTCATAGTAAATATAGTTATTGATTTCCAAAGCATTGAATCCTTCTTTCTTCTTATTTTTTTGGACTCTTTCTAGTTCTTTAGATGTGATATTTAATAAATAAGGATTACTATCAAAAACCAAATCTAAATGAGTCAAACCCATATCAGTCATTTTATCAATCAGTTTTTGAATATCTTTAGGATTTCTAGAGATACAATAAGGATTAGAACAAAAAATATTTTTAATATGATTATTAAGGCAACCAATACTACCTAAAATATCAATAATTTCATAAATGTTTTTATCAGGAACATTTTCAATTTCAGAATTGTTCTCCATCATGTTTTTTATTTCTTCCATAGAAAACCCATAGCGAATTAATACATCCATTACTTATCACCCCTCAAGACATCTTCTCTTGTTTTATGATATTTTTCTTCAAATTCAATATCATTAAGAAATACATCCGACTTTTTCTTATTCTTAATAAGACTTGCTCTTTTTTGAATCAGTTCTAGACTATATAACATGTATTTACTATGATTCTTTATTTCATCCAATAATTTTTGATCTTTATAATAGTGAAGTCTTTTGTTTAATTCTTTACTATTATAGGTGAGTAGGAGAGGAGTATCCTTCATCATTTTAACAACCTCTTGATTATAAAAACCATAATGAATAAATATTTTAAAGTTTTCACTCACCATCTCTTTGGAATAAACTAAGACATAAGGATTTTTTTCCGTCAGAGGAACAATCTCAGATTTACCAAATCCTAGAGTTTCTAAATTTTCAATGTTTTCTTCAATGTTTTCTAAATGATCGTGTTTTAATAATAAAGGAACTTTTTTGATAGTATTGATAATATCTCTAGTCGTAAAATAGTTTTCTGTTAAATATTTTGTTTTTTGTTCAATCTCATCTTTACTATAAATATATAATTCAGGTAAATAAGAAGTAATTTTAATGATTTCATCTTGCGTGAAACCAAAATATTTTAATTCCTCTATCTTATGAGTTAAAGTACTTTGATTGATATCTATTAATTCAGGAACTGAACGAATCACAAGTAATAAATCATTGGCATCATAACCAAAATCAAATAAATATTGAATTCTTTTTTTGATACTAGATAAATCCCGATTTAAAAGATTAGGTCTTTTAACAAATATTTCGTTACAGTCACTTGCTTGAAATCCCATTTCTTGGAAGAGTTGGTATTTGTTTTGAATTCTTTGATTAGACATTTCAAACAAATAGGGATATGTCTTTAACATTTGGAATACTTCCGATTTAAGAAATCCAAACTGTAATAGTTCTTGAATTCGCTCCTTTATATTTTCAATACTCATCATAATGATATTGGGAATTATTGTTGTGATATAAACAATATCTGTATTATCAACACCATTACGATGAAAGAAATTTGTTAGATTTTTAATGGCATATAAAAGGGTAGATTCTGATTGCTTACGAATAGGATAAGATGACAAGATAAGAGAAATCTGATCCTCTGTATAGCCCATATTATTCATATATTCTTCTAACATGACTACCACCCAAAATTAATTATAGCATATTTTTCTCAAATAGTTTATAATGAATATAGTAGGAAGTGGAGATGATAGAATGAATGTCATAGATATTGGAATACTTTTATTACTACTTATGTTTGTAGTAGTAGGAATAAAAAGAGGAGCTATCAAAGAAGCAGTTTCTTTAATTGCGACTATTTTAGTATTTGTTTTATCATTCTCTTTAAAAGGATTTGTAGGAAATATACTATGTGTTTTACTACCATTCTTTGAATTAGATGGATTTGTAACATTAAATATTTTATTTTATCAACTTGTAGCATTTTTCTTGGTATTCTTAGTAATGTTAGGAATCTATAGTGCTTCTATTCGAATCTCAAAAGTATTACAAAAGATTGTGAATAGTACCATTATTCTATGGTTACCATCTAAAATATTAGGAGGCGTTGTTTCTCTTCTAAAAGGGTATGTAGTATTATTGATAGTATTCATGATTTTAATGATTCCATTTGGCAATTTCCAATTATTTAAAGAAAGTAAAGGGATCAATTATATGTTATATAAAACGCCTGTATTAAGTGGGTATATTAAAGGATTTATAGACCCAGTACATGATGTATTAACCCTTAGTGATAAAGTAACAAAGAAGACGATAACGATAAATGAAGCTAATTTACAAACATTAGATATTATGTTGAAATACAAAGTAGTAGATAAAAATACAATAGAATCCCTTAGGGAAGTACATAAGTTAGATTCTATACAAGACATTGATAGTATAATGAATAAATATTAGGAGGATGTTATGGAAACAATCAAAACATCATTTGATTTTGAACCATTAACAAAAAAAGAAAAAGCACTTGTCTTTTTCTCAGCAGACTGGTCAACTCCATGTAAAATGTTAGAAATGACGTTAGAAGAAATAGAAATAGAACATCCTGAAATTACCTTTGTGAAAGTAGATGCAGATCGTTTTCGAAACATTGCAAAAGATTATAGAGTAATCAGTGTACCAGTTGTTTGTTTGTTTTCAAACGGTTCAATGGTCAGTGAAAAAAATGGAATTATGAGAAAGGAAGAGTTGTTGGAATTAATTCAACAATGGTAGGTGAAGAATATGTTTTGTGGACATTGTGGAACCAAAAATAGAAATGATGATCATTTTTGTGGGATTTGTGGAGCAAAGTTACCAGATCCGCAACCAGAAGTTATTTATTTAGAAGAAAAACCATTAGAATCTATTTTAGATAATAGTTCTGTATTATTGTTAGCATTCTTCTTTTTCGCGCTAGCTATGATAGCAATTATAAGTGTTTCATCTATAACAAAGGATTTACCATCTTCAAACAAATTAGAAGGAATTCCATCTCATATTCTTTACTAAGAATAAGATGGGTTAGGGTGCTTTAGTATGATATGTAAAAATTGCGGTCAGGAACTAAAAGAAAATGAAGCGATATGTAGTGTTTGTTCAACCCCTGTAAGTGATACAAATAAAATACAAGTTACATACGAAAATAGAAATACAGAACTAGTAGATCCTCCAGTAATCATGGAGGCTCATACGTTCATTGATGAGGAAAGTTTTGCTAAGAAAGTAAATGTTTTAGATCAAAATACTCCTCAAACAAATAATCAATTGGACGAAATGTGGAATGAACCAGCAAAAAAAAGTCCCATGATATGGATTTTTGTCATAGGAATAATAATCATAATAGGTTTGGTGGGTTATTTTGTAATATATCCAAACATTAAAATAGAATCAAAAATTGAAAAAAGAATTATTGCAAATTTTACTTCGGAAGAATGGACGAGTGGGCAGTTTAAAATTGAAGGAGAATTTTATCAATTAAATCAACCATTTAGTCAGTTTTCAAACAACGATTGGCAATTTGTAGATGATGAAATACTTTTATTAGTGTTAGATCCAGAAGAAAAAACAGAAACGTATTTTATTTCAAAAAGTATCGATGGGGGACAAATAAAAGTTCAAATTAGGAATCAAAAGAAAAAAGAAAATACCGTGAAAGATAGTTATGTTTGGAGTGTAGAAGTAGATACAACCAAAGAAGAAAATGAATTTGCGTTTATCCTACCTGGAAATATCAAAAAAGGTTGTACGATAGAAGAGATTACTGCAAAGTATGGAGATTTGACAGAAAAATTCATCAGTAAAGATGATAATAATAAGACTACAACTTATCATTATTCCAAAGATAATCAAAAAAACTTAGACTTGATTATAAAAGACGAAGAAGGTTTAGTTGCCTTTCATTATTATTTTTCATAGAATGAGCAATCATTCTTTTTTATTGACAAAATATGGGTTTTATGATAAAATATATGCCGTCAAACAGGGGTTGATAGAATGAACGATTCAAGAATTATAAACAATAAAATTGCTGAAAATATTTCAGAAATAAAACAAAGTAGACTAAAAAAACTTGCCGCTTCTGTAGGGGCTATTTTGTTAACAGGAACTGCATGTATGGCCACCGTTGCCGTTCATGCCATGATTGCTGAATTTACATTACCAGCTTTGTTATTAGGGGCTATTGTACCTATTGCTGCAGTTGGATATGCTAGATGTAAGAATTCTCAAATCAAATCTGCTAGAACGCAAAATAAACACTTAAGAAGCATCTATAGTAATGGGGTGGCGCAATCACCAGAACTTACAAGAAAAAAATCGATGCAAATCGCAAAATTAGAAGAAAAGCAACAAGATATCTATGATAGTCTTACTACAGATTCTGCTTTAATGGCTGGAGGAATTGCCGGATGGGTAATTGGTTCTATTTCTTCATTAGTAGCAACACCAATGGTAATAGCTACAGTAGGAGGATTAGTTACCTTTGCTATAGCCGTTAATAAAATTGCGAAAGATGAAAATAAATTATATGAATGTGATGCTCATATCGAAAATTTAAAAAATGATTTAGTATTGGGACCAATCTATAAACCAAGAAAGACAAATAATCAAAATACAACAGGAATGAATAGACCACCTATGAAATCAAGACCAATGAACAATCAAACACAAAATAACAATCGATATGCAAAAGCAGTAGATGATTATGTTGAAAGATATTCAACATTATCTTCACAATTACCTCCAAGACAAAAAATAAAAAGATAGGAGTTATATTAATGAAAAACTATGCAAATAAGGCATTAGAAAGAATTAATATTCAATTAGATGATACACAGAAAAAAAGAAAATGGAACAAGATACTAAATAATATAGGCACAGGTTTAGCTGCTGTAATAGGTACTTGTATGTTATTTAGTTCTCCTTGGTTTGGATTATCCTTAATTGGAGGAGCCATTTCCTTTCAATTAAGTCGTAAAACAAAAGAAGCTAATTTAAATATTATGAACAGTTCTTTACTAAGCCAAAAAAATAATATTAATAGAATTTTAAGTGGAGAAATTAATCCTACAGATACTGTTACACCAGATAATAGAAATAGAATAGAAGCGATTAGAAAAGATAAAAGAGAACTAGAGGCTCAAAATATATCTTCTAAAGCGAATCACAATCTAGCACAAGCATTGGTAGCGGGAACCATCGTATTATCAGGATTATTTCCTAATCCATTTTTTACCATTGCAACAGCCGGAAGCATTGGTTTAAAGCATTTTGCCGCTAAAACAAGTAGAGAAAAAAATGAAGCCTATGAAGAGACTTCTTGTTATCTAAATAACACAATCAATAGTTATAATATGGGAGCTATTATGATAAATAAGGGTGTAAAGCAAACAAGAAGAAGAGCTGTAGAATCTACACAAGTAAAAGAAAATAATAATTCAAGAAGAGCAGCAAGAGTGGTTTCAATGGAAGAAGAAAACGCCGTGGACCAATACATTAGATCTCTAGAAGAACAAGAAGAGAAAGAAAGAAGAGTTCCAAGAAGAAGGATATAATCCTTCTTTTTTTTGTCATAAAAAGTTTTAATGTCAAAAAGGATATTTATACTTGAATAGACAACCCTAAATTTGATATACTATGAATTGTGAAAAGGAGGAATCATAATGCACAAATATGTATATTTATTCAGTGAAGGTAATGCAAATATGAGAGAACTTCTTGGAGGTAAAGGGGCTAACTTAGCAGAAATGACTAATATTGGTTTACCAGTACCACAAGGATTCACCATTACTACTGAAGCATGTACTCAATATTATGAAGATGGAAGAGAAATTAATGAAGATATTCAAAATCAAATAAATGAGTACATTGGAAAAATGGAAGAAATTACAGGAAAGAAATTCGGGGATAAAGAAAATCCTTTGCTAGTTTCTGTTAGATCAGGAGCAAGAGCATCAATGCCAGGTATGATGGATACCATCCTAAACCTTGGTTTGAATGAAGAAGTTGTTCATGTAATTGCTGAAAAGAGTAACAATCCAAGATGGGCTTGGGACTGCTATAGAAGATTTATCCAAATGTATTCAGATGTAGTTATGGAAGTAGGAAAGAAATACTTCGAAGAACTAATTGATGAAATGAAAGAGAAAAAGGGAGTTAAACAAGATGTTGAATTAACAGCAGAGGATTTAAAAGAATTAGCTGGACAATTCAAAGCAGAATACAAAGATAAAATTGGAAAAGACTTCCCAGATGATCCAAAAGAACAATTAATGGGAGCAATCAAAGCAGTATTCCGTTCATGGGATAATCCAAGAGCAAATGTATATCGTAGAGATAATGATATTCCATACTCTTGGGGAACTGCTGTTAACGTTCAATCAATGGCTTTCGGAAATATGGGAGACGACTGTGGAACAGGTGTTGCCTTTACAAGAGATCCTGCTACAGGAGAAAAAGGTTTATTTGGAGAATTCTTAACAAATGCACAAGGAGAAGACGTTGTTGCAGGAGTTCGTACTCCAATGAAGATTGCTGAAATGGAACAAAAATTCCCAGAAGCATTCAAACAATTCCAAGAAGTATGTAAGACACTAGAGTCTCATTATAGAGATATGCAAGATATGGAGTTTACAGTTGAACATGGAAAACTATTCATGTTACAAACTCGTAACGGAAAGAGAACAGCACAAGCTGCTTTAAAGATTGCATGTGACTTAGTAGATGAAGGAATGCGTACAGAAGAAGAAGCTGTATCTATGATTGATCCAAGAAACTTAGATACATTACTTCACCCACAATTTGATGTAAAAGCACTAAAAGCTGCAAAACCAATTGGTAAAGGTTTAGGAGCTTCACCTGGAGCTGCTTGCGGACAAATCGTGTTTACTGCAGAAGATGCTGAGGCATGGTATGCAAAGAAGAAGAAGGTTATCTTAGTACGTTTAGAGACTTCACCAGAAGATATTACTGGTATGAAAGTATCTCAAGGTATTTTAACAGTTCGTGGAGGTATGACTTCTCACGCAGCTGTTGTTGCTCGTGGTATGGGTTCTTGCTGCGTATCTGGATGCGGTGACATCAAGATGAATGAAGCAAAGAAAGAATTCGAACTAGGCGGAAAAACATTCCATGAAGGAGATGTTATTTCAATCGATGGAACAACAGGAAATATCTATGATGGAGAAATTAAAACAGTTGATGCTCAAATCGCTGGAGAATTTGGACGTGTTATGGAATGGGCTGATAAGTATAGAACATTAGGTGTTAGAACAAACGCAGACACTCCAAAAGATACTGCTAAAGCAATTGAATTAGGAGCAGAAGGAATTGGTCTATGCCGTACAGAGCATATGTTCTTTGATGAAGAAAGAATCTTCAACTTAAGAAAAATGATTCTTTCTGAAACAGTAGAAGACAGAGAAAAATATCTAGATTTATTAATCCCATATCAAAAGGGTGACTTTAAAGCAATGTATAAAGAGTTAAAGGGTAAACCAATGACTGTTCGTTACATTGATCCGCCTCTACATGAATTCGTTCCAAAAACAGATGCTGAAATGGAAGAGTTAGCAAAAGCAATGAATATGACCGTTGATCATATTAAGAGCGTATGTGATGACTTACATGAATTCAACCCAATGATGGGACATAGAGGATGTCGTTTAGCAGTAACTTATCCAGAAATCGCAAGAATGCAAACACGTGCATTAATGGAAGCTGCTATTGAGACTAAAGAAGAAGATGGATATGATATTATTCCTGAAATTATGATTCCACTTGTTGGAGAAGTAAAAGAGTTAAAATTTGTAAAAGATATTGTTGTAGAAACAGCAGAAAAAGTAAAAGAAGAAAAGAAATCAGATATGGAATATCATATTGGTACTATGATTGAAATTCCAAGAGCTGCTATTACGGCAGATGAAATTGCTACAGAAGCAGAATTCTTCTCATTCGGAACAAACGATTTAACACAAATGACATTTGGATTCTCAAGAGATGATGCTGGTAAGTTTTTAGATTCTTACTATGAAAACAAAATCTATGAACAAGATCCATTCGCTAAGTTAGATCAAAAAGGTGTAGGAAAACTTGTTAAAATGGCTGCAGAATTAGGTAAATCTACAAGACCTAATATCAAATTAGGAATTTGTGGAGAACATGGTGGAGATCCTCAATCAGTAGAGTTCTGCCACAATGCAGGATTAACTTATGTTTCTTGCTCACCATTCAGAGTTCCAATCGCAAGACTTGCTGCTGCACAAGCTGCCATCAAAGCGGGACACAAAAAGTAAAAAGTGAACCAAATTATTGGTATGCTTTTTCCATAAATCTTAATGAAGATGATATTAGAGGTTATATATCAGACTTAGGGATAAAGCAAGCAAAAATGCGTAGAAATCAAGAAATAAAAATTGATATTTATATAAGAAAAAAAGACTAGAGAAATCTAGTCTTTTTAGATACAAAAAGGTGAAATTGTAAATAAGTATAAATAAACAAAAATATAAGCAAAATCTATTTACTTTATTTTTTAAAATGCTATAATTATCATCACTAGAGGTGAGAAAATGTATATATTTAAAAAGATATTTAATTGGAGTCTAATTGATTTTTGTAAAACATTAATTGGTTCACTATTATTTTGTTGTGCGATAAATCTCTTTGTGGTCCCAAATAACTTATATACAGGAGGTATATTAGGTTTATCTCAAATAATAAGAAGTATATTGATAGATATATTTAATATAAAAAATAATTTTGATTTTTCAGGAATAATATACTATTTAATTAATATACCACTTTTTATTATTGCATATAAATCAGTAGGTAAAACATTCTTTTATAGAACATTATTTTCAGTATCAATTCAAACAATAATGTTATCAATAATACCTCATAATCAAATAGTTAGTGATTTATTAACCAATGTAATATTAGGTGGTCTATTAGGTGGAATTGGTGTTGGGATGATTCTATCCAGTGGAGCTTCAACTGGAGGAACTGATATTGTAGGCTTAGCACTTGCAAAGAAAAACAATCATTTTTCTGTTGGTAAACTAGGTATGATAATAAATACTATTATTTATGTAGTTGCTGGAATAAGATATGGTTTAGAGATAATGATATATTCAATAATATATTCTGCAGTAGATAGTCTAATGGTTGATAAAATGCATGAACAAAATATATGTTCAACAGCATTTATTTTCTGTAAAGAAAATCCAAAAGTGATCAATGACTTTATAAAAAATGAATTAAAAAGAGATTTTACATATTGGTATGCCAAGGGAGGATATGATGATACTAGAACATACATAATATATACTGTTTTAACAAAATATGAATTAATTAAATTAGAAAGAAATATGAAGAAATTTAATATTCAAACATTTATGGTAAAAAGTGAAGGTATAAATGTAAAAGGTGAATTTGAAAAACAATTCTAAAATATTTTGAATATTAAAATAATGGAAAATAAAGTTTTTACAATGTTCGAAGTGATTTATCACTCAAGTACAGAGAATTGTCCAATAGTATAGGGTACATGTGTTGCGAGTATTATTGCGGTACAAGCTGCAATTAAAAATAAGGGGTCAAAGTAACCCAACAAAAGACTAGAATAATCTAGTCTTTTTTTTGCTCGTAAAATACTAATATTGCGATGCTTTGAAAGTTTATTTTTCCAGTAACAAAGAAGATAGTAATTATTTGTTTTTTATGTTATAATAGCACATAAAAAGGGAGGATTATATGGCTTTTAATACATTAGAATATTTGAGAGATGGTAAAGTTGATTTTGTTTTTCACTGTACACCATATGATTATGAACACTTAATTGAAAGTATTAGAAAAGCTCCAAATAGAATTGAAATAATACATGGTTTTCTCTCTAAACTAAAAGTAGATTTACCATCATTTTGTTTTTCTGTAATATATGATATTCCAGAATTTGCAGATGAAGCTTATGAGTTGTTAGATATTAAAAATGTAACTTCTGATATGTTAAATAATCTTTTGAACAATTCTCCTTTAGGTCTCAAAGTATTATATGAAAACTTTGATACATTTTTATCATTTAATGGAGATCCAAAGTATTTTGAATGTATTGTTAAATACGCATTTGATAGTAAAAATAACCAACTAATTCATATGCTTTCAAGATATCATGACCTCCATATTCGATATCTATTTATGGATTATATTATTAAGAATCATCCCGAACAAGTAGATGAAATATATGATGATATTACTAAATATACAACATCTATAACCTATGAACTTAACGAACAAATAACACTTTTACCACAATTAATGAATCCAGATGATATTTCTAAATTAGCAGTTGCGTTACTAACAAATAATCGTGAAAAAGATTATAAAAAATTAAAAGATTTTATTTTGAACAATTACAAGTATAATTATTTAGCTTCTCAATTATTAACAGATGAGTGGATTGTTGATCCTGATTCACACAGGGTACTAAATGATCCTAACAAAGCAAAAAAAATCTATATATTTAGTGAGGATGCAGATACACTATTTAGTACATCTGCTGATTATCGTTTTTCATTATACTTAAGGCATAAAGACATGATAAGTCGAGAATTATTAGATAATTTTGCAAGTAGATTGAAATGTTTTTTAGATACAACAAGACAAGACCCTACAAAATATAGTATCCTTGGCACACCAGAAGAAAGAGATTTAGAATTGATCTATAATTGTGGATTAGGAAATTTATTAGAAGAGTGGACTGAAAAGTACATGGAACTAAGTCAAAGTAAAGAATATGGTTTTGTTGGAGAAGGAACAACTTGTAGTTGCTATAGAATTGGCGATTATGTTATTAAACTTGTAAAAACAAAATGGTCATACGAAGATATAATTTGCCCTAATCTATATTTGATTGCTAAAAACTATGAAGAAATATATTTAAGAGATAAAGATGGTAAAGTTAAAGGAGGATTAGAAGTACAAAAATATTTAACCAGAAGTGCCAAAGATATTGATCCAAATTATTTCAGATACTTTGATTTAGCACTTGATAGATTGGGTTATAGAAGAACAGATACTTTAACTAAAGGAAGTTGTGGGGAAAATACTATGCTATTAGATACATATCGTGATGCTGATTGTTCAAATCCTGAAAAAGTACCGGTTTGGTTTAAGAAATATCCTTTAGTATTAATAGATAGAGATAGAATATATCCTAAAGACAAAGCATATGTAAAACAATTAAGCAATGGTTATTAGAAATATCTACAAAATTTTTGTTCTGACGAATGCTCGGAAGATTAAGATATTACGTCTTGTATTTTCTATAACCCCCTTATGTAAGTAGCAGTACAAGCCGCAATCAAAGCAAAAAACAATAAGTAATTGAAATAATAAAGACTAGAGAAATCTAGTCTTTTTTGTTCGGAATATAGTAATATTCCGATGAGTAAGAAAGATAGAAAAGTATGGTATAATATTAAGTGAATAATAAATAGTTTTTTGAGGTGTAAAATGAGTAATGAAGAATTAATATTAATTTTAGAAAAGAGATTTATCAAAAATGAAAAAATGCATAAGGGAATTAATTGGAACGATGTTTTAAAAAGACTAAATAATGAAGCATTATTTTCTATAAGGTATATGGAAGAAACTGGTGGAGAGCCTGATGTTATTATGTATGATAAAGAAAATGATAAATATGTTTATTGTGATACTTCAATAGAAACACCCATTGGAAGAAGAAGTTTTTGTTATGATATAGATGCTTTGAATAGTAGAAAAAGCAAT
>JAFWKJ010000013.1 GCA_017511375.1 Bacilli bacterium | reverse complement strand
GTTGATGCATATTCCGATTTGGTTAATACTTGGATGAATGATGATAAATATCCAAATGGAGTCATTATTGATGCTGAAGTTACGGATAATTTATACTTATATAATTATAAGTGGGAAGTTAATGAAGAAGATACAGATAGTAATCAAGTAGGTGATGGAACGACAGAGCAAGATAATGGAGTTGAGGCATCTGGAATTCTTACTTCCACAGTTTATGATGATGTAAAAGACAGAGCAACATTAGAATTGGCAGAAAAAGGAGTACAAAATGCTAGTATCAAGGGCTTACGTCTATATAAAGAAGGAAAGAGACGAGCAAAATTCACTATGTGTGATAAAGCAGGTAACTGTACTACGGTTGTGATGAAAGCAAATATTGATAGAACTCATCCGATTTGTTCTACCAAGATTGACTATGGTACAGGAGCAAATAAAAATGATTATAACCTTTCATCTGCAAATCTATTAACATCTTATGGATGGTTAGGACTTGTAAATGGAGAAGGTCCAAAACTAGAAATGGCAAGAGTAACACAAGTTTGTTATGATCCAAGAAATGAAAGAAGTTTATGTCCAAATGACATGAAGAGTTATGTATATGATTTTGAATTAAAGACTGCTGTAGCAGGAGCTGAAGGTGTTGGGCAAGGTGGTAAAATTCATGATGTTGCTGGAAACTATAGTGATTGTCCAGCAGATCAAACGGTACAAATCGATTATACTTTACCAAGTTGTACAACGAGTCTTACTTTTGGTTCTGGTACTAGTAAATCAAGTTATTCTGCCTCTAGTACAGATTTAAGAACAAAACATGGATGGTTAGGATTGAAAAATGGACGTGGATCTACTAAGAATATGGCAAAAGTAACACAGGTTTGTGCAGATAGTGGTAGTCCAGCAGGTGTTAATAGTACCTGTGATCCTAATAGTATAGAATACTTTATATATGATCAAGAAATTGAAACTTCACAAGCTGGACCTAAAGGAGATAAAATTGGTGGTTATGTTTTAGATAAGGCGGCTAATAAAAGTCCAGAATGTCCAACTAATAAAACTGTATGGATTGATTATACGGCTCCACTTTGTGATACGGGTCAAGATTATGCAACCGGTGCTAGTAAAGCTTCTTATCCTACTAGTATACCTACATCTAATACAGATGGATCAGGGCTCCTTCATAATGCTTGGTTAAGTCTTAAGGGTGGAACAGGTAGTCATTTGGAAATGACTAGGGTATACCAAACTTGTACCGATCCAAATGGATATACACATAGTGGTTGTGATGATGAAAGTCTTAGTTCTTATGTTTATGATTTTGAAATAAAGACCGATCAAGCTGGAGCTGCCGGAGATAAAAATGGTGGAGATGTTTATGATAAGGCAGGAAACTTAAGTGCAAGTTGTCCAACCAATAAACATGTATGGATTGACTATACGAAAGCTGTATGTACGGCGGACGTAAGTTATGGAGTAGGGGCAAATAAAAATAATTTTACTCCTACTTCTGATGGTATTCTTACTGCACATGGCTGGTTAGGATGGCAGAATGGATTAAAGTCTAGCGGTATTAAGGAAATGGCAAAAGTAACGCAAGTATGTAACGATAATCAAAGTCCAAGAGGTATTAATAGTGATTGTGATGATGGATCAATTAATTACTTCATTTATGATTATGAAATAGAGACAGATAATGCAGGAGCCATGGGATATAATGACGGAGGAACAATTAATGATATTGCGGGTAACATTAGTTCTTGTCCAAAGAAAACGGTAAAAATTGATTATACGCTTCCAACTTGTACAACGATTACAAAATATGCGTATGGATCAAGTAGTACTAACTTTAATGATTCTAGTACGAAACTTGCAACATCTTATGGCTGGATTGGTTTACATGATGGAACGGGTCCTTTGAAAAATATGGCGAAAGTAACACAACAATGTACTGAAAACGGAACGATTAAGAGTGGTTGTGATGATAATAGTATAGATTATTTTATTTACGATTCAGAAATGGATATTTCTAATGCGGGAGCTATGGGTCGTGGCGTTGGTGGAACTGTATATGATAAAGCAGGAAATATAAGTGCAGAATGTGATCCAAACCAAACTGTTAGAATTGATTATACTATTCCAGTTTGTGGTGCTGGCCAAAACTATGGAACAGGTACAGGTGCAAGTAGTTATTCTGTACAAAATACAACTGGTTCAGGTTATCTAAATGGTACTGATAATTGGTTAAGTTTGAAAAATGGTACAGGGGGAAGTTCGGGAAATGAAAAAGAAATGACCCGAATATATCAAACCTGTAGTGATCCAAATGGAACAACCCATAGTACCTGTGATCCTAATAGTATAAATTATCATACTTATGATTATGAAATAAAGACAGATGATGCAGGAGCTGCTGGAGATGGACAAGGTGGAACTGTTGCGGATCAAGCAGGAAATATAAGTGCAACTTGTCCAACTGGTTTCCATGTATGGACTGATTACACAAAACCTGCATGTAATTTATCTAGAACATATGCCTCTAATGGAAAATCTTATGATTCTAGTAATAATTCAACAGTTGATAAATATACAAATAATCCATATTCTGGAGAATGGACGACTGCAACTGTAAGAGTATCTAGAGAATGTAAAGATGAAGCGGGTACTATCAATAGTGATTGTACAACCACATCTAAACAAGATAAACATTATGATTATCCTGGAGCGGCAAATACCCATTATTCCAAAAATCTAGGACCAGGAGGAGACGGTACGACTGTAACGGTTGATGATGTAGCCGGTAATATACAAACATGTGGAACACTGTCTGTTAACATTGATAGGAAAAAACCAGATTGTTCTGTATCTGCAAAGGCAGGAGGATCTAGTTATTCAAGTGGTACTTGGACTAATCAAACTGTAACGGTATCACGTTCTTGTAGTGACACTGGAGGGTCTGGATGTACTAATGCTTCAAATGATTCCAAACCAAATGATTATGAAGGAACAAATAATGGTAATTATACGACTAGTAATGCTGTCCCTGCTGATACTAGTATAGTTGATAATGTTGGAAATTCTAATACTTGTAGTCCCATAACTGTTAAGATTGACCGACATGCTCCAGAATGTAAATTGGCAGCAAAATATCCAAATAATACAGATTATCCTACTACTGCTCCCTGGACTAATCAAACTATAACAGTATCAAGTTCTTGTGATGATGGAACAGGAGGGTCAGGTTGTGTGACTTCTGCTGCTTCTCATCCATATACTGATACTCAAATAAATACCACGACAGCAGGAGCAAAGGGAGAAAACAATGCGGGTAGTGTTTCAGATGGAGCTGGTAATACGACTGATTGTGGATATAGATCTATAAAAATTGACAAAAAAGCTCCAACAGGAGAATGTACTTTATCTGGAAGTTATAATACAAATTCTAGTAATAGTATGAGCATTACTCCTTCAAGGGTTTCAGATAATAGTGGAGTTGGAGGAGTGAGTCAAACTTACAAGTTTACTGGTGAATCTAGTTTTACATCTTCTTCTTCAAGATCTAATAGTTTATCTTGTTCAAGTAGTGGAACTAAAACTGGTTATATGTATTTAACAGATTCTCTTGGAAATAATACAACAATAACATGTACAGGTTCTGTCTCTGTTCCTACGTGTTGTGGCTCCGGTTCTGTTAATTATGGAAGTTGGGGAAGTTGTTCAGAACCTTGTGATGGGGGAACGAAATATAGAAGTAAAACATCTAAGTATGATGGTTCAGATTGTGGACTAGATTCTGCTAGTTGTAATTCTCAAGTTTGTTGCGCAAGTGGACACATTAAATATAAGGACGGTAGTTCATGCAGTGTTAGTTGTGGTAGTGGTACTTATAATCGACTTGCTTATTCAAGCTATTATAGCGATTATTCACATAGATGTAGTAGCTTTGATACAAGTACTGGTGGATCTAATTGTAGCATTACCTGCACAACGAAAGTATATCTATGTCAGGCAAATGTGACACACGGTACTAGTAACTGGTATGATTCTTATGCTTGGACTTATATTCGTCAAGGAAATTCTTTTAGAGATGTTTGGTATGATACACCTGGTATTAATGGAATGCTTGCTGGATTTAAAACACCTATAGAAATATCTGGAGAAAGAACATTATCAGGAACAACATATACTGTGGGAACTCTTAGTTCTTGTGGCAATATTCCGGGTACGAATACGTCTTCATTGGTAGCTGGATATTGCAATGGATGGGTGTATAATGAGTGTTATAAAACATCCGTACCTACTTCAGATTGTGGAAAATGTGAAAATTAGGAGTGATAGTATGAAAAAGAAAAAAATAATTATTGCATGTTTTCTAGTTGTTATTGTAATAGGAATTATACTATTGATTCTTTTCCTTGCTTCACGTGGTGTTAAGAAAGATGAGTTTCTTGATAATCTTGATTATAAGTATGATAATGTAGATAATTGTATAGATCCGAAGGATGACTTGTGTGTTGCCTCTGGAGGATATGCTATTTATACTTTTAAATCAGACAATCCTGATATGCAAAAACTTATGAAGGAAATGAACGCTAAAAATCAAAAATTAAAAAAAGAAGATTTAAAACATACAACAGCTGATGATGAAGCTTGTGCAGAAGTGAAAGGCAAGTATAAGTATAGATATCTAACAAAAACTCTTACAGAGTATTTGGAATATAAAAATGATGTTATTTCAATTTCACAAAATAATATTCGTTCCGATTTTTGCTCTGATGATGTACAAAACACGGTTGATATTTATATTTATTCTAAGAAGAAAAAAAAGTTTTTAACTGAACCCGATGAGTTGTTTGAAGCGTTTGGTTATTTAAAAGAACAAATAGATGAGATTATTGTTAAAAATGCTAAGAAGAGAGAGAATAAAGACATTGAGGCTTCTCAAATAACAGGGTATCAATTAACTTATAATCATCTAACACAAGTTATTATTCTTTATCAATTAGATGGTAATGATGAGTGGTTCTTTGCTTACAACGATGTGTAAAATAATATGAAAATCAGTGTGAAAACACTGGTTTTCTTTTTGTCTAAAACTGTAAAATACCTTTTTTCTTGTCTGGATTGGGGTGTATTCATAGTATATTTAAGATAGGGATTTGTAAAGATAAAAGAAGAAGGGAAAGATTTGATGGATAAAAAGAGAACACATATATTTTTATATTGGGTGATGATGATTGCTTTATTTTTAGGGGTGCTTTTTACTCAACAAGTTGTTGCGAGTATTATGCAAGGTAGTTTGTCTACTGCGAAGTTTGGGGAAGAGGCTACTTATGAGATTTTATGGTCTGGTTTAGTTGTTATTCTAGTATTACTCTTTAAAAACAAATATATATTTACACAGAAGAGGGAAGGTTTTTTTACTAGTTTTAAATATATTTTACCTGAATTATTACTTTCTTGTTTCTTTATTGGGATTAATATAATTAGTATTATTCTGAATGATAATGCTTTTGATATTTATTCTTTATTTAATGTGGCATTATATTGTTTCTTTATTGGGATTGTGGAAGAGTTTTTATGTAGAGGTTGGTTATTAAATGAATTCTTAGAAAGATATTCTCGGAATCGTAAAGAAGTGTTTTTATCTATCCTTTTTTCCTCTTTTATATTTGGGGTTGTTCATTTTTTAAATATTGGAGAAACTCAAGGACTTTTTGAGACGCTTGTACAAGTCATGAATGCAGCTGCAGGAGGGGTTTTCTTAGCGTTAGTATATTATAAGACAAAGAATATTTGGGTAGTTGTATTTTCTCACGCCTTATGGGATTTTAGTTTATTTTTAGGTAGTGTCAATTCTATGGGAGATTGTTTGTCTGCACCTCCTACTACTTTGACGATGGTTATTAATATTATTCGGGGAACCCTTTTGATTATTGCCTATGGATTCTTTTGTTATTGGTTATATCGACAAACAGATTTATATACGAAAGAAGTGAAAAGTACAAAAGATTATTTTATGGCAATTGGGATTGCTATATACGTAATTACTTTACTATTTGTTCATGAATATGGAGATCAAAATGAATTATGTCCTGATTATACTCGTAAAATAATTGATTCTTCTTATCGTATTTCTTTTTATGATTATAATCGTTATTCTTATTTAAATTATGTATTAGAAGTAGATCCTGAGACGGGAAGATTATGTTTTCAAAATACTAAAACAAATGATTCTATCTTTTTAACGGATAATGGGGATTATTATAATTACTTAATGGTTGAGAATGATCATGAAATTACGATTATGATTCAAACGAGTAATAATGTTTTATTGTATGGGGCTTATTCGAAGTTAGATTTGTATGATGATGCTTTCTTACATATGCAAAATCAATTCAAAAAGATTGTTGTATCTGATATCAATGATTTTGGTATAATTGATATAGAGGGGGATTCTTATCATTATCCAACTATAAGAAGTAATATTGGTGAATTATATTATTTTGATGATTCTGATCAATTATATTTAAATAAGTAGGAGGTATTATATGGATGAAATAATTGTGAAAAAAGCACTTTCTTATTCATTAGGGGCGGATTTACATGATGCTTGGTGTCAACAGGAGTTGCTTGCCTTCTTTAAAAGGGCAAACCAAGAATATAAAAAAACAAAGAATTTTGGGGAGTCTTTTCGTAATGCTTGTTTTGTGGGGGAAGAAAAAAGAAATGAAGTGGAAATAGATACTTCTTACTTGGAAGGACATGAGGGTTATGTGAGTCGTTGTTTAACTGATTTTAATGTTTTTATGAATTTGTTTCATCATGGCGTTATTACAGTAAAAAGATTTGCACCTGTACAAATTTCTTTGGAAGAGGCTTCTAAATTAGGAGCTGATTATAAAGATGGAAAGGAAAATGTCTTAAGAGATTTTTCTTCTCTTTCTAGTGAATCTAAAACAGATAGTTTAGAGGCTGCTAGGGTTGCGATTGATCTTGTATATAATAGAATTATGTTTGGAGATGTGATATCTCTAGAAGATATGGAACAATTAGGGGCTATTGTTCATATAGAATGGTTAAGAAGAAATCCTTGGGTGTTTGATCCTAATCGTGGTAATCCAAAATTGGCTGTTCCTTATAGCGAATTGTCAAAGGAGGAACAAGAGAGAGATAAAGCACAAGTTTATTTGGCACAAGATAAGGTACATGCTTATATTGAGGGTTTGATAGATATCAATGCTATTTGTGTGCAAAATAAGATTGTTACTGTTGGAAGAAGAATTTAAGATAAAAGAATAATCGTATGTATTATTCTTTTTTTTATGCATATTTTTTATTGGGTGATGTTATGGAATATGTAGTACAAAAGGGAGATACCTTATATGGAATTGGAAAACAGTTTGGTGTCAGTGTTTCTGCTTTGATGGAGAAAAATCAATTAAAGAGTTCTTCTTTACAAGTGGGACAGGTTTTAATAGTCCCTGTTTCTAGTGATACGTATGTAGTTCAAAAAGGGGATACATTATATAGTATTAGTAAAAAATATGGAATTCCTGTTTCAGAGTTGATTGAGATGAATCAACTTACGAATCAAATATTATCGATTGGGCAAGTACTTCAGGTTTCGGGTCTTTCTAATGAGGATAATTCATCTAATACGTATGTGGTTCAAAAAGGGGATACTTTGTATTCTATTGCGAAAAAAATGGGGGTAAGTGTTAGTGACTTAATTTCTTATAATCAACTAAGTAGTACTTCTTTAATGGTTGGGCAAGTGTTGTATTTGTCTCCTATTAATGATATTTCTGTGGGAAGTAGCTGTTATGGAGATGTATATCAAGAACCTTCTTATATCACACATCGGGTTGTAAGAGGGGACACTTTATATTCTCTTGCGAAGAAGTATGGGATTTCTGTTGATACGATTGTGAGGTTAAATAACTTATCTAATACTAATTTGAGTATTGGGCAAATACTAAAAATAAAGGAGGTATCTTAATGGAAGAATATATTACCTTGGATGAATTCCGTTTGATGGATGAATATCAAGACTTTATCAAGGAATATCCAGATACGGGGGTTTTAAGAGTACGCGTTTTTACGATGGGAGGAGTGATTCCTCTTTCTAACACCAATATTTTAATCATGAAAAAAATTGGAAATTATCAAGTTTTATTTTATAATGGCAAAACGGATTCTGTTGGTTTCTTGGGAGATATTGTTTTACCGGCTCCTAAAAAAGATTTAAGTTCTACGGATATTCCGGTTTCTACGAATTATGAAATGAGTGCTATTCATTTGGGTTATCAAGATATTCAACAGTATACGATTTCTATTTATGGAGGAATTACCGTAATTCAATATGTGAGAATGATACCCGAGGTGAAACCTAATGTATAAAGTTCCTGTCGTTCCAGAATCGATTGTGGTTCATTTGGGGAGCCCTGATAGTAATGCGAGAAATATTCGTGTTTCTTTTGTGGAATATATTAAAAATGTAGCTTCTGGTGAATTGTATCCTAATTGGCCAAAGGAGGCTTTAAAGGCCAATATTTATGCCATTATTAGTTTTGCTTTAAATCGTATTTATAATGAATGGTATCGTTCTAGAGGGTATACTTTTGATATTACGAGTAGTAGTCAATATGATCAAAGCTTTGTAGAAGATAGACAGTTCTTTGAAACGATTTATGATATTGTGGACGAAATATTTCCTTCCTATATCGTTCGTTCAGGACAAATACAACCATTATTTGCTTCCTATTGTGATGGAAGAAATACTACTTGTAGTGGTCTTTCTCAATGGGGAAGTGTTAGTTTAGCAAATCAAGGATTAGATGCTTTACGTATTTTAAAATATTATTATGGAGACTCTGTTCAACTTGTTGACAATGCAACGATATCTCCTTTGATGGAAAGTTATCCCGGAGTGGTTTTATCGATTGGGGATGCGGGAGATATGATTCGCTTATTAAAAGTTCAATTGAATCGGATAGGGCAAAACTATCCTGCCATTCCTGCGATTATTCGTGATACGATTTATTTTGATATAGAAATGGAAAATGCGGTAAAAGTATTCCAAAAAACTTTTTCTTTACCGGTTACAGGAGAAGTGGATCGTTCTACTTGGTATAAAATAAAATATTATTTTAATGCCGTGAAAAAAATTACGAATATTTATTCAGAAGGTATTTCTAAAAAAGAAGTGGAACTAAAGTATCCTACAGTTTTGAAGGAAGGAAATCAGGGGCTTTATATTCGAGATTTACATTATTATTTATCTTTAATTGCTTGTTTTGATGATCGAATTCCTAATGTGGAAATATCAGGGGATACCTTTAATCGTTTAACGAAGGAAAATGTTCTTGCTTTTCAAAGGTATTATCAACTTCCTGAAACAGGAGAGGTGGATGTTGCGACTTGGAATAAGATAATAAGAGTTTATCAAGATTATCGTTCTAAAGTTCCTACTGGTTGCCGTTATGCTTTAAATGAGTTCTTCTCTGGTAGATACTTATCAAATGGTATGACGGGAGAGGATGTATTAAATCTTCAAAGATTTTTGTATTTAATTTGTGAAGATTCTCATGAGATACCAGGTGTGATTGTTTCAGGAGAATATGATTCTTTGACAGAAAAATCTGTTCGTTTTTTACAGGAAAAAAATGGGTTGGAAGCGAGTGGAGTTTTAACTGCTACTACTTGGTTTGAGATTGTGGAAGCCGTTAAAAATCTTTCCTAACATTTTTAGCACTATCAATTGACAAGTGCTAAAAAGAGTGGTATAAATGAATTGTACACAAAAGTTAGGAGATGGTATTGTGGCAAAAAAAGAGTTTAAATCTGAATCAAAACGATTACTTGATTTGATGATTAATTCTATTTATACCAACAAAGATATTTTTTTAAGAGAGTTAATTAGTAATGCAAGTGATGCATTAGATAAACTATATTATAGAAGTTTAACAGATAAGAAAATAAAGGTAAAAAAGGATAAATTAGAGATTAATTTATCTTTCGATAAAGATTCTCGTACTTTAACTATTGTGGATAATGGTTGTGGTATGACGAAAGAAGAATTAGAAAGTAATTTGGGGACAATTGCTAAGAGTGGTACACTTGCTTTTAAAGAAAATATGAGCCAAGATGAAAAAGCAAATATTATTGGACAATTTGGTGTTGGTTTCTATTCTGCTTTTATGGTAAGTGACAAGATTACGGTTACTTCTTTAAGTGTAGATGATGATGCTTCTTATGTTTGGGAAAGTGAAGGGGTTGACGGCTATACCATCAAAGAAGCTAAGAAAAAAGATATTGGTACAGAGATTGTTTTAAAGATAAAAGAAGATACCGATGAATTTTCTTATTCTAAATATTTAGATGAATATGAATTGAAGAATTTAGTCAAGAAATATTCTGATTATATTAGTTTCCCTATTAAGATGGAAGTGACTCACCATGATTTAGTGGATGAAGAAAAACATGAGTATAAAGACCATAAAGAAGTAGAAACTTTAAATAGTATGGTTCCTATATGGAAAAAGTCTTCTAAAGATGTTAGTGATGAAGATTATGATAATTTCTATATGGATAAATTTAGTGATTATGATAAACCATTAAAAGTGATTTCTTCTTCTGTAGAAGGAATGACTTCTTATAAATCTTTATTATTTATTCCTAGTCATGCACCATTTGATTACTATACGCAAGAATATGAAAAGGGACTTGCTTTATATTCTAATGGTGTACTTATCATGGATAAATGTGCAGATTTACTTCCAGATTATTTCAGTTTTGTTAAGGGAGTTGTTGACTCTGAAGATTTGAGTTTAAATATTTCTCGTGAGTTATTACAAGAATCTCAAGGTTTGAAATTGATTGCGAAAAATATTGAGAGTAAAATTCGTAAAGAATTGGAAACGATGATGAAGGATGATAGAGAGACTTATATTTCCTTCTTTAAGACCTTTGGTGTTCAATTAAAGTATGGTGTTTATAATAACTATGGAGCAGATAAAGATAAGTTAAAAGACTTAGTGATGTTTTATTCTGCCAAACATGATCGTTTGATTCCTTTATCAGAATATGTTTCTGAAATGAAAGAAGGGCAAGAATCTATTTATTATGCTTCTGGGGCTTCTATTGATAAGATTAAGGCTCTTCCACAAGTGGAACAAGTTAGAGATAGAGAATATGATATCCTATATCTTACGGATTATGTAGATGAGTTCTGTATTACAGCTATTCAATCTTATGAAGAAAAGAACTTTAAAAATGTTAGTGATGAGAACTTAGATTTAGAAAGTGAAGAAGAGAAGGAAGCTACTAAGAAAGCTAATGAAGATAATTCTGATTTGTTGAAAGACTTTTGTGAACAACTTACGGAAGTGAAAGAGGTTAGGTTTAGTAATAAGTTAAAATCTCATCCTGTCTGCTTAACAACAAAAGGCGATGTTTCTATTGAGATGCAAAAAGTATTTGATGCTATGCCAAATGATATGGGAATTAAAGCAGAGATGATTCTTGAGATTAATGAGAAACATCCTATTACGAAAAAATTAAAAGCTTTATATAAGAAAGATAAAGATGAATTTAATAAATATGCTAAAATTCTTTATAGTGAAGCTCGTATTATAGCAGGTCTTCCTATTGATAATCCTACTGAGATTAGTCAATTGATTTGTGAAGTAATTTCTAAATAGAAGAGTCTTTAAAGGCTCTTTTTTTTTGTTATAAATTATATTTATAATGTTTTTCTTGATAATTTATTCTATTTATAGTATAATATGCCCTGGTGGTTGAAATGAGACGTGAGAAAAAAGTATTGGGTACTGCTATACTTCATGTAAAATGTAATGAAAAAATGATGAGTCTTGAAGAGTCTTCTTTTGAAGAATTTATCAGTAGTCCAGATACCTTTATTAAAATAGATTTATTAGATGGACGTTCTTTAATTCAGGATGGATATCGTTCTAATTTTATGCCTTCCGAAAGATATTATATTGAGTTTTATGATTCTTATTCTGTGGGGGATTTGCTTTCTTATTTAATGTGTCCAGAAAGTGATTTTCGTGCGACCAGTTTGGATGGAACGATTGTTAGAATGTCGCAGCATGATTTAAAGATGATTCCTAAAGAAGTGAAAAATGACCCAAGTAGGGAGCCATCAAAAGAATATGTTTATATGAGTGCAAAAAATGGTTTATTTCATAAGGTTTGGGGTTCGATTGGAAAGAAAAGATAGATATATATCTTTCTTTTTTTTTTGAACCTTGATATAATTTAAAAAGAATAGGGAAGTGTTATTATGTTGATGCCTAGAAAAGAAGTTGAGAGATTAGATGCTTACTTTCGTGTTTTAAATTATTTAAGCGTTGCTCAAATGTATTTGCTTGATAATCCTTTATTACGCAGACCATTAGAGATTACAGATATTAAGCCTAATGTAGTTGGTCATTTTGGAACAACCCCTGGGCAAAATTTTATTTATTTGCATTTAAATCGTATGATTCGTAAATATAGTTTAAAGATGATTTATATATCAGGACCAGGTCATGGTGGGCAAGCTATGATTGCGAATAATTATTTAGAGGGAGTTTATTCTAAATATTATCCTGAAATAACAGAAGATGAAGAGGGTTTAAGAAAATTATGTAAACAGTTTTCTTTCCCAGGAGGTGTTTCTTCTCATGTAGCCCCTGAGACACCTGGATCTATTCATGAAGGGGGAGAACTAGGATATAGTTTAGCTCATGCTGCGGGAGCAGTTTTAGATAATCGAGATTTAATTGCTGCTTGTGTAGTAGGAGATGGAGAGGCTGAAACAGGTCCTCTTGCAACCAGTTGGCATATTAATAAATTTTTAAATAAAAAGAATGATGGGGTTGTTTTACCAATTGTTCATCGTAATGGATATAAAATATCTAATCCAACTATTTTAGGAAGAATGAACCAAGATGAATTAGAAGATTTCTTTAATGGATATGGATGGAAAGCTTATTTTGTAACAGGAAATGATTCTTTAAAATTACATGAAGAGATGGCAAAAGTTATGGATAAAGCTTGGAAACAAATTCAAAAGGTTCGTTCTAAAGGAACGGGTAATTATCCAGTTATTGTTTTAACGACTCCAAAGGGATGGACAGGACCTAAGGAAGTAGATACGAAAAAGATGGAAGGTACTTTTAGAGCTCATCAAGTACCCATTCCTATTACCAGAGAACATCCAGAAAACTTACCTGTCTTAGAGAAATGGTTAAAGAGTTATGATATTAGGGATTATTTTGATGAGAAGGGAAAACTCATCAAAGAATTAAAAGAATTATGTCCTCCTATTAACTATTGTATGGGAAATAGTCATTATGCGAATGGAGGAACTATTTTAAAAGATATCATTGTTCCCGATTGGGAAAATTATTGTTTAGATATTAAGAAACCAGGCAGTATGGAAGCACAGGATACTTCTGAACTTGGAAAGTATATTCGAGATTTGTTTGTATTGAATCATGATAATCATAATTTCCGTATGTTTGGGCCTGATGAGGCATTATCTAATCGTTTAAATGCTGTTTTTGAAGTGGAAAAAAGAATGTGGAACTATAAGATATTAAACCACGATGAATTCTTATCTCCGGAAGGACGCGTTATGGATGCCTTTTTATCAGAACATTTATGTGAAGGAATGTTGGAAGGATATCTTTTAACAGGACGTCATGGATTTATTCATAGTTATGAAGCATTTATTCGTATTGTGGATTCTATGGCAAGTCAACACGCTAAATGGTTGAAGGTGTCTAATCAGATTTCTTGGAGAGCACCAATTGCTTCTTTAAACTATTTATTAGTTAGTCATGTTTTCCAACAAGATCATAATGGATATACTCATCAAGATCCTGGATTCTTAAATCATTTAGTTACGAAAAAAGCAGATGTGGTTCGTATGTATTTACCACCAGACACTAACTGTTTATTATCTTGTTTTGATCATTGTATTCAAACAAAAAATTATGTTAATGTCATTATTGCTTCTAAACATCCTAGACCTCAATGGTTAACGAAAGCGCAAGCGAGAGTTCACTGTAAGAGAGGATTGGGAATATGGGGTTTTGCTTCTAATGATGAAGGAAATCCAGATATTGTAATGGCATGCTGTGGAGAGACTCCTACTTTAGAAGTTTTAGCGGCTGTTGATATCTTAAGAAAAAGTGTAAAAGGAATCCGTATTCGTGTTGTGAATGTAGTAGATTTAATGAAGTTGCAATCTTCTGATACACATCCTCATGGATTAACAGATGAGGAATATGATGAGGTTTTCACCAAAGACAAACCAATTATATTTAATTTCCATGGTTATCCATCTTTGATTCATCAATTAACCTATAAGAGACATAATAGGGACTTACATGTTCACGGTTATAAAGAAGAAGGAACTATTACAACCTCTTTCGATATTCGTGTTCAAAATGAAATAGATCGATTCCATCTTGTTATTGCGGCTTTAAATGAAATCCCTCGTTATGCGAAAACAAGTCAAGTTCTTATAAAATGGTGTTATGATATGCTTGAAAAACATAAAAATTATATTGCTGAATATGGGGAAGATTTAAGTTACATTCGTGAATGGAAATGGGAGAATAATAAATAAAAGAATCCATGTATTCTTTTATTTTTATGATATAATATTTAAGAGGTGTCAATTATGAATACTAGAAAAAGTATGAAATTACCTATTATTATTACTTTTATTTTTATTTGTATCATCGTGTATTTGTTTATGACGATTAAACAAACAGTGGTTGTGTGTGAAAAAACAACTACCTTTGATTCAAATATTACATTGAAAGAGACAGTAACGGCCGATTTAGATGGTAAAAAAATTACGTCTTTATCTGTTATGAAAAAGATTACTTTACCCGATAAGTATAATCGAAAAGAACAAAACTTAGTGGGAATTAAAAATTCATTAGAATATACAGTGGAATACTTAGAGGATCATTCTAGTTGTGTGATTACAGGAAATAATGTTGTCAATAATATTGAAGTGTCTGATAATGAACTTGTTTTGTTAGATAATATTTCTTTTGCTGATAACAATGGAGAACTTATTATTCATATAGATACTAATACAAAGAGTAGTAATGTTATTGCTCTACAAGTGGGAGATAATTATACTTCAGGAGAGTTTATGATGTATTTAAAGAATAAAGGATATGCATGTAAGTGATGGATTATGATATTGAGAAATTGGTAGGGGAAATGGATTTTTCTTCTAATGAGTTACAAACTATTAATAAAAATGTGATGCTTACGAATCATGAAATAGATGTTTTAAAAAGATACAAAATTGATTACTTAAAGTGTCATAGTTTAAAAGAAATCATTTATGAAATAGAAAGTATATTATCGGATATGGATATTGTGGAAGAAGATTTAGAATCTATTTCTGAATCTATTTCTGAGAGAGATTATTATCAAAACACTAATAAGTAGTATTAGTGTTTTTTAGGAGGTTTTATGAAAGAGTATTTGGATTTTGCGCTGGAGATAGCTGCCTATGCTAAAAAGGAAATGTTAGAGCATTTTGACTCTTCTTTTACTTATAATTATAAGAAGGATAGTACTGTTGTAACGGAAGTGGATCAATCTATTAATCATTATTTACTAGAAAGAGTTCACGAAAAATATCCTGATCATTCTGTATTAGGGGAAGAAGAATCTGATTCCAATCAAAAAAGTCAAGTATGGGTATGTGATCCTGTTGATGGAACAGGGGTTTATGCAGATGCTATTCCAGTTTCTGTTTTTTCTCTTGCCTATGTAGTGGATGGAATTCCTCAGGTGGGAGTTGTGATGGATCCTTTTCTTGATAAGTGTTATACAGCTATTCGTGGAGAAGGAGCTTTTTGTAATGGAGAGAGAATTCATGTCAATGAAAAGCATTTGGGGGATTTAGGTTATCGTATTAATTTTGAAATGTGGAATGATGCTAAGTTTGATACGTTAATGATGGTTCATGATTTGTTGCGTGAGGCAAGAATTTCTAGTATTGGTAGTGTAGCGCGAAGTTGTATGGCGATTGCTTCAGGATATTTTAGTTGTGATTTATTTCCAGGAGTAGAACATGCCAATTGTGATATGGCTGCTTCTGCTTTAATTGTAGAAGAGGCCGGGGGCAGGGTAACAGACTTTTATGGAAATACGCAGCGTTATGATGGATCCCTTCAAGGTGCTATTGTGACAAATGGAGTATCTCATGATGAAATCTTACAAAAGATAAAAAAAGGTTACTAAACTAGAAGTTGAGTCATTCAACTGCTAGTTTATTTTATTAATAGATAATAATTTGATATAATGAGTACGTTGTGAGGTGACCTATATGGTTTATTTGGATTATAGTGCAACGACTCCTGTTGACGAAGAGGTAATTGAATCCTATGCAAAAACTTGTAGAGAATTTATTGGGAATCCGAACTCTTTACATCGTTTAGGCGTTGAGGCAAAAAGAATTATTGATGCTTCAACCGAACAAATTGCGAAAATATTAGGTGTAAAGAAAGAAGAAATCATTTATACAAGTGGTTCGAGTGAGGCAAATAATTTAGCAATCAAAGGAGTATGTGCAAAATATAAAAATCGTGGACAACATATTATTACGACTGAATTGGAACATTCATCTGTTATTGCACCTATTCAGTATTTACAACGAAATGGATATGAAGTAGACTTTGTAAAATTAGATGAAAATGGTTTGGTTGATTTAGAAGATTTAAGTTCTTTAATGCGTGATGATACAGTTCTTGTTTCTATCGCTTCTGTTAATAGTGAAGTAGGCGTTCATCAGGATTTGAAGAAGATTAGTGAAGTGGTTAGAAGAAACTCTAAAACGATTTTTCATAGTGATGTGACACAAAGTATTGGAAAAGAAAAAGTGGATTTTTCTTGTGTTGATTTGGCTTCTATTTCTTGTCAAAAATTCTATGGTATGAAGGGTGTAGGATGTTTAGTCAAAAGAGAAGGATTAGTGATTGAACCTTTAATTCATGGTGGAAAATCCACAACGATTTTTAGAAGTGGAACACCTGCTACTCCTTTAATTGTTTCTTTTGCGAAAGCTTTACGTTTGGTTTATGAAAATTTTGAAGAGAAGAGTAGACATGTACAAGAAATTCATGATTATTTATTAGAAAAATTAAATCATTTAGAGGTAGTTGTTAATAGTAATTCTTTTTGTTTACCTCATATTGTAAATATTAGTTTTAAGGCTATCAAACCTGAAACGATGCAACATGCTTTAGAAGCCTATGATATTTATGTATCTACGCAAACAGCTTGTTCTACAGGGGATTATTCAAAAGCTGTTTATGCGGTTACTATGGATAAAGAACGTGCAGGACATAGTATTCGCGTTAGTTTATCATATAAGACAACAAAAGAAGAGATTGATGCTTTTATTGATGCTTTTCAAAAATCTTTAAAGGAATTAAAACTAAGAGGTGATTAAATGAAAATTATTAAGATTGGAGCCATTTGGTGTAGTGGCTGTTTAGTCATGAATAGTGTTATCTCTAAAGTGAAAAAGAATTATTCTATTGATATGATTGAATATGATCTTGATATGGATGAAGAGGAAGTATTACCTTATCATCCAGGAGATGTTTTACCTGTGTTTATTATTATGAATGAGGAAGAAGAGGTTTCTCGTTTTGTAGGAGAATATTCCTATGATGAATTTGTTAGAAAGTTAAAGGAAGTTGGTGTGATCCATGAAGAGAATTCTTAAGTATCTTTTTGGTTTTATCTTATTTTTCTTCCCTATCTTTGTTTTTGCGAAAGAACCAGTTACTTTATATTTTTTCCATGGGGATGGATGCCCTCATTGTGCAGAAGAGGAAATATTCTTGAAAAAATTACAAAAAGAGTATCCGGACCTTGTTATTAAACGCTATGAAGTATGGTTTGATGAAGAAAATTCTCAATTATTAGATCAGGTGAATGAAGCTTTTTCTATTACTAGACCTGGAGTTCCTACTAATGTGATTGGTACGACAATTATTTCAGGTTATAGTGATCCGTTAGGAGAAAAAATAAGTCGAGCAGTTAAATATTATCAAACACATGAATATATTGATGTAGTTTCCCAAATAAAAAAGGGATCCTTTAATTATAATGTGGAAATTGTAGATCATTTCAGTGAACAAGAAAAGCAGAGTGATGAAGAATTGACAGTGGATATTCCTTTTCTTGGAAAATATAACTTAAAACAATTCTCTCTTATGAGTGCCGCTGCTTTACTTGGTTTGATTGATGGTTTCAATCCATGTGCTATGTGGATTCTACTATTCTTAATAAGTGTTTTAATAGGAATGAAAGACCGTAAACGTATGTGGGCATTAGGCCTTGCTTTCTTAATTACTTCGGCCCTTGTTTATATGCTTATCATGCTCTCTTGGATTACTATAGCCGTCAAGATTACAATGATTGATTGGGTAAGAACCATTATTGCGATTGTGGCTATTGGTGGAGGAGTTTTCAATTTGAGAAGTTTTCTTACCAGTAAAGAGAGTGGCTGTGACGTAGTGGATGAAAAGAAAAGAAAAAAGATCTTTAAAAAGATTCGTAAATTCACAAGCGAAAAAAGTTTTATAATCGCTCTTGTTGGTGTAATTGGTCTTGCTATTTCTGTTAATTTGGTAGAACTTGCTTGTTCGGCAGGATTACCCCTTATCTTTACAGAATTATTAGCGTTAAATGATGTAAATGCTATGACAAGATTTTTATACACCCTTGTTTACATTTTCTTCTTTTTGGTTGACGATTTAGTTGTTTTCTTTATCGCAATGTTTACGATGAAAGTTACAGGTATTTCCACTAAATATAATAAGTATTCTCATTTGATTGGCGGTATTATTATGCTAATCATTGGGGTGTTGTTAATCTTAAAACCAGGATGGTTAATGTTTAACTTTTCATAAAAAGCAAAATCCTTGCTTTTTTTTGTGTCTAATTGTGTTTTAGGTGGTTTACTTATGCTTTAAAAAATTATATAATATATTTTAGGATAGAGGGATTTTTTGTATGGATAAAAAAATGGTCATGATAGAAAATAGTGATGGTACTAAGTTCGAAGTTGAACTTATTACCTATTTGATGAGTGAAGATCAACAAATTGATTATGTTGTTTATTCTAAAGGGGAAATTAGCGGTAATGAAGGTGATGAAGTTATCTATATTTCTAAACTTGCACGCAATGGAGATTCCCTTTATGTTGAGGAAATTCAAGATGAACTTGAATGGACAAATGTACAAGCGTTATTAAGAAAAATTGCAAATGCTTAAATGATAGGTGGGTGATACCATGTATACAGAATATGTTTTTGATAACAAGAAATATGAAGTAGCTAGTCGAGAGATTAAGGCCACTTTGTTTGATATTGTATCATCAGAGGAAGAGAGAATCGCCCAACTAAGGGAGAAGGCTTTTATCGATGCTACGGATCCAAGAAGAGCGGCTGAATTACAGAATCTTTATGTACAACAAGATTCTTGTTTAAGGGAAATTCTTTCTATTAGCGAACAACTTACAAAGTCGCTACAAAGAGTAGATGCATGTTCTCGTAAATTAAAACAAATTGAAGATAAGAATATTGCGCAAATTATTGCTAATATTAAAGGAATAGAAGAACCACAAACAGCTATGGTTAATCCATTACAACCAATTATGATGAATCAACCTTCAGATGCTTTGGGAATGAATTATTCTGGAGCGGCAGATGTTGCGATGGCTCCTGAACCAATGGATGAACCAGTTGTGGATTCGTCATTAAACAATCAACCTGTAGAAGTGATTCATGATGTAATGGATGTACCTGTTGCAGAAGCACCAAAAGAAGAAATCATTCATGAAGTTATGGATATTCCTGAAGTGGCAGAGACACCTGCTGTAGAAGAGCCAAAAGAGGAAATCATCCATGAAGTCATGGATATTCCAGAGAGTGGTACTTCTGAAGAATCGCAAATAACGAATGATTCTATTATTAATATTCCTGTTGTTACTCAACCAGAAACAACAGCAGTAGAGGAAGCACCTGTTATTGTTGAGGAAACACCAGTTATTACAGAAGAAACACCTGTTGTTACAGAAACGGCACCAGTTATTACGGAGGAAGCTCCTGTTATCACAGAAGAAGTACCTGTTGTTACAGAAGAAGCGCCTGTTATTACGGAAGAAACTCCCGTGATAGCAGAAGATACTCCTGTTATTCCAGAGGGAACTCCGGTAATCGCAGAAGAGACTCCTGTTATTCCAGAAGGAACTCCGGTAATCGCAGAAGATACTCCCGCTCCTACAGAGGGAACCCCGGTAATTGCAGAAGAGGGTACGACAGAGCCGTTGATTGTTCCAAGTACGGATGTAATTCCCGTAGAGGAACCTGTTGCAGAGACAACTAGTGCACCACTTATTGTTCCAGATACACCTGCTGAGCCCGCTATTGAAGAATTAACTACAAGTGCACCACTTATTGTACCTGAAACAGAATCTACTCCTGTTGAAGGAGAAGAAAGTACTGTAAGTGAAACAGAATCTGAACCCAAAACGATACCAGTCATTACCATTTCTTCTGATGGACCATTAGAAGCTGTTACAGGATCTGCTTTAGATGATTCACAGACTAATGCTGTGATTCCAGAAGAGGGTGGTATCCCTGAGATGGTTCCAGAGGTGAGTGAAACAGCAAGCACAAGTCCTGTTTCAGAACCACTGGTATTTAATAAAAGAACAGCTGATCCTCCTAAAGTAATTATGATTAGTGGAAAACAAGCTGCCAAATTAAGACAATCTTTACCAACACAAGAGGCTTTATTAAGCGCAAAAGGATTCTTCAAGAATGAATCTGGTTTGGAACAACAACTTGTGGATAATGGTTTGTTGGAACCAGATGTTGCTTCAAAACAAGCTCAAATTGAACAAATGATGAATCAAGCGAATGAGTTGTATGCTGCTGGAAAGGTAGAAGAGGCACAAAATATGTACAACCAAATTAGTGAATTAAATCAAGCATTGCAATTAGAAAGCGCAGGTAGTGTTAAATAATGAAATCAATTCTTTTTAATGAAAAAATTACGGAAAACAATTACGCAGATTTTGTAGAGCAACTTGTGAATGTTTTCCGTTTATCTAGTTTTGAAAGGTCTATTTTATTCTCTTTAAAATTTGAAAAAACAATTTGTATCATACAGTTATCTATTTTAAATCAGGATGGAAATAGACAAGAATATGAAGAGGTCCATGTTGATAGTAGTGAATCTTTTTTCAATGATTTTCTTGAACATATGGTTTCTGCTTTTAGAAATCATTGTGAAATTGTGAAAGAGGATATTGTGAATTTAGATAATGATCATTATGTGGCTTTTCGTATGATAACCAAGTATAATGATTTAATTACAATGGATGGCTTGACAGAAAGTCAAGCCAATTGTTTTCTTAGGGGATAGTATATAATTCATTAATTATGATTAATGGAGAAAGGAGAGACTTATATGCCAAATGAAGAATTTCCAACAAAAAAGAATTTTGATTTAACTTTTTTTGCAAAGTTGTTAATTTCTGTTGCCATTGTTCTTTTGGTATATGGTTTTTATTTAGATGCTGGTAATTCCACTCATTTAATTGATGCAGAAACATCTTCAAAGGAATCTGGTAAACAAGAGGAAGTAATAACCGTTGTAGATATCTACCATTGGGATGAATCTGTTGGAGAAATGGATATCGATGAAGGTCCTATTGATGAGTCGGGTGGTAATAATACTGGAAGTGGAAAAACAAACTCTACTACGAAATCATCAGGAAGTGGAAAGAGTGGTAATACTACTAAGAGCAACGGAGGTTCTAAGTCCAATAGTGGTTCTAGTACTAAACCAAGCAGTAGTACCAAACCAAGTAGTAGTACTAAACCAAGTAGTAGTCCTTCAACCAGTCCTAAACCATCTACTAGTCCTAGTCCTTCCTCAAGTCCAACCCCTGCAACCCCTACGTTGGAACAAACAAATAATAATTTGAGAAATCAAATTCAAAATACTTATGGAGTAACAGTTAAATATGGATTGGAGACAGCTGGATATTCAGTAGGTGGAATGAGTACAAACCCTATTACGGATGCTTCTCGTGCTAATGCCAATTTGGTAAGACTTAATAATGCGATGAGTTTGTATCCTAATGATTTTTTTAGAGAAATAAAAAATGGTGGGATTCCATTAACAATTTATTTGATAGAGAGTTTTTCTATTCAAGGAGTAACAGGAGTTACAGATTCTAGTTATTCTTACGCGAATATATCGATAGCGGTAGCTTATCCTTTTGATGATACTTTTCATCATGAAAATTATCATTATATTGAAAGATATATGTTTAAAAGGGGTATTAGTTTTTCATCTTGGTCTGGCTATAATCCTTCTGGTTTTGAGTATACGACAGCAGGAGGTCGTTTGATGAGAGATGAATCTTTTGCTAGGACAGGAGCGCAAAATGCCTATTTTGTAAATGATTATGCACAAGTTTCTGCGGATGAAGATAGAGCATCTACTTTTGAATATATGATGCATTCAAATAAGGCAAGTTGTTTAAACTCAGGACAACCTATTTGGCGTAAGGCTTCTGTCATGAGTAGTTCAATTGATTCGGTAATGAATAGTGTGTCTCCTCATACACAGGAGTATTGGGAAAGACACTTATAAGAGGTGTTTTATGAGAGAAATCGTTATAAATGATCATCAATTAACAGATGCAGATATTGAAAAATCTGTTGTCCGTGTTAAAGGGTTAATTATCAATTCGAGGGGGAAAATACTTCTTGCTCATAATAATAATACCTATCAATTTCCTGGAGGACATATAGATGGGGATGAAACAAAAGATCAGTGTGTTGTTCGTGAAATAAAAGAGGAAACAGGAATAGATGTTCAAGTAACAGAAGAGCCTTTTTTATGTATTAAAACTTATGATAATGATTACTTTGGTACTGGAAAAAAAGTATTAAATTCTATTTATTATTATCGCTTTTTTACGGATGATATGCCTAATTTTCAAGAGACACATTATGATGAATTAGAAATGCAAACGGATTTTAATTTGTTTTATGTTGTTTTTGCTGATTTAGAAAACTTCTTGAATAAAAGCATTGATGATGGTATGATAGACCCAAATATTGGTCGTGAAATGATTCACGTTTACCAGATATATAATGAATTATATGGAGGATTTTAAATGAAAGTATTAGTAACTGGTGGTTTAGGTTATATAGGAAGTCATGCTGTTGTAGAACTGTTAGATGCAGGATATGAAGTGGTTGTCATTGATAATTTATCGAATGCAACGATTGATGTAGTAGATAAGATAGAAAAGATTACAGGAAAGAAAATTGTCTTTTATGAAAATGACGTTTGTGATGAAAAGGTTTTAGAAGAAATCTTTACCAAACATAAGATAGATGCTATTATGCATTTTGCTGGTTATAAAGCAGTGGGAGAATCTGTTAAGGAACCAATTAAATACTATGAAAATAATTTAATATCTACTTTGCATTTATGTAAAAAAATGTTGGAGCATGATTGTTATAAATTTATATTTTCATCTTCAGCTACTGTTTATGGGGATCCAGAAGTTCTTCCAATTACAGAAGATTGTAAGGTAGGAGGAACCACAAATCCTTATGGAACTACTAAGTTAATGATTGAACATATCCTAAAAGATATTCATGTTGCTAATCCAAAATTTACTCCGATCATTTTGAGATATTTTAATCCAATAGGGGCTCATAAATCAGGACTTATTGGAGAAAACCCAAATGGTATTCCTAATAATTTAATGCCATATATTGTACGTGTTGCATCAGGAGAATTAGAGATTTTAAGTGTATTTGGAAATGACTATGATACTCCAGATGGAACAGGTGTTAGAGATTATATCCATGTTGTGGATTTGGCAAAGGGTCATCTAAAGGCTTTAGAAAAGGCATTGGATTCGGAGGGGGTTTTCTATTACAACCTTGGTACCGGTGTGGGATATAGTGTTTTAGATTTAGTTCAAAATTATGAAAAAGTTAATGGAGTGAAAGTTCCTTATAAAATAGTAAATCGTAGACCAGGAGATGTTGCGAGTTGTTATGCAGATCCAAGTAAAGCAGAACGTGAACTTGGATGGAAGGCAGAACTTGGTTTGGAAGATATGATGAGAGATTCTTATCATTTTATACAAGAACAGAACAAATAACTTCAGTGAAAACTGAAGTTTTTTCTTTCTAAGGAACTATTGTTTTAGAAAGAAAAATAATGTATAATATAAGACGTTGGAGGAGAATGCATATGGCAAAAGAAAAAAAGACTGAAAAAGAAGAAACTAAAAAAACGAAAACAAAAAAAGAAGAAACAGAAGCAAAATCTGTCAAAAAAACGAATAAACATGAAGTAAATGTTAGAATTGAAGGAAAAGAGTGGCAAGATGCTTTGGATGAAGCTTTTCAAAAGAGACAAAAAACTGTTAAGGTAGATGGTTTCCGTCAAGGAAAAGTTCCTAGAAGTGTTTTTGAAAAGAAATTTGGAAAGGAATCTTTATATTTAGAAGCTGCAGATATTGTATTACCTGCTGCTTATACAAAAGCTATGTTAGATTCTAAACTTGAGCCAATTGTTCAACCTTCTGTAGACTTGAAAAGTGTGGAAGCAGATGGAATTGAATTTATATTTAAGATTGTAACAAAACCAGAGGTAACGATAAAGAAATATAAAGGACTAAATATTAAACCTGACAAAGTAGAAGTAACAGATGAAGAAATTGATCATGAAATTGGACATCTATTAGAAAGATATACGGAATTAGTTACAAAAGACGGAAAAGTTGAAAATGGTAATGTTGCAATTATTGACTTTGAAGGATTTAAAGATGGAGTAGCTTTTGAAGGTGGAAAAGGAGAAAATTATTCTCTTGAAATTGGATCTAATACTTTTATTCCTGGTTTTGAAGAAAAAATTATTGGTATGAAAGTAGGAGAAGAAAAGGACTTAGATCTTACTTTCCCTGAAAACTATGGAGTAGAAGATTTAGCAGGAGCTCCTGTTGTTTTCAAAGTTAAAGTGAATGAAATTAAAGAAAAACAAGCTCGTGAATTAGATAAAGATTTCTTTGAAGATTTAGCAATGGATGGAGTTACAGATGAAAAAACATTAAGAAGTGAAATTAAATCTTCTTTAAGTGCTCAAAAAGAATTAGAAGTAGAAAACAAATATGTTGACGAACTATTAGATGCTGTAGGGAAAAATGTTGAAGTAGATATTCCTGAAGAATTAGTAAATGAAGAAATTGATCGTTTAATGAAGAGATTCGAAGAACAAATGAAAATGCAAGGGATTTCTTTAGGTGTTTATTATCAATTTACAGGAACAACCGAAGAGGATCTTAGAAGTCAAATGGAAACAGAAGCTTTCAAGAATGTTTTATATCGTTTGATGCTTGAAAAAATCATGACAGAAGAAAAAGTAGAAGTATCAGAAGAAGAAGTAGATAAAGAAGTAAAAGAACTTGCTGATAAGTATCAAATGAGTGAAGAAGATTTCTTAAAACAATTCGGTGGACGTGAATTTGTGAAGTATGATTTAGAGGTTCGTAAGACGGTTGATTTATTGAAAGATTATAATAAATAAAGGAAAAGTAACGTTTGTTACTTTTTTTATTTATAAGTTTTTTTTATATTAAAATGCGTTGCTAAAAAAACGTAAAAAAAGAGGTCATTTTGTTGAAAAAAAAATTAATCTATATATAATAGTAAGCAGTATTTGAACTTTGGAGGTGAAGTATCATTGAACAAATTGTTAGTCTTGATAATAAATGATATGGTCATCCTCCCAAATAATGAAGTGCGTATAGAGTATGACAATAATTATGATAAACAAATGGTTGATATTGTAGACCAAATTGATGACAACTTAATGATTATTGTGAACCCTATAGATGAAGGAGAACTTAGTTTAACTTCTTTTCCTAAGTATGGGGTTTTAGGACGCCTTAAATTAAAAATGAGTGTTCCCAATGGTAAGACAAGAATTGTCATTGAAGGGTTGGAACGTATCGAATTATCTTCTATCACAGAAGAGGGAAATTATTATAAAGCGGATTATAAAGAAGTAGAGATTGAAGAAGATGAAGAGTCTAAAAATTATTTTAGTATCTTGATTAAATCTTTAGAAAATTATGTAGCTAAAGTTCCTTATATGGGAAATGCTATTATGAATCAATTAAATGGAATTGATTCTTTAAATGATTTATGTGATTTGATTGTTAGTTTTTTACCAATCAATTATGATGAAAAGAAAAAATATGTTACAACGATTGATCCTGTTCTTCGTGCTAAAAAATTAATGGAAGATATGAATCGGGATTTAAAGTTTGTAGAGTTGGAACAAAAAATTGAGACAGAAGTAGAAAAGGAATTAGACCATACTCAAAAGGAATATTTTTTGCGTGAAAAAATTAAATTAATGCAGAAAGAACTTGGAGATGGAAATAATAAAGAAACAGAAGTTGAGAGACTTACGAAGAAAGTTGCTAAACTAAAATGCAATCAAAAAGTAAAAGAAAAAATTAAAAGAGAATTAGATCGTTATGAGACTTTAAATAGTAATTCTCCTGAACTAGGAATGGTTCGTGAGTATTTGGACTGGATGATTAATTTACCTTGGAATCACTATACAAAAGATACAGATGATTTAATGAAAGTAAAAAGTATTTTGGATTCTTCTCATTATGGTTTGGAAGAAGTGAAAGATCGTATTCTAGAATATTTAGCGGTCAAACAAAATACCAATAATCTACGTAGTCCTATTCTATGCTTGGTTGGACCTCCTGGTGTTGGTAAAACTTCTCTTGCTTTAAGTATTGCGAAAAGTTTGAATCGTAAAGTGGCTAAGATAAGTGTTGGTGGTATCAATGATGAGGCTGAAATCGTTGGTCATAGAAGAACTTATATTGGAGCTAATCCTGGAAGAATCATTCAAGGAATTCGAAAAGCAGGTACTACTAATCCCGTTTTTATCATTGATGAAATTGATAAAATGACAAAAGATATTAAAGGAGATCCAGCAAGTAGTTTATTAGAAGTATTGGATCCTGAACAAAATAATAAATTTTCTGATCACTACATAGAAGAAGATTTTGATTTATCTAAGGTAATGTTTATCGCAACTGCTAACTATGTGGAACAAATTCCTTATGAATTGAGAGACCGTTTAGAAATTATTAATATTTCTAGTTATACGGAGTATGAAAAGTTAGATATTGCGAAGAGACATTTGATTCCAAAAGAAATGGATGAGCATGGCTTAACCCCTCTACAAGTTCAGATGGATGACGAAGCAATTTTGATGTTGATTCGTTACTATACCAAGGAAGCTGGGGTTCGTGAATTAGAAAGAATGATTGCGACTTTATTTAGAAAGATTGTCAAACAAATCTTATTGAATAAAGATGTCGTTTTCTATAATATCGATAATCAGTTAATTGAAGAATTATTGGGAAAGAAAAAGTATTATTATATGGAAAACGATACGATTAAAGAAGTGGGTGTTGTCAATGGAATGGCTTACACTGTCTTTGGTGGGGATATTCTACCAATAGAAGCCACCTTGTTTAAAGGAAAAGGAGATCTTATCTTAACAGGTTCTTTGGGAGATGTTATGCAAGAGTCTTGTCATATTGCTCTTGATTATATTAAGGCAAATATGGATCAATTTGGTATTGATAGTAAACTTCTAGAAAAGAATGATATTCATGTTCATGTCCCAGAAGGAGCAGTCAATAAAGATGGGCCATCTGCGGGTATTACCATGACAACTACTTTAATCAGTTTGTTTAAAAATCAATATGTGGATAAAAGTGTTGCGATGACTGGAGAAATTACACTACGAGGAAGAATCTTAGGAATCGGTGGATTGAAAGAAAAAGTCATTGGAGCTCATAGAGCTAGTATTAAGACTGTTTTTGTTCCAAAGGAAAATGAAAAAGATTTGGATGAAATTCCTGAAGAAATTAAAAAAGATCTTACCTTCATTTTTGTTGATCAATATAAAGAAGTTTATCAATATTTATTTCAATCTCATAAAAAAGAAGTATAAAAACTTCTTTTTTTTCATATGTTTTTTTAGGAGGATAATATGAAGAAAAAGATAGATATAAAAAAGAAGATAGAGTTTTCAAGTATGATTGGTGAAATCTGTTCCATCTCATTAGAAAATCATTTACAATTTGATAGTTCTCATCATATTGAAGGTCATTTTACGGTATTAGGTAGTTATAAGAGTACGACAGCATCTCAAGTAGAAGAGGATTTTCATTATGATATTCCAGTAGATATTACTTTGACAGAAGAAGTTGATTTTGAAGCAGGAACAATCGATATTACAGATTTTTATTATGACATAATAGAAAACAATTCTTTGGTTTGTGATATTGAAGTGGAAATTGATGCCCCTGAGATCTTAGTAGAAGAACGTGAGTGTGATGGAGATCCTATTATCGAAAAAGAATTGGAAATTCCTTCTATGTCAGAGGAAAACGTTGTAGAAGAAGAGGAAGAGGAAAGAAAGCAACCAGAAGAGGAAGAATCTTTTTTCAAGATAGAAGAAGTAGAAGAAACATATGGAACATTTGTTGTGTATGTTGTTAGACAAAATGAAACCATCAATTCTATTATCGAAAAGTATCACACCAGTATAGAAGAAATAGAAAAATACAATGACATAAAAGATTTATCGATAGGAACTAAACTCATTATTCCTGTACCAAATGAAAAAAATACCGAATGAGATTTATGATTATATCTCTTCTATACAGAGAGTAGAGTTTTTCCAAGAACAGATTGTTTTGTATACAAAAGAAGGGATATATGCATATATCCCTGTTTGTTCTTCTAAAGAAATATTTGATTATTTAGAAGATATTCATTTTCAGTCATTTTATGTTCCTATTAATTCTAATCACGATTCTTTTCAATTGTTTCAAATAGAAGGAGAACCAAATAAAAAAAGACTTTTTCTTTTAGAAGAACTTTATACTAAGAGTTCCCATATTATATCTTTTGACTCTCAAATAATTCAAAGAATTTATCAAAAGTGTTACCAAACAATTCGTCGTCAATATCAATTTTATTTTGATGTGCAAAATAGAATAGAAGAAATGTATTATCCAAGACGTCCTTTTTATAACCTATTATTAAAAATGAGTGACATTTATCGTTTGTTATCTTTGGGAGAATTCTTTTTAAATGAATGGATGCAACTTCAGCCTATAGAATATAGAGAAGTACTTACTCTTCGAAAACTGGATTCCCCTAATTTTTGGGGCGATCAAATAATAGATGTATCTTTTTCAAGAAGAGACTACTATATCTATGAACTTGCGAATTATTATCAAAAGTATTATGATGAGGAATTTATCATGGATGAGTTAGATTCTTTCTTCCATCATTTTTCTTGTTCCCAAGAAGATTTACTTCTTTTCTATGTGCTTATTTCTTTTGTGGAAGAATTTGATTTTGAAGATTTTCAACAAGAAGAAAGCCTTGTTTCTTATGTATTAAAAACTAATTCTTTTTTGTCAGAAAAATATAAAGAATATCAAAAGAATAAAGAAAAGATGTTCAAAGAAAAGTAAAAAAACATTGATCTTTGTTGTGATAAATATTAGTAATAGTAACTGGTAGAAGATAATGACAATTGTGATTAAAATAAGAGAAATATAGAAGACACTATTTCTTCTTTTTTGTTTACAGGAAGAACATCTACAAAATAAATTGTGTTTTTGTTTCATCGTATCACCTGTAATATTTTATTCTATTTTGCTTGTTGTGTGAATTTTTAATTGATGGTATAATAAAGAGGAAATATTTGATAAGAAATGGAGGTTAATTTATGGAACTTAAAGGAAGTAAAACAGAACAAAATTTAATGACTGCTTTTGCAGGAGAAAGTCAGGCTAGAAATAAATATACATATTTTGCATCAAAGGCAAAAAAAGATGGATATGAGCAAATTGCTGCTATCTTTGAAGAAACAGCTAATAATGAAAAAGAACATGCTAAAATGTGGTTTAAAGAATTAAATGGAGGAGAAGTTCCTTCAACGATTGAAAACTTAAAGGCTGCTGCTGATGGAGAAAACTATGAGTGGACAGATATGTATGAAGGATTTGCTAAAACAGCAGAAGAAGAAGGTTTTACAGCACTTGCTGCTAAGTTTAGAGCGGTAGGAGAAATTGAAAAACATCATGAAGAAAGATATCGTAAATTATTAAAGAATATTGAAGATGCTGTTGTTTTCTCTAGAGAAGGAGATAGTACCTGGATTTGTAGAAATTGTGGACATGTAGTAGTAGGAAAGAAAGCTCCAAATGTATGTCCAGTATGTGCTCATCCACAAAGTTATTTTGAATTAAAGAGTGAAAATTATTAAAAGATAGCTAGGCTATCTTTTTTGTTATTTGAACAGTTTATGATTTTATGATATAGTACATATAGATGAAGGAAACTTCATACAATAAAAAAGGAACATTCAATAATGCAGTGTTGAGTGTTGCCAATTCATTGGGTTCCACCTAAACTATGCCATAGTTAGGTGGATTTCTTTTACATTAATACTACATATAGTAATATTATTAAAAGGGTGATAGTAGTGATCAATGAAAAGATTAAAAAATCTTTCTTTGTCATATTACTGCCTCTCTTCTTTTAAGAAGTTTGGCTCCACCCAACTTATTAAATGCTCCAAATGCAATAAAACATTTCCCCAAGAATAAAACAATCGAACAGACAGTTATTTTACATATTAGTTAAAAGCAATTTCTTCTTCTAAATCTTTATCATCGATTGCGATGTATAAGAAAATAATACCTGATATAAGAATCATGGTAGATGCAATAAAAGCTAATGTGTCATAGGTTTTTAATTGTTCACTTTTATTTTTATCTAGGAAGGATTCGATTGCTTCTTTTTCAAAATAAAAATAAACCGTTGTAATGACCATAAAAATCAGAATATTAATAGTTCTATATTTTTCTTTACTATTTAAGTTATGGTTTATAAAGTAGTCTTTTTCAAGATAGTTAGAGTAAAAAGAAAAACCTATGACGAATAGATAAATTATCCATACGATGTTTTCAGCTTTTATTTGTTGTAGTCTTTTTTCGATATTTTGATTCATAGTAAACTATATTCTTTTTCTATGGTATAATATGAATGAACTTTGGGGTGAACTTATGAAAAAACATGAATTATTAATTCCTGCGGGAGATATGGATTGTTTAAGGCAGGCTGTTTATCATGGCGCAGATGCCGTTTATTTGGCGTGTAAAAATTTTGGTGCCCGTAAATTTGCTCCTAATTTTACCAATGAAGAAATTGTGGAAGCAATTCGTTTTTGTCATTTATATGGGGTAAAACTCTATGTCACGATGAATACGCTTGTGAAGAATCATGAAGTAGATTCTTTTTTAGAGCAAGCTGCTTTCTTACATAAGAATGGTGTAGATGCGTTGATTGTTCAAGACTTTGGAATGATTTGTCTTTTACGTGAAAAATACCCTAATTTAGAAATACATGCTTCTACACAAGCTAATAACAGTTCTATTGAGACCTGTAAATTGTTTTATGATTTAGGGGTTAAAAGAGTCGTTTTTTCTCGTGAATTAAGTATCGAAGAAATTGATCAAATTTCTATTCCAATAGAGAAAGAAGTTTTTATTCATGGAGCCCTTTGTGTTTCTTATTCTGGTTGTTGTCTTATGAGTAGTATGATAGGCGGAAGAAGTGGAAATCGTGGAGAATGTGCTGGGAGTTGTCGATTACCATATTCTCTTTTGAAGGATCAAAAAGTAATTCGGAAGCAAGAATATTTACTTAGTATGAAGGAATTAAATACTAGTTCTCAGATAGAGCGCTTATTAAATAGTAGTATTGATAGTTTTAAAGTAGAAGGACGAATGAAAGGCCCTTTATATGTTGGATTTATTACAAGTTTTTATCGTAAATTAATCGATCAAGTTCCTTTCTCTTTGGAAGAGGAGATAGAAAAATTAAAAACGATTTTTAATCGTGAATTTACATTAGGATATTTATTTCATGAATCCAGTCAGCATATTATTAATCCGAAAACACCTAATCATATAGGATTAAAAATAGGAAAGGCTACTTTAGCATCTAACAAAATCCGTATCGCCTTAGATAAGGGAAAGAGTCTTCATCAACATGATTCTATTCGTTTTCTACATCAAAATAAGGGAATGGTTGTTAATTATTTGTATGATCAAAAAGATAAGTTATGTAGTTCTTCTTCTGATGTTTGTTATGTCGATAATAAAATAGGATTGGAAGAAGCTGATATTGTGATGAAAACACAAGATTGTTTGTTGGAAAAAGAATATCTTATATCAGAAATAGTACGAAAGATTCCTATCGCTATTTCTGTAGTTGCGAAAAAACATAGTCCCCTAAAAGGTTGTGTTTCTGATGGTGTTCATCAAATTGAGATAGAACATGGTATGGTCGAAGAAGCAAAATCTTCTCCTATTACGCAGGAAGAGATGATTGAGAAAATGTCAAAACTTGGAAATACTCCTTTTATGATTCAAGAAATACAGGTAGATATGGATTCTTCTGTTTTCATTCCTATTAAAATGATTAATGAACTTAGAAGATTCCTGATAGAAAAGTTGATAGAGGAGAGAATGAAACCAACTATAGAATATTTAGAAAAAGAAGTATCTTTTTCTTCTATTGATACTAGTTATAAAAAAGGAATTACTTGTTTTGTAAAAACAGAAGAACAATTAGTTACCTGTTTAGCTTATCCTTTTATACGTATTTATGTTTCTTCTAAAGAATTGTACGAAAAATATCATGAAAAAGGAAATCTTGTATACTATTTAGGTAGATGTCATTCTACTTATCAAGATCAATTTTTAGATCGGAATATGGTAGGGGATGTTTATTCTTATCCTAAAGAGTGTTATGGAGGATATTACTTAAATATTATGAATATTTATACGGCTTATTATCTACAACGATTAGGTCTTAAAAATATTCCTTTATCTTGTGAATTATCTGTTTCTGAAGTTTCTTCTTTTGTGAAAGACTATCATAAAATATTTGGTTGTGGAGATATAGAATATCCTGTTTATGGTAGAATGGAAAATATGATTATTAAAGGAAATATACTGAATATAGAAGAACATCAGTTTTCTTATCAATTGAAAGATATTCGTAATCATTTATATCCCGTATTCTTTGATGGAAGTTATACCTATATTTATCATTATGAGAATAGAAAAATTCTAGATCCATCATTAGACGTAAACAAACTTTTTATTTTCTATGATGAGAAAAAAGAAGAGATTCAATCTCTTCTAAGAGAGTATAATGTTTAAAAAGATTAGGGAAAAACAAAAAAATATGCTAAAATATTATTATAGGATGTGATACGTATGGCAAATGACAAAAAGAATAAGAGTGAAGAAGACGTTAAGCAAAAGAATTATGTAAAGAATTCTATTATTTTGGTTGCTTTGTTTTGTGGGTGTATCTTTTTAACTTTATATTTTTGCAGATGGTATGAAGTCTATAAAGAATATGAAAAGGAAATTCCTATTATAAGAGGGGTATTGTTTGAAATTACACCAAAGGACTTAGAACATTATGTTGTGGATAATTCTAGTGCTATTGTTTATTTGTGTACGGCGAATGGAGAAGAATGCCGTTCTTTTGAGAAAGACTTTAAAAAATATGTTCAAAAGAATGGAATTGCAGAAGAAGTAGTTTACTTGAATTTAACCGGTGTTGATCAAGAGGAGTTTGTCGATCAATTTAATAATCGGTATCCTAGTAAGCATAAGTTGAGTGGAAAGTATCCTGCTTTTGTAGTTTTTCAAGATGGAAAAGTTAGTTCCATTTTACAAGGCGGAAAGAACGTAAAAATTACACTTTCTAAAGTACAAAACTTTTTAGAAGTTAATTTATATGAAGAAGAGGAAGAAGAATTAATAGAAAATGAAGAGTAATCTTCTTTTTTGATGGAGGAGTTATGAATCACATAGTTTTATATCAACCTGAGATTCCTCAGAATACAGGAAATATTATGAGGACTTGTGTTGCGACTAATACAAAATTGCATTTAATTAAACCACTTGGTTTTCAGATAGATGATGCACATCTAAAGAGAAGTGGTGTGAATTATATTGATAAATTAGAATATGAAGTTTATGAAGATTTTATGGATTTCAAAAACAAAAATCCAGGAACTTATTATTATTTTACGAGATATGGTCATAAACCTCATACTAGTTTTGATTATAGTCATTCTGAAGAGAATTTATATTTTATTTTTGGAAAAGAGTCTACAGGGATTCCTAAAGAAATCCTGCAACAAGACTTAGAACATTGTATGAGAATTCCTATGACAGATAAAGTGAGGGCTTTGAATGTATCGAATAGTGTTGCGATTGTGATATATGAGGCTTTGAGACAACAAAATTTTAATGATTTATTAAGAGAAGAACCTCATAAAGGGGCCGATTATTTAGAAAAAAACTAATTCTTTGAGTTAGTTTTTTTGTATAGTTTTTCTTCTTTTTTTTCATAAGAACAATGAGGTGTGTTATGGGAAAATATAAGGTTGAAATTAGTGGTTGTAATACAGGGGAATTGATGACGCTTTCTTCAGAGGAAATGAAAAAACTTTTTTACTTAAAAGACAAAGATTCTTATGCTAGAGAATTGTTAGTAGAAGGGAATTTAAGATTAGTTTTATCGGTATTAAAAAAATTTTATCATCGAGAACGTAATATGGATGATTTGTTTCAAGTGGGATGTATTGGACTAATCAAAGCTATTGATAATTTTGATGTAGAATACGGGGTTCAATTTTCTACTTATGCGGTTCCTATGATTATGGGAGAGATTCGAAGATTTATTAGAGATGATAATTCATTAAGAGTTAGTCGTTCTTTAAAAGATATTTCTTATCGGTCTTTAAAAATGATTGAGAAAATGACCCAAGAGGGAGTTCATGAAATAGATTATGATAAAATTGCTTCAGAATTAGATGTCAGTGTTTATGATGTTTTTTTAGCGTTATCTTCTATGAAAGAACCTATGAGTATGTATGAACCTATTTATAATGATGGAGGGGAAACTATCTATTTATATGATCAAATAGTGGATGAAAGTATTCAGTCTGATTTTTCTAAACCATTAGTGATGGATGAAGCGATGAATGAATTAAAAAAAAGAGAAAAATATATATTAGATCAAAGGTTTATTATTGGAAAAACACAAATGGAAGTTGCGGATGAATTAAATATTAGTCAAGCACAGGTTTCTAGATTAGAAAAAAAGGCTATAAAAGAATTGAAAAAAGTATTAAAATCATAAGTTATTCATACTCTTATAGGGGAGAGATACTATGAGATTATCAGAGTTACAGTCTAAAAAGATTATAGAGATTGATAGTGGAAGTGCAGTAGGAACCATTATAGATATTTCTATTTTAGATGATGGGAAAGTAGATTATTTTATGATTGAACAGGGGAAGAATTTTTTTTCTTTAAATCGAGAGGGTGATACTAAAATTTATTGGTCTCAGATTGTGAAAATTGGAGAAGATGTCATATTAATTCAAAAAAAATAAATTATCGACTTTTTTTAGGAGGGTTATTAGGAAGCCTCTTTCTTTCTTTTGTTTTTTTATTATATTTGGATCATTCTATTAATAAACTTTTATCTTCTTATATCGATGCAGAAGTGGAAAGAGTTACTTCTGTTGTGGTACATAAAGCCTTAGAATCTGTGAATCAAAATCGATTAGAGTATTTTACGATTAAAAAGGATGATGACCAGGTTTCTAGAATACGTTATAATACCTATGAAATTAATCAGTTTAATGATTTGTTAGTTCAAGAAATCCAAAAAGAGTATCGAAAAATGGAACAAGGGAATTTTGATTTTGACCATTACGCCATCCAAGAAAGATTAAGAGAAAAATATCCTTATCTACAAAACGGATATTTATGTGAAGTTTCCTTCAATTCGTTACGAGGTTCTACCATGTTTGCTAATTTAGGACCTATGATACCCATTAAGCTTTCTTTTATGGGATATGTTACTTCCGATGTTGATATTCAAGTCAAAGAGTATGGAGTTAATAATGCTATAGTAGAAGTGTATTCCATCGTAAATGTATCTAATTTAATCTCTATGCCGATTAGTTCTAAAACATATAAATCTACGATTAAAAACGTATTATCTTTTGAAATTATACCGGGAGAAGTTCCTCAATATTATGCGGGTACCTTGCGTTAGTTTCTTTTGAAATGATATAATATAATTGTGAGGTAAGAATTATGAAAAATATTGAAATAAATGGAAAAAAATATGAACTTGTGAGAAATGATGGAGATTGTTTTGATCTTGATACTATTCGAGAAAGAGTTACGGACTATTTTGATGATTATGATTATATTTTTGGAGATATTGCTTATGAAAAGGTTCGTTTAAAAGGGTATTATGATTCCAAAAATAAGAAGGCTAAAAAGATTAATGATATTAAGTTTTTAGAGGATTATATTAAGAATTATTGTAGTTATGGAGCAAAAGTTTTTTTATTGAAAAAAATAGGATAAACTTATTGTAATTATTTTTATTTATGGTAAAATTGTATTATGAATAGTAAAGGGAGGCTTTATTGTATGGAAAATCAAGAAATAGAAAAGAAAATGATGTCAATCGTTGCTGAAGATGGCTCAATTGAAGAAGTTGAGGTTATTTTGGCGTTTGAATTCAAGGATACAAAGAAAGAATACGTTATCTACACAAAAAACGAAAAAGATGAAAATGAAAACATTACTGTGTATGTTTCTAACGTAGATCGTTCATCAGGAGAACCTAAATTATTAGGTGTTGATGATGAAGAAGAGTGGAATAGAGTTAAGGACGTTTTAAGATAATTATCAAAATCTGAATAAGATTAGGGAGGTTTTGTTGTATGACAGACGATAGAATAGAGTTAGTAGATTGGGAGTATGGGCAATACGCAGAAGAAAGACCTGCTAGACAAATTAGGACAAGAGCTTTGTCTTTTCAAAATATCAAGGCAAAATTTAATGCTTTTAGAATTGCTAGATTACAAAATAAACTTGAGAATAAAATTGAAAAGGCTTTAACAAGAGAATATACAGATAATAATTATGAAAGAAAGATTGAAAAGTCTGCCAATGTAATTGCTAGATTGGAAGAAAAGATCTTATTATTATCTAAGCAAAATGTTCCTACGAATTATGTGGCAAGTAGAGCTATTAAATTACGTAAGAACATGATTGATAACTTGACCTATCATACTACTAATTATTATGGAAGTTTATATACGATTGGATTAGAGCGTCGTGATGAGGTAATGGGACCAGAGATTATTGCTGAAGATGTAATGCCAGAAGAGGTTCCGGTTGAAGAAAATTATGTATCAGATGTTCCTGTTGCAGAAGAGACTCCAGTCAATGAAGATGTTATTAGACCATTTATTGAACCTGAACCAGTAGTACAACCTGCTGCTATTCCAAATAATGAAGAGATTGATGTAGAACAAAGTAATCTTGATAGACAATCTATTGTTGATGCCATCAATGAAGGATTTAGTCAAGTAAATGCAGAAGATGCTCCTGTTATTAATCCAGTAGATGTTCCAAATCCTGCACCACAAGCAGAAGCAACTCCAGTTAGTGAAGCACCTGCTATTGATAAAGAGGCAATTAGAGAAGCTGTGGAAGAAGCATTTAGAAAACTAGAAGCTGAAAGAACAAACTTTGATCAACATGTTGCAGAGGCTGTTCCTGAGACGCCAGAGGCAGTAAGAGTATCTAGAAATAATACTACTTCTGTTCATGCAGATCAGTTTGATGAAGAAGGAAATCGTATTCGCAGACCTAAGAAATATGATTATACACCAATGACAGATGAGGAAATTAGAGAAGCACAAATCAAATTAGGATTTGATGAGAATGGAAACTTGATAGATGCTCCTGTAGTAGAAGAAAAACCTGCAGAAGAAGTTGTTATTCAAGAGGTACCAATTGAACAAGCTTTTGTTCCGGCAGAAAATAAGGTAGTGGATGAACCTGTTCGAGAAGTTCCAATTGTGGTTCCTGATCGTCCAGAAGAGCCTGCTTTAGAATTAGAAGATGAACCAAACATGTTTGATATCATTCCTGAAGCAGAAGAGGCTCCAGCCAAAGAAGTAGAATTACCTGAGAGTGCTAGAGTTATGACGATTGATGATTATGAAACATTAAAAGAAAAGATTTTACAATTAAGAAAACAAAAAGAAGAATCACAACAACAAAAACTTGATGCTGAAAGACGTGCGCAAGAAGCTGCACAAGAAGCAGAGGCTGCAAGAGTGCAATATGAAGAAAGTCAAGCTAGTTATTTAGAAAGAATGAATATGCTTCGTGCTTATGCTGAATCTTTAGAAGCTGCTTGTGATGAAAACGAAAGAGGCATTGAGGCAGCAGAAAGAGAATCAAGAGAAAGTGAAGGAATTCTTCAAAGTCAAAGAGCAGAAATAGATAGAACCAATAAGATTGTTTCAGAGATTGATCTTATGATGGAAGGCAATCCTGAAATTGAAAAACCAGCTACTAAAAAAGTGTAACAATTGTTACACTTTTTTTATAGGTTAATGACACCTTTTATTTCAGGAATTTCTGTTACAAGCATTTCTTCAATGCCTTCTTTAATAGTAATATCAATATAATCACAATCTGCACAAGCACCTTTTAATCTAATATAGACAATATTGTCTTCATATTCTACAAATTCAATATCTCCACCATCACTTATTAAAAAGGGTCTCATTTTTTCTATGAGTTCTTTTATTTTTTTGATTGTTTGTTCCTTTTTTTCATCTTTTTTTTCATCTTTTTTCATAATCTCACCGCTTTTATTATATCATATCTTTTTTTTAGTGTTTTTTATTTCTGAATTGTGTATAATATAGGTGGTGATGTTTATGGCAACTTATCATGAAGGAGATACCATTACAGGTACTGTAACAGGTGTTGAAGAATATGGAATTTTTTTATCATTTGATGATAACCAAAGTGGGTTAATTCATATTTCAGAAATATCCGATTCTTTTGTAAAGAATGTAAATGATTATGCTCAGTTAAATGACAAATTGACAGCCAAGGTAATTGGGATAGATGAAGATGGTCATTATAAATTAAGTATTAAGGAACTTGAGGGGAAAGATAAGAAGGATTCTCATCATATTGTTGAAACGGATAAGGCTTTTTCTACCTTAAAAGCAAGACTTCCAGAGTGGATTGAAGAGGCTTATCAGGAATTAGAAAAATAATAAAAAAAATAACTTTTTTGTTGACAAATTGGCTTTAAATTGGTATATTTAATACTGTCAACTGGTCTAACCAGTTTTGGTGTGGTGACTTGGGCGATTAGCTCAGTTGGTTAGAGCATCTGCCTTACAAGCAGGAGGTCATAGGTTCGAGTCCTATATCGCCCACCATTTTTTATTGCCGAAATAGCTCAATTGGTAGAGCAACTGAATTGTAATCAGTAGGTTCCGGGTTCAAGTCCTGGTTTCGGCACCATTTTTTTTGGAGAGGTAGCGAAGAGGCTAAACGCGACAGACTGTAAATCTGTTCTCTTTGAGTTCGATGGTTCGAATCCATCTCTCTCCACCACTTTTGTTTTTGCCTCGTAGCCAAGTGGTAAGGCATCAGACTTTGACTCTGACATGCGTTAGTTCGAATCTAACCGAGGCAGCCATTTAATTTTTGATCTGTTAGCTCAGTCGGTAGAGCATTTGACTTTTAATCAAAGGGTCATGAGTTCGAATCTCATACAGGTCACCATTTATG
>JAFWKJ010000012.1 GCA_017511375.1 Bacilli bacterium | reverse complement strand
TGAGAGATTACCAGAAAATACAAGAAATAAATTAATAAATCAGGATGAATCTAATGTAGCTGACTTTGTAAAGAATCCGATTATGATTAAAAATAGCAATAAGTATGATATATTTTCAGAGAAAGTATTACAAAAATTAATTTTGGAAGATATCGAAAACTTTTTAGATGAATTAGGGAAAGGATTCACATTTATTAAAAGTGAGTATCCCATTAAGTTAAATGATAGATATAACTATATAGATTTACTTTTATATAATATTAAATATAAATGTTATGTAGTAGCAGAATTAAAGATAACTGAACTTAAGAAAGAACATTCAGGACAAATACAAACTTATATGAATTATATAGATAAAAATGTTAAGTCAGTCGAAGAAAATGATACAGTAGGCATTATTATTTGCAAGCAAGATAACGAGTATGTAATTAAGTATTGTTCTGATGAGAGGATTATTGCAAGAGAATATGAATTAGTATGATATAATATTTATATAAGAAAGTAGTGATGAAATGTGTTGGTAAAAGATGTGATATATATTTTATGCTTCTTTATTTTTACAGTTAGTATTCTTAACTTGATATATTCTATAAAAAATAAAAATAGGAATTCTTCTAAATATATTATATTGTTATCTATTATATTTATATTATATTCAATTATTGATGTTTTAATTTTGCCGAACGTTTTAAATCTAGATGTTGGTTTTGAATTACTTCTTTTCTATGGTATTTTGATAATAGCTGGTGTTTTATTCATAATTTCAATTATAGTAGCATCTGTAAAAACAAAAAAATTAAGTACTATAGAAAAGACCCTAAAACACAATATTATTTTTACCTTTTTTGTTTTATTGCCAATACTCATGTTTTGTTTCTCATATTTTAGAGAAGTGAATTATATTAATAATAGTAAACTAATACTGGTGTGTTCAAAAGGTGACGGATTTAGTGAAGAAGATTATGCTTATGCTATAGGCGACAATTATAGTAAAAAGATAACGATTGGAGCAGATTTTAGAGGATATGCTATGAAAAAGCATTTGCCAAGTTCCTTTTATGAGTTAAATTATACTTGGGCAACAGATAAGATAGAATTTAACAATGATAATATAACTATTTACAGAAATAATAAAGTAATATACAAAATAGACATAGCTAACAAAATTTCATATTGTGATGTGGAAGAAGTGTTTTATAAACAATAAAATAATCATTATAAATATGTAATAGAAAATTGCCAATTTGGCATTTTTTTGCCTAAATTCGTATGCATAAACATATATTAGCACAGGATAATTTCATGCCTTACTTATTTCGTCTGTTCTATCCATTAAATAAGTTATTTTTACCTGTTTTGCTATAACTGTTTTTTATTATGTAAAAATAAGTAAATGAACTAGACTTTTATTAAAAAATTTGGTAAGTTTTAGGTAATGGTGGTGGTTAAATGAAAAAGATAGATAAAGTTCAACAGACAGATTTAACTGCCTTGGTTCATTCCTTTCAAGATGCTTGTGCGAATAAAGAGTATAAGAGTTATGTCTATGGATTGAACATTAAAGAAGAATTACTTATGAAATATACTTCTAGCTTAGAAGATGCATTTCTTGAACATCAAAATTGTAAAAAATGTAAGCGTTTGGAGGAATGCAAAAATAAGGTAGAAGGATTTTGTTATACCCCACAAGGAAAAGAAAAAATGATTTCCTTTTCTTATGAGGCTTGTGATAAAAAAATAGAACAATTAGAAAAGGATTCTTATAAGAGTAATCTTGAATTATTTGAATTAAGTGAAGATATTAAGAATGCATCTTTTACAGATGTTTATAAAGATGATAAAGCTCGTTTACCTATTCTTAAATATTTTAAAGAATTTATAAGTGAGTATCAAAGTAATGGGAAACCAAAGGGTGTTTATTTACATGGAAACTTTGGATCTGGTAAGACATATTTAATTGCGGCACTTTTTAATGAAATGGCAAAAAAGGATATAAAAAGTATTATGATTTATTATCCAAAGTTTTTAATAAAACTAAAATCATCTTTTCAAACAAATTTTAATGAACAGTTCGATGAAATACAAAAAGTTCCTTTGCTTTTACTTGATGATATAGGAGCAGAGAACTGTAGTAATTGGTCGAGAGATGAAGTGTTGGGACCAATACTACAGTATAGAATGGAAAATCATTTACCAACATTTTTTACATCCAATTTAACTATAGAAGAACTTGAAAAAGCACTTGCTGTTACCTCTTCCGGAGTAGATAAAGTTAAAGCACGAAGAATTGTAGAAAGAGTGAAACAACTTACAATTGATCATGAGTTAATTAGTAAAAACAGGAGAGATTAGAATGAACATTGAAAAAGCATTACGTAATTACCTAAAAGGCACTGGGCCAAAAATTAAAGAAAGAGAATTTTTTTCTTGTGCCATGGGTAATGGGAATGCAACTTTCAATGTTCTTTTTAGTTTAACTAGTGAAGAATTAGATTCTATTACTGAAAGTAAGGCCTTGGATAGAGTTGTGGAGATGTTAAAATTAGGAGAAATCATTTTTCATAACGAAGAAGGCTTAAATCGAAAATTGATTGCTAGGAAGATTGTTAAGTTACAACAAAAAACAGATCGTATTTTATTAGAAGGAAAAAATAAATTTGTTAATATTAATAAAATTAGAAGTGAATTTAATAAAGTAAATAGAGCCTTAGATCGATTATTAGAATTGAATGAAGAGAAAGATACTAAACAATATGATTTTATGGTTTTCTTGGTAGAGGAAACAAAAAATATTGCTTATTTAGAATATACTTTAAAAAAGATGCCTGCTCTTGTAAATGTAAGAGATAAAGATGAAGTGTCTTTGTTTCAAAACATTATTTCTAGTTATTTAGATAGTGTGGATGAAGAACAAGATGATGATAAGATGTACTATGAAAACTTAATATTTCTACTGTTATCTCAAAAGAGTTTTCATATGTCTGAAGGGGAAAAAAGACAATGCTTAGAAATGGTTTATAAATTTATTAATCATTTAAGTTATGATAAAAAACATTATAAGAAGAATAAAGATAAGATAGATCAAATTAATCAGTTTGTTGATAAAGTAAAAGGATTGAGTTGTGAACCTAAGAATATAGAAGAAATTGCGAGTAAATATAATATTCATGTTTATTTTCAACCAAGTTTATTAGAAGATGTTTCCTTGATGAAGGCACCTAAAGAAGGGGAATTACAAGATCGAGAAGTGGTAGAGGATTATGTGGTTTCTATTGATGGAGAGGATGCGGTAGAAATTGATGATGCTTTATCTTGTAGGAAACTTTCTAATGGTAATTATTTGTTAGGAGTTCATATTGCTTCTGTTCTTGGTTACTTTCCATATGAATCTGAAATGGTACAAGAAGCCATTTATCGAAATCAATCAATCTATTTGCCACGGATCTATCAAAAAACTGAAAATGATTTCCATAGAACAGTTCCTTTGTTTCCTTATGGTTTTTCTGCTGATAAAGGATCTTTGAAAGAAGATTATAGTCGTTTGGCCAGAAGTTATTATTTTGAAATATCTCCTGATGGGGAGGTTGTACATGATGCTTTTTTAAAAACGATTGTGAAGAATAATAAGCGATTAACATATGAAGAAGCGAATCGAATAATACAAGAGGGTTGTGAGAATCAAGAGTTGAATGAAACGGTTCAATTATTAGATGAAGTTGCTTCTAAATTATCTACTCATTATCAAGGAAGTGAGTTGTATGAAAAAGTTAAAGAAAATACAAAAGACTACTCTGAGTTGATTGTTACGAAAGTTGGTTCAGAAAATATTGTTTATCAAGCGATGTTATTAACGGGAAATAGGGTGGCAGAATTTTTTGCAGAAAACAATTATCCTTGTATCTATCGTGTTCATGAAGTGAATGAAGAAAATAATAGAAAACTACAAGCCATGATTGATACATTAAATAAGACATATGGGGGAGAACAATTTAAACATTTATATCAATTGATTGAAGGAATTTATCCTCGTGGTTGGTATGCCATGGAAGGAAGGCATTCTGGATTAAACTTAGATCATTATTGCCATTGTACCTCTCTTCTTAGAAGAGCTGCGGATATTGTGGTTGAACATGCTTTGGAAGTTTGTTATGATCAGGATCCAACGGAGGAAGATCTTCAAAAATTAAGAGAAGAGATTGCGGATAAAGTTGTTGAAATCAATGCAAGACAATCTCCCATTGATTATTTCATACAAGATTATCAAAAAAAATATCGTCGTAGATGATATTTTTTTGTTATAAATGAATTTTATATAATTTTATATCTTTATTATTTGACATTATGGGCTTCTTTCGCTATAATAGGACATACTCTTTATGCGAAGGAGGAATGGGTATGTATGTTGAACGCTTAAATGATTCACAACAATCAATTATTATCTTATCACTTATCTTACTGGTCATTTCCATTGGTATCCATTTGGATGAATATAATAAAAGCATTGAAACATACACGCTTTCTTATGAGGCATGGAACACAAAAAATATGACAAAACCAAATATTGCCACTAAAGTAAGCCATCCGGATTTGGTCGATGAATCTATTAATAATTCCCAAGAATCCTTAGGAACCATAGAAGAGGCAACGATGGGAAGTTTGCCAATGGCAGAAGAACTACCTACAACCGAGGACGCGAAAGAGGCATCTAAAAATGCCAAAGTTTGGTATTTACCAACTCAAAATGGAAATATAACCACTTATCCAAATTATGGACATGTAGCCTATGATATTACCAGTTGGCGTGGGACAGCGGAAACTGTTTATCCTGTAGCTGATGGTGTAATCTCTGGTATCTATACGGATTCGTTTGGAGCCTTAGTTGTTACAGTCCTACATAATGTAGATGGTGTAAAATATACCTCCCAGTATGTTCACTTATCTAGTTATGCGAATGGAATCTATGTTGGAATGCCTGTTACTATTAATAGCCCTTTAGGTCAAATGGGATCTACTGGGTGGTCAACGGGTGTTCATTTACATGTTGCGGTCCTAGATTGTGCTTTATTCGATCCTAATGATCCAAATTGTAATGATTTGAATGGTTGGTATCGTTATGATAAAAAACGTCTTTCTGAAAACTTTTTTGGTTTAGGCGTGCTAGTATATGTTCCACAATCATGGAATAGTAGATAAAAGAATCTTTGATTCTTTTTTTATTACAAAATGCGTGCTTTTGTGATTTGAAAGTATGATATAATATAATAGGAGTCGATTAATATGTTAGACAAAATGAACAAACAAATGAAAATATTATTGAATGAAGCAAGTGGTATTTCCTCTAAGTGTAAACTGAAACTAGTTAAGTTGGTTCAAAAACATTTTTTGGTAACTTTGCCCAATGATAATTACTTGAATATTGATATTGTTATTTTAGAAAATGGGGATATTAAAATGAGAGACGTTTTATATAAAACAGACTCTCCTGTTTCTTCTTTAGAAGAATTGGGAGAGAGATTCTCTCTTTTTCAGAAAGAGGCAGATGCATTAATTAACAAAAATGAGATTAGTTTTGAAACCATTTCTACTAAAAAAGATCGAAATAATTTGATTTGGGTCATTCTGATAACCTTTGCTATTGTCATTATTGTTTTAAATGTCTTGAGACGTCTTTTGGCAGGGGATTTTTATAGTGTATTATGGCTTGCTATTATCATAGGTTATTATATTGTTCCTGCAACAGGTAATAGTATTCGAAATAGATATATAAGAGCTTATCGTTATTTGAAATCAATCTTTAAGAAATAATTTACAAAAACCAAAAAAAATGATATAGTACATGTATCGATTGAGAAATACAGTGACAAAGGACATGACTTTATTTTGTACTTTGAAGAGAGTTCGTGGTTGGTGAAAACGAATAAGAAGAAATAAAGTTACTACCTTTCGAGTAGAATTATGAAAAGTAATTCCGGCGATGGTCGTTAAAAGAATCAAGGTAATAAAAGGATGGTACCGTGCACTTGCACTCCTGTACGATCCTTTTTTTGTTTATGAGGAGGTTTTTATGAAAGTAGAAGTATTAGGACATGCATCTATTAAACTTACTGGAAAAAAAGTGGTTTATGTGGATCCTTATCAAGTTCATGTTCCCTTAAAAGATGCGGATTATATTTTTATTACTCATGATCATTATGATCATTACGATGAAGAGTCTATTCAAAATGTAAGAAAAGAGAATACGAAAATAATTGTGCCAACTTGTTTGAAGGAAAAAGAAAATCAATTGGTAGTAGAACCAGGACATTCCTATGTTATAGATTCTATTTCCTTTGATACAATCCCTTCTTATAATATACAAAAACCTTATCATCCAAGAGGAAAAGATTATGTTGGATACAACATTTGTTTAGAAGATGAATTCTTTTACATTATGGGTGATACTGATCGAACACCTGAGGCAGATGCAGTTCAAACAGATTATTGCTTTGTTCCGATTGGAGGAACCTATACAATGAATGTTGTGGAAGCATCGGCCTATATTAATGATTTGCATCCTAAGGTTGCTATTCCGGTTCACTATGGATCTATTACGGGTAGTATTCGATTAGCAGATGAATTTAAAGAAAGAGTTCAAAAAGATGTAAAAGTTGAAATAAAAATAGGAGGATAAAATATGATAAATATAAAAGAAGATGAAAGATTATTTAAATTAAACCATTCTTGTGCTCATTTATTAGCGCAAGCTGTACAACATCTTTACCCTCATGCAAAATTTTGGGTAGGACCTGCTATTGAAGAAGGATTCTACTATGATATTGATTTAGGAGAAGATGTTATTAAAGAAGAGGATCTTGAAAAAATTGAAAGGGAAATGAAAAAATGTTCTAAAAGTGCCAAGAATATTGTTCGTCATGAATTAACTAAGAGTGAGGCACTTGAGAAATTTAAAGATGATCCATATAAAATTGATTTGATTTCTCGTATGGATGATAAGGAAGTAACTATTTCTTGCTATACCCAAGGTGATTTTACAGATTTATGTAGAGGACCTCATGTAGATAATACAAAAGAAATCAAATATTTTAAATTATTAAAAGTATCTGGTGCTTACTGGAAAGGCGATTCTAAAAATAAAATGCTTCAAAGAATTTATGGAATCTGTTTTGATAATCAAGAAGATTTAGATAAGCATTTACAAGAATTAGCAGAAGCAGCTGAAAGAGATCATAGAAAAATAGGAAAAGATTTAGGTATTTATATGATGAGTGATTTAGTCGGAAGAGGATTACCAATGTATTTACCTAATGGGTTTATATTATGGAATGAATTGGAAAACTATATTCGTAATAAGGAAATCAAAAGAGGTTATAAACATGTTCAGACACCACCTCTTGGTAATGTAGAGCTTTATAAAACAAGTGGACACTTAGATCATTATAAAGACGCTATGTTCCCTATCATGGAAGTAGAAGATGAACAATATGTATTACGTCCTATGAACTGTCCACACCATATGGTAATGTATTCTAATGAAATTCATTCTTATAGAGATTTACCATTAAGAATTGCTGAAATCGCAAGAGATTGTCGTTATGAGACAAGTGGATCTTTAAAAGGAATTGAAAGAGTACGTACGTTCTGTCAAAATGATTCACACATTTTCTGCACACCAGATCAAATCGAAGAAGAATTTAAAAATGTTGTGGATTTAATATTAGAATGTTATAAAGAATTGGGCATTACAGATTATAAATTTGATTTGGCACTTCGCGATCCAGAAGATAAAGAAAAATTTTATCCAGATGATGAAATGTGGGATAAAGCAGAGAATTCTCTTCGTAAAATTTTAGATGATATTGGAATTCCATATAGAGAGATGATTGGAGATGCAGCATTCTATGGACCAAAACTTGATGTTCAAGTGAAACCAGCGGTTGGGAATGAATTTAGTTTATCGACTTGTCAAATTGATTTCTGTTTACCAATGAAGTTTGATTTATCTTATATTGCACCAGATGGTTCTAAAAAAACACCGGTTGTTTTACATAGAGCAGTATTTGGCTCAATAGATAGAACGATTGCTTATTATCTTGAAGAAACGAAGGGAATTTTACCAACATGGTTGGCACCTGTTCAAGCAATTGTTATGCCAGTGAATTCAGAATTCCAAGGGGAGTATGCAAGGGAAGTGTTTGATTTGTTACAAAGAGAAAACATAAGAGTTGAGTTAGATGATAGAAATGAAAAATTGGGATATCGTTTAAGAGAGTCTCAGACGAGCAAGGTTCCTTATACCCTTATTTTAGGAGATCAAGAAAAAGAAAATAAACAGATTTCTTATCGTTTGTTTGGTCATCAAGAAACTACAACTGTTTCTCAAGAAGAGTTTGTAAAAACAATAAAGGATGAAATCGAACAAAGAGAATTAAGAAAATAAAAAAGTACTTTTGTACTTTTTTTTGTTATAATGATTATGATAGGAGGTAGTAAGATGAAGAAAGATTTAGCCTTTATTATCGTGATTATTACTTTGTTTTTGTTGTGTATGGGAGTGGTAGCCATCTTCAGTACAAATAGTGAACATAAAGAAAAAGAGAAAAAAGAAACAGAAAAGAAAGATATCAATTATATTGGTTATCATATTAATTATTATGTTAATAATAGTATGTATGATATAGTGCCTGCTGATAAGTATATAGTAGTTGATAAATATGAAGTGATTCAATGTATCACATACCCCTGTGATCCTAAAAAAGAGTATTCTTTTCCAGTAAAATATACAAAGGAGTATAAAGAGTTGTTTCAAGAACTCTTTCAGAATAATCAAAAAGAGGTTACTTTAAGAGAAGAACAATTAAATAACAATCAAAAGAAGACTTTAAATACAATGGTTAAAGAAGTTGATACTTCAGATTTGTCTTATGAAATACTTGATCGTGTAGAGGGTTCTTCCGATTATTCTAAAAGAGGATACTATATAGAAAAGTTGGATAACAATAAGACTTTAGTTACAGTTTCTATGGGTACTCAGTATACAGGAGGATATGAAATCGATGTGGTAGGTATTGATGTCTATGGAAAAAATGTTCAAATCAACGTTAAGGAACAATCTCCAGCAGAAGATGATATTGTTCTCCAAGTTTTAACAACCCCAATTACGCAAGTATTATTTCATGTAAATCCTGATTCGCTTCTTGTCTTTAATAAGACCACAAATCAGTATGTTGAATTGATAGAAGAATCATAAAAAAAAGAAAAAGTGCTAGCGAGCGCTTTTTTTGTGTTATAATAGTAAATCAAAAGAAACGGTTCGGTGGTTTATGAAAACTTTGCAAGAAATTGAAAGGGAATATGAAAAATATCCAGGGAAAACAAAGGTTATTAATTCCTTAGATGATTTTCTAACTTTTATAGAAATTGGAATAGATGATACAGAAGAATATCAAAAAGATTATGAGAAAGAATTGAAAGCAAATGAGCGCGCAAGAATTCGAGATAAACTTGTGAATTTTTTCAATTTTATTTATAATCCGGATTTAGATGAAATTTATGATTTAGATATCCATATTCTAAAACAATGTATTAGTTATACAAAAAAAATAGGAAAGTTCTATCGAAGAATTAGTGCTCTTGCAACAGAGGAGAATTATCAAGAACTTGTAAGACTTGTTGATTTTTCTTCTGATTATTATTTGTCTCAAACTGGTTATTATGACTATGAGAGGGAACAGTTGGATTTGTATGTTAAGGGAATTAGTCTCTATGATCCTCAGTATGAAAATACTCGTGATGAATTTCTTCAATTTATGGAAAAAAAATTAAAAGAATTAGAAGGGGAAAAAGAAAATTATGACTCTTATCCACTTGTAAAAAAGAAGGAAGCAAAATGAAAAGTATAGAAGAAGAGTATGATGAATATGCTGTATCAGATTCGGTAAAAGAACGTATTGATAGTCCCTTATATTTAATATTAAATATAGAAGATTTTTTTAAACAGGTGGAACGTGATGAAACTTTTATATTGAGAGCTATTAGAACGAATCATATTGTAGGAAAAATACTACCTCGAAAAAAAGAAATTTTTGATGAGCAGGAAAAGGTATTAAGAGAAATGATTCAGTTAGCAGATGAAAATCTTGACTACTATATTGCTATTATGGAAGAAATTGATGATAAAAATTATAAAGAGTTATTAAAACTAATGGATTTTTTGGTTACTCATTATATGGGAAATCGGTCTTATTATGATTCCCAATTAGAAGCTATTCAACAGGCAATTAGAGGAATTGAATTTTGTGATTATAGTAAAAGAAATACAAGAATGGATATTCAAAAACTTGTTGCTAAAAAAATTGGTAAAATAAAAGAACAAAAACAACTAGAAAAAAAGAGATTAATATGATATATAATATAAGTAAGTTTTAAGGTGGTGGTAGTATGAATAACGATTTGGCAAATACAATTCGTAGTAAGGTTGATATTGTTGACGTTATTGGTGAAAGAATACCACTTGTTGCGCGAGGAAAAAACTTTTTTGGGGTATGTCCATTTCATGATGATACCAATCCTTCTATGTGTGTATCTCGTGAGAAACAAATATATACTTGTTTTTCGTGTCATGCCACAGGAAATGTTTTTTCTTTTTTAATGAACTATGAACATATGGATTTTAAAGAAACACTTAAGTATCTTGGAGATAAAGTGGGAATTGATACAGGAAGTGTTCACATCAAAAAGAAAACGACAAAGTTTGATCCATATTATAAAGCTTATGAATTGTCATTAAAATATTTTCAAAACAATTTACAAAGTGGAATTGGTAAACAGGCCAAGGAATATCTTGCAAAGAGAAGTATTGATGATAAGATTATTAAAGAATTTGAAATTGGATTATCTCTTGATACGAGGGATGATTTAACAAAACTACTTATGAGTAAACAATATGATTTAACTACGCTTAATCGTATTGGTTTATCTAGTGATGATCATGATATTTATTTAGATCGTATTATGTTTCCTCTTTATGATGTTTCTGGAAGAGTCGTTGGATTTAGTGGAAGAATTTATAAAGAGGTTGATCAAAACAAATATTTGAATACAAAAGAAACCGATATTTTTAAAAAGGGTGAAATGTTATATCATTACCATATAGCAAGAGAAAAATGTCGGGAAGCTAAAAGTGTCTTAGTGATGGAAGGTTTTATGGATGTAATTCGTGCTTCGACCATTGGTATTACGAACACGGTTGCTTTAATGGGAACAGCCCTAACAAAAGAACAAATTGCTTTATTAAAAAGATTATCTAATCAAATTATTTTATGTTTAGATGGAGATAGCCCTGGACAAAAGGCCATGGAGACATTAGGAGAAGTTCTTTTGGACCAAGGTTTAGAGGTAAAGGTTGTGGTTTTACCTGATCCAGATGATCCTGATACTTATATTTTAAAAAATGGAAAAGAAAAGTTTTTAGGGTTAGTTGAGTCGGCTCTTCATTATTCTGATTTTAAGATGCAACGATTAAAACAATCTGTTAATTTTAGAAGTGATGAGGAAAAAGCCGGGTATATTAATAAGGTACTTGAAGAAACAGCTAAAATAGAAGATCCTATTCGTAGAGAAGTCATATTAAAAAGACTTGCAAAAGAGTATGATATAGGTTATAATACACTGGAAATGCGTATAAATAGCCTCTTGAAAGAGAAGCCAAAAGAGGAAATTTTTACGGTTCCCAAAAAGAAAACAAGCAAGAAAGATAAGTATACAAAGGCTTATGAGCAGATATTATATTTCATGTTGAACAAGGATTGGATTATCACACAAGTAGAAAAAGAAAAAATTATTTTTCCAACAGAAGTGATGAGAACTACTTGTAGTGAAATCATTTATTATTATAAAAAGTACGGAAATATCAATATTGCAGACTTTTATACTTACATACAGGATAAAGAAAACATTCTAGAATTCTTAAATAGTATTTTGGCAGAGGACTATATGGAGGATACCACAAAGGATGAGCTGTTCTTGTATTTTAAAGTAGTAAAGGAATATATAAGGAAACAAGAAATACAAAGACTCACAAATAGAATGAAAAAAGAAGTGGACCCAATAGAACAGGCCAAGATAGTAGAAAAGATTAGAAAGTTAAGGTTAGGAGATAGTTAGCATGGTTGAAGAAATAAAAACGCTCGACGAAAGAAAACAAAAATTATTAACTATAGGAAAAAAACAAGGTTTTATTACTTATGAACAATTAGCAGATCAATTAAAAGGCTTAGATGTTGATAGTGATTCGTTAGATGAACTTTATAATTTCTTAGTTGAGAATAACATTGATATTGTCTCTGAAGATGGGGGAGACGATGCATCTGGTGAAGAAATCACCGAAGAGATGTCTGTAGAAAACCTAACATTATCTAAAGATGTAAAAATAAATGATCCCGTTAGAATGTATTTAAAAGAAATTGGACGTATTAACTTGTTAACGTCTGATGAAGAATTTGAGTATGCTAAAAGAGCAGAAGCAGGAGATGAAGAAGCAAAAAGATTGCTTGCTGAATCTAACCTTCGTTTAGTTGTTAGTATTGCTAAAAGATATGTGGGACGTGGAATGTTATTTCTTGATTTAATTCAAGAAGGTAATATTGGTTTAATGAAAGCAGTGGATAAGTTTGATCCTACGAAAGGATATAAATTTTCAACTTATGCCACTTGGTGGATAAGACAAGCCATTACAAGAGCGATTGCTGATCAAGCAAGAACAATTCGTGTGCCAGTACATATGGTGGAAACCATCAATAAGTTAGCTCGTGTACAAAGACAATTAACACAAGAATTAAATCGTGAACCAACGGATGAAGAAATTGCTAAGAAATTAGGAATTACCGTTGAAAAAGTTCGTGAAGTATATAAAATTTCACAAGACCCTGTATCATTAGAGACTCCTATTGGAGAAGAGGATGATTCTCATTTAGGAGATTTCATTAAAGATGAAAGAACGATGGGGCCAGAAGAATATGCAACAGTTGAAATGTTAAAAGAAGAACTTCGTGGAGTACTTGCTACGTTAACTGAAAGAGAAGAAAAAGTATTAAGATTACGCTTTGGGCTTGATGATGGACAATGTAGAACCCTAGAAGAGGTTGGACAAATCTTTGGGGTAACACGTGAAAGAATTCGTCAGATTGAGGCTAAAGCTTTAAGAAAATTAAGACATCCATCTCGTTCTCGTAAACTAAAGGATTTCTTAACAGATTAATGAAAATTAATGACAGATTAAAAACAATAGGAGATTTAGTGGAGGCTAACTCCTTTTGTTTAGATGTTGGATGCGATCATGCACTTCTTGATATTTATTTAGTAAAGAAAAATAAAAATATTAAAGTAGTTGCCTCTGATATTGCAGAAGGCCCTTTAGAACAAGCAAAAAAAAATATAAAGAAAGAACATTTAGAGAACGATATTGAGACAAGACTGGGAGATGGATTAAAAACTTATTCAGAGGGAATTGATACGGTCATTATTTCTGGTATGGGTGGTAGAAATATTATCGGTATTTGTAAAGAGTCTCCCAAAGTTTTAAAAAACATTTCCACTTTGATTATTAGTCCAAATAATTATCAGGAAGATGTAAAAAGATATTTATGCAAACATGGATTTATGATTCAAAATGAAGTGTTTGTAAAAGAAAAGAAATTTATTTATCAAATCATTGTATTTCAAAAAGGAAGAAAAAAATATAGTAAAAAAGAATTCTTTTTGGGGCCTATTTTTTTAAAAAAGAAAGGTACGTTGTTTAAAGAATATTATGAGCGTGAATATAAGTCTAGAGAAATCTTACTGAGTATTCTCCCAAAGAATTATTATTTGAAAAGAATCCAATTAAAAAACGAAATGAAGCTTATTAAAAGTGGATTAGAAGACTAGTAATTAGTCTTTTTTTGTTTTATAATAATTATGATGTTTATCTTGAGGTGTAAGATGAAAAAAATAGTAGTACTGATTATGTTTATAGGAATCGCATTCTTTGGTAATACAGTCTTTGCTAAAGATGTTGTTTATTCTTTCAATAAATATCACGAAGAAAAATTGGATTATATATTAAAAGATCCAACAGGTTTTGTGATGGCTGGAACTTTTGAAAAAAAGGATCAGGATGTTCAAGTCATTTTGTTAAAATATAAAACAGATGGGCGTTTAGAGTGGAAGTATTCTTACGGAGAAAATAAAGAAGATCAATTATATGGCTTTACTTATTTATATGATGAAAATCATAACGTTAATGGATATGTTTTAGTAGTAGAAGATACCACAAATGAGGAAAAAGAGACAAATCCTCAGTTTTTGTTGGTTGATTTAGAGGGAAAATTAATTAGAAAGCAAGATTCCTTTTTGGATTCTAATACAGAAATTTATAAAATTGAAATGATAGAAAATGAAGGGGTTTTAGAAGGATATTTGCTTGTAGGAGCCGAAAATCAAAAGGGAATGATTTCTAAGTATGATAAGGACTTTAATCTAATTTGGAATCATTCTTATGAAGAGGAAAATACGACTATTATAGACGCCATATCGATTTCTAATATGGGCTATTATGTTATTCTATCTACTAAGGTGGATGAAAAGGATTCTTATTCTTTATGTAAATTTGATGATTCTTCTAGTAGTTTTTCTATTCTTAAAGATGATTTTGAAGTAAATATGAAGCCTCATCTAGAGAAGGCAAAGGATTCCTATTTGGTTTATGGGGTTACGAATGATGTAAAACTTTCTAATAATCAAGTGGGTAGTTATTATTTGATGAAGTATAATAAGGAAGATCAAGAAGAATGGGAAACGGTTGGAAATACATCGGTGGATGAGCAAAAAGTTTTAAAAGTACAAGCAATTGAAAATAATCAAAAAACAGAATATTATATTTTATCTGTCAATCGTGCTGACAATAGTTTTGAAGTGATTCGCGCAGATCAAGATGGGTTACTTCAAGAAAAAGTAAAGAAATTAAAAAATGATTATTATGATATTCAAGATTTCCTATTTAGTGATAGTTCTCTTTATTTTGTAGGACAGATGAATTGTCCTGAAGAAGATAATTGTGATTATGATGAAAAGTCTTTATTTTTAGCTTGTACAGAAGATAAAGTTATTGAAGTAAAAGATTTTAATATAGGATATTTTCTTGTGGGAATCTTTGTTCTTGCAGGAGGAATGGTAGTCCTTTATCTTGTTCGTAAAAGGAAAGTATTAAAAGAAAAGAAACGTTAGTTTCTTTTTTTTTGTTTATTTAACAAGAATCCAAAGAAGGTTGTTAAAAGAATTCCTCCATAAAAAACGATTAAAGAAGGATGAAGAGAGTGGTGTGTTGCATTCAACGTGATAGAAAGAAGGATAAAAATACTAGGAAGTATCCAGGCATAAATTGGTTTCTTTTTTGAAAAAATAAAACTATTTATGCCAAAGAAGATACTGATCAAAATAAACTTAATGATCGAGAAATAGGGTTGTTTAATTATTTGATAAAAATAGAGTGCACAACAACTAATCCATAAGAAGAGAAAGAATAAACCATTCATGAAAGCCTTTTTACAATACATTTGTATCACCTCACTTTCATTCTATGAACTACATAATATAATCATTCCTGGAAAAAATAAAAATAGGTGATTGTATGAAATATGTTGTTTTGAGCTTTCGAAGTGTTCTTTTTTATGTAATTGTAACTGTAGTATATAGAATCATGGGAAAAAGAGAAATCGGAGAACTTTCTATGATTGATTTTATAGTTTCTATGTTTATTGCAGATTTGGTTGTTATTTCGATTGAAAACTACCAAGAAAGTATTTTTGTTTCTTTGGTTCCTATTTTTCTTCTTGTCATGCTTCAAATCATCACTTCAAAACTTTCTTTAAAAAGTAAAAGTATGAGAGACTTATTAGATGGCAAACCCTCTGTCATTATTAATAAGGGAAAAGTTAATTTTCAAGAAATGAGGAGACTTCGTTATAATTTGGATGATTTACTAAGTCAATTAAGGGAAGATTCTGTTCGCTCTATTAATGAGGTTGATTACGCGATATTAGAACCTAATGGAAGGCTTTCTATCTTTCCCAAAGAAAAGAATTCTCCTTATCCTATGGCAGTTATATTGAATGGGGTAATTGAGAAGGATGTATTGGTTGAGATTCATAAAACAGAAGAATGGTTATTGAAACAATTAAATCATAAACAAGTATTATTAGAAGATGTGTTTTATGCTTTTTATCAGAATCAAGAATTATATTTGATTGAAAATGACAAAGTTCGATGAATGAAAAAACTATAATGGGGAAGGTGAGTTAAAATGAAAAAAGTGTTTTTTATTATAATCTTATTAATATGTATTATTGTTATGAATCGAGCACAAGAATTAGAAGAGACAAAAGGAGTTTATATTAGTTATATTGAACTTAGTAGATACTTAAAAGATGTCAGTGAAACAAAAAGTAAAGAAAATATTAGACAAATGATTTTAAATGCGAAAGAGTTGGGGGTAAATACCATTATTCTTCATGTGAGACCATCGATGGATGCAATTTATCCTTCTTCTGTTTTTCCGATGAGTAAATATTTATCGGAAGAGGGAGATTATCCTTATGATGTGTTATCATATTTTATTGAAGAAGCCCACAAAAAAAACATTAAGTTATTTGCTTGGGTTAATCCTTATCGTATTTTGACACAGGGAACAAAAGACGATATACCAAAAGATAGTCCTGTTTATTTAAAAAAAGAAACTCGTTTGGTTGTGGAAGCAAATGGTGTGTTTTTAAATCCTGCTTTAGAGGAAGCAAATGAACTCATTCTAGAAGGAATTGATGAGATTTTAGAGTATCCAGTTGATGGAGTTTTGATGGATGATTATTTTTATCCAGGAGAGGATGTAGATCTTTTAGAGTATCAGGAATATATTGATACACATGCCCCCATTTCTAAGCAAGATTTTCATATAAAAAATATTAATAAAATGGTGAAAGAAGTGCATAGCCATTGTCAAAAAAAACAAGTATTATTTGGCATATCTCCGGAAGGAAACATTGAAAATAATTATCTAAAGAATGCTGCGGATGTGGGAAAATGGTTAAGAGAAGACGGATATGTTGATTTTATTATGCCCCAATTATATTATGGATTTGAAAATGAGACGAAACCTTTCATTCAAACCTTAAAAGAATGGCAAGAAATGAATATACGAAGTGTTCCTCTCATTCCTGTTCTTGCATTTTATAAAGTTGGTAAAGAAGATATATATGCAAAAAATGGTAAAGATGAATGGATGAAACAAGATAATATCATTCAAAAAGAAATAATTCATTTGAAAAACCAAAGAGATTATCAAGGCTTTATATTATATCGATATGATAATATTTGGAATGAAGAAGAATTTACAAAAACAAGTAAACAAGAGATTAATCATCTAAAAAAAATCTTAAAATAAGACTTTTTTTAAAAAGTTTGTTATAATGAAAAAGAAGGTAGTGATAAAATGAATCGTAAAGGTTTTACATTAGTCGAATTAATTGCCATGCTTGTGGTTATATCTATACTGATGGTAATAGCTATTCCAAATATTACCGGTATCTTACAAGATAATAGAAAAAGTATGGGAGTAGAAGATGTCAATAAGATGGTTATGGGAGCTAAAACAAAGATAAATACTAAGAAAGCTAATAATCCATCGAGTGAAAATAGTTGTGTTGTTTTAACACTTGATTATATTGATACCAATCATGATTTGGTAAAGGGCGTTAATGAAGGAAATTATGATAGGGTAGATTCTTTTGTGGTTATTAAAAAAGTAATAGTTGACCATGATGACGGTGGTCATCCAATCTATGGTTATGAATATTATGTTCGTTTGGTAGAGACGGAAGGATCTAAGAATTATGTTTTGAATTTTGTAAACTATGAAGACTTTTCACAAAATCCAACTGCTTCGGTAGTTCAGGACAGTGTTTCAAGCATTAATGGTTCCGTTTCGAATGATGAAGTAAAATCCATTATTAATAGTAGCGGAGCGGTGGTATCTTGTGGTAGTGTGACACATGTTTACAAATAAGTGTAAAAAATATAAAAATGTATTGATTTTAAAAAATGTATATGGTAACATGAAATTATGAAAGATAGAGGAAAGAGAGTGTTAAAAATGAAAAAAATAAATAATAAAGGTTTTACTTTGATTGAATTGCTTGCTGTTATTACAATTTTAGGAATCTTGATGATGATTGCGATTCCAAACGTATCTAGAACAATTGAAAACTCACGTCGTGATACTTTTGCAGATGTTGCACAGTCTTATATCAATGCTGTTAGAACAGAAGTTATGGCTGACGGGTTTACTTGTTGCAAAATTGGAGAATGTACAGATACAACAAAGTATGTTAATGTGGCTGCCGCATCTTCTAATGGTACTTATTTTGTTTTCATTGATACTAAGGGCGGAATGTATGGTGATGCTGGAACTAGTAGTGTTGGTAAAATTCAACAACAAACAGAAGATTTGATGGAATCAGGTGGAAAATCATCTTGGGGAGGTTCTGATATTAGAGGATATGTTAAATTTATTAAAACGCCAATCACAAGAAATGGAGTAAATGAAACGAAAACGACTTATCAAGTATATATTGTTGATACTGCAAAGCATGGGCTTACAGGTGAGGCTACAGATCAAAATATTAAGAGAAGCAATGTTACAACATCTGGGGCTGAGCTTCCAATGACTGGAGATAAGATATCGTTGACTTATCCTGCCGGTACACAACCTTACGAATGTTATTTAGGATAAAAGAATGAGAGCCTCATGGCTCTTTTTTTGTTATAATAAAAGCGGTGATGTTATGTTAGTTATTGGAAGTCATGTGGGCTTTAATAAAAATAATCAATTATTAGGAAGTTTAGAAGAGGCTCTTAGTTATGGGGCTAATACCTTTATGTTTTATACAGGGGCACCCCAAAATACAGTTAGGTGTCCTATAGAGGATGGTTTGACATTACAAGCACTTTCTCTTATGAAAGAGAAAGGAATAGATTATTCTAAGGTGGTTGTTCATGCTCCATATATTATTAACTTATGTAATGAAGAGAAGTTTTCTTTTTCCGTGCAATTCTTAACGGAAGAGTTGGAAAGAGTTAATCAATTAGGTGTTAAATATCTTGTTTTACACCCAGGAAGTCATGTGGGTTTAGGAATTGATCAAGGTATAAAAAACATTATTTTTGGTATTAATCAAGTCTTATCTAATATAGGAAGGGAGAATCATGTTACGATTCTTTTGGAAACCATGGCTGGTAAAGGAAGTGAAGTGGGTTCTCAACTAGAAGAAATTCAAAGAATCATTCAAGGAATAGAGGATCAAGATCATATTGGGGTATGTTTGGATACTTGCCATTTAAATGATGCGGGATATGATTTGCGCGAGTTTGATCAATTTTTAGATTTGTTTGATCAAATGATTGGTATTTCTCGTATTGGTTGTGTTCATATAAATGATTCAAAGAATGAGATTAATTCTCATAAAGATAGACATGAGAATATTGGTTTTGGAACTATTGGATTTGAAACATTGCTTTCCGTTGTTTATCATAAGAAATTAGAAAATGTTCCTAAAATCTTAGAGACCCCTTATGTAGATAAATTGTATGCTCCTTATCGATATGAGATTGAAATGATAAGAAATAAAGTGTTTGATGAAAAACTTCTCGAGAAGATAAAAGATTCGTTCTCTACACATACTTTACAATGAATATGATGAATAAGATTGATTTTAAAGGGAATTATTTATTATAATGAGATTGAATAATAGGAGATGATAAAATGAATCGTAAAGGTTTTACTGTTATAGAACTGTTAGTTGTCATTGTGATATTAGGAATTGTAATGGCTTTGGTTATTAATTTTGGTTCTAGTATATTAGGAAATGCCAAAAAAGATTTGTATGTTCAGGATGCAAGGGAGTATATAAAAGCTGCAAGAATTGAACTTATTAAGCATTCGAATCGTTATCCGATTGATGATCATAATACGACTACGACATATTATATTCATATTAATAATATTCCTATGGAAGCAGAATCGGGTAGTCCGTGGGGAGATTGGGTAGAAGCTTATGTTGTCGTTGCTGTTGATAGTGAAATGAATTATATTTATGGATGGACGAGTAAGGATGTTGCTGGTTACACCGTTGAAACTGTGAGGGAAGATAAACTTTCTCGAAAAGATATTATTTATACAGACCCAGAGAGTGGCTTGTCTTTTCCAGCATTTGAAGGAAGAAACAACAAAATTATAATTATTGGTGCTGATGGAACAGTAAGTGAAGTTTAAAAAAAAGAGAAATTTGATTTCTCTTTTTTATATATACTTTTCTTTATATTCTTGATAGAGAGTCAGGAGTTTTTGATAAAGAGTGGGACTAATCTTTGATTTTATTTTTTTGAAACAAGTTTGATTTCCTCTTAATAGATCTTGATAATGCTTTTGTATAAATATATAAATAATTTGTATTTCTTCTTCTGAATAGGATATTTGATTGGCTTTCGCAAATAATTTTAAATGCTCTAGAGTAAGATATTGAATGTTTTTCTGTATAAAATCTATCATTTTTATTCATCTCCCATAAAATAATATGAATGTAATATCATAATATGTGATAAACTATTAGTAGGGTGAGGAGTCATGCGCAAGAAAAAACAAAAAAATATGGATTTTATTATTAAGAATCGATTTAATATTTTACTTAGTATTATTGTTCTTTTTTTTGTAATTATTACTATTAAAATTACAAATGTAATGTTGTTTGAAGAAGATGTGTATGATTCTTCTTTAGAGCGTTTAACTTTAACACGTGTAACGGGGACTAGTACTCCTCGAGGTAGAATTTATGATCGAAATTATCATATTCTTGTCGATAATAAGTCTTTAAAGACGATTACTTATCAAAAATCAAAAAGTACTACGAATCAAGAAATGATTGAAGTTGCGAATGAAATTGCTCCTCATTTGGGTCTCAATTTTAGTAAAGTAACGGATCGTAATAAAAGAGAATATTTTTGTGCTAAAAATAAAGAGGTTTGTAATCGCTTAGTTTCTTCTAAAGAAAAGGAAAAAGTGAAACAGAGAAAAATGACTTCTAAGGAATTAGAGGAATTAAAATTAGAAAGAATTTCTGAGAAACAATTAGAATTTTCAGAAGAGGAATTAAAAATTGCATATTTATATTATTTGATGAATAAAGGATATGCTTATGAAGAAAAGGTAATTAAATCTGATGTAACAGATAAAGAATATGCTTATGTTTCTGAACATATTGAGTCTTTACATGGATTTAATACGAAGATTGATTGGGAGAGGGTTTATCCTTATGGGGACACTTTAAAGACAATTTTAGGAAAGGTATCCACAACGACACAAGGTATTCCTGCGGAAGAGAAGGATTATTACCTTGAAAAAGGTTATAGTCTAAACGATCGTGTAGGAATTAGTTATTTAGAAAAAGAGTATGAAGAATACTTACATGGAGAAAAACCAGTTTATGAAATTGTTAATACATATGAGACAAAGTTAGTGCAGGAAGGTTCAAGAGGAAAGGATATTGTTTTAACGATTGATATTAATCTTCAAAGAGCGATTGAGGATGTGATTTCTTGGTATGTTGTTCAAACTAAAAATGAGCCAAATACGGAGTATTTTGATCATTCTACCGTGGTAGTACAAAATCCAACAAATGGGGAAATACTAGCAATGGCAAGTAAAAAAATTGTGAATGGAACTATTGTGGATAATACGACAAGTATTTTGACATCTCCTATTATGCCTGGTTCTGTTGTAAAAGGGGCTTCTATGTTAGTGGGTTATAATACGGGGGCTATTCACATTGGGGAAAGTTTATATGATGAATGTATTAAGGTGGCAGGAGTAGCGGAAAAATGTTCTTCTGTTAGTGGTCTTGGCCTTATTAATGACATTACTGCTTTGGCAAAGAGTAGTAACGTTTACCAATTTAAGACAGCTATTCGCGTCAATGGACAAGAGTATTTTTATGGAATGAGAATGAATTTTAATCAACAAGCGTTTGATGTTTATCGTAATATGTATCATTCTTTTGGACTGGGAGTTCCTACGGGAATTGATCTTCCAGTAGAAAGTAAAGGGTATACTTCTACTGATCGTGCAGCAGGAAACTTGTTGGATTTTGTTATGGGTCAATATGAAACTTATACGCCTCTTCAGTTATCTCAGTATATTTCAACCATTGCGAATGGAGGTTCCAGAATTCGACCTCATCTTTTGAAAGAAGTTCATTCTTCGAGCGATACCCAAGAAATTGGACCATTAGAGCTTGCTGTAGAGCCTGAAGTTCTTAATACGATCGATACTGCTCCTGAGTATATGGCAAGAGTAAAAGAAGGGTTTTATGCGGTTATGCATAGTTGGGGCGGATATGGTGTAGGTTATATGGATGACTGGATGCAAGCCGCTGGAAAAACAGGAACTTCTCAGAGTTTTATTGATACGAACAATGATGGGGTAATTGATACGGAAACCATTACAAGTACCTTTATTGGATATGCTCCTTATTATGCTCCAAAAGTTAGTTTTGTAGTAACATCTCCTGATTCTTCTCATCCAAATTCTAATATTGATTATCGTAGTTTGGTCACTTATTATTTGTCACAAGAAGTGGCTCGAAAGTATACAGAATTGTACGATTTGTATGCGTAAATATAATTGACAAATAACAATTGTCAATTGTATAGTTATTTATAGAAAAGGTGATGTAGTGTGGCTAGAAAAAACAATAAGTTTATACGAAGTAGAAGAAATCAATTTCTTAAAGATTTCCTTATTATTGTTATGCCTATTATTCTTTGTGTTGGTGGTTATTTTGTATATGATCATTATATAAAGAAACCAGGGATTCCTAGTGTTAATAAGCTGATTGAAGAAAAGAAAAAGTCTGGTTATAAAGATAAAGATGAAAATAAAATTGATGTCAGTAATTATGTAAATCAGTTACCTGATTTTCGTGCTCAATATGGAAATTATGAGATTATGGGTCGCTTGGAAATACCGAATCTCAATATTAATGCGATGATTGTAAGAGCTACTGATAATGAATACTATTTGAATTATAATTTATATCATCAATGGGATGGTTTAGGAGTACCTTTCTTTGATTATCGAAATCAAAATTTAAATACAGATCGACAAGTTAATATATATGGTCATAATACGCAGCGAGAGGAATTTTATAGTCAATTACCTTTTACAAACTTAGAAGCTTATGTGGATAAAAACATTTTTGATAATTATAAAGATGTTTATTTGAGTATTGATGAAAGACAAATTAACTATGAAGTGGTTGCGATTAAAATATTGACAGATGGAAGTAATGAACATATGAAGTTGGTTTTTTCCAATGATATGGATTTTTTGCAACATATTAATCGCCTTTTAAGTGGTGCTTTGTATGTGGGTGATAATGCTAGTTTTACAGCCAGTGATCGATTGCTTGTTTTGCAGGTCTGTCATTATGATCCAATGGGATCTTATTTGCTAGTAATTTGTAAAGAAAAAAAATAGTAAAATGCAAGGTTTTTTCGATAGAAACCCTTGCTTTTTTTTGTCAAATATGAAAAAATAAATATGATAGAGTAGTAATGATAGAGGGTGTAAGGATGGCTTATGGAATTACAAGTGAGTCTCAACTAATAGACTATAACACAATTAGAAATGGATGTTCTGCATATATGGATTCTTTGGATTATTTTATGCAAGCAGCCAAACAAGTAATGGAAGCAGCTGAAATGTGCGATAAAAAAGCTTTAAATGTAGATGGGCAGACAATGCAGCCTGTTCTTTATGAGCTTGCACAACAAATTGCGAATGTTGCCAACGAATATGCTAGTCGTGTAAACGAGGTAAATGTTCAAGCAGTTAATGTTTATAATGCACAAGTTCGTGAATTAAATGCTTATTATCAAAGATTAGCACAAGAACAAGCTGCGAAAAATAATTAGGAGGGGATAAGATGGCAAGACTTGATTTTGATGAAAATAAAGTTGCAGACGTAATCAGCAAATTAAAAGGTGCAAGAGATACCCTTTCTAATGTTGATTCTGGTGTGTCCTCTGGACTAAGTCTAATTGTGGGTGCTAGAGGAGCAAAATATGTTGATACAGGTGATTTAAAGACTGGTCCTGCTCTATCAGATGCTTGTGTTCGAGAAGTTGACAATATGATTGCTTTGATTCAAGAAAAAGCAGAAGCAATCATGAAATATAATGAAGATGTTTCTAAAATGGGATTCTTTGAAAGATTGTTTGGAACAATTGGAATGGTTGGATCTAAACTATTTGAAGGATTTTTTACGGCTGGTGAACAATTGGTCGATGGATTTGCTTCTCTTTTAGGAGCAATTGGAGGCCTTTTCGGAGCTGATAAGTTTAAAGCCAAAGTAGGTGAATTTGTAAAAAAAGATTATGTAGGAGATGCTTTCCACGATTTTTATTACAATACTGAATTTGGTTCTAATATGACGAAGGCTAGTTATATGAAAGAGTCGGGTGGCTTAGCGCGACTTACCAAGGGAATTGGAACGGCACTGGGTTATGCTGCCATCTCCTATGTGGGTGGTGGATTAGTAGGAAGTGCCACAGGTATGGGAACGACAGCTGCTACACAAGCTGCTGGATGGTCTGCCTTTAAAGCAGGAGGTAGAGCTGCTCTTGGTTCTCTTGGTTTAGGAATGGGAGAAGCTGCTGTAGGTGCTATGGGTGGAACCATGCAAGCTGGACTTGGAATTGGAATGGATTATGATCAAGCCTTTAAGAAAGGTGTTGGAAATGCCGCTCTTTCTGCTGCCTTAGTATTTGGTTTAAATAAAGCTATTAGTTGGGGAGTAGGAAAATATAATGCTGCCAAGGCTGGTACAGGAACTGCCGCAGGTGTTGCGGATGATTTTGTAGATGATCTTGCTGGTGGTATTGATGATATGGCTAGTGGTGGCAGTGGCGGAGCTTCAGGTTCTGCAGGAGGAGCTGCCGGTAAGACATCTGGAGGAAGCGTTGGAAATGGAACTGGTAGTGTTGCTGGAAAATCTGCCCAAGAACTTGGTCAGCAAATGGATGATATTTTCAATGCTGCGAAAAATGGTACGATGTCTGCCGATGATGCCATTCGTGCTGCTAATAGTTTAAGCGATGATATTGCTAATACATTTGGAAGAAATAGTGCTGAATATGGCGCTGTTAAAGATATATATAGAAATATTGCTAAATCATTCCATCCTGATACTATGGCTGCTAATGCAGCTGATGCTGTTGGAGGAATGGGAGATGACTTTATAGGAGGAGCTGCTCGAAGTGCAGAAGGAAGTGCTGCTGGAGCAGGTACAGGAACAAGTTCTTCTGTTGGAGGAGTTGCTGGTAAGACGGCTCGTGAGCTTAGTCAAGAAATGGATGATATTTTGGCCGCTGCGAAAAATGGTACGATGTCTGCCGATGACGCTATGAATGCTGCTTCTTCTCTAAGGAATTCTATTAAAAATACATATGGTTCTGGTAGTGCCGAATATGGCGCTGTTACGGAAGCGTATAGAAGTATTGCCAAAGCATTCCATCCAAATGCAACGGTAGGAGATGCTGCTCAATCGTTAAGTAGTGTGGGAGATGACATATTAGGAGAAGCTGCAGCAGTACCTAACCCTGCAGGAGGAAATGTTGCTCGATCAGTTAGTGGGGCTGCGGATGATGTGATTGGAGATGCTGCTTTAGTGGGTGGAAAAGGAACAGACGCGGCAGCTAATAGATTTGCTGACGTAGCGGATGATATGCTTTATAGAAAGCAACAGGCTAATCTATCTAGTCTTTCTAAAGGTACTTCTTCGGGAGTCTCTGCAGGAGCAGAAGCTGGAACAACATCAGCTGGAAATCTTCTTACAGAACACGCAGAGTCACTTGTTGGATCTTCTGTGGATGATGCGGTTTCTGGTCTTCTTCCAAAAGGAGAAACTGGACTTATTACAAAAGGAGAAACCGGGCTTATTGCAAGTGAAGGTTTACCTAAAGCAGGAGCCTCTGCTGTAGGAAATGATGTTCCATTACTTCCTGAGCATGCAGAGTCATTAATAGGATCCTCTGCGGATGATATGACTACGGCCCTTTCAAAGGTTGGAACTAAAGATTTAGTTGCAGTAGAAAAAGGTATTACGGATTTAGTACCAGTAGAAAAAGGTGTTGTAGATTTAGTTGCGATAGAAAAAGGAATTACAGATTTAGTTCCAGTAAATAAAGGTGTTACGGATTTGATTCCGGTTGGAAATGGAGTAGGTGACTTAGTTGTTACAGGTTCGGATGGTCTTCCACAACCGGTATATGCACCACCTGTGCAAGATGTTGTGCCAGTTGAGAATATTCCAGTTGAAACCCCTGCTTTACCAGTAGATAAAGTGGTTGTTCCACATCCACCAATTACGGATCCTGGAACTGTTCCAATGACGGAACCTCATTTTGATCCTGTACCACCTACGGAAGCAATTGAAACTGTTGCACCAACGACGGCGCAACCAACAACGGCTGCACCAACGACGGCACAGCCAACAACTACTCCATCATCAGCACAGCCAAATACAACTGCACCAACGACGGCACAGCCAACAACGGCTGCACCAACGACGGCACAGCCAACAACGGCTACCCCAACGGAGGCTCCAACGGAACCACCAACTGAGCCACCAACAACGGCTACCCCAACGGAGGCTCCAACGGAACCACCAACTGAGCCACCAACAACGGCTGCCCCAACGGAGGCTCCAACGGAACCAATTACTGAACCTGAAACAGAGCCTGAGACTGAGCCAGAAACTGAACCTGAAACAGAGCCTGAAACAGAGCCTGAAACGGAACCTGAAACTGAGCCAGAAACTGAGCCAGAAACTGAGCCTGTGACAGAACCTGAAACGGAGCCAGTTACGGAACCTGATACACAACCTAGTTATGATCCATCACCTTCACCAACTTATGTTTCCGGTGGAGGAGGCGGAGGAACCGTTTCTGAATATGCGGCCATTCCAAATACTATGGTTGGTAAAAAGGGACTTAAAGATTATGCGGTACCTGCTGCTATCGGAGCTGCGGCTGGCGCTGCAGGATTAGCGGTTGCTGCTAATAAGAGAAAAAAGCGAAACGCTGATGAATTAGATGAAGAAGATGAACAAGATGATGATAGCGATTATTTTGATAATGTTGAAAGAGTATAAAGGAGGAGTTTAAAATGATAGATAAAGAAAAATATTTGCCTATAGGAACCGTTGTATTATTAAAAGGTGGAAATAAAAATGTAATGATTACTTCTTACCTAATATTCTCTAATGGAAATGACAAAGATAAAAAAATGTATGACTATGGTGGATGTCAATTTCCAGAAGGAGTTATGGATAGTAATACAGCCATTGGTTTTAATCATTCAGATATTGAAAAAATCGTTTTCTTAGGTTTTGAAGAAGATAATGATTTTAAACTTTTAAATGATGCTATGCGTAAATTCGGTGATGATGTAAAAGAAGAGTTTGTTAAAACCGTTTTAAATGGAGAAACAGAATAAAGAGTAGCAATACTCTTTTTTTCTTGAAAAAAAACGTAAAATATGGTATAATATAAGGCATTAAGGGGGAATGAGTTATGAGAAAAGAAGTGAAAAACTTAAAGGTATGTTGGGTACCTATATTAGCAATGGCACTTACTGTATCTATTGTTTCTTGTCATAATGAAAAAGTAGCTGAAAAAAAGACACAAGAAATATATCGAAGTAATTTTTCATCTTTTGAAGATTCCTTTGAAAAATCACGTTTTTTATTAGAACATTATGAATTAGAAGATGTCATTGATTCTGATGAAACTACAAATGAAGCAGGCTTTTCTAGATAAAGCTGCTTTTTTCTTTGAAAAAAGGGGATTATCATAAAAAAACTTTTGCAAAATAATAATTTTTTGGTATAATACTGATAGACGTGTAAGGAGGGAAGAACATGGCTAAAGTAGGAAATAGACAATATAAAACTCTTGTATGTAGTGAATGTAAAGAAGAAAATTATCGTGAAGAAAAAAATGTTAAAAATACAACAGACCGTCTTGAAATGAATAAATACTGTCCTAGATGTAGAAAACATACAGTACATAAAGAAAAGAAATAAAATAAGTGTTTGCTTATTTTTTAATTTATTGGGAGTGATAAAATGATTAGTACAAATGATTTAAAAAATGGGATTACGATTGAATATGAAGGAAATATTTTTGTAGTAATGGATACACAACATGTAAAACCAGGAAAAGGTGCTGCGATTGTAAAAGCAAAATTAAAAAATCTAAGAACAGGTGCTATTTATGAGCAAACATTTAATGCTGGTGTAAAAGTTGCTACGGCTCGTATTGAAAAACAACAAATGCAATATTTATATAATATGAATGATATTTATTATTTTATGAATATGGATTCTTATGAGCAATTAGAAATTCCTGCTTCTAAAATAGGAGATCAATCTAAATTATTAAAGGAAAACTTAGAGGTTTATATTACTAGTTATGAAGGAGAAATTCTTGGAATTGATCTTCCAGATAAAGTAGAACTTGTTATTACACATACAGAACCTGCTGTAAAGGGTAATACAACAACAAATGCTTTAAAGGATGCTACTTGTGAAACTGGATTGATGGTAAGAGTTCCTTTATTTATTGAAGAGGGAGAAACAATTATTGTTTCTACTGCAGATGGAAAATATGTATCAAGAGCTTAGGCTCTTTTTTTGATGTGTAAAGGAAATAGATTTCACTAGTGATTTAAACTTGAATTGTAGTATAATAATATTGAGAGATAGGTGAATCCATTATGGCAAAGAGAAAACGTCGAAGAACCACCAAAAATCAAAGATTAGAATTAAAAAAAGAAATCTATGCAATTTTGTTTGTAATTATTGCGATTATAGGATTAGGCAAATTGGGTCCAGTAGGAAAGTTTGTTGCATCTTTTTCTTTGTTTATGACTGGTTCTATTTATATGGTTTTTTTAGTATTGTTATTGATATTAGGAATATATGTCTTTATCAAAGGAGAATGGCCTGAGTTTTTTTCCACAAAGTTTTTAGGATTTTATTTATTTGTTATAGGATTATTATCCTTTATGCATTGGGATTTTGTAGAACTGAATAAAGGGAATATGAGTCTTGTATTTAGAGAAACTCTCAATGAACTTTCTAAAGCCTTTAATATTATTATGAAAACAGGAAGTGTTAGTGAATCTGTATCTGTCGGTGGAGGTATGATAGGTTGGATGTTTGCTAGCTTGTTTTCTGCGTTATTTTCAAATACTGGTATGAAGATTGTTTCTATTACCTTTTTAGTGGTAGGTATCATTTTGTTTACAGGATTCTCTATTAGTGATTTTATTAAGAATACTATGACAGAGGTAAAAGAAAGAAAGAATGGAATAAATCATGATGAAGATGAGGAAAGTGATGAGAAGAAAGTTATTATTAGTAATGGTAATGAGATAGAAGAAGTTGAAAAGCCAACGATCAAGAGTATTGATGATTTGAAAAAGGCTCCAGTAACTGATTCTAAAAATGAAATAGAGGAAAAACCTCATCAAAATATTATTAATCCAAGTTATCAATTACCACCTTTAGATATTTTAAATAAACCTAAAAATAAGAATAAAGGAATGGATAATTCTGCGATTGAAGCAAATATTGTAAAATTGGAAGAAGTATTAAGAAGTTTTGGAGTGTCTGCCAAGGTAGTAGAAGTCCATATTGGTCCTACAGTTGCACAATATGAATTAGAAATAGCCACAGGAACAAGAGTTAATAAAATCACAACTTTAAGTAGAGAAATTGCTCTTGCTTTATCTAAGAAAGATGTACGTATAGAAGCTCCTATTCCTGGAAAAAGTACAGTAGGAATTGAGTTTGCTAATGATACGCCATCCGCTGTTAGTTTTTATGAGATTATGGCAAGTAAGACCATGATTCAAAATCAAGATAAGAAGTTGATGGTGCCACTTGGTAAATCTATTATGGGTGATATTGGAGTTTGTGAAGTAAATAAGATGCCACATTTATTGATTGCTGGTACTACTGGATCAGGTAAATCTGTTTGTGTAAATGGTGTGATTTGTTCTATTCTAATGAGAGCAAAACCTGATGAAGTAAAACTTGCTTTAGTGGATCCAAAAGTAGTTGAGTTATCTGTTTATAATGGAGTTCCTCATTTAGTATGTCCCGTGGTATCTGATCCAAAACAAGCAGCCATTTTACTACAAAAAATGGTCAATGAAATGGAAAAAAGATATCATATGTTTGGAGCAACAGGAACTAAGAAAATTGAAGGATACAACGAATATGTTGAAAATTATAATAAGAAACATCCAGATGATCCAATGGAAAAGATGCCATTTATTGTGATTATTATTGATGAGTTATCTGATTTGATGATGGTTGCTGCGAAGGAAGTAGAAGATTCTATTTTACGAATTACACAAAAAGCACGTGCGGCAGGAATTCATTTAATTGTTGCAACCCAAAGACCATCTACGGAAGTTATTACGGGTCTAATCAAAGCCAATATTCCATCTCGTATAGCTTTTGCCGTAGGATCAGGAATTGATTCAAGAACGATTTTAGATCAGGTTGGTGCAGAAAAATTGCTTGGTAAAGGAGATATGTTCTTCTTACCGATTGGTCAAAATACGCCAACTCGTATTCAAGGATCTTATATTACTGATGATGAAATTGCGAAGATTATTGACTTTACTAAGAAACAGCAAGATGCTCAATATAATGATGCTTTCATGAAGTTAGAGGAAGAAAAATCCGAATCAGAAGATGTTGATATTGAAGCAACAGAAGTTGAAGGAGATAATTTATATGATGAGATAAAGGATTTTGTTATTAAACAACAAAAGGCATCTGCTTCTCTTCTTCAAAGAAAATTTAAAATTGGTTATAATAAAGCTGCTACTATGATTGATCAGTTGGAAGAGGATGGCATTATTGGTCCGGCTACTGGTAACTCGAAACCAAGAGAAGTATTATTTAAGTATGAAAAGACAGATGATGAATAATCATCTGTTTTATTTCATTGCAAGATTAATGCTTTTTATATATAATGATATTAGGAAAGAAGGTTTAGATAATGGCTACACCACATATTGAAAGTAAAAAAGAGGATATTGCAAAAATTGTATTAATGCCAGGAGATCCTCTTCGTGCAAAATTTATTGCAGAAACATTTTTAGAGGATTATAAGTTGGTAAATAGTGTAAGAAATATTTTGGCTTATACAGGAAATTATAAAGGGAAACGTGTTACAATTTTCTCTTCCGGAATGGGAAATCCTAGTATGGGAATTTATTCTTATGAATTATTTCATGAATATGATGTGGAGGAAATCATTCGTGTCGGAAGTTGTGGAGCCTTTAGAGAAGACTTGGGTCTTTATGAGGTGCTATTGGTTGAAAATAGTTATTCTGTTTCTAATTATTTATTAGAATTAACGGGAGAAGAAGATAAAATACTTCCAGGAGATTCTACCTTAAATCAACGATTAGAGGAAGCCGCTAATCAACTGGGAATTCAATATCATAAAGGAAATGTTTTTTGTACAGATGTTTTTTATAATCAAGTGGATATTCCTCAGTTAAGAGAACAATATAATTGTTATGCTACAGAAATGGAGACTTTTGCTTTATTTAGTAACGCAAGAAAACTTCATAAGAAAGCCTCTGCTATTTTAACAGTATCTGATAATTTAATTACAAAAGAAGTAACTACTTCAGAAGAAAGAGAAAAATCTTTTAATAAGATGATAGAAATTGCTTTAGAGTCAATAAAATAATAAAAAATAATCCATAATAATAATGCGAGGTGAGACGATGCAATATACTAGAAAAGATTTAGGATCTTATAACTTACATTTAATTCAAACAGATAAGTTTAAAACAATCACTATGAGGATTGTTTTTCATAGCCCTATTAAGAAGAATGAAATTACAAAGAGAAATGTATTATCTGAAATATTATTACAATCTACCTCTAAGTATTCTTCTAAGCGAAATATGATTATTGAGGCAGAAGAACTTTATGCTGCGGATATTTATAATAATACACAGCGAATTGGTAATTATATTATGACCAGTTTCATTCTTCAGGTTTTACATGATCAATACACGGAGTCAGGGAACTTGGAAAAAGCTATTGAGTTTATGGGGGAAATTCTTTTCCATCCTGATGTCAAAAATGGAAAATTTAAAGAAGATAAATTATCGATTGTAAAAAAGAATTGTGAAGTTGCTTTGTCTTCTATGAAAGAAGATCCAGTTGATTATTCTATGGTTCGTTTAAAAGAAGCCTATGATTTAGATAATCCGATTTCTTATAGAATGCTTGGTTACAAAGAGGATTTGGATAAGATTGATGTTTCTAACTTATATCAATACTATTTAAAAATGATTGAAAATGATTTTGTTGATATTTATGTAGCGGGTAATTTTGATCCTGAAGAATTATTGTTGTTAGTAAAAAAACACTTTAAATTCCGCAAAATTAAACGAAAAAGAGTTCCTTTTGAAGTGGAACACAAACGTTGTCGTAGAAGAAGACTTATTGCGAAAGAAAGAAATCATAATTCTCAATCTAAGTTAGCCGTTGCTTGTCCAATAGGGAAATTGAAAATCTATGATAAGAATTATCCACTTGTTTTAGGAAATATTATATTTGGTGGGGGAGTAGACTCCAAACTATTTAAAGAGGTTCGTGAAAAGAATTCTTTGTGTTATACCATTTATTCTGCCTATAGTAAGTTGGATAATATGATGTATATCAGTGCAGGGATTGATAAAGCAAATTTTGATAAGACAGTCAAATTAGTTACCAATATTTTGGAAAAGTTAAAAAAGGGTAAGTTCACTGATAAAGATGTGAATATAGCGAAAGAGTATTATCAGTCTTCTATTACTTCTATTGAAGAAAACCCTATGAGTATCATTAGGGAATATCTAACGGAAGAGATGACAGGACTTGATTCTTATCAAGAACGAGCTCAAATTATGAGCAAGGTAAAGAGGAAGGATATTATTAGAACATATAAAAAGATAAAAATGGATACTATATTCTTATTGGAGGGGGATCAAGATGAAGAAGATTAGATTACAAGGTTTAGATAAAGACTTATATCAAGACACTCTATCCAATGGGCTTTCTATTTATATGTTACCTTACGAAGAAAAGAATAATTATTTTATTAGTTATGCTACAAAATATGGTAGTGATGTTACAAACTTTATTTTGGAAGGCAAAGAAAATAGTGTGCCTTTAGGAGTAGCACATTATTTGGAACATAAAATGTTTGAAGAACCATCTGGGGAAGATCCATTTACCTTCTTTTCTCGTAGTGGAAGTGATGGAAATGCCTCTACCTCTTATGACTATACACAATATATTTGTGTAGGGAATAAGTGCTTTCCTGAAAACTTAAGATATTTATTACAATTTGTGAATGAACCTTATTTTACAGATGAAAATGTACTAAAAGAAAAAGGGATTATTTCAGAAGAAATCAAAATGTATAATGATTTACCCGATTATAAATTAGAAATGAAATTAAGAGAAAATGTTTATCATACAAGTGCCAAAAGATATGATATTGCAGGGACTATTTCTGAAATAAAAAGAATCACAAAAGATGATTTATATCATTGTTATCATGCTTTTTATACACCTAATAATATGTTTGTTTTGATTACAGGAAAATTTGATGTAGAGGAAGCTCATCGAATTATTGAAGAAGAGTTGGGTAAGAAGAAAAGTAAACCACTTCCTAAGATTTTGTTTGTGAAAGAACCAAAGAAGGTCGTGAAAGAGGAAGAAACTATTGTGGGAGATGTTGAAATTCCAAAGATTGGTTTTGCTATTAAGGTTCCTAAAAAGTCCATTTCTCTTACGGGATTAGAGTGCGATTTATATTTAAATATGCTTACGACTATATTATTTGGATCTTCTTCTGAGTTTAAAGAAAGAGTAAGACAAGATAAAATATTAAATGATATTTATATGGAATGGGAAGATGATGCAGAATTTAAAACATTCTATCTTTTAGCTTCTTCTACAGAACCTGATCGATTACTGTCAGAAATTCAATATGAGTTAAGTCATATTTCTATTGTGAAGAAAACATTAGAAAGAATTAAAAAAGTTTGGATTGCGAATGAGGTAAAAATGATAGATCATGTAGACAAAATGCAAAACATTCTATTTGATGATATTATTCATTATGGAGATGTTGTTGATAATAGAATAGAAGTTATTCGTAATATGGATGTTAAAACAATGACTTCTTTGGTCAAGAAGATAGATATGAGCGAGGTAAGTATTGTCAAGATGATGCAGAAAAAAAACAAAGAAATTATGGATTCATAATTTCTTTTTGTTCCTTTTTATACTATAATAGATATATGGTAAGGATTTTGTTAAAGATTTGAGGTGGTATTATCGCAAAGATAGAGAGTTTATCCGAATTAGATGATTATTATGCGGATAAAATAGAAAGAGAAGAAAGACAAAAATCAAGAAGAAAAGTAGCTTTAACAATTTGTATTATTCTTTCTATTATATTAGGTATTGTTGTATATAAAGTGGTAGACAATATGTTAAAAGAGGATGATCCAAGTGAGGAGAATTATATTGGAGATCAGTTAAGTTTAGACAATGAGAATGTAAAAATCCTCTATGAGTATGTAACAAGTGGTGTTGGTGGAACTAGAATTACTAAATTTGCTACCACCGGTGAAGTGGATTTAACATCCTTCAGTAATAAAGAAAAAGTGGAATATGCTTTACAATTTGCTCAACCTGAAGATTTTGTTTTCACAGGGAAGTATACGGATAGCAAACAAAAAATCTATTCGTTCTCAGATAGTATACTACAAAAATATTTAAAATTATATTTTGGACAAAATGCAACTTGTAATCCTGAACCTCAAATAACTTTTCCTTTCTTCTTTTATATCAATCAAAAAAATGAAGGAAAGTTAACCTATAATCAAGAAAGTGCTGGTTATGATGTTATTTTTGATTCCAGGTATGATTTTGATAGTCAAAAAAATACCATTGAACAAGTTTATGGGAAACTAATCAGTGCTTTAAGACAACCAACAGGGTCTGTTGTTTTACAAGAAAGAGTTGTTTATACAGAATTGAGAACAGATAATGGCTCTTTGGCCGTTGATATTTATAAGGATCCTGATAAAACAGAAAAATTGGATACTATCACTGGCTTAACAGAAGAGACGCTTTCTAATTTCCAAGTTGATTTTTCAAAATATCCTTCTACGGCTATTGTAGAATATACATTTGGAAATAATGGACAGAACTTATATTTTTCTCATAGTAGAATTATCATATAAGAAAGACTCAAAACAGGAGTCTTTTCTTTTAGGATGTGATATAATATATATGTTTAAGGAGGTCTACTATGAAACAAGAAAACATTCGTAATTTTTGTATTATTGCACATATTGATCATGGAAAAAGTACATTAGCAGACCGTATATTAGAAAAAACTGGGGCTATTGATAAAAGAGAATTAAAAGATCAAATGTTAGATTCTATGGATTTAGAAAGAGAAAGAGGAATTACCATTAAATTAAATGCGGTACAGCTTTCCTATTCTTATCAGGGAGAAGATTATCAGTTGAATTTAATTGATACTCCAGGTCATGTAGATTTTTCTTATGAAGTATCTCGTTCGTTGGCTGCCTGTGAAGGAGCATTACTTGTTGTAGATGCTGCACAGGGTGTGGAAGCACAAACGTTAGCGAATCTATACTTAGCGCTTGATAATCAGTTGACGATTATTCCTGTGGTCAATAAGATAGATCTTCCAAGTGCGGATCCTGAAAAGGTGATAAAAGAGTTAGAAAATATTGGTTTTAATCGTGAAGATGTTGTTTTGACGAGTGCGAAGACGGGACAAGGAATTGAAGAATTACTTGCAAAGATTATTGAGGTAATTCCTAGTCCTAAGGGGGATGTTCATAGCCCTTTAAAAGCTCTTATTTTTGATAGTTTATTTGATTCTTATCGTGGTGTTATTACAAGTATTCGTGTAGTAGAAGGCGAAGTGAAAGTAGGGGATGTTGTGAAGATGATGGAAACAGGGGCTACTTATGATGTAGTTGGTTTATCTATCAATAATCCCAAAGAACAAGAAATCAAGACATTAGTTGCCGGAGAAGTTGGATATTTGTATGCTTCTATTAAAAGTATTAGTGATGTTCATGTAGGAGATACTATTACTTTGGTAGAAAATCCTGCCGAGGATCGATTACCAGGATACAAACCCATGAAACCTACAGTTTATTGTGGAATGTATCCTATTGAATCTAATAAGTTTGAGGACTTAAGAGAAGCTTTAAATAAATTAAAATTAAATGATTCGGCGCTTACTTTTGAGCCAGAAACCTCTAAAGCCTTGGGCTTTGGTTTTCGATGTGGATTTTTAGGATTATTACATATGGAAATTGTAGAAGAAAGAATTGAAAGAGAATTTGGAATTGATTTAATTGCGACTTCTCCTTCCGTTGTTTATGAGGTGGAGTTAAATGATCATACTAAAGTGTTAGTAGATAATCCTTCTAAGATGCCAAAAAGAGAATCTATTAATAAAACGTATGAGCCTTATGTTAAATGTAGTATTTTTACCCCTAGTGAATATATTGGACCTTTAATGGAATTATGTCAGGATAAAAGAGGAACTTTTATTAATATTGATTATATTGATACAGAAAGAGTTACGATTAATTATGAATTACCTTTGTCTGAAATTGTCTATGATTTTTTTGATCGATTAAAGAGTTGTACAAAGGGATATGCTTCTTTTGATTATGATGTGATTGGTTATCGTGCTAGTGATTTAGTTAAGATGGATATTTTACTAAATGGGGAGATTGTAGATGCCTTAAGCGTTATTGTTCATAAAGATTTTGCTTATGCGAGAGGAAGAGTTGTTTGTGAAAAATTAAAGGAGATTATTCCTCGACAGTTATTTGAGGTTCCGATTCAGGCAGCTATTGGTATGCATATTATCGCAAGGGAAACTGTGAAAGCCTTAAGAAAAGATGTTTTAGCAAAATGTTATGGAGGAGACGTTACGAGAAAGAAGAAACTGTTAGAAAAGCAAAAAGAAGGAAAAAAGAGAATGAAACAGATTGGTAGTGTAGAAGTTCCTCAAGAAGCCTTTTTATCCATTCTTTCTACAAAGGAATAGAATGATGAAGAGTTGTTATATTCATATACCATTTTGTCAAACGATTTGTTCTTATTGTGATTTTTGTAAACAGTTTTATCATAAAGAAAAGGTAAAAGACTATCTCTTGAAATTGAAAGAAGAAATCTTGAGAGATTATAAAGGAGAAGTTCTTGATACGATTTATATTGGTGGAGGGACTCCTACGTGTTTATCTCTTAAAGAGTTAGAAATATTATTTGATATTCTTCAAGTATTTAAAAAATCTTCTTCTTGTGAGTTTACGATGGAGGCTAATTGTGAAACGCTTACAAAAGAAAAACTCATTTGTATGAGAAATCATGGAGTGAATCGACTAAGTATTGGGGTAGAAAGTGTTCAACCCAAACAAATAAAGTATTTGGAGCGAAACCATTCTAAAGAAGATATCTCTCGAGGAATTTTTCTTGCACGAGAAGTTGGTTTTCAAAATATTAATGTAGATTTAATCTATGCCCTTTCTTTTGAGAGTATGGAAGATTTGAAAAGGGATTTAGATTTTGTTGTATCCTTGGATGTAGAGCATATTTCTACTTATTCTCTTATGATAGAAGATCATACTAAATTAGGGATTCAACAAGTAAAACCCATTTCGGATGAAATGGATAGAGATATGTATTATTTCATTGTTGATTTTCTTAAAAAGCATGGATATCAGCATTATGAGATTAGTAATTTTGCGAAAGAGGGCTATTTTTCAAAACATAATTTATGTTATTGGCATAATGAGGAGTATTATGGGTTTGGATTAGGAGCAGCTTCTTATGTTTCCCATGTTCGTTCTTGTAATACAAGATCTCCTTTGCATTATCCCAATAAAAAAATTGAGGTAGAAAATTTGAATCAATCTGAACGAGAAGAATATGAAGTTTTATTAAATCTTAGATTACAAGAAGGACTTTCGTTAGAACGATTTAAAAATAAATATGGGAAAGATTTATTTGATTGCTTTGCTATAAAAAAACTGATAGAAGAGGGTTGGTTATTAGAGGAGAATGGATTCATTCGGATTCCTGAAAAGTATTGGTATGTTAGTAATGAGATTCTTGTGAAAATCTTACAAAAAAAAATAGAACTATGTTAGAATGATAATAGAGAGTAGTGATTCGATGGAAAAAGAAGAGATGTTTTTAGAAGAACTTAGTTATATTCAAAATGAAGACTATAGTGAGGCTTTATTAAAAATAATAGAAATGTTACCTGATTATTGGTATCATGAAGCCGCTTCTTCTACGGGAAAGTATCATCCAGAATACGCCTTGGGTGAGGGAGGTCTTTTAAGGCATTCAAAAGCCGCTATGAGAATAGGGCTTGAGTTACTCAACAATCCTGCCATTGGTGACAAGTATACGGCAAGAGAAAAAGATTTAATGCTCATGTCTCTTTTGGTGCATGACGGATTGAAACTAGGACTTCCTCAAGAAAAATATACACGTTTTGATCATCCTATTTTGATGGGAAATTTTATTGTAGAAAATCGTAAAGAAATAGGATTGAATGAAGAGGACGCCAAATTCATGCAAGATGTGATTAAAACCCATATGGGTAATTGGACTACGGATTATAATGGAAATGAAGTGTTGGAACCACCAAAGACAAAATATCAAAATTTTGTCCACATGTGTGACTTTTTAGCGTCTCGTAAATGTTTACAGGTTCCATTTGACGAAGATAATAAAATAAGTGTCTAATGATACTTATTTTATTGTGGAATAAAAAAATTTTTGATAATATAAAAATAGAAGGCGGTGGGGATCGTGAAGAAAAATAAAAGATATACAAAAAAACATGTTTTTTATGCAAATCTTAAAACAGGTATTTTGTTTCTTGTTGTTGTAGTTTTTGGATATGTTATCTTAGATTCTTCGTGGTTTACCCCTCGAATTAGTGAATTATCTGCTAGTTATATTTCTTTAAAAAACACAGAAACAACTGATATTCTTAAAGTAACGAATCTAAGTAAACAAACAGATAAAAGAGGAAAAAGTCGTCGGAATAAAAGTGTTCAAACTTTTAAGATGACAGGACAAAGAGATACAAAATATCAAATTGTTTTATATCATTTGGGAAATGTAGTAGAGGAAGAATATATTAAATTTTATTTAGTAAATGAAATGGATAAAACGATAGAGGGTGTTTTAAAGAATCAACCTGAAACTTACGATGGGGGAAAGGTATTATTTGAAGGAAATATGATTGATGGACAAAATTGGACTTTAAGAATGTGGGTCGATGATCATTATCATAAAAATGTCAAAAATGTTTCTTATGAAATTAGAATCAAGCAAGTAAGGTGAGAAAATGAAAGGAAAAATCATTGTTATTGAAGGGACAGATTGTTCGGGAAAAGAAACCCAGTCAAAATTATTGGAACAAAAACTAAAGGAAGCAAATAAAAAGTGTATTCGGTTTAGTTTTCCTATGTATGATACACCAACAGGAAAGATTGTTGGGGGAGACTATTTAGGTAAACCTGAAATATCTCCTTCTTTGTTTACGGAAGGGGCTGTGAATGTAGATCCTCATGTGGTTTGTCTTTATTATGCAGCGGATCGTAAATATAATATGCCTAAAATAGAAGAATACTTAAATCAAGGATACTATGTGATACTAGATCGTTATATCACTTCTAATTTGGCTCATCAAGGAAGTAAAATAAAAGATCCAGATGAAAGGTTTTTAATGTACCAATGGATTGATAAGTTGGAGTACTGGTTATTAAAATTGCCAAAACCAGATCTTACTATTTTTCTCCATGTTCCTTATGAGAATACGATTGAATTAAGAAAGAATCGAGAGTTTATTGATGAACATGAAAAATCTGAGGATCATTTAAAGAGTGCCGAAAAAGCCTATATTGAATTATCTGAATTATATAATTGGAATCGAATAGAATGTATTCGTGATAATCAATTACGTAGTATTGAAGATATTAATCAAGAAATACTGGATATTGTGAAAGATTTATAAAAAAACACATGATATGTCATGTGTTTTTATAATTTTGGTATATCTGTAATAACTTGGTTTTCCGCAACAACAGGTGTCGTGTCTGTCACAACAGGTGTGTAGGTTAAATCTTCGATAGGTGCTATGATTGGTACTGCTTGTTGTTCATAGGTTTCTACAGTTGGAACAGTTTGAACTTCTGTGGAAGGAAGTTGTCCCATAGCATCCAGTGTTGGGATGGTTGTTATTTGTTGTTCATATACATTTGGCATTGGAGCTGTTTCTTGTGGTTGAACAATTGGTTGGCCATACGCATCTACGGCTGGCTGTTCGTAGGTGGTTGCGGCAGGTTGTCCGTAGGCATCTACCATTGGGATAGTTGCTTCTACCATTGGAATGGCTTCTACTGGTGCTACTGCTTGTTGATATGGATCTGTATAAGCAGGCTGAACAATAGGTGGTTCTTCCATCGTAGAAGGAGTTGTCGTTTCTTCTCCTAGAGATGGGATAGAAATTGGTTGTGCCTCTACCGATTGAACATCTGTATAGGATTGTGGAAGAACAATTGTTCCTTCTTCATTACTTGTAACAGAAGCTTCTTCTAGGCTATTCGTATCATTTACTACAGCTGCAGCTTGTTCTTCTAGAACAGCAAGTTTTGCTTTTATTTCTTCTGCCATTTCGTTTTCATAATTATCGTCATCTTCATTTTCAATTTCAATGGTACGATATACTTCTTCAAATGTGGTTTGCCCTTCTAAACATTTAATTAAAGCATCTTGTAACATGGTTATGGTTTTTCCTGTATAAACCATTTTTGCAAGTTCTTTTTTTTCTAATTTTTCATTGTTTAATGCATTTCGAATGTTATCATCTAATTCTAAGACTTCGTGGAAAGCAATACGACCATGGTAACCTTTACGGCATTCATCGCATCCCATAGGATTTGCATCCCATACTCTTTCTACGTCCATATCCATATATTTTTTGAATGTCTTTTTCTCGTATTTGGTTGTATCTCTTTGTACTCGACAATTTTCACATAACTTTTTAGCAAGTCTCTGTGAAATAATACCAGATAGGGCTGTTGATAACAAATAACGTTCTACATCCATATCTAGTAAACGTTCGATAGTTGCTAAGGCATTGTTGGTATGGATAGTAGATAAAACTAAGTGACCTGTAATAGAGGCACGTACTGCGATTTGAGCTGTTTCTGAGTCACGAATCTCTCCGATAAGAATAACGTTAGGGTCCTGACGTAAGATAGAACGTAGTGCCGCAGCAAAGGTCATTCCAATATCCGCATTTACTTGGACTTGGTTAATTCCTTCGATGTTCATTTCTATTGGGTCTTCAACAGTAATTACATTGGTCTCTGGTCTATTTAATCCTTGAAGAATAGAGTATGTAGTAGTTGATTTACCAGAACCAGTTGCTCCTGTTGTTAAGATAATTCCATTTGGTAACGTCATCATTCTCTTTACTTTATCTAGATTGTCTGGGTGGAATCCTAAGGAATCAATTCCATCCATACTTCTTGAATAGTCTAAGATACGAATAACGATTTTTTCTCCTTCATTTAATGGCAAAGCAGACACACGCATGTCTAGGTATTGATCTCCAAAATTTCCTTTAATAGCACCATCCTGAGGTAGACGAGACTCAGTGATGTTCATATTTGCCATAATTTTTAATCTTGTCGTTAAATTTCTTTCATAAGCTTTTGGTACGAATGTATAGTCTTGACAATCTCCGTCAATCCTAAAACGCACCATCATTCCTTCCCCTCTAGGGTCGAAGTGAATATCAGAAGTACCGTGTTTTGCAGCTGCAATAATGATATAGTCTGCAATTTGTGTGATAGGTGTTTTCGTAAAATCGAATGACACCATGAAACTTTCGGTACCTTTTTGAACACGTTTGACATCAAATTGGACCATCATTTCAACCCCTTTTGTCTACTTTCTATGGTATTTTACTATAAAATATTATATAATAATTTTGTGATAATAGCAAGGAAAGGAAGAATGAAAAGTGAAAAAAATTAATAATAGAGGTTTTATCCTTGCCGAGACGTTAATTGTGGCTGTTTTTCTAATGGTTATATTTGCTATGATATATGCAAACTTTTATCCTATGATTGGTGAATATGAAAAGAGAGAAAACTATGATGATGTAGACGGAAAGTATACAGCATATTGGATTAAAAAAATGATTGAAAGTGAGGATTATCAGTTTAGGGCTGATGATTATCGCATGTTGAATCGATTGGGATATACGAGATTTGAATGTGATCATATGAAAACGGAAGAAAGTAAGATGCTTTGTCGGAATTTGGTTAATTCTTTAGAAATATCTAGATGCGATTACGGTGGGTTAGGATGTGATATTTATATTACAAGATTTAAAATTGATAGTGATGAGCCAGATGATTATGCTACTGACCCTCCTAGTTTAAAGGCTGCTGTTCGCGGAACACAAACAGGTCAAGGGGGAGTTGAGATTACCAATTTGAATGAATCAGCTGTTCGTGGAGGGGCCAATCCTTATGGGTCATCTGCTAATTTGGATAAATTGAAAGAACAAATGAGAGGTTGCTGTAATGCCGAAGCTATTGGTAGAAGATTAGGTGATACAATTTCTTGTGATGTACCTGATTTGACTGCGGCACAACATGATTATGGAAATGAATCTGCCAATTATAGAAACTTTTATAGTGCTACAGAGACTACAAGTGGTGTAAAGAATAGTATTGCTATGTATTGTCAAAAAAGATTACGAAGGGAATCCTTCCTTTCTCCAACGAAAGATTATATTTTGAGTTTACCAAACTTTAAAATTTGTCATGCTGCAACCCAGGCTAGATTTCGTGTGATTGTTGTTGTTCATCATACAAAAGATGGAAATGATTATTATTCTTTCTCAAACATGGAGGTGGTTCGATAATGAATCGTAAAGGGTTTACTACTGTAGAAGTTTTGATTTGCTTTGTCATTGTTTCTATTGTTATGATGTCTATGTTTTCAACCATTTCGGCTTTTAATGAAAAGAAGATACAAGAATCTTATCGTGCCAAAGTTTATGAGTTTAAAAACGAAATTACCAATATTATTCAAGAAGATATGGTAAAAAGAGGTCTACAATTTGTTAAGATTTCAGAAACAGGTTCTCCAGGGGGAGATGGAAAGAAATACACAGTTGATTTGACCTTTGGAGATGGGACACAGAAAAAACTAGTTATTTTCCAGAGATTTACTAGAACTTCTTATCGTGCTTCTGGTAATGTGGGTGAAGATGATCGTTTCTATATTGATTATGGATTACCAACTGCTTTGGTTCGATATGAGTTACCTGATTTAGGATCAACTTCTGGATATTTTTATACGACGAATTCAGGAGGGCATATGATTGATCATTTTAGTGTGGCGGATGATCATGGAAATTGTTTTGATACTTCCAATAACCCAGTTACTTGTCGCGTTGCTAAAGATTTTCAAATCAACAACGTAGAGGTATATGTTTCTAATGAGGCAGATTTGGATGCAGAGGCTCATATTTTCCATTTATATATTGGGTTTTATCATCCAAACTTAGAAACAAAATATGCCATTAATATTGTTGTCCCTATTAATTATTATGCGGGGGTAGTAGATCAAAGTAATCGTTTATATTCATCATTTTCAGTTCCTGCCAATAGTTCAACTCAAGTTTTTAACTATGACTCTTGCCCCTATTAGTATTAACCATAGGAAAGAACATATAGTGAAAGAGATTATTCTTCCTTTTAAAAAGTATTTGTAGGAAATAGAAGTATCCGAAAGGATGCTTTTTATTTGCATGTGAATGGGAAGGGAACCAAATACAATAAAATAAAATAGAAATAAACCTTGTATGGTAGGATTTGAGATGATATTACTCATCATAATACCTTTTGTTAAATCAAAAGTTCCATAGAGCCATACATATAAATAATTTTGAAGAGGAATGTAGTATAAGATAATAATGGATAGTAAATAAAAAAAGATAGAGGTGCCATATATCAGTAATAGAGTAGAAAATGCTTGAAACAATGACTTTTGAAAACTATTAGGACGGCTCACATAATAAGAAATACTATCTTTTTTCTCTTGTTTTTTTGTTATAAAAAAAAGAATGCTATTACTTAGAATAATGATTCCATAAAATAAAAAGGGAATTTGTGTCTTCGGAAAAAGTTTGTTTAAATGAAACATGATAAAAAGTGGGTTTGGAAAGTGAGAAAACATTATATATCTATTAGCATCTATTCTATCTATTTCTTTCTTTTGTAAAGCGTCTTTTAGAAAAATGGCACCTGTTGGATAACCACTTATGAGTGATACTAAAAAAAAGTATAGACCAGGATTTTTAATTATTTTTTGTATGTAATAAAAGAGATTGTTTTCTATTAATAAACAGGATAATAAGAGAAAAATAAAACTAGTGGGGAAAATGTTATAAAAAAATAAGTTGGAATAGGATATTATCTCTTTTACAATTAGATTCGAATGTGTGAAATAAAGAATAAGTAGAAGGAGTAAACTGACAAGTAAGAGTATACTTTTGTAGTTTTTTTTCATATTTTATCCTTTCTTTGCTATAATAGGGTTAAGGTGATAGAATGTTCAAAAGAATATATAATTTCATCCTAGAGACTATCAAGGAAGAATATAAATTTATTATCTTTTCAACCGTTCTTTTAATTCTATTAAATATTCCCCTAAATTATTACATTGTTATGGGGGGAGGAATCAGTGATGCTTCTTCTAGAATTATGGTAGAGGGAAAGAATAAAAGTAAAGGTAGTTTTAATATTAGTTATGTGACACAGTTAGATGCTAATCTACTTTTTTATGGATTGAGTTTTCTTGTTCCAACATGGGAAAGAGAAGATGCTAATTTATATAAATATACTGAAGATGAAAATCTAGATGATATCCAATTTCGAAGTGATTTAGATTTATTGTCAGCTAATGGAAATGCTACTTATTGGGCTTATACATTGGCGCATAAAAGCATAGCAGAAAAGTCATCTAAATTGTATGTAATTGTTACGTATCCGAATGAGTATCCGACTTCTTTAAAAGTTGGAGATCAAATTTTGTCTGTGGATGGACATACTTTTGATACGGTGAAAGAGTATTCTACCTTTTTACAAAGTAAAGAAAAGGGAGATACAGTAACGGTTCAAATCAAAAGAAAAAAGAAAGAACAAACCTTGGAAGTTCCTGTTTTTGAATATAAAGATCAAAGATTATTTGGAATTGGTCTTCAATATGTCAAAGAATATGAAACAGATCCAAACGTTAAGATTCAATTTAATGGAAAAGAATCGGGCCCCTCTGGAGGACTTATTACTACTTTGGAAATCTATAATCAATTAACGAAGAAAGACTTAACAAAAGGTTATGTCATTGCAGGAACTGGTACCATTGAAGAGGATGGAACCATAGGACAAATTGGTGGGATTGAACATAAGATATTGGGGGCTGCTTCTGCGAAAGCCGATATTTTCTTATCTCCTGGAGGAGAAAATTATCAGGATGCAAAAAACTATGTTAAGAAAAAGAAATTAAAAATTAAAGTGATAAAAGTTGATACTATACAAGATGCTATTACACAATTGGAGGGATTGAATTGAGAATAGGGGTAGATATGGATGATACCATCTGCAGAACAACAGAAATGGTTCATGAACGATTAGAAAAATATGCAGAAACGATACATCTCAATCCTTTGGATATTATGAATGATGAAGACTTAAGAGAGAAATTCTTTTCGGTTTGTGCAGAAGATATTTATAAAAATGCCGAAATAAAAAGAAGTGTGAAAGATGTTTTAAAACGATTAAAGTCTAAAGGAAATGAAATCTATATTATTACGGCTCGAGAAGATAATATTTTCTCATCTCATTTATCTGCTTATGATGTAACAAAAACTTGGTTAGATGAACATGAAATACCTTATGATAAGATTATTACTTCTGCCTATGGAATTCATAGGGCAGAGGTGTGTAAAGAAGAAAAAATCGATTTAATGATAGATGATAATCCTTACAATTTTAAAGAATTACAGTCTATGGGCGTTTCCTGTTTATTGTTTGACGATAGAGAAAAATATGTTTTAAAAGAAGACTATGTAACCAATTGGTTAGATATAGAAAAGTATATAGAAAGGAATCATTAATATGAAAAAAATCATTATAGCTGTTTTAGTATTATTAGGAACCATAGTGCCAGTAAAGGCCGCAGATTATAATATCAGAGAATTAATTCCAGAAGGAATCAAAACAACGGTAAGAGGAGATCGTTTCAATTATAGTGACATTCTATATCAAAGCGGAATGATTACGATTGGGAAAGTTAGAAATAATAGAGAAGAGACTTATAATTTTTCTATTAGTATTGGATTGTTTGATAAAAGTGGAGTTAATATTGGTACCATAAATTACTGTCCAGAAAATACGCCTATTGAATCTAGAAAAACCATTAGTGATATTACGATTGATGTAAAAGGGTCTTATTTGGAAAAAGGAAAAAACTATAAGGATATTCATTATATTTCTGTCATTGGAGAAAACACGAATTGTAGAAAAGATGGTGCTTTAGAAAATATTGGTCAAACAGTAGATCAAATTGGAATGCCAAAGAATAATACACTTGATGATAATCAAATTATGCTTCTTAATATTGTAAAATTTGTTGCGATTGCATTAGTTGCTTTGTTCTTATATAGATTTTTATTCACAAGTGCTTATCGAAATATGGATGGAACTGATGTTAGACAAGAATATGCTTATATCAATAAGGAACTAGAAAAAGAAAGAGAAATAGATGCTGTTTTAAATCCACCTAAACCTAAGGTTATCAAAACACATAAGACAAAAGAAATCTTAAAACAGGAAAAAGAACAAAATACGCAAAAGAGTAAAGATGAAACAGACTTATTTAATATGTATAAATAAAAGATATAGAAATATATCTTTTTTTATGTAAAAAACTTAATAAAAAAGGGGACTCTATTGAATACATGTGTTGAATTGTTTTATAATTAATTATAGTAAGTGGAGTATGAAGAACTGAAGGAGAAAAGACAGAAAGGAGGAAGACGGGAGCAGGACATTGTCCTTCTTAATTGTTCCGTTATGAAAAAAATGAAAGATATTAAAAAGGTAAAATTATTTGTTAATCATAATGTAAAATCAAGACAAGTGGAAAAGGAAACGAGAGAAGCACTTCTTGAAAAGGAATTTGAAATTACAGAATCTAATGATTTTGATTTAGGAATTGCGATTGGAGGAGATGGATCTTTCCTTCGCATGGTAAATGATAGTGGTTTTAAGAAAGATGCCTTTTATGTGGGGATTAATGCTGGTACTTTGGGTTTTGCGCAAGATATTCCTGTGGAAGAAGTAAAAGAATTTATTGAACATCTAAAAAATCGAGAATTTTATTATGAAGAAATAGGTATTCAAGATGTAGAAGTAGAATCTAAAGAAGGAATCAGTCATTTTCAGTGTTTAAATGAAATTGTTTTTAGAGAAGAAGAGTTGAATACAGCTCATATGGATGTTTATATTGATGGGGTTTTATTAGAAAACTTTGTGGGAGATGGACTTCTTGTTTCTACTTCTTTTGGATCTACTGCCTATAATCTAAGTTATGGAGGAAGTATTGTCTATAATGAATTTGATACTTTGCAACTAACACCTATTGCTCCTATGTCTAATAAAACATATCGTTCTCTTACGAATTCATTAGTAATGCCTTCTACTAAAACGATTACTTTAATTCCTGAACCTGAGAGTAGTAATATGATTGTGATGGTAGATGGTAGAAATAGTTTCTATACGGAGGTTAAACAGATTCGAATTGGTATCCAAGAACATATTCTATTGATTCGTAAAAAGGATTATAATTATATTCGAAAAATTAATGATAAATTTATTAAGTAAACATGTTTTTGTTTACTTTTTTTGTTATAATTAATAAAGGTGATGCTTATGAATGATAATAAGAATCAAAAGTATCCATATGGAGATAAGTGGTTTTATGCAATTGTAAAGCCAATTTTAGTTGTATTAGTTTATTTATTATATCCTCCTAAAGTAAAAGGACGTGAAAATATTCCAAAAGAAGGGCCTGTTGTGTTGGCAGGAAATCATACTAAGTGGTTAGATCCGGTTACACTTTGTGCGGTTGTGAAGAAAAGACAAGTTCATTTTTTAGCTAAAAAAGAATTGTTTCATGGATTTTATCTTCTCATTATGAAGGGAGTAGGAGCGATTCCTGTAGATCGTAGCATTCATGATCATGGGGCGCTTGTTTATGCCATTCAAGGACTAAAAAGAGGTCTAACTATTGGAATCTTTCCAGAAGGAACGATTAATCGTACAGATGATGTCATTATGCCTTTTAAAATGGGGGCTGTTAAAATGGCACAAGAAGCCAATGCGCCTATAGTTCCTTTTGTGATTACAGGAAAGTATCAATTGTTTAGACGAGGAGAAACGATTGAGTTTTTAAAGCCTATGGAAGTAGGAGAACAGCTAGAGGAGGCTAATCAGAAACTAATGGATGTAGTTTCTCAAAAACTAATTGAAGGAGGGGTTAAAAGTGGCAAAGAAACAAAAACTAATCGTCTATAGAGTCTTGCGAGTTCTTTTAAGTCCGCTTTATAAATTTTGGTATCGTCCAACGATTCTTGGAGCAGAGAATATCCCTGAAGAGGGCCGCTTCATTATTGTAGGAAATCACATTCATATTTTTGATCAGTGTAATGTTTTGATGCCTTCTAAAAGAATTCTTCATTATATGGCTAAAAAAGAATATTTTGATCCTAAGTATCCTGAAGGACATCATAGTTGGTTTTTTAAGAGTTCTGGATGTATTCCTGTTGATAGAAGTAAGAAAGATGATGCGGCTGTAGCATCTGCTTTGGATGTATTAGAGAATGATCATGCTTTGGGATTGTTTCCAGAAGGTACTCGAAATGGTTTAAAAGAGGATAGGGCAAGAGAAATCTATGCGAAATATTTAGAAAAACAACCGGGAGATTTTAAATCCTTTTATAAACAAGCTAAAAATAATAAAACTTCTTTTGTAAATTACTTAGAAGAATTATTAAATAACAAAACGATATCTTTTAAGGAGTTTGTTGAAAATATAACCTGTGTAGAGCCTTTTTTAAAAAGACTTATGATTGCGAAAAGAATTACAGAAGATGATTATTATCAACATATTTTTCTACCCTTTAAGTTTGGGGCTGTTTCTATGGCAAAGAAAACAAATAGTGTCATTGTTCCTTTTGTGATTACAGGAGATTATCATTTTCGAACAGATAATTTAGTTGTCAGAATTGGAAGACCCTTAGAACCAATGGATGACTTGGCACAAGCCAACGAGAGATTAGAAGAAACTATGAGGGAAATGATCAAAGAAAATCATAGAATGAGTGGCAAATAGTGTCAAATGTTTGAAGCAAAATACTATTTGCTCTTTTTTTATGGTAATATGAAAATGGTGATAGTATGAAACAGAATGAATTTGAATTAGAAGAAAAGTATAAATTATTTAGAACGGTAAAGGATTTATTACATCCAACCATTTCTAAAAGAAATATAAGTAATTATAAAATTATTGTAGATGAAAAATATCTATTATTAAGAGTTTTCTATCCTAAAAAAGTCTCTAATATTAAAGATGTAATTTTCTTTGTTCCTGGAGAAGGAAGTATTACGGAGTGTGAAGGATTATACTCTGATATTTCTTCTTTCTTATCAAAGGAATTAGATCAGATGGTTATTTCTATTGATTATGAAAAAACGACTAATGATATGGGACAACTATTAGATAAAATCTATGATACTCTTGCTTTTATTTATAAACAATTATTAAAAGAGGGAGTTACAGAAGAACATATTAGTTTGATGGGTGATTCTACGGGGGCTACTTTAGTTCTTAATAATATACATAAGATGAATGAAGAGGGAATTAAAGTGGGAAAAATGATTTTATTCTATCCTGTCTTATCAGGAGAATATAGTGGAAAAACACAATATAAAAGTATTTTGGAAAACACCAGTGTCAATTATAATTTAGTGGCAAAACTAAAAGAGTTTTATAAAAACTGTAAGAAAGAGTTTTTCCCGTTGACTCATGAGGATTTAGAAACATATCCTAAAACACTTTTATTAAGTGGGAATGGGGATCCTTTAATCGATGAAGCTAAGGCTTTTGCGGAAAAAAACAAAGAGGTAGAAATCAAGATTGTAGATTTTGCTTATCATGGATTTCTAAATACAAAGGATAAAGAAATACAAAAAGATTATTTGGAATCTTTAAAAGAATTTATGAAATAAAAATGTTGAATGTTTCAACATTTTTTTGTGGATAAAAACGCTTTGTGATATAATGAAAAGGAAGGGAATGAGAGTATGAAAAAGATGGGATGGATTCTTCTTATTGGGTTACTTTTCATCACTGCCTGTGAAAAAGAAAATGTACAAAAAAAAGAAGTAAATACAAGTAATGAAATGATACATGAACATTGTACAAGGATTGGAACGATCGATAGTAATTCGACAGTTGATATGAACTATGAGTTATATTATACAGGAGAAAGAATCAATCGTATTGAATCTATTGAAAGCGTTACTTCTACGGACTCAGAGGTATTAGATACTTATGAGAATGCTTATCGTACGATTCATTCTTATTATGTGGATATAGACCATTATGATACAGATCTTGTTCGTACAGAGACAAACGTTACGAGTACTATGATTATTGACTATGATCATATTAATATTGCACAATTAGTTGCTTTAGAAGGGGAAGAAGACAACATATTTGAAAACAATGTTCCTATGATTTCTAAATATAGAGAATTATCTAAGAAAATGGGTATTACTTGTGAGAAGGTTTCTTAACTTTCTTTTTGTTCGGATAGTTTAAATGGATAAAATATTTCCCTCCGACGGAAATGATATGGGTTCAACTCCCATTCTGAACACCAAATAGAAAAAAAGACTGATTAGTCTTTTTCTTTTTTATAAGGTAGATTGTTACAAACATAACTAATATTATCTTCATAGTTTACTTCTTTTTCTTCTTTGATGGTCCATAAAAAGAGAGGATAGTCTTTTATTATCTTTCTTATTTTTTTCTTCTTATATAATATTTTAGAAATAGAAAGAAAATCACATTTTGAATATTTCATCATGAAACGACTATGGAAAAATGTTTGAAGAAGAACGGAATTATATTTCGTATGAATCAATAAACCAGTTTCTACATTTGGATAATGTTTTTTTATGTAACGTATCACTCTAGGATCAAAAGATATGATTACATAATTGTGATAGGGTTCCAATTCCTGCATTAAATAAAAAACGGTCTCTTTGATTCTTTTTGTTGGTTTAATTTCAATGTCTAATAAAACTTGATCTTTGTTGAGTGTTAGAACGTTTTTTAAATAGGGTATTGTTTGTTCTGTATTTAATAGTTTAATTCTTGTTAATTCGGAAGAGTCCATGTTTTGTACTAATTCATCACGATTTGCTAGACGTTTTAAATCATCATCATGAAAAACAACTAATTGGTTATCAGTTGTTAACTGTACATCTAACTCAATCGGATAATGATAGCTAATTGCTTTTTTAAAACTTTCTAGGGTGTTTTCTACGATTTTTTCATTATCAAAAACACCTCTATGGGCAACAATTTTAGGTAATTTCATGAGAATTCCTCCTTAGAGTTATTATACATTTTATGAAAGTAAAATGCAAAAAAGAATAAAACTATAGGATATTTAAAAAAACTATGTTAAAATAATCCTAGATGCCGATTTAGCTCAGCTGGTAGAGCAGCGCATTCGTAATGCGGAGGTCGAAGGTTCAAGTCCTTTAATCGGCACCATGCCGCAATAGTATAGTGGTATTACGAGGCCATGGTAAGGCTTTAATCTAAGTTCAATTCTTAGTTGCGGCACCAGTTTGTTTAACTCAAAAGACAATTTTTTGCCTTTTTTTTGTTTCATTAATTTTTGTTAAAAAAAGACTTCAAATTATTGAACAATTAGTGTAAAATCATTATAGTAGGTGATGGTATGAAGAGATGTCCAAAATGTAAAAAATATATGTCTGATCAATCTGTATTTTGTGATATGTGTGGAACAGAACTAGAAGAAGTATCTTCAGAAAAGGAGTCTGCGCAAACAAAAGAAGATCCTACTTATTATGAACCTGAAACATTGGAATCTTCTGATGAATTATTAGAAAATGTTGAGAAAAATGGAAAATCTTTTTTTGAACCAGTATCAGAGGAGAGTGAAGATCAAGTTTCTCCAAGAAAAGAAGAAGCTTTGAAAAAGGAAGATTCTAAGATAAAAGAAGAAAAACCATCTAAGAAATCTAAAAAGAAAAATAAGAAAAAAAAGGGAAATACTAATAAGAATAATGGGGAAGAAAGAAAACCAGAAGTACTTGTTGATTCTTCTGAGTTGAAACCAGAAAATGAGATTGTTGAGGAAAAAGAATCTATTGAAAAAGATGATTTAGAATCTAAAAAAGAATTACTAGAAGAATTAGGTGAAGTAGAGGAATTTGAATTTGAGCCTGAACCAGAAACAGTTCCTGAAACAGAGCCTGTTACAAAACTTAAGAGAAAAAAGCCAAAAGAGAAGAGTGTTCCTAATACAGAACCTGAGTTGTTGATGCCTACAGAGTCTATGGAAGAGGTAGAAACAGAACCTGTGACAGAACCCGAAACTGAGCCTGTGACAGAACCTGAAACGGAGCCAGTTACGGAACCTGAAGCAGAGCCTGAAATCATAGAAACAATTGGTGAGCCGGAAACAGAGCCCGTGACGGAACCATCCACAACTCCTGAAACAGTTCCAGAAACAGAGCCAGAGCCAAAATCTGTTCCTGAATCTATTCCTGAAACGGTTCCAGCACCCGTTTCATCCCAACCAGATGTTATTTATCCGGTGTTACCGGTGGCACCCCAACCAGATGTTATCTATCCGGTTTTACCAGTAGCACCTCAGCCAGATGTAATTTATCCAGTTATACCTGCTGTACCACAAAAGGTATATGATGAATTAGCGGAAGAAAACTATGATGTGAAGGTTAAAATATCCTTTATTATAGGAGTTGTATCTTTATTGTTAGGTGGGTTGTGGCCGCTTGCTGTTGTGGGATTGATTGTGGGATTCCTTTCCCCTGAGAATAATAAAAAGAAAACAACGGCTATGATTGTGAATGCCCTTGCTATTGCATTGGGAGTTGTTGTCATGATTGTCTTCTTTTCTTCTCTTCAATCCAATAGTGAATCAGATCATGCTGATATGAAACAGTTTTATGGGGAGGGATATTCTTTATCTTATAGTTCTCCATGGAAAGAAACCACTGTTTCTGAAGATAAAAAGGCCTTAAAATATGGAACTGATCAATCTTATTTCTATCCTGTGGGAGAGAGTAGTTTAGATATTACGATATCTTGTAATTTTAGTTCAAATAGTTGTAAAACACAAACTTATAATGATTTTTATGATTATTGGAAAGAATCTATTGATGAGACACTATATCTTACAAGAGATACATCTTTCGTTTTGTTAAAAGATGATATCTATTATGCAACTTATAATTATGCTTTAAAAGAGACAAATGAAACAAAAGGAAAATATTATTTAGTTGTTTCTAAAAAGAAAAATGCCGTTTTATCATTTATCTCTTCAGGAGATGAAATAAAACTAGCTGATTTGAATCCTAATATTATCAAAATATTAAATACGATTGAAATAAAATCTAGAGCGAAACAAGATAAAAAAGAATCTGAGACTGTAGATCAATTAAGCAATTGGAATCGTTATTCTGATTTGAGACAAGATACGAGAGCTAGAAAAAATGTTCTAAATGGTAGTTATAGAATTCTTGCTGATACTACAAGTTTTTGGATTTTTAAAAATGGAAAATTTTGGTGGTATCGTTCTGAAGAACAATTAGATGATAATTATTGGTATGGAACCTATAGTGTTAAAACAGGTAAAAAAGGATTAAAATCTGTTGGTTTGGATGAAAAGAATGTGGATAAAATATTGAAAGAAGCGCAAGGGAAGATTACAGAAGATGATATTTATTCTATTACCATGGTACCTAAACAAATTATCTTTGATGGTGTTGATAAGAGTGATACCAATGTTCGTGCAGGAACTAAGTGGAGATTTGTATGGATTCTAATCGATCATGGAGTGGATGGTGTTGAAGCACAAGTATTTAATGCTGATACATTTGATGTTTCTTATTTTGTAAAAGTAAATGATTAAAATCTTATTGGAGGAATTTTAATGAAATATGGAAAAATAATTATTGGAATCATTGTTGTGCTACTAGTAGGTGTACTTATCTTTTTATCTATTATTAATAATCTTGATTCTCATTTTGATGAAAATTCAGTTTCTTTGTGGGAATTGGAAGAATATAATGTGGTGAAATTAGAAGATATTAAAACGATACATATTGTTTCTTATACGGAAGCAGGAATGGATACAAAGACGATACAAGATGAAGATGAAATTAAAGAAATTTATCAAGCTTTATCTAAGCTGAGAATAGGACAAGAAGTGGAACTTTCCTGTGATGATAATTCTATCGTCTATTATTTAAATATGAGAAATGGAGAAGATATTTCTATTGAATTAGATTGTAATAATATATTGGTACTTCCAAACAAACGTTTCGAAGTAGGGGGAACTCATGAAATTAGAAGAAGAAATTGAACAAATAAAAAAAAGAAATAAACGAGTAGAGTTAGATAAAGAATGGGAAACTAGTTGGACTAGAAGAATATGCATCATGATATTAACTTATATTGTGGTAGTTCTTTATTCTTATGTGATTCGACAGGGAAATAGTATTTTCTTAAGTTCTTTTGTTCCTGTGATAGGTTTTACTTTATCTACCCTTTCTTTAAAAGTTGTTAGAAAGTTTTGGGAAAAGAATAAAAAATAGTCGTGTTGACTATTTTTTTGTCTACTTTCTTATAATAATACTAGGAATTCTTTAAATCATGTTATAATGATATAGAAGGTAGGGATTCCTATGAATAATAAACTACTATTTATTGTCATGGATGGAGAAATTAAATTCTTAAAAGATTCTACGATGGATCATAAAGAATGGTATCAATCTTTAGGTGGTTCCATGGATCAGTATGACCAAGTCATTCGTGGCTATGTAATGGAAGGGAAAATTATTTATTTTAAGGCAAATCTAAATTATGATGATGAAGTCATCTCCTTTGCTTTAAAAACCGGACTTAAGATGAAACTACAATTACATGATATGAGTTTAAAAGTATGTTGTGGAATAGATCCTGGACACGATGGTTCAAAATGGGAACCTATCTTAATATTAAATGATGAGGATTTAGAGGGTTATAAAACAAAGGAAGAACTGTCCAAAGAGAAAGAAGAAAAAGTAAAGCAACAGCAAATGGATGCTTTAAAAGATACAGATACACAACCTGTTATGGAATTTAAAAATGATGAACATGATCCAAAATTCATTAAGATGGCCACTAATTTTACGCTTATTATGTTGGCAACGGCTTTTTTGTCTAAGTTAATTCTTATTCCTGGCCAAACCATGGCAGTATCTAATCGTTGGAATGCCCTTCTTGTTTTGGCACAATTTGGTGGTTTGATTTTGTCTATTGTTGGATATAATAAAAAAATGTCAAAAACCAAAGTATTTGCTTTTGTCGCAGCTGTAGCCTCTATTTTTATGTTTGATTTTTTGGATATTGTAGTGGGAATTTTGACGGGGCTATTTACGATTGATCATACTATGGTTTTAAAGATAAAAGACACTTCTGTAAAGGTTTTTAAAAAAGTGAGTCAATGGGTTCAAGAGGTATCTTCTAAGGGATTACCCAAAAAATAAACTGAATAAAATTGTAAAGAAGTAGAATTACTTCTTTTTTGTTTCAAAAAGAATGATATAATATACTATGAAGGATAAGGCACAAAGAAGGTGTTGGTTATATGAAAGAAAATAGATACTATTCCATGAAGATAGAAGAGATATTTCAAAAATATCAAACCAGTATAGATGGATTGACTACCAAAGAAGCAGATAAAAGAATGGAAATCCATGGAAAAAATGAGCTTCCTCGTAAACAATCTGATAATATTTTTAAAATATTTATATCTGAATTATTAGATCCTATTATTATGTTATTAGTGGTTGCTATCTTAGCCTCTTTAAGTGTAGGAGAATATGTAGATGCCATTGCCATTGCCATTATTATTACGATTGATTTAATTATGGGTACTGTGCAAGAAAATAAAGCAAATAAAACAGCAGAAGCTTTATCGGAGTTAGTAAAAGAAAAAGTTAAAGTAGAACGTGATGGAAAAGAAGTGTTGATTGATTCAACTGAATTAGTTGTGGGAGATTTAGTTTATTTAGAATCAGGGGATAAAATATCGGCTGATTTAAGAATCATAGAGTCTCATAATTTTACTATTGATGAATCTATTCTCACAGGAGAGAGTCTTCCAGTTGAAAAGAATTCAAAAGTCTTATCTAATAAAAAGATGCCTATTACCTCTCAAAGCAATATGTTGTTTGCCGGTACGAGCGTTGTAACAGGTCGTGCCAGAGCGATTGTTGTTGAAATTGGAAAGAATACAGAGATTGGTGTCATTGCTACTACAATCAATAATACCAAGGAAGAAAAATCTCCTTTAACCATACGTGTTGAAAAATTTTCAAAAGATATCAGTTTGTTGATTGTCTTTATAGGAATGGTAATTACGATTATTTTAGCAAGTAAGGGATTAGCAGCAGAAGATATTCTATTATCGGTTATTGCTTTGTCTGTTTCTGCTATGCCAGAAGGATTACCTCTTGCTTTGACGATGGCTTTGACCATTGCATCTAATAAGATGGCAAAACATAAAGTAGTTGCTAAGAAATTGTATTCTGTTGAATCTTTAGGTAGTTGTACCGTAATTGCTAGTGATAAAACAGGAACTCTTACTGTGAATGAACAAACGGCAAAGAGAATTGTATTACCTAATAATAATGAATATGTAATTACAGGAACAGGTTATAAAGTAAATGGTGTGGTTGCGGGTGAAAAAATTGCTTATGCCAAAGAAATTGCTACTTTAGGTGTTATAAATAATGAAGCGAAGTTTTCTCAATCAGAGAAAATAGGGGATTCTATTGATATTGCCTTCCTTGTATTAGGAGAAAAAATGCAGGTAAAAACAGATAATATTAAGATTTTGGAAACTATCCCTTATGAATCTGCAAATAAATATTCTGCTGTATTCTATGAAAAAAATGGAGAGACTTACTGTACTATTAAGGGGTCTTTAGAAGTTGTTTCTTCTTTCTGTAAAGATGTTCATCTCATGAAAACATTTGATAAGAAAAGATTAGAACAGCAAAATGAGAATCTTGCAAAAGATGGATATCGTGTCATTGCGATTGCGAATGGAAAAGTAAATGCTAAAGATGATTATGAAGAAAAGGATATTGCAGGATTAACCTTCATGGGAATGGTTGGTTTCATTGATCCTATTCGTAAAGAAGTAATAGGGGCTATAAAGAAATGTTCTTCAGCAGGTATTAAAGTATTAATGATTACGGGAGATCATCCCTTAACGGCTTTTAAAATATCAAAGGATTTGAAATTGACGAATTCCTTTGATGATGTTACAACCGGAGATGAAGTAGATGAACAACTTGCTAGAGGATTGGAACAATTTGATGAATTTGTTAAATCCAAGATAGTCTTTACGCGTGTAACGCCTATTCAAAAACTGAAGATTGTGGAATCTTTAAAACGACAGGGTGAATTTGTAGCTGTTACAGGAGATGGTGTGAATGACGCACCTGCTTTACGCGCGGCTAATATTGGAATTGCCATGGGTAGTGGAACAGATATTGCGAGAGAAACTGCTAAGATGATTGTTATGGATGATAATTTTAATTCAATAGTTAATGGTGTGTTAGAAGGTAGGGTTGCTTATTCTAACATTCGAAAAATCACTTATTATTTGGTATCCTGTGGAGTGGCTGAAGTATTGTTCTTTTGTTTATCCATTTTGTCAGATATGCCTATGCCACTCGTTGCAATTCAACTTTTATGGTTAAATGTGGTTACCGATGGAATTCAAGATTTTGCTTTATCGTTTGAAAAACCAGAAAAAGATATTATGAAAGAAAAACCACGTGATCCAAAAGAAAGTTTATTTGATAAAGAGTTGTTATCAGAAATATTAGTATCTGGTATCACAATTGGTTTGGTGGTATTTGCTTTATGGACTTATCTATTAAAGGTAGTTAATATGGGAACGGCTCTTGCTAGAGTATATGTTGTTGCTTTAATGGTCATTATTCAGAATATTCATGCCTTTAATTGTCGTAGTGAAAGAAGAAGTGCGTTTTCTATATCTATTCGTAGTAATTACATATTCTTGTTTGGTGTATTAGGCTCTATTCTTTTGGGATTAGCCGTTTTAGAAATACCAGGTTTAAACTTATTTTTAAGAACTACTTCTTTACCATATTCTCATATAGGGGGATTATTCTGTTTAGGTTTAATTATCTTTGTGGTAATGGAGTGCTATAAATTATTTAAATATCGAAGCAAATAAGATAATGATATAATAGGTTCTAGAGGAGGATCGTTGTATGAAAAATGAAATCAATATGAAAGAAATTGATCAAGAAAAAATTATAAATCAAATTAGATGTTTAGGAATTGATATGATTCATGAAGCGAATAGTGGGCATCCTGGCATTGTTTTAGGAGCAGCTCCTGCTATGTATGCTTTATTTGCACATCATTTAAATTTTGATCCTAAAAATCCTAATTATTTTAATCGTGATCGATTTGTAATGTCTGCTGGACATGGGTCTGCGCTTTTATATGCAACTTTATATATGGCAGGATTTGATTTGTCTTTAGATGATTTAAAAGCGTTTAGGCAGTTAGATTCTAAAACTCCTGGACATCCAGAAGTAGGTGTAACACCTGGCGTTGATTGTACGACAGGACCTTTGGGACAAGGTTTTGCTACGGCTGTTGGTATGGCTATTGCAGAGGCGAATTTACGTGAGAGATATAAAATCATTGATCACTATACATATGTGTTATGTGGTGATGGGGATTTAATGGAAGGAATCTCTTATGAAGCTGCAGCGATTGCTGGAAACTTAAAACTAAATCGTTTGATTGTGTTATATGATTCTAATAATGTTTGTTTAGATGGATCTACTAAAGATTCTTTTAAAGAAAATGTTGCTATGAGATTTATTTCTCAAGGATGGAATGTTATTTCTGTTGAAGATGGTAATTCTTATGAATTAATATCAAAAGCTATTTCTCAAGCAAAAGGAATTACAGAAAAACCAACTTTAATCGAAATTAAATCTACGATTGGAAAATATTCTGAGTTTGAAGGAACTTCTAAAGTTCATGGTTCTCCTTTGAGTGAGGCAGATATTACTAAAATCAAAGAAAAAATGGGATTAAGGGATATCTTCTTTCAAGTATCTCAACAGTCTATGGATGAGTTCCAATCTATTATCTCTGAAAGATGTAATGATTTAAATGAAAAATTCCAGGAAAAACTGACTAAGATTCCTGTGGTTGAAAAAGAAGAATTAGAATATTTCATGAATCCTAATAAGAAAATTGATTTTATCAATTATATATATGATGCCCCTGAAGAGAAAGAAGAGTCCCCTCGAGATACTTCTAAAAAAGTATTAAATGGTATTGTTTCTAATACACCATTTATGATAGGAGGAGCTGCTGATACTTTTGGACCTAATAAAACTTTTATTGATGAAGGCGGAGTCTTTAGTGATGAGAACCGTTTAGGGAAAAATATTTATTATGGTGTCAGGGAACATGCGATGGGTGCTATTACTAATGGACTAAGTTTGTGTGGATTTAGACCTTATTGTTCCACTTTCTTATCGTTCAGTGATTATTTAAGACCAGCTATGAGAATGGCTGCACTTATGAATCTACAAAATATTTATATCTTTACTCATGATTCTATTAGTGTAGGAGAAGATGGACCAACGCATCAACCAATTGAACAGTTGTTGGGTCTTCGGTCTTTACCAAATTTTGATGTGTTTAGACCAGCCGATGCTAATGAAGTAATAGGTTCTTATAAAGCGATTTTTGCGAAAGAATCTTCTCCAGCGGTGATTACTTTATCAAGAAACAAATTACCAATCCTAGAATGTACTAACGCTAGTGAAGTTGAAAAGGGTGGTTATGTCTTATTAGATACGAATGCTAAACCAGATGGAATTATTATCAGTAGTGGAGAAGAAGTACATTTCGTGATGGAAGTTGCGAAAAACTTGAAAGTAAAAGGAATTAATGTAAGAGTTGTTTCTATGCCTAATTTAGGAAGATTTATGAAACAAGAAGATGCTTATAAAGAAACTATTTTACCGGTTGAAGTACGCAAAATCGTAGTAGAAGCTTCTTCCTCTTATTCATGGAGCCCTTTAATCTATTCTGATAAGTATATTCTTTCTATGGATACTTTTGGAGCATCTGGTAAGTATCAAGATGTTTATAAAAAATATGGCTATTCTGTGGAAGAATTAGAAGAAACAATAGAAAATTTGTTAAAATAATACAAAAATAGACTTTTCATTTTGATACACTTTCTTTGGTGATTAAAATGAAAGTCTATTATATTTTTAAAATCAAAAATGAATTTGTTCGTTTGTATAAAGATACTCCCAGTGTTTTATATCATATATTAAAAAATATCTATTATTTAAATCATGATTCGGTAGAGTATGGATATCATTTGTTTCAACAACTTATTCAAACTTTTGATAAAAATAAATTAGATCGAGATCTCTATATTCAAATGCATCAAGATATTCCTTATACAAAAGTAAAGGATATTCATGAAATTCATAATCGTTATAAAATGGAAACAAGTAAGTTAGTTATTAATACGATTTATATGAAATTAGAAATAGAACAAGATTTTTCTTCTTTTTATTCTTATTTGTTAGAGAAAGAAGATAATTTGTTTGTGTGTAATTTTAAAAACACAGATTTCTTTTTTTTAGAATAAAACCTTGTGATTTTACTTATTATCCGTTAAAATAAGTACATAAGGAGATGAAATGATGAGCCCAATGGTACAGGATATACTTATATTAGTAGTTGGTCTTCTTTTAGGAGCGGTGATTGGATTTTTTGTATCTAGATATTTTATGAAGGATTATTTAAAGAAAAATCCACCCATTAATGAAGAAATGATTAAAGCGTTAATGATGCAGATGGGTAGAAAACCTAATCAAAAACAAATTAATCAGATGATGAAAGCCATGGAGAAATATCAGTAGATATTTCTTTTTTTTTAAATTGTTTGCTTATTATCTTTTCTATGTTATGATGATACTATAGGGAGTCTATATGAAAAAGAGTGTTGTTTTTACAATTATTTTTGTAGCCTTAATTGCAATTGTAATTGCGATTCCTTTGCTTTTGAATAAAAAACCTGAACAGGGACAAGCGGTAGAACCAAGATTAGAAGATGTAGATGTTATTACCGAATTTACCCAGGATCTGGTTGGGAAGGAATATAAAAGTGGAACAAAAATAGAGGATACTAGCAAAATGATTAAGTATACTGTAGATGAATATGAAGATTTCTTTAATGTTTCTGAGTATCCTTATTTTCTTGTATCTAAGCTTTTTGATTATGAAAGTTGTTATTATTGGGGTAATTGTGAATCTTATTATGAAGAACCAAGCGATGAAGAATCAAATGATGAACAACCAAGAATTCAGATGAAGGTATTACCTCCTGACGATGATGGGTTATATCTAGGCTATTACAATTGTTATGAGGTGGATTACGAAAAAAATGCATGTGTGGACATGTCAAAAAACCAAATAAGTATTGTAAATGATGGCGATATTGAATATGTTAGTTGGGTCATTGTTTCCATGACTGATAGTATTGTGGTTGTTAAGGCGGTTCCCACGTATGGGGATACTTATGAATCTGGGACCGGACATAGGGGGCAAGTGGTAACTTTTGCACAATTTTGTAATGGTGTAAATCTTCATTTTATTGATAAGAATGGTGTATCACTGGGAAGTGAGTTATATGATTCACGGGAACTCTTTCTATTGGGAGTTGATTATGATATAGAATACTGGAATATAATGTGTTCTTATTTATACTTTACTGAAGAACCTTGTGAGTGTTTTCTTACAGAGAGGAATAGTCAATTGAATGTTACGCTCATTAATGATAATACTAGAGGGACTGCTTTTGTTATATACACTAATGGTTTTGATCGTACTGAAAATCCTCGTGTAAATGGGGAAGGAGATAGTATTTATGTTTCTGTAAAACCAAATGTCGGTTATAAGGAAGTTGTAGTTGTAACAGATAGTGACGGAAACGTTATTGAGAATACGATTTGTAAAGATCAAAAACATTATGGTAATTATACATTTATCATGCCTAATAAAGATGTGACAATTACGGTTACTTATGAGCTTATTAAATATTCAGTAGAGGTAATTACTCCTGATGAGACGAAAGATTGGGATATTAATCTTAATGATCTTACAAATGTGGCCCCAGGAGAGACAGTTGTATATTCGGCAGAACCAATTCAAGGATATGAGTTGGTTGGCGTTGATATTGTTAATAATACGACCAACAAAAAGATTACTCCAACCGTAAACAATGGAGAATATTCCTTTACAATGCCAGGAGCAAATGTTACGATTACTCCTGTGTTTGAGAAGGTAAAAAATGCCATCATTGTGGAAGATAATACTAGTACAGAAGATTATGATATCAATGTAGATAATATGACAGCTGTAGAATATGATGAATCTATTGTTATAAGTTTTACTCCGGAAGAAGGATATGAATTAGTTGGATTAACCATTGTGGATGAAGATAATCAAGCAGTAGCATTTCAAGAGACGGGTAATCCTAATGAGTATGAGTTTGTAATGCCTGATAAAGATGTCACTATCACACCGACTTATCAGTTAATACAAAGTGGTTCAACTCCTGATGATCCGACAACAGAAGATCCTATTTCAGAAGATTCAAATAATCAATCAACAGAAGTTGGAGAAACACCTCCAAATACAGATGAGGTCAAAACAAGTGTCTTAGGAACGATTGCGTTTAGTTTATTATTAGTATTCTTTGTATATACATTTATCTTCTTTAGAAAGAAATATTCTAGAAGAAAAAAATATAGATAATCCCCCTGTTTTAAACAGGGGTTTTTGTTTGCATATTGATTGTTTCAATGATATACTGAAGAATAGAAGGGTGATTAGAATGAAGTATGTAAAAAAGTATTGGTTTATTATACTCATTGTAGTGGTAAGTTTATTACGATTCTTTTTTACTTATAAATTGCCTTCTTATTATATTGGTGGATTACATTATGATGATCGTCTAATGATTCAACAAATGGGTCAATTGTTAGACAATCATTACTTGGGAGATTATAATTCACACACTTTAATAAAGGGAATGATTTTTCCGCTTGTTTTATTTTATTCTAGACTTCTTTATCTTAGATATTCTACATTTTTAACTATTTTATATATATTAGCTAGTTTATACTTTGTTTTTGCTTTAAAAGAATTAATAAAGAACAAAAAAATTCTTCTTGTTTTTTATGTTGTTTTATTGTTTAATCCTGTTACTTATTCTGGGGAACTATTTCAAAGATTATATATAAATTCCATTTCAATTACCGAATTATTGTTCTTTTTAGGTTCTTTATTATTTGTTGTTTTTACTGAGAAAGATGAACCTATTTATTATGTTATACTGGGGACAGTTTCCTCTATAATGTTACTGACACGGAATGATAATCTATGGATTTATATTGTTTTGATAATCCTTATTCTTTATAAATTATATAAATATCATTTGTTTAAAAGGTTTTTTATTAGTAAGAAATTTTATACTACATTAATTCCTTTTATTGTGATTACTTTGGGATTTCAAATTGTTTCTTATATCAATTACAAGCATTATGGAGTTTATACTTATAATGAGTTAGAAAATTCTGCCTTTAAGGATGCATATAGAAAGGTGACTCAAATTAAGAATAAGAAAAAGGATAAAGTTTCTATTACTAAAAATATGTTTTATCAGTTATGTGATCAAACTAAATCATTTGGGTATGAAAGAAAAAATATAGATTATTATTATAACCATGTTAAATTAAAAGATGGGGAAATTGATAATGGAAATATTATTTGGCACTTTAGGTCTTTAATCTATGATAAATATCATTTTAAATCCGGAAAAGAAGCTAATGATTATTTCAAAAAGTTTGATAAAGAATTGGATTCTTTGTTTCAATCTAAAAAACTAGAGAAGAAAAATTCATCCTTACCATCCGTCTTTTTAAACATACCTAGTAAAAATGAACTTCTTCATATACCTGGCTATATGATAAAAGCTATTACTTATACAAGTAGTTATCAAAACGTTAGAACTTTTTCTAAGAATGAATTAAAAAAGATGGAAAAAACTACTTATGATGAAGATAATAAAGCTTATAATATTTTTTATTCTAATTATAGATACTCTGAGAATATGATAAAGAAGAATCTTTTAATATGTGAAATAATTAGAAATATATATAAATATTTAACGATTGTTTTTTCTATTATTTCTTTGATTTTTTATTTTAAAAATATTAAGAAAAAAGATAAATTAAATTTTATACTTCATGTTATTTTCTTTATATATCTCATTATTTTAGGAGGGGTTGTATATACTCACGCGACGGCTTTTCATGCAATAAGATACAGATATTTATCTAATATCTATATTCTTCAAAATATCTTTATTTTGTTGAATCTTTATAGATGGTTGGATAATAAGAAAAACAAGAAAGAGGGTACGAAAGATGATATCGATAATCATACCAGCATACAACGAAGAAGAAACAATCAGAAAAACATTAAAGGAAATAGAAAAAGTTCTAAAAAAACACAACCTCAAAAAAGGATCAGAAGTAATCATAGTAAATGATGGTTCAAGTGATAAAACAGCAGATATTGCGAGGGGATTAGGAGCAAAGGTCATTACCAATCCAACCAATATGGGCTATGGGTTCTCTTTAAAGAGAGGAATTCTAGCTGCGAAGAATGAAACGATTGTTATGACAGATGCAGATGCCACATATCCTTTTTCTAGTGTTCCTGAAATGCTTGAAAAGAAAAAAGAAGGATTTGATTTAGTGGTTGGTGCTAGAACGGGTAAGTATTATAGACAAAGTCTTTTCAAGAGTATTCTACGTAGACTTTTAAAAAGATTAGTGGAGATTGTAAGTGAGAAAAAGATTAAAGATATTAATTCTGGATTAAGAGTGTTTGATAAATCATTAGTGACGCAGTATTTTCCAAGAATATGTAATACCTTTAGTTTTACTACTTCTCAGACACTTGCCTATTTAATGAATAATCATTTCGTTTGTTATGTGGATATTGATTATAACAAAAGAATTAATAAATCTAAAATTAAACTCATTCGAGATTCTATTAAATCTTTAAAATATATTTTAGAGTCTTGTATTTACTATAATCCATTAAAGATATTTACGATGTTATCTATTATGTGCATTATTTTATCGATTATAGGATTTTTATGCTCTCATTTTTTACATATTAATGCAGGATATATATTAGGTATTGGTGGTTTATTAGTATCTTTAGTGGTATTCTCATTAGGGTTATTAGCTGTTTTATTGAAACAGATTATGGATAAGAAATATGAAAAATAAGTTAAAGATTGATAAAGAATTAATATTGTATGGTATTGTTGGTATTATTACTACCTTAATACATATTTTATTGTTTTATGTTTTAAATATTGTTTTATCTTATAAGATAGCCAATATTATTACTCTTATTTTAATTAAAATACTTGCTTATGTTTTAAATAAGAAGTTTGTATTTAAAAGTAGATGTAAGGATGGGGTAGAGTTAACCAAAGAAATAATTAAGTATATCTTTAGTAGATTTTTTACAATGATTATTGATTATGTTGGATTAATTTTATTAGTTGAAGTATTTGGATTTGAAGAGTTAATAGGAAAAATAATTGTGTTATTTGTAGTGATAATTCTTAATTATATTTTGAGTAAAAAATATGTTTTTAAGAATTGAGTAGTTTGTTTTTTTATGGTATTATTGTACTTGTATGATAGGGAGAGCCTTTTATGAAGAAAAGTAATCTTTTTACAGTTATTTTTGTTTTGGTTGTCGTTCTAGCTATCGCTATACCTTTATTGCTAAATAGGAAGGCAAAAGAAGATGAAGGGCATGTAATAGAAGGTAGAGTGGAAGATGTGGATGTTATCACGCATTTTGATTCCAGTATGGTTGGCAAGATATATCGAATGGGTACTAAAATAGAGGATTATAGTAAAAATATTAGATACTTACCACAAATTGGTTATCCGTATGATGAATTGTTTGATGAGCCTGTTACTTATGCACAAGTGTTACCGGTTCCATCTCCTTCTCCATCCGAACCATCTTATTATGATGAAGAATATTATCTTCAAAATAGAATACAAATGGAATTTTCTTCAGAGGGTAATGATCGTGAATTATACTTGGGCCAGTATGATTGTCAGGAAGCTGGTGTCTCTGCTATTGAAGAAGGTGTAGAGTTTCCTGCGACTTGTTATGATTCTCCTCGTTATTATTTTAGTGAGCAATATTGGGATTTGATTTATTGGAAGGTTTCAAGTGTGACGGAAGATACGGTTGAATTTGTTCCGGAAATGGCTACCAAGGATTATTTCCAGTGGTTTCAAACAGGTGGTGGAGGAAGTGCTAATTATGTTTTAGAAAAAGGTATGTTTATTAGAAGACTTCATCCTGATTATGGTAGTAATTGTAAAACACGTCATATTGAATATTATGATAGAAATGGCAACAAATTGGGAGAATTCTATGAGGATTATTACGGTGTGGCTATGCCTGGGTACACAACCAGTGATTTTATTGGTTTAGATTATGACATTGAAAGATGGGATGCATCGTGTCCTATTCTTGATGATTATCATTGGAATACTAGCAACCTTAATTGTGGGTGTATTCTTACAGAAAGTAGAAAGGTAAAAGTAACTTTAAATAATAATAGTTCCTTTGGTTTTGTCACTGTGAAAACAGAGGATGATGTTAATCTAGTGAGGGAACCATATTTGGACAGTGGTGGAGATACCATTAATGTTCATGTTAATCCTAAAAAAGATAATTATAGGGTTGTTGTTGAGATTGTTGATGGAAGTGGAAACAGTGTTGAATTTGAACAAGATGGTAATGACTATTCCTTTGTAATGCCAAATAAAGATGTTACGATTAATGTTAGTTATTATTCTCTTTATAAAATTACTGTTAATACGCCGACAGGAACAGAAAGTTGGGATATCAATATTGATGATTTGAATGCTGTTTTGGCAGGAGAATCTGTTGTTTATACAGTTACTCCTAAGTATGGATATGAACTTGTATCCGTAAATGTTGTTGGTAACAATTCAGCAGTTTCAGTCACAAAGACAGGGGATAATGAATATTCTTTTACAATGCCTTATAAAGATGTTACTATTACACCTGTATTTGCTAAAGTTAAGAATTCTGTTACGATAGTAGAGAATGAACATACGGAGGATTATGACATTAATGTAAGTGATATGTCTGCCGTTGAGTATGGTAAAAGTGTAGTTGTTAGTATTACTCCAAAAGAAGGATATGAATTAGTTGGTTTAGTAATTCAAGATGAAGACGACGGGACTGTGTCTTACCAAAATACAAATAATCCAAATGAAGTTCGATTTACAATGCCAGCTAAAGATGTAATTATTACTCCTTCTTATGAAAAGGTTAAGAATTCTGTTACGATAGTAGAGAATGATCATACAGAGGATTATGACGTTAATGTAGATAATATGTCTGCGGTTGAGTATGATAAGACAGTCATAGTTAGTTTAACTCCGGAAGAAGGATATGAATTAGTAGGTTTGACAATAGAAGATGAAGAGGGAGGGCCTGTGCCTTATCAAAATACAGATAATCCAAATGAAGTCCAATTTACAATGCCAGATAAGGATGTTGTCATTACTCCAACTTATCAACTAATATCGAATGATCCAACGCCAGATGACCCAACGCCAGATGATCCAACGCCAGATGATCCATCTGGAGGAGAGGTATCTCCATCAATAGAACCAAGTCCTTCTCCAGAAGAAGAGAACATAGATGCAGTACCTGATACAGCAGAATTTAAAACGAGAATACTTCAGTTAGTAGGATTTGTTTTGATACTCATTAATGTAGTCTATGTAGGTACTTTCTTTAGAAAAAAATATTTTAGAAGAAAATATAGATAAAAAAATCGCTTATTTATTAAGCGGCTTTTTTATTGAGCAATTGATAATTGTATGCTATAATGGTAACTAGATGATAGGGAGAGTCTATTATGAAGAAAAGTAAAGTCATTACAATTGTTTTTATTATAATTTTTGTTGTAGTAGTTTCTATTCCTTTGATTTTGAATAATAGGGGTCGAAAAATCAATAAAAAGGTAGAAGATGTAGAAGTTATTACAGAATTTACGCCAGATATGGTTGGTAAAATTTTTAGCAATGGTACTAAAATAGAAGATCATAGTAAGAATATTAAGTACGTTTATTATTTGTCGCTTCAGGCCGTTTATGAATATTATTTGGATTTTGTTGATCCATCAGAACCACCAGAGAATATTACCTGTGATTATAATGGTACTTGTGAAATTGAAGCTTATTTAGGAACGACCAATTGTGATGGTTTCAAACCAGAAGGTGGTTGTTTATATGCTGATGCTAATTATATTTTATCTGCAAAGCTTAGGAATCATATTGCATGGCAAATTGTTGAGGTTGCGGATTATTCTGTTACTTTTATGCCTGTAAGAATTAATGGATTGAGTTATAGCTGTATAAGAAAACCAGCTTCTTGTGTTGTACAAAAAGGTCAAGTGTGGGACAGGGGTTATAGTGAATGTCCATTGGATTATATTGAGTATCATAATCGTAATGGTGAGTTGCTTGGAAAAGATGTATTAGAAGATGATATAGATGATATAGATGATGCATTTTATATAATTGGGGATGATTATGGTATTGCGGAATGGAATATAGAATTAATTGGGGATATTACGAATTACTTTTATCAAGGGTCTTGTTCTTTTTCACTCATATTAACTGAGAAAGAATCTTTAAATGTTACTCTCTTAAATGATGAATCTAAAGGAGATGTTGATTTAAATACATCTACTGGAATTGATTTGATTGAAAACCCTAACTCGGCTAGTGGCGGAAATAATATTATTATTCATGTAGAACCAAAAGAAGGGTTTGAGGAATCTGTTGTAGTGACAGACTCTGAAGGAGAACCAATAACTGTAAGTAAAGATGGTGATAATTATTCATTTGTTATGCCAGAAAAAGATGTTGTAGTAACAGTAACCTATACTGAAATAGCTGATGATCCAGAACCATCACCAAGTCCGTCATCAAGTCCATCACCAAGCCCGTCACCAAGTTCATCACCAAGTCCATCACCAAGTCCGTCACCAAGTCCGTCACCAAGTCCATCACCAAGTCCATCACCAAGTTTGTCACCAAGCATATCACCAAGTCCATCATCAAGTGTGTTACCAAGTCCATCACCAAGTGTTTCACCAAGTCCATCACCAAGTGTTTCACCAAGTCCATCTGATGAGAATCAAACAGAAGAAGGGCAAACTCCACCGGATACAAGTGAAATTAAAACGAATATACTTCAGATGGTTGCTTTTGTATTTATTTTAATCGACATTGTATATATTGGAATCTATTTAAAGAAAAAATATTTTAGGAAAAAATATAGATAAAAGAAACCACTTATTTATTAAGTGGTTTTTTGTTGAATAATCGTTACTTTTATGTTATAGTATGCAGTAATTAGGGGGATTAATATGGAAAAGAGAGAGTATATTAATAAACTAAAAGAGTATACGATGACAAATGGTATTTCTATTTATGATTACTACTGGTATTGTGCTAAGTATATTCGTGAAAGAGGGAATTTTAAAATACCTGAGTTTGAATTACAAAATCCATTCATAACAACTCGTGAAGTTCAATTTTTACTGAATAATAATGATTCTAGAATTGAAGAATATTATGCATCTGCTATGACTAAAATTATTTCTCTTCAACAAGCTTCTTTATCCAACGAAGAGTATTCTAATCAATATCATTCTGTAACGAGGGAAGAGATACAAGAGATTGTGAATGAGAAGTTGAGAAGTATAACTCCGAATAGAGATAAAAAACTTACTAGAGATGATATGAAAGATGTTATTAATGAAAAATTAGGTGTGGTGTCTTCTGTAAAGGGAAAACTAACTTCTATTGGAAGAAAATTATCTGATTTATTAAATGGATTTGCTGTTGTGAGAGAGGATAAAACAGCAAGAACTCATTTGTATTATCATGATGCCAAAAAGAATACTTTAAAGGGAGAACAATTATACTATCATAATCGATTAAGTGTTCAATCTGGATATTATGTAAATTATCAAGAATACTTGGATCGTTTGATTGACCATCTGATTGAAAAACATCCTACAGCTTCTAGTTTTCAATTTATCAGAGATGATGGAGTTGTTAAATCTTTAAAAGAAGTGGTAGAAGAAGCTTATGCTATTCTAACTAAAAACGGAGTGATTCGTTATGGGAAACCTTTAGTAGGAAAAGAATTTCATAGCTATGAAGAATATAAAAAACTCAATATTCAGGGAGTAGAATATTATGCAGAAGAGCCATTAAAAGTAGGTATCTATGTGAGAAGAGATATTTTAACAAGAATATTTGCTAGATATAAAGCAAAGGCTATTATAGTAGAACAACAAGATGAAAAGAAATCAGTAAAATAGGAGAAATCCTATTTTTTCTTTACAGAGAGTCTACTAGTTTTATAAAATATATATGAAAGGAGGAAATCCTATGAAAAACTTTAAAGAAAAATTATCTTTAGTTCCTACAAAACCGGGTAGTTATCAAATGAAAAATAAAGATGGGGTTATTATTTATGTAGGAAAAGCAAAAAATCTTCAAAGAAGACTTAGAAGTTATTTTACTAGAACTGTTACGGGTAAAACTAAAATGTTAGTGGATGATATTGATGATTTTGATTATATTGTTACCTCTAGTGAGTTAGAAAGTTTGATATTAGAAATTACACTTATTAAAAAGTATGATCCTAAATATAATATTTTATTAAGGGATGATAAGTCTTATCCTTATATTGAACTTACAAATGATAAGTATCCTACTTTAAAGATTGTGAGAAATGTTCATAGAAAGAAAAATAAAAATCATCTATATGGTCCTTATCCTAATGTTTTAGCTGCGAGAAAAACAGTGAATATGATTAATAGGATTTATCCTCTAAGAAAGTGTGATAAGTTAAAGAAAAATGTTTGTCTTTATTATCATATTCATGAATGTTTAGGTTATTGTGAGAAAGATATTTCGAAAGATGCCATTGATGAGATGAAGAAGGAAATCATTTCTTTCTTAAAAGGGGATTCTACTAGTATTTGTAAAAAGATAGAAGAAGAAATGAAAGTTGCGAGTGAAAATCTTAATTACGAAAAAGCTCTAGAATTAAAGAACATGTTAGAAGATATTGATACAACTCTTAAGAAACAAAAAATTGATTTGAATAATAATGCAAATTTTGATTTAGTGAATTTCTATTATGATCAAAACTATTTGGGAATTGAATTATTTTTTATTCGACAAGGTCTATTGTTTGGTAGACATAATGAAATACTATCTTCTTTGGGAGATGTTGAAAATGAAGTGGTTGAGTATCTAATAAAATTTTATGACAAAGGAATTTTACCAAATGAATTGGTTATTCCCGAAGAATTGGATGAAACCTTATTGAAAGATTATTTCCAAATCAAGGTATCTAAACCACAAAAGGGTAAATTAAAAAAATTAGTAGATTTAGCAAGAGAAAATGCAAGAGAACAAATGGATTTGGAAAAAGAGTCATTAAAAAGAGATGACGAAGAAAGAATTAAGGCCTTAGAAGAATTAAGACAACTATTGAAACTCGAATCTTTACATCGAATGGAATCTTTTGATAACTCTCATTTGTTTGGAACTTTCTATGTAGGTGGAATGGTTGTATTTGATGATTTCTTACCCAATAAAGATTTATATAGAAAATATAAAATCTCTACGGATGTCAAAGATGACTTATCTGCGATGAAGGAAGTATTATATCGAAGATACTTTAAAACAATCATGGAAGAGTCATATCAACCAGATTTAATTGTCATGGATGGAGGACGTACACAAATTGGTGTGGCGAAGGAAATACTTGCTTCTCTTCATTTAGATATTCCTATCATTGGTCTTGTGAAAGATAAGGGACATAGAACTAGTTATATTATGAATGATCAATTTGAGGTGTTAGATGTTTCTAAAGATTCAAAACTTTTCTTGTTCTTAACGAGAATTCAAGAGGAAGTTCATAGATATGCTATTACCTATCATAGAAATATAAAAGCGAAAGGGGCTTTATCTAGTTTTTTAGATGCTGTTCCTGGAATAGGAGAAGTTAGAAAAAAAGAATTATTAAAAAAATTTGGTTCTTTGAAAAAAATGAAAGAAGCCTCTTTAGAAGAATTAAAGACAGTAATTGGACAGGATGTAGCAGAAAAACTCTTTTCATATTTAAAAGAATTATAGTACAATATAATAGGAGAGAGGATTGATAGAATGAATCAAAATGGTTTCACGATGGTGGAAATATTAGTAACGGTTACTATCCTAGGATTATTACTTGCTATGACTTATGCAGGTTATACGGAATATCAAGATTGGGCAAGATCAGAAGCTTATAGTATTATGGCTCATTCTGCTAAACAGGCTGCTGAGGATTATCTAATGGATCATCCTGGAATTGCAGGTGGCGCAGCGGAGCAGCATGTGGGATCTCTTACTTATTATTTGCCTTCAGAGGATCATAGTTATGCCATTACATTCAAAGAACTTGAAGAACAGGGATATTTTTCTACTCCTGTGGATCCCGGCTTAAAATCTCATGAGTGTATAGGGAGTGTCAATGTGGGTGTTATTAATGGCACAGGACCAGCACTTGATCAATATATCTATGATGTAAAAGTATGTTGTTATAATTATACGAAAGAACATGTTTTTACTCTAAAAAAATCGGGAAGCACTTATGAATCATATGAACCCATTTATGATCTTTCTAGTTGCCCCGTTACTTAATTAAAAAATTTAAAATAGGATTTTATCCTATTTTTTTTATTTTTTATTTTTTTATAAAAATGTTATAATGAGGAAGAGGTGATACGATGAGTAAAATACATGTAATGGATGAAGTATTAGCCAATAAAATTGCTGCTGGAGAAGTTGTTGAAAAATGTATGAACGTAGTCAAAGAATTGGTTGAAAACTCTATCGATGCAGGATCCACTGAAATATCCATTCGTTTAGTAGACTCAGGTGTCAAAGAAATAGATGTAATCGATAATGGAATTGGTATGGATGAAGAAGATGCTAAAATGGCATTTCAAAGACATGCTACTTCTAAATTAAAAAAATTGGATGATTTATTTAATATTGAGTCTTTGGGGTTTCGTGGAGAAGCTCTTCCTTCTATTGCAAGCGTATCGAATGTAAGATTAAAGACCAGTAATGGAGAAGTAGGGACAGAAATTACTCTTTCTGGTGGAAAAGATATGAAAGTTAATAGGTGTGATTTGCAACCAGGAACTAGTATCACTGTGTCGGATTTGTTTTATAACACACCTGTTCGTTTAAAATACTTAAAGAATTTATATGTGGAATTATCCTATATTGTAGAATATGTAAATAAAATGGCTTTATCTTATCCTCATATTAAATTTACCCTTACTAATAATGATAAAGTTTTACTACAAACAGATGGAAAGGGAGATCAATTAAAAGTTATTTATGAAATATATGGGGCCGATATTACCAAAAAAATGATTCCCATTGCGAATGAAAATGATGATTATATGATTCATGGATTCATCTCTTATCCGGAAGTAACGAAAGGGAATCGCAATTCAATTACGACTTTAGTCAATGGAAGAGTTATTAAAAATAATGAATTGAATAAATGTATTATTGATTGTTACCATACCTATATCCATAAAGATCGATATCCGGTTATCATTCTTAATATTGAGGTAGATCCTATTCTTGTAGATATTAATATTCATCCTACTAAAATGGATATTAAGTTTTCTAAAATAGATTCTTTAAAAGATCTTCTTATTAAAACGATTACAGAGAGATTGGAAGAACTTACTTTGATTCCAGAAATATCTGTAAGAGATAATTATTCTGTCAGTGAAGTCCATAAACAAATTGTGAATCGTGAGAAAAAAGAAGAATTAGTGGATGATACAAAGTATGAGGAAATTCAATTAGATTTTGAAGTTCATGAAGAAAAAGAGAAGAAGAAAAAAGAAGAGAAAAAACAATTAGAGGAAAGTCTTCCTTTTGATGTAGAAGAAGAGAAAGAAGAGAGAATCAAGAAAATGCATCCGATAGGAGTTGTGATGTTAACTTACATTGTGGCGGAAAACGAAGAGGGTATGTATTTAATTGATCAACATGCTGCAGCGGAAAGAATTAATTATGAAAAAGTATTAAAAGAAATGAAAGAAAATAAACCATCTATTGATTTATTAATTCCTATTAAGATAGAGTTAAGAAAAGATGAGTTTATTTTAGCAAAAGAAAGGCTTTCTCTTTTGGAAGAGCACGGTTTTGTTTTTGATGAATTTGGATTTAATACGATTTTAGTAAGATCTCATCCGAGTTGGATTCCGGAGGAGCGTGCAGAAGATATTATTCGAAAATTAATGGATTTAATTATTGAAAAGAAAGATTTTGATTTTGATCAATTTGTATGGCGTATGGCTGCCACAACGGCTTGTCGTATGTCCGTAATGGCGGGGGACTATATTTCCATAGATGATCAAGAATGGATTCTAGATAATATTAGATATTGTGAAAATCCATTTACATGTCCTCATGGAAGACCTACTATTATTACGTATACAAAGTATGAATTAGAAAAATTGTTTAAAAGACAACTAGATTAGGAGTATTTTATGAAGGAAATAATTGTGATTGTGGGGCCAACTGGAGTTGGAAAAACAAAATTGAGTGTTGAGTTGGCAAAAAAATTAGATGCGGAGATTATTAATGGAGATAGTGTTTCTATTTATAAAAAGTTAGATATTGGTAGCGCCAAGCCCTCTGTAGAAGAGCGAGATGGGATTGTTCATCATCTAATGGACATTAAAGAAGTAACAGAAGATTATACGGTGTTTGACTATCAACGAGATGTAAGACGTTTAATCCAAGAAATTCAAGATCGTGGAAAAAGAATAATTATTGTTGGTGGAACGGGATTATATATAAAAGCAGCTCTTTACAATTATCAATTCACGGAAGGAACAACGAACCATGATTATCAAGATTTATCGAATGAAGAATTATTAGAAAAAATTAGAAGTTATTCTGTTGATAAACTACCAGAAGTTCAAAATAGAAAAAGATTAGTTCGTTTATTGAACAAACTGGAAAATGAGGAAGAGATTTCTTATGAGAAAGATGATTGTTTATATCCTATCTATGTGGTTGGCCTTACTTGTGAGAGAGAACTTTTATATGAGAGAATTAATAAAAGAGTAGATCATATGGTAAAGAATGGTCTTTTAGATGAAGTAACTTCTTTGAAAGAATTCTATAACCGTTCTAGGATTTTAAATAGTGGAATAGGGTATAAAGAGTTTAGAGGTTATTTAAACGGTGAAAAATCTTTAGATGAGACCCTTGAAGAGGTTAAATTGAATTCTAGAAGATATGCTAAAAGACAATATACTTTCTTTAAACATCAGTTTCCTACGAATTGGTATGATGTAAATTTTGATCATTTTGATTTAACAATTCAAAAAGTATGGGAGGATATTTGTCATAGAGAAGCATAAAAAAAGAACAAAGATTTGTTCTTTTTTTTTATGCGACTAATTCTGGATAATTATTGGTATCAAAATTGTGTTCTGTTTCTTCTTCTGCGTAGAGTGTTTGTGTGTTGATTAGGAAGAATCTATGATCTACTTGTTGACTACCATCTTCATATACAGGGTCATCCCAAGTTAAATCTAAATGTACCCATTTATCATCTATCAATACAGCATTCCATATATGTTTGTCAGAGGATACTCTAAAGTTTGGTATATTCATTCTATCTAGATACAATGCCATCAAGTCTGTATAGCCTCCACATACTGCTTTTCCTTGAATGAGAGGACCATAGGCTGTATCAGATTGATATGTATCATCTCCAAAGTCTGCTCTTTCTAAATCATATTCTGCATTTTCAATTATATAATCGTGAATACGCTTTATATTATTATAAATGGTATCATCTTCTTTTATTAGTTCAGGGGCTAACTCATCCATCTTTTGTGTGATGGCATCAATTCTATCTTTGGTATAAGTGTGAACAATACTAATTGTTACTTTTCCTCTCGTATCATATTCTGTTTCAATATGAGAAAAGGAATTGAAAGGATGAACATAGTTGTTGATATCAGAAAGTATATTTTGATCATTCGCAATTTCTTCAATGACTTGAATACAATCAGGAAACTCAGCAGTACAAAAGAAAGTAAATTCATTTTTACCTGCGTTAATGGCCGAATAATAAATATTTAGTATATCTTGTTTATTCATAGGAGTAAATTGCTCCGCATTTTGGACAAACAAAAAGTTTTCTTCTCGATAATATTCGTTTACTTCTCCAATTGTATTATATTTGTTTGGTTTTATATATTTTTCAACATGGACCCAGAGATCTCCTCTTACCGTAAAGAGAATCCCTAATGCAAGAAGTAAACTTCCTAGATATACAATGAGTTCTAATACTTTTTTCATATCTTAACCATTCTCCTATCTTTATTTTAAGATATGGTTTGAAAATAGTAAATATGTTTTTTTTCTTTTTTTGTAAAGCAAGAAAAAAACCAATTCTAAAATTGGTTTACTCCATTGCATTTTTTGATTTGATTAGTCTTGATTTTAAACGAGCAGCTTTGTTCTTGTGAACTAAACCGCTTCCCATAGCTTTATCAATTCTTTGTAAAGCGATATTTAAGCAATTTCCTGCTTCTTCTTTGTTACCAGCTTTTACTTCCTTTTCAAATTTTTTGATGGCTGTTTTCATGCTTGAAGATACTAAAGTATTTACATCAGCTTTCTTAGCATTTGAACGCATACGTTTTTTTGCACTTTTAATATTTGGCATAATCTCACCTCACTTTTTGTAAACAAGTTAATTCTACCAAAAAATTATAAAAAATGCAAATAAAATATCATGATTTGTTCATAATATGTATGGTGATATGATGCATAAAGTCAATGTTCCAAGTCAATTTGTTCGTACAGACTTAATCCTAGAACAAGAAACCAATCCTGTTCATAAGATAACCCATGAAAAACAGCCAGGGATTTTTGTAACGAATTTAAAGATGAAAGAGGGAATCTATACTACGATTGAGTTTCAGGACATTACTGATCATTCTGAGTATTCAAAGGTTGAAGAATGTTTCATGGAGGAGATTCAAAAGGTGATTCATCCCCGTAAAGAGGACACTTTCCTCATTGTGGGGCTTGGTAATTCTAAATCAACTCCTGATTCTTTGGGACCTAAAACCTTAGAGGAGATTTTGGTTACTAGATATTTATTCTTATTGGGAGAGGTTGAGGATGGTTTTTCTAATGTTTCTATTTTTAAACCAGATGTTTGTGGCAATACAGGAATTGAATCTGTTTTGTTGATAAAAAAAGTTATTCAAGAGATTAAGCCAACCAAAGTCATTTTAATTGATGCTTTAAAGGCTAGTAAATTAGATCGCCTTGTCAAAATTATTCAAATTACGGATACGGGAATTCGTCCTGGGAGTGGTATTTTTAATGATCAGGGAGAAATCAGTTCCCATACGGTTCCATGTAAGGTGTTTGCGATAGGGGTTCCTACTGTTGTTGATAAGAATACCATGATGGGGAAAGATTCTTCTGATAATTTTATGGTAACTCCTACCAATATTGATTTTTTAGTAAATCATCTCGCAAGCTTGATTGGAAATAGTTTAAATCATGTTCTTCATAAGTCATACTTCGACAAAATGTAAGTAAGAAATATCCTACAATCATTTTAGGTGATTGTATGAAAAAGAGAAGAAGAAAAATCTTGTTTCTTTTTTTACTATTTCTTTGTGTTTATCTTGGTTATAAGAAACTTGCAATGCATCCAACGCTTCATAATGATCAAAAAATTGTTGAGCTTGTTTTAAATGATAGTTTTCAAGAGAAAAGTATCTTGGAAAAAATATCTACTATTCCTATTCCCTGGAAGAAAACCATTCGTCTATTACAATCAGATTCTAAGAAAACCATTTCGGTATCTAATTCTTTGGAAGAACCTTTAATCTATTTATATAATTCTCATCCAACTGAAGAATATTCTGCTAGTAATATTGGAGAATATATGGTGCAGCCCACTGTTATTATGAATAACTATTTACTACAGGATTTATGGAGCAAACATAATATTACTTCTTATGTGGAAGAAGAATCAGTGAAAGATATTTTGAATGAGAATAATTGGAATTATGCTTCTAGTTATCGAGCTAGTAGAATTTTGATGGAAGATGCGAAAAAAAAGTATCCTTCATTAGAATACTTTATAGATATTCATCGAGATAGTTTAGAAAAAGATAGGACAACTGTCCAAATAGGGGATGAGTCTTACGCAAAAGTTTTGTTTATTATTGGGTTAGAAAATAGTAATTATCAAGAAAATTTATCTTTTACTGAGAAAATTGTGGAGAAAATGAATACTTATTATCCTTCTCTTTGTAAAGGAATATATAAAAAAGAAGGGGCAGGAGTCAATGGGGTATATAATCAAGATTTTTCTCCTCACACGATCTTAATAGAAATTGGTGGCTATGAAAACACCACGACAGAAGTGATGAATACGTCTATGGCTTTTTCTCGTTGTTTTATGGAGGTTCTTCATGAAGAAACTAATTAAAGTCGTTTTTCTAATGTTTGTCTTGTTATTTTTATTTACTTTTTTAAATATGAATAACAATACTTATGATAATGAGGCGGTTTTGACGCAAGAAGCTATTTTAGAATTTGAGAAAGATTTAAAGGAGGGAAAAAACCTTCAACCTTCTTATTATATTCAACCAAAAAAAGACTATAGTAATAAAGCCTGTAAAATAGGAATGAAATGTTCCAAAGTCATTGAAGATTGCGTCAATAAGATTTTAAGGAAGTTACTTAGTTCTATTGAATCCTCCTCATGAAAAAGAAGAAACTTCTTTTTTTTTATTCCTATTTATTGTATAATGAAATATAGAATAGGATAACGGGGTGCTAATATGATACGAAATGATAAAAATCATGTATTTGTTGACCATTTGTTAGAAGAATTAGAATCCTATGGTTTAAAAATTGGTATGAAATTAGAAGAATTAGAATCTGAGAAAAATGATTATTTATTCTTTATGGATGTTTTAGACCAATTAAAAAAATCAAGGATTGATTTTTGTTCTTCTTATTTTTCGTTGTCTGAAGAAGAAAAAGAATTATTTTATAAAAAATTGATTCGTTTATTTAAAGATCAAGGAATAGTGGATAGTATTATTCAAGAGATTATTAATCTATATTATTTAAACGAACGTGGATTATTAGAAAAAGAAGATGTTTCTTTTCAAAAAGAAGTGGCTTTAGAGAATTTAGATACTTTGGCTACTAAAATAGAAAAGTATTTGGATAGTATTCATTATGATTTAATTATTATGAATCATGATAAATTATCTAAACAAATGGATGATTTAATGCTTCTAGGTTCTATTTTAGAAGAAGATGGAACACCTTTAGAAGACTTTGATTTTTTAAAGGACACTTTAGAAGCATTAGATTTAACGAATGAAGAGAAGAAACGTATTTTAATAGAAATTTTGCAATATAATGGGTTGATTTATCAAGAACAGATGAAGGAGTTAAAGGAAAGCCTTTCTCCACCTAATACGCAGGTACAACGATTTATCATGCAAAAGGAAGAAAAGGTACCACTAAATCCAAAGGGATTAGATGATATGTTAGGGGATCTTATTGTATAAGAATAAAAAGAATAAAAAGAAGGGAGAATGAATTGTTATGAATCAAAAAGCATTAATAGAAATCATACAAGAGAAAATAGATTCTTATGAAAAACAAGTGTCAGAAGTGATGGGACAGTCTCATTCTGCTTTTGAAAAATATAAACAATTCTATTCTCTTTTGGAAGAGGATCTTGCCAATATTACTCATTTTTCCTTAGAGGAAATTGAGGATATATTAGATGCTACGTCTATTCCTAATCTTGATAAGGAAGAGGAATTGAAAAAAATAAATTCTATTTTAGATTTATTAGAGTTGAATCAGACTAAGGGTACGACTTTTCAATTAACAGAAGAACAAAATGGATATTTAGAAAAATTTAAAGAACAAGTTAAAGTGTTAGAAAATATGTCTAAGGAAAAGATGAGTGAGCAGTTAGAAGGGGTGTCTGATGTTACTCATCAATTAAAAAAATTAAGAGCTTTGCTTGGAAAGTTAGAGGATTCTAAAAATAAAGAATATATTTTAGAAGGGGATTTGTTAGGAGAAATTTTATCCTCTTTAGATGAACAAAAACAACAAGAGATGTTATATGATATTTTAAAATATAACCACTCTCTATATACGGAAAAAATGAATCAAAAAGAAATCAAAGAAAGACCTCGTCTTAATATAGAAGAAGTAAAAGAAATCTTTCAAAATTTTTCTTATGATTTTATGGAATTAAATTCTGAAGATCAAGATGCTTTATTAACTTATGGAAATATTCAAAAAATACCTGATATATTTGAATGTTTGGAGAGAAATTATTTGCCACGTTTTGATTTGAAACGTAATGGAAAACTTTTGGTTGCCATTTTAATTAGTAGTGATGCCCAAATCATGGAAGATATTATTTCCTTCTGTGAAGAAAAAGAAATATCACCTCATTTTCTATTTATGTTGACGCCTGCTTTTATTAAACAAGAAAAGCATGTTAAGGGTGAAAATCGTTCTTTGATTGGACGTAGTATTGATTTTAAGAATAATGTTGATTTCTTAGAAGAAGCTGGCTTTGATATTTCTTATGTTCTTCGAAAATGTAAGGAACTCCTTATTATGTCTAATATTGAGTTGGTATCAAGTTATCAAAAGTTTAATCTATATGGTTTTTCTATTCCTCAAGAGGAAGAAGGACAACTATGTAGTAATATGTTCAGTTGCTTTTTATCTAATTATTTTGATGAGATTGCTGATCAGTTTATTGAAATACATGCAATGGGGCATTCTTATATTAAAGAACATTTGAGCCGTGTTTCTACGATTTTATCTCCTCATGATTTGTTGTTTTATCGTTTATATCTTGCACATAAAAAGAATGAGAATATTGAAGATGTGATTGATTGTATAGATTATCAGAATTTGACAGAGGAGAATAAAAAAGAGTTAACAGGAACTATTTCTGTTGCGTGTGATTCTAAAAAAGAATTTGATAGTGCTGTAGAAAAACATAGAGGCAAAGAAGAAGAGTTATATAATCTTATCTTTAATGATGAAGGAATCTTGAAACTAGAACAATATATAGATCCAAACGATTCTCTTCGTTACAGTTTTGAAGGTATTTTTATCTCTAAACCAAAAGTATTAAGAATTTATAATATTTTAAAGAATGAACATCTAGATGCTTTAGAGGATAGTTTGTTTTATGCCGTTACCTACAATAGTATCTTAAATCAAGAAGAAGTTGAAAAATTAAGGCATATGATAGGGGGGCAATAGGATGAAATTTTTATTAGAAGATGGTTTTAGCCAGGACCTTATTCAGCAGATGAAAACAAGATATGATATGGCTATTATTTATCAATTTTCTTTAGAAGAAGAGAATGTTCGTGATGTAATTCGTTATTTTAAAAGAATTGGAATTGAAAGAATTGATTTACTTTTATTAACCCGTATTGAAATCTTTATGAAAGATATTAATGAGGTTAAAGATGCTTTTTTAAGGCATAATATAAAGAAAATTGTCGATGAAATTAATCTTGATATTAATAAGATTGATTGCGTATAAAGAGGTTTCCTCTTTATTTTTTTTTAAAAATGTGGTATAATATAGTACCAATGAGGGGGTAGGTTGACATGGAAGAAAAAACAGTTAGTTTATCTTTGGGTACTATTATAAGGGAATGTTCTCTTAATCCTGATTTAGCGATGGAGCAGCAATTCTACTTTATGTCTCGTAATAGAGAGAATATCCATGATGTCTTTCGTTATAAAAAGTTTAACGAAGATTTTGTTGGTAGAGTAGATTGTTTTAATGATGGGAACAACTTAATAGGTATGATTCGACCATCTTATGAAGAATTCTTAAGAAAGTTGATGAATATTCTTCATTTACCTATAAAAGGTAAAATTGTCGATGATGATCAATTGACGCAAAAATTACTTGCACAAGTTGAAAAATTGAAACAAGTAACATCTGAACAAGAATTAGAAATTGAGTTTCCTGTTCTTTATAGAGACTTAGTGGACGGTAGAAAATTCTATCATGATCTACAAAGAATGAGAAAACAAGAAGGATATGATCCACAAGATTATGCTTCTGGAGAGCATTATTTCTATAGTTGTGGATTAAAAAAATCTCTTAAGAACTTTGTTCAGACACAAGGAGAGGTTTATTCTCGTTTTATCTTAAGAAGAAAAGACCTTCAACAAAAACAACAACAAATGAGTTTTAATCGATATATTGCGTCTCATTTTGATATGGATAAGTTTTATATGTATGTGATGCATGAGTATTTGGTTAAGGCAGAAGGATGTCAAAACAGAGTAGAAATGAAAAAATATATTTCTCTTGTAGAAAAATATTTATCTTCTGATAAAAAGAAAGATGTTGTCATTACTACGGATTCAGGTATGAAAGTAGATGAACAAAATATTCAAAACCGTCTTCGTAATTTGAAACGTATTATTAGTGATGACAGTAGTCAAGTTGAGTGGGTTTTAATTCCTGGAGGAAGAGATTATTCAAGAGTACGTAAGGATGTAGATGTAGTTCCTCCTGGTGTGAAAATGACATTAGAGGATTATTTAAGATTGTGTGAAAAAGGAGAAAGAAAAAGAGCCTTCTATGAAGGAACTCCTTATTTAGCACGTGTGCTTGGTTTAGAGATGTATCGTGGTTACATTGGATATATTTATGATAATGGAGAAGTTATTTTGGATACAGAATATGATCCATTTAAACCAGCTACTGCCGAAGGAAATGCGGTCTATAATTTAAAAGTCGGAGACTTTGAATTATTGTCTCAATATGATAAACAACATTTAAGAAAACATCCTAGAGTAGGAGTAATGAATCACTCAAAGACCTGGGAAGATAGAGTTTCTAAAATTATCGATAGAGAGGCTTTACCACAAGAAATTGAAGCATCTAAACAATTAATTAAAAGATTAAAAGAAAGAAACGAGTCTTATTAGACTCGTTTTCTTATTGATATAGTTCTTTTTTGATTAGTTCCAAATTGTTTCTCATAATCGTATTATAATTATCTTTATTACTTCTTTCTTCATCGCTAATATTATCTAGTCGATGTAGTTCTATTTTCTGAAGGTTAGGATAATTTTCCATCATAGTGGTAACATTTTCATTATCTTCTAATTCTTTAAAAGTAATAATATAACTAACTTGTTCGTCTGCAATTAAGTTTTCTGCATCTGCTAAAGTTTTTTGAGAAGCGTCTGTATCTATGCAGATAACATTTAATCCAAATTTTTCTAGATATTTAAGTGCTGAATCTGCTACGATAATGGTTTTATTATCTGTACTTTCCACCGCAATACGATAGTCAGCATCTATTTCAGATAATTCTATTTTTAATTCATTGTAGGCACTTTCTACATCCTTTATTAAATAGTTATTAGAGATATATTCTTCTAAAGCTGTTCTTACATTTTGACTCATCATAAGTAGAGAAGAAGGATTTAACCATAATTCTTCTGGAGAATAATCTGTTTCTAGTACATAAGCTGTATCAATAATCTTTAAATTTGGATTGATTGTAAGAAGATCTACAGCAAGATCTCTTTCTTTTTCTAATAGCCCATTGTATACAAATAAATCCACTTTTGAAATATCTTTCTTCTGTTTATTACTAATCTTGTATTCATTGATATCTACTCCATCTGGATAAATAGAAGTAATCGTTGCGTGATTATCATATAGTTTTTTTACCACATATTCATTTGGATAGTTGGTTACCACAATATCAATATTATCCATACTATCGTTGGTACATCCTTCTGTTAAAAAGAATAGAGGGGTTATCAATAAGATAAAGATTAAGTATTTTAGTGTTTTTTTCATTTTTTCTTCTCCTTTTTAGGTACTGGATCATATCCATAACCACCAAATGGGTTACAACGAAGGATTCTTTTTAGAGATAAATAGATTCCTTTGAAAGATCCATATGTTTCAATGCACTCTTTCGCGTATTCAGAACACGTGGGTGTATAACGACAGTGTTTATGACTTGAAAGAGGTAGTTTTTGATAAAAACAAATGATTGCGATCCATATTTTTTTCATACAATCACCATAACAATTTTACTATTAAAATGAAAATTATACAAGGGGTATAAAAGTGAAAAAAAGAATTGAATAAAATAGCGCATTATGCTAAAATTGTTTATGATAGGAGGGGTGTACAATGGGTTTGTTTGATAAGCTTTTTCATTCAAAAGAGACAACCAAAAAAGATGCAACACAAATCATCCATGGTGTGATTGAATGTATTCTTTTTGTGTTAGAAAACTTAAGCCTAATGAATAAAGAACAAATTAGAGAACGTATTCGTATGTCAGAGAATTATGATGAATCTATTTTGGATCGTTTAGATATTACAGCTCCTTCTAATATAGAACAATTAGAAAAATATTTTGCTAAAACAAAATTTGGATATGGTCCTGTTAAGACACAACAATTACGGGATCGTTTGATGGAAATTGCTTTTGAAAAGCAAGAGGCAGGTATCTCTTTAGAACAGATTATTGAGGAAATTCTTTCTCTTGTAGAAGCTGAAATAGTTGCTTACGCAGGTATTTTGATTCGTTTTAATACTTCTCTTCGTCAAGCGGAGGAAGAAGCTAGTGATTATAATGATTTAACAACTAAGATTGAATATTGGAAAAATTATTATAAGGAACATGAATTAGGTTATCCTATTCCTATTGAAAAGAAGATAGAAGATATGGTAAATGAATTAAAACAATTACCATATGGAGGATATGGAGAAGAAGAAATTCAAAAATTTGTAGAAGCTAGTAAAAAGATGGCGGAAGAGGCAAGACAAAAACAAGAAATTTCTTCTGTTACTTTAAGTAAGATTACGGCTGATTTATTTAATCCCATGAAAAATCGTTATTTATCTGATTTGGATCTTTTAAAGAAAAAAATTCAGATGATTGAGGAATCACCTCATTTATCTCTAATTGAAAAGGAACAAAATAAACAAAAAGCTATTAAAGACTTTTCTGCTTCTAATGGACATAAACAAGGTTTAGAAAATTTTATTGAACAATTACAACAAAACCTAACAAAACTAGAGTTTGGAGGTTATGGAGAAGAAGTACTAAATCAGTTTATGAAACGTGCTCAAACCATGATTTCTGATGGGCAAAGGATTATGAAACCAGAAGAAGAGGTAAAGAAAGATATTCAAACAGAGTATCAGAAACTGGTAGATAGTTATCAAGAAAAACTACAAAAACTAAGAGAACAAATTAATGCAATTGATCAGTTGTCTTTCTCCAATAAACAAAAAGATCAGAAGAAATCTTTATTGTTGGAGGATTTCCATGATGAAATGGGAATGCCTATTGATTTTAAAGAAAGAATTAATTCTATGATTCTTGAGTTAAAAGGATTAGATCATGGTGGTTATGGAGAGTTACGAATTGAAGAATTCAAACAAAAGGCATTAAAAAGATTAGAGTCTTCTACGAATCGAATGGAAGTTAGAAATGCTATTAAGGAGATTCGTGAAATTCAAGTGGCTTTAATTGCGGATTATCAAGAAGATTTAAGAAAACTATATGATGCCTCTGAAAGAGTTCGTCATGATAGACATCTTAGTGATGATGAAAAACAAAGAGCCATCGAAGAATTTGATCGTGAATTTAAATTTAAGATGGGTTATCGCATGAATTTCGATAAATATATTGAAAATCGAGCAGAGGAGTTGGCCACCCTTCCAGGAGGGGGTTATGGCAAAGAAGCTGTGAACGAATTCCGCGAGTTAGTACGTTCTGTAGCAGCAGGTATTTATTCTGAAAAAGAAAAATATGATAGAATTCGCCATATTTTTACTGTGTATAAAAAGCAATATGACTTACATTCAAAAACATTTAAAGAATGGAAGAGACTTCAAATGAGAGGCGCTGCTAGAGATCAGTTATCTACGCTTGAAAAGGATTTAAATGTAAAAATTGCTTATATGTTGTCTTTATCTCCTAATGCTCTTCGTGATTATTATTTAGAAGATGATCGTAAGAAGAAAGAGGAAACGGATCGTCATAATTATTTAGCGGCTGTTAAGTTTATGGCGAAAAAAGAAGCAGAAGAAAAAAGAGATCCACAAATTTATGAGTTGCGTTTAAAGGAAGTTGAAATGGGGAAAGAGCCTTACACGCAAGAAGAAATAGAGTCTGCTTTTGCTGAACTAGAAATGCTATCTATTGCGGGAGAAGAGTTACAGGAAGATGAAAGAATCATTAGTTTTGTAGAGTATATTGATAGTACTTTACTTAGACAAATGATGTATGTGGAAGCGAATATTATGAAGGATACATTACTATAAAAAGGACTGTAAACAGCCCTTTTTGTTTTATTGACATTAAAAGGAAGAAAAGTTTATACTTATAGTAGGAGAATGTTATATGAATGGATATGATACTAATTATAATGTTGAAAGTGTTCCCAAGAAAAGAGCAGGATTTGTCTTGACTATAATACTCATTATTCTTCTCCTTGGAATTGGATATGCAGTTTTGCAGGCTCTTTTGAAGATTTCAGGAACTACAACAGTATCTAAAAATACTTGGGATGTTTTTTTTGATTTGGATTCTATTGATTATCATATGTCAGATGGTGTTTCTGTTTTAGATCAACCTTCCATTGAGGAAACGACTGTCAGTAATATTGTTTTGGGATTTGAAAAGCCAGGAGATTATCTGGATATTTATGTGGATGTTCGAAATGCGGGAACATTGGATGCTATGATAAAAGATGTTGAAGTATCCGTAGATGGCGAAGATGAGTGGCCTGCACGCTTTTATTATGATGTTTCATATTTTGATGGTATCCCGCTTTCTGCCAAACAAATATTGAGAGCTGGCACAAGAGAAATATTAAAAGTAGTGATTGGATATAATCCGAATATTACGCCACAACAATTATCGGATGAAGAAGAATCTTATGATTTTTCCTTCGCAGTCACATATGAGCAAGCAGATTCCACCGCCACCGAAATCGTTAGACATTATGTTTATTCCTTTAGTGGTGTGGATGTTGTGATAGGGGAGCCTCTTCCAGAAGGTGCTGGAGTTGAGGATAATTATCAAGATATTATTTCTACTTATGGATATCCATTCTTTTTAAGACATACAATTGTCGATAATAAGGTTGTTGGTTCTGCTCTTGGTTTTGTTTATAACCAAAATGCTCATTTTTTACCTCATAATCAATATCTCTATTATTCTGCTGCAAGAGAATTATATTATACTTTTAATGGGACCGGTTATTGTGATGATGAGAGTTTGAATTCGAGCCTTTATGAGTGTGGTAATATTCCATATGGAAATAGTTCAACATTTGATATTGGTATGCTTGATATATTTTGGGCTGCGGGTATGAAGGACGCTAATCAAGTACTACATGTTTGTTCGGTTTGTGGAAAAAAAGCTCGTTGTGGATTAAATAATGATTTTGACTTAGATTCGTTTTGTGAAGTTGATTCATAAGAATATCTTAATTGATATTCTTTTTCTTTCTTATTTTGTTTTTTACTGATATTTGATATAATGAAGATGGTGATTTCTATGGAGGAATTATTTAAAAAATTAGGGATTAAACCCAAAGATAAGGAATTATATAAAACAGCTTTTTCTCATAGTTCTTATGTGAATGAACATAAAGTTAAAAATAATTATGAGCGATTAGAGTTTTTAGGAGATGCTGTACTAGATTTAGTTTTAGCAGATTATTTATATACTCATCACAAGGAAAGCGAAGGGGAGATGACAAAGGTTCGTGCCACCTATGTTTGTGAAAATGCAAATTATAGTTATGCAATAAATTTGGGACTTCCTCAATACATTCTAGTAGGACATGGAGAATTGAAAGATGGGGCTTCTCTCAAGAAAGCAATTGTTGCTGATATCTTTGAAGCGTTGATGGGGGCTATTTATTTAGATTTGGGTTATGCAACCGTAAGAAATGTTATTTTGAAAATTGTGGTTCCTTATATGGAGGATCCTAATATTACTTTTTTTAGTGATTATAAAAGTAGTTTGCAAGAATTTGTTCAGACAGAACAAAAGTCTTTAGAATATGTGATTGTAAAAGAAGAGGGGCCTGCTCATAATAAAACTTTTACGGTCGATGTGGTAATTGATGATATTGTTTATGGGACAGGGGTTGGATCTTCCAAAAAAGATGCAGAACAAGAGGCTGCGAAATATGCTTTAGATAAGTTGGCTATTAAGAAATAGCCTTTTCTTTTGTTTACTTTTTTGGTATAATGATTTAGCGGTTTTTTTAGTCATCTCGAGAGATGCATGGTATAATAAAATAGAAGAAAGAGGCGGAAAAGTATGAGCAAAATTAAAATATTTGCTTTAGGTGGTTTAAATGAGAACGGTAAAAATATGTACGTTGTCAATGTAGATGAAGATATTTTTGTATTTGATGCCGGTCTAAAGTATGATAATGATATCAATTTAGGAATTGATTATATTATTCCTACGATTGATTATCTCTTAAATAATCGTAATAAAATAAAGGGTATATTTCTAACCCATGGTCATGATGGTAATATTGGTGGAATTGCTGATATCTTAGAACAATTACCAGAGGTTCCTGTTTATGGAACAAAATTAACTTTAAAAATTGCTAAAAAAGATATTGATGAATCTCTTGTTGATAAGGTTCATCTCATTGAAATAAAACCTCATGTCAAAATAGATTTTGGAAAAAATTCTGTTTTCCCAATTAGTGTAACGCATTCGATTCCAGATGCTGTTTGTTATGTATTATATACACCAGATGGAGCGATTGTTTATACAGGAGACTTTGTGTTTGATTCTACGATGCAAGGCTCTTATAAAACCGATATTGGAAAACTAGCTTATGTAGGTAAACAGGGTGTGTTATGTTTACTATGTGAATCCTTCTATGCGGATAAACAAGGACATACTTCTCCTAATAATCGTATTAGAGGATTCATTAGAGATGTTCTTGCGAAAACAGATAATCGTATTATTGCGACAATCTTTCCTGCGCATTATTATCGTATACAGGAAATTTTTGATGAAGTGTCTAGAACACATCGAAAGATAGTCATTATGGGTAAGACCTTACAAGAAATGATAAATAGTGCTATTGAAGATGGCTATTTAACATTAGATCGAGATAAAATAGGAACCCTTGCTGATATTGATAGTAAAAATGCCATTGTTTTGATTTCGGATGAAAAAGAAAAACCATTTGCTAATTTAGATCGTATTTTAAAAGGATTTGATAAATATATTCAAATTAGAGAGAATGATACAATCTTTATCACAGAACCAAGTTACGCTGGAATTGAAAAACGAACAGCTGTCATTATGGATGAGATTGCTATGCAAGGGGCAGATGCTATTTCTTTATCAAGTAAGAAACATTTATTACATCATGCATCTCGTGAAGATTTGATGTTAATGATCAATTTGATGAATCCAAAATACTATTTTCCTGTAAAAGGAGAATATAGAAATCAATATACAAATGGAGAGATTGCTGAAGAATTAGGAATCCCTAAAGAAAACATTATTTTAAAACTTAATGGAGATGTTTTTGAAATGGTAGATGGGGAAAATACGAATTCTACAGAACATATTGAAGTGGGAGAAACTTTAATTGATGGAAAAAGTCAAAGTGATATTGGTAATCTAGTATTAAAAGATCGAGAGATGTTGGGTGAAAATGGAATTGTCATTATTAGTTGTACTCTTGATAAAGAAACCAAGGAAATTATTGGAGGACCTGAAATCTTAACGAGAGGATTTATCTATGTAAAAGAGAGCCAAGATTTATTAGAAGAGACGAAAAGAATTTCTAAGGAAGTCATAGAAAACACGATAGAAGGACATGAAAAGAGAGTAGACTATTCTTTAATTAAGAATGACATGAGAGATGTTTTAGGAAAATTCTTTTATCAAGAAACAGAATCAAAACCAATGATTATTACGGTTATTCAAGAAATTTAAAAGGGCTTTTGGCCCTTCCTTTGTATCCGTAGCTCAGTAGGATAGAGCAATCGCCTCCTAAGCGATAGGTCACGAGTTCGACTCTCGTCGGGTACACCATTGACGAATCTGTTCGAACTATTCGAACTTTTAGATAGATATCAATCAGAAATGATTGATTTTTTTCGTTTTATAAGAAAAAATAGAATGGCATGCTAATAGATTATTAGCTAAATTAAATTATGTTGTTCATACTGATACAATAAAAAAATACATTGTTCCCACTTTAACAGAACAACAAATAAAATTTGTTTATGCATATGAGGCAGATGTATTAAATGTTGCTTTATTTGGTATGACAGCTAAAGAATGGAGAGAAGATAATCCTGAGTTTGCTAAAAATGGTAATATTAGAGATTATACTGATCTACTTCATCTAATTATTTTAAATAACTTAGAGAATACTAATGCAGAACTGATTAGAATGAATATGAAACAATCCGATAGATTAGTTCATTTAATTGAAAATAAATAAAACTAAACATTCTATAATTGCCAACTATTTTAAAATGTGAATTTATATGTTATAATTTGTATAGTATATAGGTAAGGTGGTATTTGTAAATGAATAATTATTGTAGAAATTGTGGTGAAAAGCTTACTAATTCTAGTGTTTGTGAAAAATGTGGCACAAAAATATTAACAGATAGAGTTGGAGAACTAGATAGATTGCTAGCAAAAAAATATATAAAGATATTTTTTACAATGTTTATATTATGCTTTATGAATTACGTTGTTAAGTCTATGTTACCAGATGCAGATGTTCTATATGCTTTAATATCACCAATAATTAGTTTTTTACCATTAGCTTTGATTATTTTTGTTATTTTTGCTAAGAAAAAACTTAAGTATAGTAAATTTTTTAATATAGTTTTTTGGATAATGCTACTATTAATAATATTATTAATACTATTTATACTATTTATGTTAATATCTTGTGAGTATAGATTTTAGGAGGAAAATATGAATAATTTTTGTACAAATTGTGGTAAAAAATTAGAAGCCAATGTAATTAAATGCAATCAATGCGATACATATATAGTTGATTTAAAAGTTATAAATAAGAAAAAAATATTTCGTATTGTAAGTATAATTTTAATTGTTTTTATATTAGGAATAATTACGACTATTACCTGCTATAATTTATATTATAAAAATTTAAATAAAACTTTGTATGAGAAATATTTAAAAGCTGATTACAAAGAGGCACAATTTGTTAAATATGACTCTTGTCGTGCATGTGATGGTTCGTGTGATGGCGCGTGTTTAAATTCTCCTAAAATAGTTGGCTGTTTTAAGTATTATTATGAATCAAATACTAATATAGGGAATCCAGATATTATTGTTTTTTCTAATAAAGGTGATATATCAATTGATGCTTATTCTAGTATAATTAATAAATATGGGTTTAATGAAGACATAGACGAAGAAGATGATATGTATCAAACGGAAAAGAGATCTTCTTTATTCATTGAAGTTGATTATATAGATAGTAATAATATTATTGAAATATACAAAATGGTCAATGAAATAATTGATTTTTATAAAAAGGATAATAAAAATTCATTAAATATTACAATTTATGGTGATAATTACAATAATCATATTGGTATATCAAATAGTAATACAAATAATAAGTCTACATTTGAATGGAATTTTAATCGTAATATTCGATTATTAAATCCTAATTTAGGCGAAGTAAAAAATATATATAACCGAGTTGATAACACATTTAATTCATCAGACAAGGAGTATTATTATAATGATTAATACGGATTTACCAATTTATTCATTAATAATACTAATAGCATTTTTAATGAACATTGTTGTTATATGTTATATTTCCTATAAAAAAAATAGGTTTAATTATGATCTTATCTATTTGCTGATATTTGAACATATAGGTATGATAGTTGGTGCTAAGTTATATTCTTTTTTCTCGAATCCAGCAAAATATAATTATCAATTTGATATGTTTAAAATTGGATTTTCATCTGTTGGTGCTGTTATAGGTATAATTATAATGTCAATTATTTATATAAAATTGTTTAAATCAAGTATTAAAATGATTATAGAGACGTTTTTTTGTAGTATTCCTCTTATTTATTCAATAGGTAAAATAGCTTGTTTTTTGACAGGCTGTTGTTATGGTATAGAATATAGTGGACCATTTAGTATTACATATTTATATTCTCAAAATAATATTAATGGAATTAGTTTATTTCCAGTTCAGTTACTTGAATCCATAGTGTTTTTTATAATATTTATATTATCTTTCAATATAGTAATAAAAGATAAAGTGAATAATAAGAGTATTGGAATTCTTACCACGATAATTTTTACATGTAAGTTTTTATTAGATTTTTTAAGATTTACACATATGGAAAATTTAATATCATTTAATCAAATAATGTGTATTCCTTTTATATTGATTGGTTTATCTTTAATTATATTAAAAAAAGAGTATATTGATATTAAAAAGTAGATGTGTATTATATGTACAATGATTGATATAAATCAATCTCTTTATGTGAAAGAGTTGTAAACCACTTCGTTATTCGCACCATATAAATATAACACTCTTAATAATAGAGTGTTTTTGTGTTATAATGTATACAGATGAAGGAAACTTCATACAATAAAAAAGGGAACATTCAGTTTCGCATGTTGAATGTCTACCTAAAAGTTTTTTGTTTAGACATTTAAGTCATAGACTTAAGTGTCATTTTTTTATTACGATAATCAAAATGATTAGGAGTAATAAAATGATAGAAATGTAGCGAAGAATCTTTATCGTAAAAACTCTTTTCGTCATTTTATCAAACCTCTCTCTATGTTGGATTGGAGGCAGACACTCAACAACTAAATGTTCCTAATCTCAATGTAGTATATAACCATATATGAGTCAATCGAACAAATGAAATTGGTGACGAATTCGACTCTCGTCGGGTACACCATATAAAAAACAAAAGAACTTATGATAAGTTCTTTTTTCTATTAATATATAAGTATCCAATCAGTATCATCCATGAGAGTATACTAATCCATAATGATATTTTTTGTGTTGGAGTTCCTTTATAATATACATGTATCTTGCCTTTTTCTTTATCAGGATAAACTCGAATTATGTTATTGCTGCCAGGTTCTATTTTTAAGGGTTTTCCATCTTGATCAATAGCGGCATATCCATAATAATAAAGAAGTGGTAATTCTAAATAGGTCTTATTTTCATCTTTATAATCATTATGATTATAGGTCAATACTATATCATTTCCATTTTTCTTAAAATGAAATTTTATATTATCCTTATTTGAGGTAATAATGCTTCCCCGTTCTTTTAGACTTCCGACATTGGTGGCTTGCGGTAGATATTCTCCTGCCGCAATAAAATATTCTTTCCATCCATAATAATCATATGTATCATTTCTATAATAATATAAGATTAAGATGGTAGGAAGTGTTGCGATTAATAAGACGGGTATTATAAATTTTAGTACTTCACTTAGTTTTTTCTTTTCTAAGTAGTAATGTGTTGCGATTGTACTAGAAACAACTAAAAATACAGAAGCAAATAAGTAGAATCTCCATGGAAATTGTACTTTGTTTAAAAATTCTAGTTCTTCCCAAGGAAAGAGTGTAGTGGAACACATTAATGAACCAAATCCCATTATGATACATAAATCATTTAGTTTTATTCTTTTATCCTCTTTCTTTGGTTTGATTTTTAATCTTAATGAAGTTAAGAAGATTAGGAGTATTCCAATACCAGGTGGGTAAAAGATTCTATTATATGCGTCGGTTTTATAATTAGGAAATCCCAAGAATAGTTTTTCAAAAGGAATTGCCCATTTAATAGAATTATATTTATTATAAGTATCCACTCTCAATGAATTTTTTGCTAGGCCTTCTAACATTGGGAAGATAAAAGACGCGGTTAGTAGTAAGCCCGCAATTCCTGAGATACATAAGTATAAAAATCTTTCTTTCTCTTTCCAAAATCTTTCCCAATTAATAAGTAGCATAATGACGATCATACAAAATAGAAGTACAGATGAAATTATATGACATTGTATAATTCCGAAGAAACCAATAGATAAAATCCACCACTTTTTATAGTCATCATATACTAAATAATAGAAGCCAAGTATTACTAAAGGTAAGAAAACAAATGCTCCCATTTCTCCACCTGCTGCGCGAATTATAAAGTCACATGCTTTATAAGAACATCCACTATATAAGAAACAACCTAGTAGTCCTGCCTTGTTGGATTTTGTAATGCCTTTTATACACCAAAACATGGTTAAGGCAGACCCTACGGAACATAATAAGACATATAGTTTATAGGCGTTACTGAGATCAAGTTTTAAGATAGATGCGATAGCAGGAATGTAGAATAATAAATTTCCATAGAACAAACCAGTCGCGTATCCATATCCATATAAGCCATTATGTATTAAAGCTTTCCAATCCCCATTTAAAATAGAATTTTTAATTCCCCCAATTCTAGATATATGAAATACTAAATCATCTCCTATAATCATATCGTGTTTTACTAGCCATATTGAAAATAGTATTCCAATTAAAAAGACACAGCCATACACACATAATTGGGGATGTTTCTTTTTATAACTTATTATTCTTTTTTTAATCTTTTTAAACTTTTTTTTCATGTCTTTTTGATACTTTTTCATATGACACCTCTAACTATTATTATACATATATAGATTGAAAAAGAAAATTGTTTAAGCATTCTTTTATAAGTCATAAAAAAATAGGGTAGTTCCTATTTTTATTTTGTTGTATGTTTTTTACTAATATTATATTTTAACATCTTAATAAAATTATTTACTTTTGGATTTTTATCATTTTTATATACACAGTTTATGAATCTTTTTTCTATATTGAAATTCACATCTATAGCTACTAGTTCTCCTGTTTCTAGATATGGTTCAATGTATTGTTTCGTAGCAAAACCAATTCCAAGTCCTGATTTTACAAATTCAACAATTAAACCATGTCTATCCATTTCTAAGGTTGGTTTTAATTGAATATTATTTTTAATACATATATTGTTTAAGAAAGTTCTTGTATCATAATTTTCATTTTGAATAATTAAGGATTCTGAAAGAATGGATTTCATATTGGTAACTTTCTTTATTTTTTCATAATACTCTGGAGTTGTGAAAAAACAATCTTCAATATCTATCAGTTTAAAACATTTATATCTATTTTCATTAATAATAATGGTAGAATTGATAAAAACTAAGTCTAGTCTTCCATAACGGAGATCATTATATAATGCATCGGAACTTAAATTTAATAATTCGATTGTTATTCCTGGATATATTCTTTTATACTCGATAATTGTGTCTTTCAGTAAAGTCTTCGTAACAGATTCTCCTGCACCTATTCTTAATTTTCCTACATCGTTTGCACTTATGTTTTTGGCAATCAGTTCCACATTATCTAAAGTATTTATAGAATCGATGATATATCGATATAAGGTTTTTCCTCTATCTGTTAGAACCATTCCTTTCTTTTCTCTTACAAAGAGTGGCATGTTTAATTCATGCTCTAATTTCTTAATTGATTTTGTAACTGATGGCTGGGTTACACATAGTACCTTTGCAGCCTTACTAACATTTCCATAGTATGCTACGGTTTTAAATACTCTTAGTAAATCAAAACTTACATTCATAATTATTCCTCCCGGTAATAATTGGTATAAAAAATATTCATCTAGATTATAATATTTTTTTCTTGATTTGTCTATTAAATGCATATTCTACATGTTACTATCTAGGTGAAAGGAGGTTACTGGATGAAAATTGCTTGTATCGGGAATATCGTATATGATTGTACGGTAAAGAGCGATGAATTTGTTAAGGAAGGAGGTAAGTATAGTTTTAATAATGCTGTTTTTGCAACAGGTGGTCCAGCATCCACAGCTGCGAGTGTATTAGCTAAATATGGAGATCAAGTTGATTTTTATGGCCGTATTGGAAAAGATGCTCCTGGAAATATTGTTTTTCAAGAGATGTTAGAGGAAGGAATTAATATGAAACATGTTTATATATCAGATGAAGTGATGACTCCTTTTGGTTTTATTCTTGTTTCTAATAATGATCGAACGATTTTTTCCTTGAGATCGCCACTGGATTTTAAAGATCCTAAGATTGATCAAGTGCAATTTGAGACAGATTATGATTATATTTTAACAGATGGAAAATACAAAAAGGATTCCATTGAACTTATTATGGCTAATCCCAATGCTGTTTCTATTATAGATGCGGGTAGAGTGAATTCGGATGTTTTGGAATTGTGCCAATATATAGATTATATTGTTTGTTCTGAAGAATTTGCTAATAAAGTAACGGGAAAGAAATTAAATAATGATTATCAGAACAATGTAGAGGTTTTCAATACATTAAAAAGTCTTTATCCTCAAGCCATAGGAATTACTATTACAGTGGGAAAGAATGGATATATTTGTGATAGAGATGGAAAAGTACTATGTTGTCCTGCTTATGATCCACAAAATCCATCGATTGATACTAATGGCGCAGGAGATATTTTTCATGGAGCATTTACTCATGCATTAGCCAATCGCTATGGTTATTATGATGGTTTACAATTTGCTAATATAACTGCTGCAATTTCTACGACAAGAAGGGGAGGAAGAAAATCTTGCCCAGACTTACAAGAAGTAGAAGATGTAATGCATCCAAAAGTATATCAAAAACAATAAAAAGAAGTGTGTTTTTACACACTTTTTTTGTGTCAAAATTTATCTACCCATCTTTTGAGATGATTGAAAAAAGAATAATTCTATGATACGATTATCTATGGTAAGGAGTGTCGTATGAAAAAGAAAAAAAGTAAACGTGGTGGGGGGATTCTTCTCTTAATAATAATTTTCTTAATTTTGTTAGAAATTAATAATCCTAAGCTTAGTATATTTCATGTAATTCAAAGCTCTTTTTCTGGAAGAAAAATAAGTATTTTATCTTCGAATGATAATAAAGATTTGGAAAAAGAAATTAAAGAATATGCTAAAAAAAATGGATTTAGTGTTGATTTTACTTATATGGGTGATTTGGATATTGTCGATGAATTGAATGTTAATTCTAGTCAATATGATGCCGTTTGGATTTCTAATTCTATGTGGTTATATATGCTTAATGATTCTAAGATTACAAGTGAATCTAAAAGTATTAGTGTAAGTCCTGTTGTCATGGGGATTCAAAAGAAAAAGGCCGAAAACTTAGGCCTTGTAGGGAAAGATGTAACGAATCTTGATATTTTAAATCTTATCAAAAATAAAGAAATAAAATATATTATGAGTTCTGTTACACAAACAAATGATGGAGCAAGTTCGTATTTAGGTTTTTTGAATGCTTTAGCTGGTTCCCCAGAGGTTTTAACAGAAGAGATGTTAGATGATCAGACATTGATTGATAATATGAAGAATCTATTTCAAGGGGTAGAAAGAGTATCAGGAGATCAGGATTATCTTGAGACGATGTTTGTAAACGGAAGTACTTATGAGGCTGTTATAGCCAGTGAATCTTCTTTGATTAATATTAATAAAAAATTAAAAGCTAATAACAAAGAAGAACTTTATTTAATCTATCCAATAGATGGAGTTCCTATTAATGATTCGACACTTGCTTTTATTGATCATTATGAGGTTCCAGAGAAAAAAGAACATTATTTAGAATTGCAAAAGTACTTACGAAGTAAAGAGGGGCAGGAAAAGTTAAAACAACTTGGTCGAAGAACTTGGTATGGAGGAATTTCAAAAAATGAAGATAAAAATATCTTTAATAAAGATTGGGGAATTCATACAGAAGAATATTTAACAGGAACAAAGTTTCCTTCTAAGAAAGTAATCACAAAAGCAATCAATCTTTATATTGAAGAATTAAGAAAACCATCTCATACAGTCTTTTGTTTAGATTATTCAGGAAGTATGATTGGAGATGGAAATGAACAATTGGTTGAATCTATGGAATATATCTTATCGCAGGAACAAGCGAGTGTAGCCAAATTGCAATTTTCTAAACATGATAAAATTACCGTTATTCCCTTTTCTTATGAAGTCAAAGATAAAATAGAAACAGATAATGGAAAAGAGACAGAAGAAATGATAAGGCAAATTAAAGATTTATCTCCTGTGGGAGGAACGGCTTTATATGATTGTGCTATTTCAGGATTAGATGTTTTAAATGAAGAGTCGGATGATTATACAAAAACCATTATTGCGATGACAGATGGGGCAATTAATATAGGGACTTTTGAAGAGTTAGAGAGAAAATATAATCAATTAAATTCAACCGTTCCTATTTATAGTATTACATTTGGTTCTGCGAAAGAAAAACAATTAAAAGAAATTGCTGATTTAACAAATGCAAAAGTCTTTAATGGTAAGAGTGGCCTTCTACAAGCCTTTAAAGAGGTTAGGGGGTACAACTAATGAAGAAAAGATATATTTATGCAGCTTGTCTTGCTTCTGGATTCTTTATTGTTTTATATCTATGTTTTTCCTTTCCTATTTATTTTGCCATTCCTATTACGATTCTTGTATATGTAGGAGGAGTCTTCTTCTTTAAAGAGAAAGATGTAAGAAAGTATGATTCTAATACCATTATGCATTATTGTTATTTGATTAGTAAGATTAATAATTATACCAATCTAATTAAAAATAAAGAAGTGTCTAAGAATATCAAAGATATTTCTAGTAAGTCTGAAAAGATTGTGGTTATGTTGGAACAAAAGCCAAATAAAATTACGCAAGTGTATGATGGATTTGATTTCTATTTGCCACAGACAATTAAGATATTAGATCAGTATGTTTCTTTGTTAGAAAAAGAGAAATTAACACAACAAGAACAAAAATTTATGGATGAATTCAATCAAATCCTTGACTATATAGAGCAAGAGATAGATAAATTATTAGAAAATATGAATTATACGAAAATGCTTGATATTAATGCTAGTGTTGAGATGTTTATGAAATCACATTCTAAAACAGTTGAGAATGTTGAGAAAAATAATGAAGGAAGTGATAAGCATGCTTAAGGAAGGTAAGAAAGAAAAAATAATTGGACTTGCGATTTTAGTGGTTGTAATTGTATTAGTTGTCATCATTAAAGGAGTGGTAGATTATTCTTCTGGAAAAAACTTAACTATTGTGTATGGAGCTGTCGGTGGAGGAAAAGAGGATTTTATTGCAGATGAACAGTTTAATAAAATATTAAAAGATAGATATCACCTTAAGTTTGTTGCGGATAGTTGGGGAAATGGAAGTACTATTTCGAAACCTCTCGTTAGAGAAACAGTACATTATGGAAATACGTCTTTACCAGAATCTTCTTTATCCGTTAATAATGATCAATGTTCTAAATATGATTTGTTATTTACCAGTGATGAGCGTTATTTAACTTATTATAGAGGAGAGCCAAAAGAGGATGAAGCTGAACGTTATCGAGTTTTAAAAGGATCCCTTACTTTAAATACTCCTATAGTATTTTATAGTTGGGATACTGTTGTAGATGCTTTAGAAAAAGAAGGGATTGTCTCTAAAGAAGATGATGTTTATTACATTACCGATTTTAATAAATTGATTGATTACATTTTGGCAGATAAAACTTGGAAAGATATAGGATTAAATGATATGTTTGGAAATATTAACATTGCATCCGTTGATCCAGTTTCTTCTTCTCCAGGAGCTACTTATTATGGTTTGTTATTAACAATTTTAACGAACGGAAATGAAAGTGATGCCGCTAGAGAAGAAGCTCTTCCAAAATTAAAACAATTATATGATAAATCTGGTTATATGGGAGTTACTCCTGCAGACTTATTTGAAAAATTTATGAAAATTGGTCAAGGAACTTATCCTTTGATTGTGGATTATGAAAAGAGTTTAATGGAATTTAGAAATAGAGATCCTGAAGGATATGAAAATGTTAAGGATCATTTAAGAATTCTTTATTCTAAACCAACTGTAACTAATTCACATTGTATTGCCACTTTTACAGAGGAAGGAAATCAATTGTTGAAAGCATTTGATGATAAGGATATACAAGAGTTGGCTTGGAAAAACTATGGATTCCGTGTTGCGGGATCTGGAGGGGTTACGGATGTATCTGTTGTAGATATGCCTGGAATACCTTCTAGAATTACGAGTGGTGCTAAAGGTTTAAAAATGGATACCTATAATCGATTAATAGAATATTTAGAAAAAGGAGAGTAGTAGAATATGGGATTTATTAAAGCAATTGAAACAGCTACAACAGGGCAATTATCAGACACTTATAGAGAGGTCATACGTTTTGAAAACAAAAACAAAAGATTATTAATTAAAAAGGTAACGACTCCAAATGGAGTTATTACGAATGAGTCAAGGTTATTTGTAGAGCCTGGACAATGTGCTATTTATACAGATAATGGGGCTATTAAGGACATTATTACAGAACCTGGAATGTATTTTATGGATACATCTTCTCCCTCATTATTTCAAGTAAATATTTTTGAAGGAATTACTTCTTCTTTCCTTGAGGCTATGAAAAGAATTGCTTATCAAGGACAAACAATTACAACACAGGCAGTTTACTTTATTTCCTTAGCAGAAATTACAAATATTGATTATGCAACAAAAACAAACATTTTATATAAAGATCCTGAGTGGGGTCCAATGGATATCAAATTATCTGGATCTTATGGAGTTAAAATAAGCAATCCAGTTAATTTATTAACAAATGTTAATAGTAATGCAGATGAATATTATTTTGATAATATAAAGACACAAATTGATGATTATATCAATAAAGAATTAATGGAAAAAATGAATGGATTTAATGTTTCTTTTGATTCCATTGCTAGTAAAATGTCAGATGCAACAGAAAGTATTTTAGCAGATGTGAATAAAGAAACAGATAGTTTAGGAATTTCCTTAACACGTGTAGTGGTTGGAGAAATCACTGTTCCAGAAGAAATTAAGAAGGCTATGTATGAAAGGACTGGTATTAAGATGAAGGCAACAAGTGTAGATTCAGAACAAGCTGATGTTTATACAAAACTAAATACAGCAGAGGCTATGAAAGATATGGCTAATAATCCTGGTAATGCGGGAACAACTGTTATGGGTATGAATATGGGAAATACTTTAGCAGGATTCGTTAATAATAATATTAATAATGCGACGAATAAAGAAGAACCAAAAGAATAGAATAACGTTCTTATATAGAACGTTTTCTTTTTGAATGATATAATGAATTTAGGAGTGGTATTTATGAAAATATTAAAAAGTTTATTTCAAAATGAAACAAACATTAGAACGGAAAAAGATTTTCCTAAAAAGGGAATTGAGTTTATTGATATAAATCCTTTATTTTTACAAAAAGAAACATTAAATGAAATGGTAAATCTCTTTGTAGAGGAGATGAAAGACAAAAAAATCGATTATATTGTAGGGCCTGAAGCGAGGGGATTTTTAATGGGTTCTATGTTGGCGTCCTCTCTTCATGTTGGTTTTATTCCAGTACGAAAGAGGGGAAAACTTCCTCCTAGTACAGTTGTTTCTACTGCGAACTATACAAAAGAGTATGGAGAAGATGTTTTAGAATTACCTAAATTGGCAGGAGAGGATTATTCGAATAAAAATTTTTATATTATGGATGATATTTACGCGACAGGAAGTACTATGAATGCCATTCGAAGTTGTATTGAACAATTAGGTGGGACAGTTGTAGGAGAAGGGGTTATTATCAACATTGTTGAGTTAAATCAAAAGGAAGACTTATTTTCTCTTATGGATGTCAACGAAGAATAGAAATTATTAGTTATGATAGAAGGGTCAATTGCTTCTTGAATAGAAGCTTGCTCTTTTTATTTTTCTCCAAAACTAGAACAAATAGTTGACAAATTGTGTCAAATGTGGTATAATTTATACACATTGCGTTAGAGGGGTAAACAACAGTGTGTAGAATTTAAGGGGGTTTTTAAAATGAAAAGAATTAAAAAACTAAATATGGGTAAAAAATTATCTGCTATGTTATTAGCTGGATCTATTGCATTTACTTTATCTGCATGTTCTGGTAATCCAAACATGAAGTCTCTATCACCAGAAGAGTTATTATCTATCTCTGATATTAAGGATTTAACTTTAGTTGATGAATTAATGGAAGAAGGATTATTACCTTTCGTAGATGGTTTAGATGCTGTAGAAGCTGCTGAAAAACTTGAAGACTATATGGATACCATTGAGGATTTATCAAAAATAGACTTTACGGGTGTTTCTGTATTAGAACCTTTAACAAAAGAGCAATGTGCTGAAGCATTATCTTTATCTGAGGAAGACATTGAGACTAAAAAGGAACAATGTAAATATAGAGGTAAAGATGTTGAGAAACTAGAACAAAGATTAACAGCTTTAAAAATGTTATCTTATTTGAAAGATAATTGTTTAAATTGGGTTCATGCCAATGGACAAAAAATATCTTTCCAATATATGATGGCTGCCGTAAAAGGTGCAGTTGCTGATGAATTAGATATTCCAACAGAAGATTATTCTAGTATTAGAATTGCTGAAAGAACTGGTTCACCAACCGATTATGAAGCTACTTACCGTATAAATGTAGGTGAAGATTCATATCGTATAAAACCAAGTGCTGGAGTATTATGGGATACCGTTCATTATATCTATGCTGTACAAGAAGCGGACTTAACAGAAAAGACTGAGTTTCCAACTTATCGTAAAGCATTGAATTATGGTAAAGCTATAATGGCTGCAGGTATGAATCTTAAAAATGATAAGCTTGTAGCCCAAAATAAGGGATTCTATATTAAAAAGAATTATGTAAAGCATTAATTCTTTTTTTTTGCGTTCATTGTTTTTCTTTGCTATTTATGCTAGTATAAAGTAAAGTAGGTGAGACTATGAATTGTACAAAGTGTGGGGAACCCATATTGTCAGGAAATACTTTTTGTACGAACTGTGGTACTAGAATGATGGAAGGTGTATCTAATGCACCTGCTGCTCAACCATTTGTCCAACCATCTAGTCCATCCCCTCAAAATCAAACAATAAGTACAACTCCTCAAGTGGGAGGAGCCTTCGTTTGTACTCGATGTCAGACCCCCATTATGCCAGGAAATACTTTTTGTACGAACTGTGGAATGAATGTTTTGAAATCAAATTCTTCTCAATCAGTTGCGCCAAAACCAATTGTTCCAAAAAATGAGCCACTTACATGTTCTAAATGTAAGAAGCCAGTAGTTCCAGGAAATGATTTTTGTCTAAATTGTGGTGCTCGAATTACGATGTTACCGGGGGATACGGTTCCAACCAGTCAACCTGTGATTCCTTCGACTCCAAGACCTGTGATCCAACCACAAGTATTTCCGACTACTATAATAAATGAGGCGGAGGAGAAAAGAAAAGGTAATCAATTAGCTATTATCTCTTTGTTATTGTATTTTGCAGGGCCTTTGGTGTTAGCAATTTTTGCTGGTGTATTGGCTTATTTAGATATGTCATCCATTTTTACAGATTTGCTTTCAATTTTAGCTGTTCCTTGTAGGTTGGGTGCTATTGCTTCCATGATTTATGCGCGGGTTAAATATCCACGAAATAAATTGGCAAAAGTTGTGATGTGGATTTACATTGGTTTGATTTTGGCGGCTATTTTATTTTCTATCTTGATTTTTATTCTTGCTCTATTATTGGCGGCTTCTCTATGACAATTGAAGATTTAAGACAGTTGCTTATCCGTGATTTAGAGCCAGCTTATTTTATAGGTGGTTTTGGAGGAGCCATGATTGAGATTGAAGAAATTAAAAGGGCAACGGATGAAGAAGTGATAGAAATTGCCAAGAAAAAGGGATACCATGTAGAAATAATAAAATCTGATAAAAAGAAATAATTGGTTGTTTTGACAAATATTATAGAATGTGTTAGAATGAAGTCAATCAATGAGAAAGGAAGGATTATTATGAATTCAATTTATAATCAACTTCATCATCATAATAGTCTGCACTTGTTAATACGACATTAAAACTCGTAGGTACAAGTGCTATTTGTAGTGCTTGTATCTAGCTTATAAATAAAGGAGACTATATGCTATACAAGGACTACTTGTATAGCATTTTTTTATAAAAAAAATGAAAAAAATGATGAGAAAGAAGGAAAAAATATGAAAAAAATAAAAAAAGGGATCGTTTTTAGTAACGATATTGAAAGAATATTAAAGGGAGTGAATGCATTGGATTATCAATATGATAAAGTTCCTAGTGGGAAAATGATACAAGAAGTGAGAGAGGATTTTGCAAGACAGGTAAATGGTATTTTTGATGCTGTTACGATTGTTTTAGAAGAAGAAATGATGCAAGTAAATGATTTGATTCAAGGTGATTATCCCCATTGTATCTTTGGATAAAATCTATATAAAACCGGATGAGGAAAATATCTTCTATTTTGATTGTACGAGAATTGAAGGAGAAGATCGTATTACTTCTAGAAAACAAGAATCTATTCAAGAGCAAGTACAAAGAATTTCTAAAAGTGTAGAAGGAAATAAAATTATTTTGGCTGATGATGTTGTTTTCTCTGGTTCTGTTCTTCGAAAAATAATAGATTATTTTATGAAGGAGGGAATTGAAGTGGTTGGAATTCTTGCTTCTATTTCAACTAAGGATGGTTATGATTATTTTAATCAAAATCTTGAAAAGGGACTTAAAACAAATATTCTTTTAGGAGAAGATGTTCTTGATCAAATTTGTGAAAGAGATTTCTATTTTGGGATTGCTGGTAGTGGTATTTTGGTCAAGACAGATAGTGGTCTTGTAAAAGCACCTTATTTTGAACCTTTTGGAAATCCTAATGTTAGGGCTTCCATTCCTCTTCCAGATGTTAAATCTTTTTCTAAAGGTTGTATAGAGAGAAGTATTGCTTTATGGAATGAGATAGATAGGTTACAAGGGAAAAAAACATGTATAGGAGATTTACCAGAAAAAATAATTGGTACAAATGAAGACGAAGAAGTTGTCAAAGTGCTAAAAAAGAAAGGAAGAAGTTTATGAAAAAAATCCAAATAGGTGTTATGGGGTCGGCTGCTGATTTAAAATATAGTAATGAGGCTTTGGAATTTGCGAAAGAGGTAGGAAAAGAGATTGCTTTATCCGAAAATATATTAGTTTATGGAGCTGAAAAAGATTATACTTCTTTATCTACAGAAGCAGCCAAAATGGCTTCTAAAATGAAAGGAATGACTGTGGGTGTTGCGGGAGGTAAAAACAAAAAGGTATTTGGGAAATATAGGCCTACTGTTATCATCTCTTCTGGGCAAGAGATTGGGGGAGGCAGAGAATTTGTTTTAGTGACTTCTTGTGACGTTATCATTGCTTTAGGAGGAGGCTCCGGAACACTTACGGAAATTGCGATTGCTTATCAAGCGGGGATTCCTATTATTACGATTGATCAATTTGATGGTTGGAGTAAAAAATTATCTAATTTATATTTAGATGAGAGATGTAGAGAAAAGTGTATTGTTGCGAAAACCCCTCAAGAAGCTGTTCAACTAGCTATTCAGCAGGTAATATAAAGAAAAGCAGATAAGTTTCTTATCTGTTTTTTATTTTAAGACTGGCAATCCCTATGAAAATATCATATAATAAGAAATTAAGTAGAGGGGAGAATGCCCATGTTACGATTTTTACATACGATTGAAAATTTAAATGATTCTCAATTACAAAAAGTAGTTCGTCATAAAATTGATGTTTTGGAACGAAAAAGCAAAAAAAATTGTCCTTACGATGTGGAACTTGGTTATGAAGTGGGACATCAACCTCTTTCTTTTGATTTAGAGGAAATAGATGAGGATGATTCCTTTACCATTAATTGCGTTTTTGGTCAATTTGCTAGAAAAGATACGAAAATGATTTATGGTTTGGCCTGGAATACTGAAAATGAAATCGGTTTTAATAATGGATATTATTATTACATGGATGAACAAGATTACTTATATGATTTTTGTAAATATGTGAAGGATAAAGAGATTGGGGATGAATATGAGTTCTTTGAATATGTCAGGGACTTTTTAAGTGATTATTTTGGTCACTTTAAGAAATGTGATCGTGATAAGATGCATCATCTGTTTATCAAAAATAATGGGTTGTTTTTAGATCCTGTTCGTAAACATAGTATTAAAGATTTTAAAGGAAAAGGAAATGCTATGTGTAGTGAGTATGCTATTATGGCTCATAATATCTTAAAACTATTTGATTTTGAAACATTTCTTATGATAGGGAATCTTCTTTTAGAAGGAAAAGAATCTGTTCCTCATGCCTATAATTTAATTACTTTTCGAGAACAAAAAACGAAAAAAAAGAGACATGCTTTATTAGATTTTATTAATGATGTAGATGTATATGATATTCAGTATAATAAAATTGGAAAAGTTCCTTTTATGGCTTTTATTGATGAATTAAATTCTGATTTTTTAGATCGATTTGTCCAAGGAGACGTTCATCTTTGCTTTGAGGAGTACCGATACTTAATCGTAGGGGATACTGTTTTAAGACTTGGGTTAGAAGATCAAAAGAGAGATTATTTTATGGATAATTATATTTATGCCAAGCCTGATGTAAACTACAGTAAAATATATACGAAAAAAAATGGACCTATGTTATAATTGATATGTAAGATATAGGAGGATTTTTTATGTTTAATTTAAAAGGAAGAGTTGCTGTTGTCACAGGTGCATCATCTGGACTTGGAAGACAAATGGCAGAAGGTTTTGCAAAACAAGGAGCTGATTTAGTATTACTTGCTAGACGTGTAGAAAGACTTGAGGAAGCAAAAGCAGAATTAGAAAAGTATGGAGTTAGAGTATTACCTTTAAAATGCGATGTTACTTCTACAGAAGATATTAATAAGGCCGCTGAGGCTGCTGAACAAGCATTTGGAAAGGTAGATATTTTAGTAAACTGTGCTGGATCATCTAAAGATAAAGGCGTTTTAGAGATGAATGATGAAGAATGGGATTTTACAATTGCTACCGATGAAACTTCTGTTTTTAAGATGACTAGAGCTTTTGGAAATATCATGAAGAAAAATAATTATGGAAGAGTTATTAACATTGCTTCCATGTATGGTATGGTAGGAAATGCTGAAATTCCAACCATTGCTTATCACGCATCTAAAGGAGCCGTTGTTAACTTTACGCGTGCTGCTGCTGCAGAACTTGCTCCATATGGTATTACGGTAAACTGTATTTGCCCAGGATATTTCTATACTGAATTGACAACAGCTGTACTTGATACGGAAATGTTCCAAGCATTTGCTCAAAGTCACGTACCAATGAAGAGATATGGTAAAGAAGGAGAATTAAATGCGGCTGCTATCTTCTTAGCAAGTGATGAAGCAAGTTATGCAACGGGTATTATCTTACCAATTGATGGTGGTTATACTTGCGTTTAAAAAAGTGATTTTTGTATTAAATCCACTCTTAGGAGTGGATTTTTTTTGTAAAATGTGGTATAATGTAGTCTATTAGAAAGGGGGGATTATTTATGGAAAATACGAGAAGAAGAACTGTAGTCAATTCATCTGTTTCTCATCCAGCACTTCAGTGTCATTATAAGGATATTTTAGAGAAGAATATTCCATTAGATTACGTTAGTAAGGTTTTTATCTCTGTTGCAGATTTAGACTGTGATATGTCTTTATTAAAACAACTTATGAATCAAAAACCATTACCTTGCATTATATTCCTTGATTTTGAATCGGCAAGATATGTAGATCGTATTTTAGAAGATGTTTTTCCTGAAAAGTGCTTTTTGGAAAATGATGGACAACGTATTAGTAGAGAATATATTGATTTATCTAAATTAAAACACATTCAATTGTCTATTCCGCTTGATTATCTTGTTTGGGGAGTTCAATTTCATGATAAGGTAGATACTTATTGTTTTAAGTATAATGACTTTTCTTCTTATGTGTTTAGAAATGGAAATGGATCTTTATCCAAAGAGGATTTGCAAAAGATTCGTCAGGCCATTCATCAATTATCTCATTATCATACTAAGGATGCTGTTGATAAACTTTGTTTAATATCTGATTATATTCAGAGTAGAACACAGTTTATTCATGGTAGGGAATCTATAGGTGGTGGAAGGTGTTTTATTACTCCTGACTTTCCTGAACACGCTCCTGGTAGTGGTTTGGTTGAGACTATTTTAAATCATCAGTATGGGGTTTGTATGGGTATTGCGAATTTATCAACGCTTTTATTAAATAATCCCGATTTTGATGTTGAGGTTGAGTCTGTTGAAAGTTCTCACCATGTATGGAATAAGATACTTGTTGACGGAAAATACTATTATTTTGATAATACATGGAATATTACAAGAAGTGATACACCATCTGAAGATGGATTAATTACTTTGTCTTTCTCTAAAAAATTTTTATTGTTTGGAGATGAGACAGCACAAAAGATTGGTGATCATGTAAGGGAATCTGAATTTATCTATCATAATGGAGATTTGTCTTTTAAAGATTATCCAAAGAAAATAGACTATGACTCTATATTCTCTTATCAAGAAAAGCCTAAGTACTATTCTTATTTGAAGAAATAAAAAAAAGAAGCTATTATGGCTTCTTTTTTTAGCATTCTCTTCCTTCTAAACAAATGGTCATGGTATAAGAACTGTTTCCTCTATATTCTCCTGATTCGTCAAAATCGTCTTCTGTATCATACGTAAAGACTGTTAGAAGTATTTTGGAATCAATTTCATCCACTTGGTAGCTACTTTGTATTTTAATGGCAGTAAATAAAGTGTTTTCATTATATTCGTTGTTTTCAATGTGGGAATAGAACCCTTTGCCTTTATTTGCATAATCATCATATAAATAATTCATTAAGTGTTCCCATCTGTTCATACAATCATTAGGAGAAAAAATATTATAGGAAACATCTTCTCCTTTATTTAGATGAAACTTTAGATTAAAACCAACTTTTAGATTTGTATCTTTCTTATATTCTTGCCAATGATTAAAATAGGAATCCGCAAAACTTGAATCTAAAGATATGTTTTCTTCTTGGGATGGATAGATTTGAAAGATACCTAAATCTTCTTCCACAACTGGTGTTTTATGAATGGTGGATAGTTTATTGAGTGTATTTCCATTTAATTGGTAGATTCCAATAGGAGTTTGATTCTTATCTTCATAGTCTGGCTTGATTTCTTCAGTTTCTATTGTTTGTTTTTTTTCTTCTATTTTTTGATTTGTTTCTTTCTTTTCACATCCCCATATTAGTAGTAGGGGAATGATTAATAGTATAATTATTCTTTTCATATTTTATCCTCACTAATGTTATTATAATATAAGAATTCAAAAAATACAAAAATATGATATAATAGGGTTAGATATTAAGAAAATAGGGGAGATTTTATGAATGTTGGAATACTATTAGGAATAGCTGTTGCGGTTGCGATTACGTCTATGCGTAATGAGAAAATGGTAAAGGAATATCGAAAAAAGCAAAAATTAGAGGCCTTAAAAAAGCCTGTTGAATTAAAACTAGAACCTGCAAAGGTAGAAAAATTAGAAAAAAAGAAAAAGAGTCAAAAGAAAAAAGATTGATTCTTTTTTTCTGTCATAAAAAAGTATGTTTTTTTTAAAAAATATGTTATTATTATACTAGGTGATTGTATATGGATAACAACAATAACAAGATGGAATATAATATTGAGGAATCTCAAAGGAAAAAAGAACGACAGGAAAAAGTTGAAAACGTTAAGAAAAAGGTTAGCGGTTTTTTTGATAAAGTAAAAGAAGAATATGAAGATCGTAAACGTGCTAAGGAAGAGGCTGCGAGAGTAAAGGCACAGGAGAAAGCAGAAAAAGAGACTCTTAATCCAACTCCTCCTAAGACAAGTGAGAAAGGTGGCTTTTTTCATAAGAGTGTAGATGACCCTTTTGAAGAAAATGGTTTTACGCATGTTAGTAATGGTGGTTTTACAGAGACAACCGTTACGAATGAAACAATATCAAAACCTACTTCTCTTAAGAAAGTAAAACGTGTTTTAACCCCTCAAGAAAAAAGAAGAAGATCTAAAAAGATGAAAAAAATCTTCCGTAATATTATGACAATCCCTGAGATTCTTGCTATTGTTTGGTTGGCTTTATTCTTAAAGGATAAATATGTTGATTATTCCAAAGATGTTCATCAGGTGTTAACTTATAGTGCAGATAGTTATGTTTATGAAATCCATAGAGATAATCAAGATATAAAAGTTGTTAAGAGTCATCGTAAAGAATGCGCTGTGGCTCCTTGTGAACTTGAAAATCAATCTGAATATGAAATTCATTTTGGTAAAAATCAAATGACAGCGTTACGTGTATTTATGGATATTGAACTTAAGTTTAAAAGCGCTAATAAGAGTATTACCTATAAAGATATTAAAACCGAATTTGGTAAGAAATGCCTTTTTGGAATTATTCATAATAATGATTATTTCTTAGGATTTAATACTTATAAGAAATATGCAACTATCGAGTTTGAACAAATGGGAGATTATAATCAAAAAGGATATAAATATGAAGTCGTTGGTGGACAAAAGAGATTGAGTATTTCTATGGGAGAAAAGCCTTCTAGTGGTTATATTCTTATTGTTAATTATATTTATAAAAAGGGTGATGATTTCTATGTCTATGTACAAGAAAAAAGCCCTGAATCTATGGAAGGGGTTTCTACCATTATTACCCATCCAATCTATGTATTGTCTTTAGAAGATGCTCCAAAGAATATTTATGTTTATAATGTAGAGAGTGGAGAAGAGTATCCTAATTTGGATGCCCCTGTTGTTCCAAATCCTCAACCTTCTATCATACAAAATAGAAAGGTCACTAGTAGCGATGTAGGGGATTTGGCTGGAATTTTAAGAGATGAAACATTAAAAGGCTAATATTTAGCCTTTTTTTAAAATAGATAGATAAGAAGATGATGTGTTTTGAAAAGAAAAATAGGATTTGTTTTATTGATAGGTTTATTCTTCTTGACGGGATGTATGTTTCAACAAAAAGAACAATTGAAAGAGTATTTAAGAAACAATCAATATGAACCAAGAAAAAATTGTTTGCAGAAGACAAATAATAAAGACCAAGGTGGTGTTCTTCAAAGGTTTTGTTTAGAGGAATGTAAGTATTATGCTTCTGATTTTTCTTTGGATGATTTTTTTACATTAGATATTCAGGAACAAGAAATTCATTATATTTATGATTATGTTACTTATCAATATAAGATAAAGAGTAAAAAAACTATTTGTTTGTTTCAAGGAGAAGAAATTGATTTAGATAGTTCTTATTGTAAAACGGCGAAAATTATTGTAGAACAACATCTTGAGTTGTTTCAACAAGAACTTCAGAAAGCAAATGTAAAAGAAAGATTTATTTGTAAATAAAAAAAATAAAAAAATGCGCATAAAGAAAAACTTTTTATGATACAATGGATAAGGAGGCAGCAAACATGATAGAAATATTAAAAGCAGTTTTATTTGGAATTATTGAAGGTATCACTGAGTGGTTGCCAATCTCTTCTACAGGACATATGATTTTGTTAGAAGAGTTTGTTAAGATTCAACCAGAAGAGTTTTTTGAATTATTTGAAGTTGTAATTCAATTGGGTGCTATTATGGCAGTCGTTGTTTTGTATTTTAAAAGTATTTGGCCGCTCAAGAAGAAAAAAGGAAAATTATATTTTGATAAAAATATTTTAGATTTATGGGGCAAGATATTAGTTGCCTGTGTTCCGGCAGCTATTATTGGTTTGTTACTAGATGATTGGATTGATGATCACTTTTATAATAGTATCGTAGTATCTCTAGCGCTCATTATTTATGGTGTGATTTTTATTGTGTTAGAAAATAAGAAAATTGGTTCTAGAAAGACGAAGGGTGTTAATCAAATTACTTATAAACAAGCTCTTCAAATTGGAATCTTTCAATTGCTTGCCTTAATTCCTGGAACTTCTAGAAGTGGTTCCACGATTATAGGAGGACTTATTATTGGATTAGAAAGAGCTACTGCTGCTGAATTTACTTTCTTTTTAGCGATTCCTGTTATGGCAGGAGCTTCTCTTTTAAAACTCTTTAAATATTTAAAGGCTGGATTTGTTTTTTCAGGATTACAAATGGGTGTTTTAATCGTTGCATCTATTACGGCTTTTGTTGTTAGTATGTTTGTTATTAAATTCTTAATTAATTATATTCGTAAACATGACTTTAAAGTGTTTGGATATTATCGAATTGCTTTAGGTATATTAGTTTTACTTACTTTTTTAATTATGATGAAATAAAGAGTGATTTTTAATTGCTCTTTTTTTGGTGTAGAGGAGGATATATATGAAGAAACAAATTGAAAAAGACAACTTGCGATTAATGGTATTTGATAGTGCCAAAGAACTAGGAGAGAAGGTTGATAAGCACCTTCTAGAAATGTATCATTTAGATCCAGAAAATGATACGTTTATTGTGCCACTTAAGCAGAATTATTTTGAAGATGGCCATGCAAAAGTTGAAATTAATGAAACAGTAAGAGGAAAAGATGTTTTTATGCTTACCGATATAGGAAACTATTCTATTGAATATAAAATGCATGGTTTTATGAATCATACGAGTCCAAATGATTTAATGACACAATTAAAAGATGGTATTGGTGCTTGTAATTGTCATGCGAAAACCATAAATATTGTTATGCCTCTTTTATATGCCGGAAGGCAACATAGAAGAAATACAAGAGAAAACCTTGCTTGTGGAATGATGCTTCATGAATTAGATGGTATTAGTTGTGTGAAGAGTCTTATTACTTTTGATGCCCATGATCAAGGAGTTGAACATGCTGTGCATAATATGGAGTTTAATAATTTCTTTCCAACGAATACAATCTTGGAACAGTTGATTCATGATTTGCCTAAATCAAAACTTCGAAAGATTGTTTTTGTTGCACCAGATAATGGAGCAGCAGGAAGAAGAAATATTTATTTGAATTCTTTTAATTCCAAATATATTCATAGAGAAGCAGGAAGTTTTATTAAACAAAGAGATTATAATACCTTAGTAGATGGTAAATATCCTATTACTTCTCATGAGTATTGTGGTAATAATGATCTAGAGGGATATACAGCTATTATTTCAGATGATATGATTTCTTCTGGTGGTAGTATTTTTGAATGTATTGAAGAGTTAAATAAATATAAAGTAAAACATGTCATTGTTGCGGTAACGTATGCTTTGTTTACTAAAGGAATTGATAAATTTAAAGAATATTTTGAAAGAGATATGTTACATGGGGTCTATACAACGAATTTGTCTTATATTCCTGAAGAGTTTAAGAAAGAAAAATGGTTACATGTATGTGATTGTTCGGAATATGTGGCAAATATTATTTATAGTGTTCATAATGATATTTCTATTACAACTTTATTAAGAGATAAATCTCTTCCAATTCGTTTGATTGAGGAGAAGTTTGAAAAGTAAAAAGCTAGAACTGGAGTGATAACATGAAAATTGTGTCTTGGAATGTTGCGGGATTAAGAGCTTGTCTTAATAAGGGTTTTGATCGTTTCTTTGAAGAAGAAAAAGCAGATATTTATTGTCTTCAAGAAACAAAGGTTTTAGAAGAACAAAATCCTTTTCATCCATATGGATATTATGAATACTTGTTTCCTGCAGAGAAAAAGGGATATTCTGGTACGATGATTTATACAAAAGAAAAACCTATCTCTGTAATATATGGAATAGGGGTAGAAGAATATGACAAGGAAGGAAGAGTTATTACCGCTGAATATCAAGACTTTTATTTAGTGAACTGTTATGTACCAAATTCTAAAAGAGAGTTAGAAAGACTTCCTTCGCGTATGAATTTTGAAGATATGATGAGAAAGTATTTAAAGAGTCTATCCCAAAAGAAAAATGTGATTTATTGTGGAGACTTAAATGTGGCTCACGAAGAAATTGATATTAAAAACCCGAAAGCAAATAGAAGAAGTGCGGGGTTTACGGATGAAGAAAGAACTAAGATGACAGAGTTGTTGGATAGTGGATTTGTGGATTCGTTCCGTTATCTTTATCCGGATAAAATTCAATATTCTTGGTGGAGTTATCTAGGACATGCGAGAGAAAAGGGGATTGGTTGGAGACTGGATTACTTTATTGTAAATCGTGATTTTATTTCTCACATCAAGGATTCAATCCTTTTAGATTCGATAGAGGGATCTGATCACTGTCCAATTGAGTTAACTTTTTAAAAAGAACCATTGCGTTCTTTTTTTCTATGTTATAATGAGAATAGGGTGATGCTATGAGAATCAAGTGTGAATATTGCGGAAATTATTTATCAGATACAGAAGAAAAATGTCCTAATTGTATGGCACCAAATGAACATTTGAGAAGAGTGGGGAATCAGGTTCCTCAAACGATTGAAGAATTAAAAAATTGGTATGTTGAACATAATTTGCCTCCGGAAGGTGTTACGAGGTTTTTTATTGGAAAGGATATACAAGAACCTAGAGCCTTTGGGATTTATTACGATGAAAAAACAGGAAATTATGTTGTTTATAAGAATAAAGATTCTGGGGAAAGAGCCATTCGATATGAAGGAAAAGACGAGGCTTATGCGGTGAATGAATTATATTTAAAATTGAAAGAAGAAATTCTTCATCAAAAGGACTTAAATCATTCTCAAAATTTTGGACGAGTAGCCTTTAAGAAGCCTGCGGCCACTCCTCATGAAAAAAGAAGAGCGAGAATTATTGTTTTAATTCTTTGTCTCATGGCTTTCTTCCTTTCTTTGAATACTCTTATTCCTATGTTATTTATTACCGCTGTTAATAATAATTATCAACAGGCAGGATATTATGAGTATCAAAATCATCCTTATTATTTATATGAAGCTTGTATGAAAACAAATAGTGCTGCTTGTGAATGGTATCACTATAATCCAGATTCTAATGAATGGTCTAAAGGAGAAAATGTTGATTTAGAAGAAGTAAAATACGTTGGATCGGATTGGCATCAGTACCTAGGTATTAATATTACGAAAAGACTACAAGATGAAGATTTTTTTAAAGAGATTCATCCTCCAACTCCATCTACAGGATATTATAAATTTGGTGATAAGACTTATTATTATTTCCATGGTTGGTATCTTTATAATAATGATTCTTGGGACAAATCTTCTGTCCCTGATCATGATGTAGAAATAAATCCTGATCGTTACTATGATAGTTCTTCTTCTAGGCAAGATATTTATAGTTTTAAAGATACAAATTATTATGAAGACTATTATTCTAGCAGTAGTAGTTCTAGTGATAATGATAGTAGTTGGAGCAGCAGTAGTAATGATGATTCCTGGGATAGTGGTTCTTCTTGGGACAGTAATGATTCCTGGGATAGTGGAAGTACTGATTGGGATTCTGATTGGTAGAAAAAGACTTTTGAAGTCTTTTTTTTCTTATTTCTTGTCAAGTAGAGTAAAGTATGACTTTTTCTTCATTAGATAATGGTTAAAAGATTGTATAATAGAATAGTAGAATAGTAGGAGGTTTTTATGAACGATTATCTAAACCAGGAAAAATTAAATATTGTTAAAAATAGAGCGGGTTTTATTGCTGCATTAGATCAAAGTGGTGGATCAACGGCCAATACTCTTAAAAATTATGGAATATCCGATAGTGCATACTCCACAGAAGAGGAAATGTTTTCTCTTATTCATGAAATGAGAATGAGAGTTTTTACTTCTCCTGTTTTTACGAGTGAAAAAATTTTAGGTAGTATTTTGTTTTTTAAAACGATGCAATCTATGGTTAATGGTAAATATACAGCTGATTATTTATGGGATGAGAAGAAGATTGTATCTTTTTTGAAGATAGATAAAGGTTTAGCAGAAGAAGAACATCATGTAAAATTGATGAAACCTATTTTAGATTTTGATGGTCAGATGCGGGTGGCACGTGAAAGAGGTATTTTTGGAACTAAGATGAGAAGTGTTATCTTAGGAGCTGATCCAGAAGGAATTCGAGATGTGGTGAGACAACAATTTGCTTTAGCAAAGACGATTTGCGAATATGGTTTAGTTCCTATTATTGAACCTGAGGTTGATATTCTTATTTCTGATAAAGAAAAAGCAGAAAATATTTTAAAAGAAGAAATCATTCGTGTTTTAGATAATTGGAATCCAAATCATTTGATTATGTTTAAATTTTCTATTCCTACGAATGCGGATTTATATGAAGATTTATATCGTTATCCTTGTGTGGTTAGGGTGGTTGCCTTATCGGGAGGATATGATACGGAGCATGCTTGTCAGTTACTAAAACAAAATCATAAAATGATTGCTTCCTTTTCTCGTGCTTTATTACAAAATTTATATGCTAACCAGACGGAGGAAGAGTTTAATGCGGCTTTGAAAAAGGCAATTGATGAAATCTATGATGCTTCTATTAATAAAGACTAGAGAAATCTAGTTTTTTTTTATTTGAGTATTCACAAACAAATGTTTGAGTGATATAATTTTTTTAGAGGGGTGATCCTATGAACAAAGTTTTTATTTGTATTGATTTAAAAAGCTTTTATGCCTCTGTAGAATGTTGTGAAAGAGGGTTAGATCCTCTTCATACTAATTTAGTAGTGGCAGATTCTACTCGTACAGAAAAAACGATTTGTTTAGCGGTATCTCCTTCTCTTAAAAAATATGGAATTCCAGGAAGAGCGAGACTTTATGAAGTGGTTCAAAAAGTAAAAGAAGTGAATCTAGAAAGAAAAAATAAAAATCACGGAAAACCTTTTCAAGGAAAAAGTTATTTAGACGAGGAATTAAATCAGGATTTTTCTCTTGAACTTGATTATATTGTGGCTTCTCCTCGGATGAAATATTATATGGATTATAGTACTAAAATTTATGATATTTATTTACGGTTTGTGGCACCAGAGGATATTTTTGCTTATTCGATTGATGAGGTTTTTTGTGATATTACTAATTATTTGAAAACGTATAAGATGACTCCTAAGGAATTAATAACTAAAATGATTCAAACGGTTTATGAAGAGATGGGGATTACAGCAACTGGGGGAATTGGCACAAATATGTATCTTGCGAAAATTGCTATGGATATTGTGGCAAAACATGCTGATGCGAATGAATTTGGTGTAAGAATTGCTGAATTAGATGAAATTTCCTATCGAAAATTATTATGGGATCATAGGCCTATTACTGATTTTTGGAGAGTTGGGAAGGGGATTTCGACGCAACTTGCTAAACATTCTATTTATACGATGGGGGATGTAGCACGCGCTTCTTTGGAAAGAGAGGACTTATTGTATAAATTGTTTGGGGTGAATGCAGAATTTTTAATTGATCATGCTTGGGGATTGGAATCTTGTACAATGCAGGATGTGAAAAAGTATCGTCCTAAAGTAAAAAGTTTATCTTCTGGGCAAGTTCTCCCTGTTCCTTATGATTATGAACATACAAAACTGATTGTGAAAGAAATGACAGATCATCTAGTACTTGATTTAGTTTCTAAATCTTTTGTTACGGATCAACTTGTATTAGATATTGGCTATGATGTGGAAAATTTAAACTTTTACCAAGGAGAGACCACCTTAGATTATTATGGGAGAAGAATTCCGAAACATGCCCATGGGACAATTCGTTTAGATACCTATACATCTTCTACTAAAATTATTTCTAAAAAAATGATTCAATTATTTGAACAAATTATTAATCAAGATTTGTTAGTGAGAAGAATTGTAGTAGTTGCAGGAAACTTAGCCTCTAAAAAAGAGATAGAAGAGAAGCCTAAAATAGAACAGTTAGATTTATTTTCAAGTGTCGAAGAAAATGTAAAAAATGCTTCGAAGTTAGAAGAAGAAAATCAACTACAAAAGACAATTTTATCTATTAAATATAAATTTGGAAAAAATTCCATTTTAAAAGGAATGAATTTAGAGGAAGGAGGGACTGCCATTGAAAGAGGAAAACAAATTGGAGGACATAGAGAATGATTTTCCTTATCGAGATCTTCTTCTTTTTGAGTATTTAAGTCCTAGAAAACATCCTAGACAAGAGAGGGAATCTCGTGCGGGACAATTTTCTCCTTTTGCGGCTCTTAGTGGTTATGATGGTCAAATTAAAGAGGTTTCTCGATATACAACGCAAAAAGTTTTATTGAGTGAATCAGAAAAAGAAGAATTGGATCAACAGATTCAATGGATTCAATACCACAACCACAGATATGTTAAAATTACTTATTTTCAGAAGGATTTAAAAAAGACGGGAGGTAAATATATCGATAAGGTGGGGGCCCTTCATCGGATTGATTCGATTCATCGGTTACTCCTATTTTGCGATAAAACGGTGATAAAAATGCAAGATATTGTAAAGATTGAGATAATTCAGTCGTCAGATTAGTGGTTATTTGTTATAATTAATATGGTGAATTGTATGAATCCCAATTTAGTCATTCAAAGAGAAAAAGGTTTTATTGATAAAATTTGTGATGCGAATGGTTATGATCAAAATATTCGACATTTGTTGTATGCAATTATTCCAGCTTTTATCATAAAGTATGGTGTCAACAAAGAAAATCTTATTTTGAATACATTTCGAGATATTAAGATTGTTATATCCGATGTAAAAGATAAACATATCAAAGCTTATTATTCTTCTAAACCTATTCAAGTAGGGGAAGAATATAAAACGGCTAAGTATATGGTATTACAAAACTATTCTGATACGGATTTAGTGAATTTGATTGATAATTTGGTTCATGAATTTAATCATGCCATTAATTCTTATGTGAATGAGGTAAAGGTTACTAAGAATTATCTTTATCTACGAACGGGTTTAACGTATCGTATTTATAAAAAAGATTCTTTAACTTTTGTTAAGAAGGATTCTTCTTATATCTTAGAAGAAATCATTAATACTAAACAAACAGAAGAGATTATTAATATTATGAAATCTTTTGATGTTTCTAATCGGGATTTGGATAATATGATTTATGCATTGAATAGTGAAACGCATCATAAGTATAGTTCTAATTCCTATTATTTAGAAAGTAGTATTTGTAAGCAAATTCTACAGAATCGAACTTTTATTCATACTTTAGCGAACTTAAGAATTGATGGTGAAGTATATGATATTCAAAAATGGTTTGATGATATTACGGGGGAGGAAGGTTCTTATAAAGAACTCGTTCGTTTATTGAATGAAATCTATGATTTAGAATTAGAGTATGCCAATAAAAAATTACTAAAAGGGTTTACTTTAAATAAAATAAGAGATACTTCGAGAAGTATTATGAAAATTGTTGAGAAATTTGATCGAAATGTTAATTACCGATGAGGAGGTATATTATGAATCGTTTAGAAGATTTTAATCAATTGAGAGAAGAATATCCTACATTCATCTATCATGATTATGTCTATGAGGAGCAAGAGGATTTAAAAATAACATATCATTTTGAGATACCAGGTCTTACAGATTTTTATCCTACTTTAGTCATTCACAAAAGTGATATCAAGATTACTCCTGTAAAAGAAATATTAGAGTATTTGATTTTTCAAATTGGTTTGATAGAATGTATTAGTTATGTGAAATGTACTTGTTCTAAAAATATTTTAATTCAGGCAGGATATATCGATGAGGGACAAATAGCCTTTTTAAAAAAGCTTTTTTACAATGGCCTTGGAGAATTCTTATATGTAAATGGTATTTCTATTTCCGAAGAGGATTTGTTTACGATTCAATGTAATCATGAGAAAGAGGAACTTCCTTCAATTGATTATCAGGGAGAAGGAAATTTAATCTGCGTAGGGGGAGGAAAAGACTCTTGTGTTTCTCTTGAACTATTAAAACAAGAGAAAAATAATATGTGTCTTATTATTAATCCTAAAAAGCCGGCTTTATCTTGTGCGACACTTGCAGGATATCCAGATTCTTCTATTATGAAAGTTGAAAGAAATCTTGATCGTAAAATTATAGAATTAAATGCCCAGGGATTTTTAAATGGACACACTCCATTTTCTTCTGTCGTTGCCTTTATTTCTTACTTATGTGCTTACTTGGCAGGAAAAGAAAACATTGTTTTATCTAATGAATCAAGTGCCAATGAATCTACGGTTTTAGGTACGAATATCAATCATCAGTATTCTAAGACTTTTGAATTTGAACATGATTTCAGAGAATATATGGATCGAGTTATGCATTTAAATATTTCTTATTTTAGTTTATTAAGAGGATTGTCTGAATACAATATCGCTAAGTTATTTTCTCATTATAGAATCTATCATCCTGTATTTAGAAGTTGTAATTTAGGTAGTAAAGAAAAAGATTGGAAATGGTGTTGTAATTGTTCTAAATGCTTGTTTATTTATATAATTCTTAGTCCTTTTCTAACGAAGGTGGAAAGGATTAATATTTTTGGACAAGATTTATATCAACGAGAAGATCTTTTGGAGATGTTTCAAGAGATACTTGGATATTCTAAAAATAAGCCATTTGAATGTGTGGGTACTTATGAGGAAGCAAGATATGCTGTAAGTCAGGTTGTTCAAAAGGGAGAAGAAGGATATTTATTAGATTATTATAGAGAACATTATCCTTTAGAATTAGATGGTTCTTTCATTGAAAAGTATAATGAAGAAAATCATTTAGATGAACAGTATAATACGATGATAAAAAAGGAATTGGATCGTTATGTATAGAAAAATAATTGAAAAATTAAGAAACAAAAAAATTGCTATTTTAGGATTTGGAAGAGAAGGAAAATCAACGTATCAGTTTATTACGAGACATATAGAAGATGCTGATATTACGATTTTAGATCAGAACCCCGTGGATTTAGACGCTTCTATTAAAAGAGTCGAAGGAGATTCTTATTTAGAGGGATTGGATCAATATGATCTTATAATTAAATCTCCAGGAATTAGTTTAAAGGATCTTGATCTAACTTCTATTCAAAATAAAATTACTTCTCAATTAGAATTGTTGTTGGAAGTTGATAAAGAACATATCATTGGTATTACAGGAACGAAAGGAAAATCTACTACGAGTTCTCTTCTTTATGAAGTGTTGAAAGATCAATTGCCAGATGTTTATTTACTTGGAAATATTGGTGTTCCTGTTTTAGATGAAGTGGAAAATTATACAGAGGATTCTATTTTAGTAATTGAAATGAGTTCTCATCAATTAGAATTTGTTCATGAGAGTCCTCATATTGCGGCTATCTTGAATCTATTTCAAGATCATTTAGATCATGCGGGGACTTTAGAACATTATCATCAAAACAAAATGAATATCTTTCGTTATCAAAATGAACTAGACTATAGAATTTATGCAGAAGATAATGATTATTTAGAAAAAGAACTTGAAAAGTATGAATATCCAGGAATTCCTTTTTCTGTTCGTTTTGATTCTTCTGATTCAGTGGGAAATGCTGTACGTTTGGTTGATCACGATATCGTTATTAATCATCAAGTTGTCTATCATGATGATACTCGTTATTTATTGGGAGATCACAATTTAAAAAATATTATGTTTGTTTTGGCGATTGTTTATCTTCTTCAATTAGATATGGAGAAAGCGTCTCAAGTTATTAAGAATTTTCATGGGTTAAAATATCGTATGGAATATATTGGAAAAAGTCATGGCATTGATTTTTATAATGATACGATTGCGACTATTCCTGATGCAACGATGAATGCAATTACTGCTATTCCTAATATAGAAACAGTGATTATTGGAGGATTAGATCGAGGAATTGATTACCAAGCATTTATAGAGTTTCTAAGGAATTCTCATCTAAAATCTATTATTTGTATGCCCACGACGGGTTTAAAAATAGGGAAAATTTTAGAGGAAAAATCTGATAAAGATATTTATTATGCTAATACCTTGGAGGAAGCATATCAAATCAGTTTGAAAGCTACCAAGGAGGGGGGAGCCTGTATCTTATCTCCGGCTGCGGCTAGTTACGAATTCTTTAAAAATTTTGAAGAAAAAGGAAAAGCATTTGAAGAACTTGTTAAAAATGGTTAAAAATGAATTTACACATTCATTTTTTTTCATTATAATATAATCTACATAGGGGGAGTAGGTATGTCTAAAAAATATGTAGCTACTATTATGGATCGTATTTCTTTAGGATCAGAAAACTTTATTTTTGTTCCGAATCATCCTGCAGTAGGAGAATATGATAAGGAGTCTCATGTTTTTTCTGATAATAACGGATTAGAATATTTTAGAATTACAGATGGATTTTCTCTTCAATCAGAAATCTCTCATGGATTTGCTAATTTGGAAGAAATGCAAGGTCTATTAAAAAAATTTGATAAAGATAAAATGTCAGATGCGATTGCAGAATACTTTTACCAAAGTTGTCGCTTCATTTATTATGTTTCTCATACAATGGATGGAGGGATTTTTTGTTATCCTATCGATGTTGTAAAAATAAAAGATGATTTGAATCAAGCTCTTGAAGATTTGGATAAAGAATATGAAAAAGCCAAAGCAAAGGCTGCCAAAAAAGAGGAACCTTTTCCTAAGGCAAAGAGAGTAGATATTAATAAGAATCCTATTTTTTCAGAGGATATTAATCCAACAATTGCCTCTTTCTTAATGGATTTAATGGATGGGGTTTATTCTTTAGATGATTTAAAAGAAATTAAGAAAAGAATTGAAAAACAACGTAATGATTATGATAATTTGTTAGATAGTCTTGATTTACAAATTGAATCTAGTGAATATGGTGAATCTCAGATTCTTCTAAGAGGAGAAGATGAACATACCAAGAGAAAGGTTCGTGATGAGTCAGATCCTACCATCATTAAATTAACGGATTATGTTGATATCGTAGATTTATATCAAAATATTACCAAAACTTTGATTGCTCAAAATGAACCATTAAAAAGAGTTTTGACAGAAATTATCCGAAAAGAAAGAAGCGAGCAAAATAATGATCGAGGTATTTTAATTACAGGTGCTACTGGTTCTGGTAAAACGAAAATGATGGAGTTGATTGCGAAATATTTAAATCGACCTTTCATAAAAATTGATTCTACGCAATTGACGATTCCTGGATATGTGGGAAAAGATATTGAAGAAGAATTATGGAGATTATATATTCAATGTGGTCGAGATGTTCAAAAGGCAGAACGTGCTATTGTATTCTTTGATGAGATTGATAAAAAAGGTTCTTCTAATAAAGATGATGTTAGTGGAAAAGGTGTTTTAAATGTTTTACTTACCTTTTTAGATGGAACTACCTATGATGCTTGTGAGAGTATGAAATATCAAAGAGAAATTGTTCCTATTAATACGCGTAAAATGTTAGTTATTTTAGGAGGAGCATTTGAAGATGTATATAGGGAATTACATGTAAAAAATAATATTGGTTTTTCTTCCTCTTCTATTCCAAGTCCTAAGACAAGGGAAGCAACGGTTGAGGATTTCGTGGAATATGCGAAAATGCCTAGAGAGTTTATGGGTAGAGTAGCCATTATAAAATTAAATGATTTAGATTATGAGGCTATCAAGAAAATACTTACAGAATCAGATGAATCGGCTTTGAAAGTTCAACAAGAATTATTTAGAGAATTAGGCGTTAAATTAACACCTGGGGATGATTATATTGATGCTATTGCGCACCAGGCTATCCAAAGAAAGACGGGGGCAAGAGGTCTAAACAATGTTGTGGATGAATCTACTTGGCAAGCTTATGGGGATGCTTATACGCATTTGGGAGAATATCAAGAAATTATTTTAGGAAAAGAAACGGTAGAGGATCCTTCTCACTATCAAAAAGTGAAGAAAAAAAAGAAGTAGTTTTACTTCTTTTCTTGTTGCATCAATTTTCGACGCTGTTTAAATTCTTTCTTTAATGTTTTAAATTCTTTGTTGCTAAGTTGATGAGACAATTCAATTTCAGAATTATTTACAAAGAAACAACTTGGGAATGGTTCTTCTGTGACATTCTGTGATGTAATAGTATCCTCTATAAAATCGATTGCTTCATGTTGATCCGGTATGATTGTACCATAATCAAAAGATATATAGGAATCTCCTATCCCTCTATAAAATAGTAAATCTTCTTTAATAATAGGGGTATCATAGTCTGCTAATTTGTGTAGTCCATTTTTTAATTCTAGCTTGGATACCACTACTTTTCTAACTGGACCTTTAAAAATGTTTTTCATAATCTGCCCTCCAATGCCTTTCCATGGTATCACAAAAATTACAATAAGTCAAAAAATACTTGCAAAAAAGGAATTGTTTTGATAAAATCAATTTACGTGAGATGGCGAAGTAGCTCAGCTGGCTAGAGCGTTCGGTTCATACCCGAAAGGTCGGGGGTTCGATCCCCTCCTTCGCTACCAAGTGCATTATAAAAGAATACTTTTGGTATTCTTTTTTGTTTTTTATTTATCTTCTTGGAAACTATATATGATGTTATAGTTGTCTCCACCTGATTCTGGTCCTTCGATTGCTAAATAGTGTGTTTGACCATTTTTTGATTCTAGACACCAAGTTGTTAGATATTGTTTTTGATTAGGATAATAAGCAGTAATAGTAAGAGCCGTATATCCTGCAATTTTTGTTTTTCCTGTCGTGATATTTTGTCCTCCATCTACTTTTATAGAATCATAGACATTATTTGCATAAGTAACGGCGGAATATTCATCCGTAGGAGTTGACATAAGGGTTACTACCCAAGAGGTACCATCTGTAAATTGTTGCGCTTTACTTCCTTCTTCTTGTTGTACTTGGGCCCAAGTATTTGGGATGGATATATATCCTAAAGTGGCATTTCCAACACGGAAGGAGTTTTCTGGTGTAAATATGGTAGAAAAATCAAGTGTTTCTCCTGTGTTTGGCTCTATATCTGTTTCTGAGAAAGGAGCGTTATCTGTTCTATTTGATAAGACAAATGCGATTAGGAATAAGACTACCATTGCTCCTACTATCGCAAATACAACTCTTAGTATTTTTTTATCACTTCGTTTAGAACGGCTTTTTATTTTTGGATTGTAAGGAATTGTTTGGGATACATTTTCTTGATTGTTGTAGTTGTTATAATCTCCTTCTTGTAGTTGAAAATCTGATGGAATATTAATGGTTTGTGTGTGATTCATATAATCAGGAACATCTGCAAAAGAATTGGTAGAAGGGTTTGGTTGAGCCTCTTCTTGGGTAGTTTCTTTCATCTCGTTTGTCGTTGGTTCGAGAGAATTGATTGATTTAATCTCCGCATTTTGTAGTTGTTCAATCGACTTGTCTCCAAAACTTCTAACAGTGTTTGTTTCCATTTCTGGAATTTCTGTACTAGGAGTACTTGTATCCTTTACTTCTATTTCTTCTGATGGAGTTGTTTCTTTTTCTTCTTCTTTTTGTTCCTCGTCGTCTCTAATGTCATTACTTCCACATTCTGTACAAAAATAGCCTCCTGCTTCAATAGGGGCGTTACATTTATTACAAAATCTTGCCATAATCAACACATCCTTACTATCACTATAATAATATTTTATCATTATAAATCACTAACTACCAAGTCTTTTGTCATAAAAAAAAGGACTTTACATCAATAAAATACGCGTTTTTCTTTCAAAATTATGAAAAATGGTGTATTATGATATTTGTAATTGCCCCATAGCCAAGTGGTAAGGCAGTGCGCTCTGACCGCACGACGCGTTAGTTCGAATCTAACTGGGGCAGCCATTTTAATGAGGTGTTTATTATGACAGATACAGAAAAGAAAGAACTTGCGGATTTATTGTTTCCTAATTTAGAACATACTGTTTCTTATTATGAAGAAAAATATCCTGCGAGAGATTTACCAGAAGGAGCTATGGTAACAAGATTTGGACCTTCTCCTACGGGATTTGTTCATATGGGAAGTTTGTTTGGATCTTTTTGTGATAGTGTTTTCGCAAGACAAAGTAAAGGTGTTTTCTTTTTAAGAATTGAGGACACAGATCAAAAGCGTAGTGTGGAAAATGGAGTAGAAGGTATTTACCATGATTTAGATGCTTTCGACATTATTCCAGATGAGTCTGAAAGAGTTGGTGGAAAATATGGACCTTATATTCAGAGCGCTAGAACAGAGATTTATCAAACTTACGTAAAGGATTTAATTGGGAAAGGTTATGCCTATCCGTGTTTTATGACGGAAGAAGAAATTGCTTCTATTCGTGAAGAACAAGAAATAAATAAAACGAAAATAGGTATTTATGGAATGTATGCTGTTGATAGAGATTTATCTTTAGAAGAAATAAAGGCTAGAATTGAAAAAGGGGATGAGTATGTTATTCGTTTAAAATCTCCTGGAGATTCTAAGAAAGAAATAGAGTTTGTAGATTGTGTTAAAGGAAAAATTAAGTTTCCTGAAAATGATATGGATATTGTTTTACTTAAGAAAGATGGAACACCAACATATCATTTTGCTCACGCAATTGATGATCATTTGATGCATACGACGCATGTTATTAGGGGAGATGAATGGGTTTCTTCTATTCCTCTTCATGTACAGTTGTTTGAGGTTTTAGGGTTCCAAAGACCAGAATACGTTCATCATGCAGCTGTTACAAAAAAAGAAGGAGACATTATTCGTAAGCTTTCTAAAAGAAAGGATCCAGAGGCAAAAGTATCTTATTATGATGAAGTAGGAATTCCTATTGAAGCTGTGAAACTTTATCTTGCAACAATTTTAAATTCTAATTTTGAAGAGTGGTATTTAAATAATGGTGATAAAACATTAGAGGACTTTACTTTTACGTTTGATAAGATGGCTATTGGAGGTACCTTATTTGATTTAGATAAATTGAATAATATTTCTAAAACATATTTTGCTCATAAAAGTGGGAAAGATGTTTATGAAGAAACGCTTGTTTGGGCTCATAAGCATGATCCAGAATATGCAAAATTATTAGAAGAAAATAAAGAAGATATGATTTCCTTCTTTAGTATTGAAAAAGATGGCCCTAGACCTAGAAAAGATATTTCTAAATATAGTGAAGTAAAAGAAGAGTTTAGTTATGCTATTGATTCTCAATTTAAAGAAGAAGGTTATGCAAAATATGATGGAGATAAAACCTATGATGTGGATTTAATTCTTGACTATATAAACAATCATTTAGACTTAGAAGTTGATAATGAAACTTGGTTTAATGGAATCAAGGATTTTGCAAGTAATCATGGTTATGCGGCAAGTCCAAAAGATTATAAAAACAATCCAGATTCTTATAAGGGACATGTGGGGGACATTTGTGAAGCCATTCGTGTTATGATTACAGGAAGATTAAAATCTCCAGATTTGTTTAGTATTATGAAAATACTAGGAAAAGATAGAATCCTTGATAGAATTGAATTTTATAAAGAAAAAAAGAGATAAATGTATCTCTTTTTTTTAATTATGAATTACGGTATAAGTTCCATGTTCTTGTAGAACTTTTAATAAGTTTCCTTTTTTATTAATATCAAATACGATGATAGGGATATCTTCTTCCATACATAAACTAATGGCTGTGGAATCCATGACATTTAACTTTTTATTTAATACTTCAATATAGGTTATTTCTTTAAATCTTTTTGCATCCTCATGTTTTTTTGGATCTTTGTCATAAACTCCATCTACTTTGGTTGCTTTTACTAAAACATTTGCTCTTATTTCGGCAGCTCTTAAACTAGAAGCTGTATCTGTTGAAAAGAAAGGGCTTCCTGTTCCACAACCAAAGATGACAACTCTTCCTTTTTCAAGATGACGGGTTGCTCTATCTTTGATGTAGAATTCTGCAATTTGTCTCATTTCTACACCGGTTTGGACTCTGACAGGAGTTCCAATTTGTTTAAAAGCATCTCCTAAGGCAAGGGCATTCATGACAGTACCTAGCATTCCAATATAATCACTGGTTGCTCGATCCATATATTCATTACTTTTTCCTCTCCAAAAGTTTCCTCCACCCACCACAATTCCAATTTCATATCCTAGTTTTACACATTCGTTTATTTCTCTTGCAATCTCAAGGGTTCTTTCAAAATCGATTCCTGTTTTTTTGTCTCCTGCAAGGACTTCGCCACTTAGTTTCAAAAGTATTCTCTTATATTTCAAAATATCATCTCCTGATATTATTTTATCACATGTTTCCTTGTTGCAAAATAGAAAAAAATATGATATAATATGCAATCAGAAATGAGGAGTATATATGAGCAATGAGATAGATGAAACAACAAGTATTGATAGTCTTTTGCAATCCATAGAAAGTGGCTTCAAAAACACCCAAACACTTCGTAGTAAGATTAAGTCTTTAGAAGTTGAATTTCCTGTACAGGGAGATGTGAGTTTGTTTTCAACAGTCTCACAAGGATCTTCTTATCAAGAGGAAGAAACTGTTGATTCTTTTGATGATTATCGTGATTATTTAGATGATTATCTAAAGTTTTCAGGGGAAACAGCGGAAGAATTATCTTGTATTATGCCAAGTAGAGATGACTATCATTATGAAGATATTCTTTTGAGGTTACATGCAGAGTCATTGAAAGTGATGAAGGAAATTGTAGAATACTCTTATGAGGATCCTACTATAGGGGAGGATGCTCAGGAGTTAGTCGCAAGAGAAAAACATAAAATTAATTTACTACAACAATTACTTACGATGGAAGATGAAGTGTCTGATGAAAAACCAGAGTTTAATAAAATCATATTAGTTCCTAATAAAAGTGGAAATATTAGAGTTTTGGAAGAGTTAGAAATGATCCCTAGGGAGTATTATTCGGAAGTATATCAATTAATGGGAACCATTATTAAGGGTACTTTTAAAAGAATTAAACGTTTAACTCGTGGTACCAATGCCAGTTTGATTGGAGGAGCTACTGAGGTAAGAGGAACGAAAATCCGAATATTATTTCAACGTTTAAATCATGATACCTATGCTGTTTTCTCTGTTTTTATGAAGAAAACGACGAATGATAGTGGACTACAAAATCAATTAAGAACACGTATTCGTGAATTTAAAGATATGGAAAATGAGATTAGAGCGAATTTATCTAATTCGGAATTTATGGAAATGAATGAAGATAATTTATTGGAGTTATGGAATAAATTGGGGTATTCTGAAGCTCCTAAAACATATAGAAAGGATATTAGTTAATGATAACGTTACAGTCAATATTAGATGAAATTGAAATAAAAAAACAAGAGATAGATATAGAATATGATGTAGATCCTGGCTATGGTGTTTGTAAGGAATATGTTTTAAAAAACAAATTGCAAAGAATTGAAGATATGATGGAAATAGATCCTTGGGGTTATATGAAGGGTGCCATTTATCTTCAATCTAACAAAAGCATTTCTATAGAAGAAGCATCAAAGATTGCGGATGCTTGTAAAAGCATATTTGGAGATTGTCCTTATTATGCCTTTAATCGTTTACTTAGTATGATTATTTCTATTGTTGATCATCCAAAAAGTAAAGAGATTGCTGCTTATATTACGGAGCCTAATAAATTACGTGCTGGAACTCTTTTAGTTGCGATACGTAATGAAACGTTACCTATCTCTCAATTAACACATGGAGATATTTCCGATGTAAAACTTCATGATTGTTTAAAAGAAATAAGAGAAATTGAACAAAAACGAGGTGGATTTAAAGCCCTTGCTCGTTTCATTGAATCAGATATTGAATTACCGATGAGAATTCTTGCTTTTGTCAGTCAACGTAAAAAATTGATTGATAGTCGTGATAATGTGGTAAATGGAAAAGATGCGATTCCTTGTAGTAAAAGAGTCAAAGCAAAAGCGGCTCATGAGTTTTATAATTCTATGTATTCTTTTCCTATTATTAAATCTGAACATGATGTCATTCTTAATTTTGTGCAAGAAGAAGAAAAGAAAAAGACAGAACATGAAAAACAGAGAAGAAGAAATTTGTATTACTATGATGAACTAGTTCGTACGTTAAAAAAAGCGGAGTCTTGTGATGAAGTTTTGAATGCAAGAGAACTTATTAAGCATCTTCCAGATGAAGAATTAAAGAAAAAAGTACTTCTTTGGATTTATCAGAAAAATAATCAATATCATCAAAGATTACAAGAAAGATTAGATGAATTGAATTCTAATTCTATTAATCACTATATTGCTATATTAAAAAAGTATAGAATTACTGTGGATGTTTCAAAGATTCCTTCTATGATGCATCATACCTTAGATGATGTAGATGAAATGTTGAATCAAATACCTTTAGATCTTTTCACAAGAGAACAAATATTTAGTATTTTACAAAATTCTAATTTATCAATTGTTCAAACAATTAAGAAAATGATTGATTTAGGGTTTGTTCGACCAAAAGATTTGTCTGATAATATGGATTTATTTCAAGTAGGGGGAGAAAAATTAAAGAAATTAGAAGAATCTATTAATGTATTAGGTTCTTATGGAATTAATCAAAAACTATTTGCGAAATCTCTTCCTGTTTTATTGGGAGATTCAGGTGTTTTTCAACAAAATATTAAATATTTAAGCATGTATAATTTATTAAAATCTATGAGAACTACTTCTTGTTATGACTTTTTACTTCATCCTTTGATGGTGGAAAAAATTGATCAATTAATAGAACTTGGTTATTATTCCTTTTTGGAACAGAATATAGGTCTACTAAATTATGGAAAAGAAAGATTTCAACGATTAGAATTATTGAAAGCGATGAATATTCCGATTGATGATATTGATACATTATTTGGTGTGCTTGAAAATAGTAAGTTTATTATAAAAGACAATGAGATAGGGGATTATTTATTAGATGTTGTGCCATTGAAAGAACCATTATCTCTTCATATGTCTCTTGAGGACTTAGAAGATGAGTCGAGTGATGGACTTTCTGTTTCGATAGGGAATTCTCTTATTTCCCTTCCAAAGATTAAACGAAAAGTAGCACAAGGGATGTCCCCTGAGGAGGCCATCTTTTCTGGTCGTAAATATTCAGAGGAAGAATATGAAAATATGAGGCAAGCATTGGCTCCTTATATTCAAAAATAATATAGGATTTGTTTGACAACCTAGTAGTGGTATGTTATAATCTTAATGTTTGACGCCTCATGCTCAAACCGCATTGAAAAGGTTATAAACGAGAAAACGTACCTTGAGAGCGAGTCTTAAGTTTTATAAAGGAGGTAGAATTATGAACGCTGTCATTAAAGTCGGTGGAAAGCAACATTATGTTACTGAAGGCCAAGAGATTTATGTTGAAAAAATCAATTGTAATGTTGGTGATGTAGTGACTTTTGATCAAGTTTTGATGCTTGATAAGAAAATTGGAAATCCTTATCTTACAGGTGTTACTGTTCAAGGAGAAGTTCTTAAGAATGGTAAGAATAAGAAAATTAAAGTTTTCAAATATAAAAGTAAAGATAGATCTAACCGTGTAACACAAGGACATAGACAACCTTATACTAAAATAAAAATTACTAAAATTGGTTAATTATGATAACGATTAATATTGAAAAAAATAATAAAAAATTTAAAAAGATTAGTATTTTAGGGCATGCCATGTATGCTGATAGAGGGAAAGATATTGTATGTAGTTCTGTTAGTAGTATTGTTATTACGACAGTGAATGGAATCCTTTCTCTTAATAAAGGAAGTCTATCATATATGGTTGGTAAGAAGGGTATGACGATTGAAGTAAAAAGCAATGATGAGACTACTCAATTACTCATTCATAATATGGTTAATCTATTAAAAGATCTGGAAAAACAATTTCCAGAAAATGTCGAAGTGAAATAAGGAGGAGAATTATGAAATTATTAAAATTAGATATTCAATTATTTGCTCACCACAAAGGGCAAGGATCAACATCTAATGGTCGTGATTCTGCAGGACGTAGACTTGGAGCTAAAGCAGCAGATGGTGAAT